>JAFABB010000025.1 GCA_023426245.1 Bacillota bacterium
AAAAATGGAATAAACCCGTTCCTAACTGGGCCAAAATTTTAAATCAATTATTTGTCATTTTTGGAAACCGAATTTCTAAATTTGTTTCTTAACTTTTCCAAGTTTACACATCGATCTTGACACGACCACATCGATCTTGACACGACCTCCTTCTGAGATAGAAAAAGCTTGTTATTTGCTTCGATTTTCTCCTTTTGAACGAGAAAAAGCTCCCTCTGGAATAGAAAAAGCTTGTTATTTGCTTCGAATTCCTCCCTTTGATATACAAATTCCTTGCTATTTGCTTCGATTTTTTCCCTCTGATCGAGAAAAAGCTCCCTCCGGGATAGAAAATCCTTGTTATTTGCTTCGAATACTTTCGTTTGATACAGAAAAAGCTTCCTTTGGGATACAAAAAACATTTCAGCCACACGGACATGGAACCACAGAGGTTCGGTTTTTTTCCAATCATCGCCCCGGTCTATACGATTATTATCATGGCTCTGCAATCATTACCGACGGAATCCGCTTCTATTCTCCAGGTGCCTGGTTAGCGTACATTCATAAAAGTTTTCCCCTTGCCGGTCCCAATTGAATCCAATAAAGCTTGCTTCACCCGCACTCTTCCTCAACAAATTTAGCCAATTCCCGGTTAAAGCGTTCCCGCTCATCATAAAACAACCCGTGACCGCTATATTGAAACGGTATCAATCTCGAGTTGCCTATTCCTTTATTTTCAGCGATTGCCAGCGGAAACCGACAGACCTGGTCATGAATGCCGTGCAAAATCAATGTGGGAACCCGGATCTTCCCCAAATCGGAAAAAAGTCTTTCTTCATTCAGCCAGGTCTCTGCCACAGCCACTGTTGACCAACCCGCAGCCTCCAGTCCCATTTGGAAGAACCAGTCCGAGAAGGCATTGGTTATGAAACGGTAGAAAAACATTTCGCCAAAATCCCGTAACATTTTGGGCCGATCCTGATTGGCCTGGGCAATAATTTTTTTCACATCGGCTTCCGATAAGCCATACTGGAAATAAGGGCGTTGAATAAGGCTGGGAGCGGCGGCGGCAAAAAGCGCCAGCTTGGACACGCCCCATCCTTGATGGCGGGCCATATACCGGATGGCAATCGCTCCTCCCGTTGAATGCCCCCCTAAAATGATATTCTTTAATTTCATGGTTTCAATCACGGCCCGGACATCATCGGATAAACGGTCATAGTCATAACCCCGCCGGGGTTTATCCGAACTGCCAAACCCCCTGGTATCAATGGCGATACACCGGTACCCCACTTTAGGTAATTCGTTCAATTGATATTCAAACATCCGATGACTGGCGGGCCAGCCATGGATGAATAAAATGGTTTTCCTTCCTTCGGGATTCAAATCTTCAACATAAATATTGACCTCTGGCTCCACTGTGACGTAAAATCCCACCTCAAAGTCCTCCATTTATTTTCATTGATTCCCTATCATGGTATGCAAAAAGCCCGGAAAAGTTCGTCAATGGCTTAGAATTACGGAGTTGGGAAAGAGATGGATTTATTTTTAAGCAATAACCTTTCCAGACCTAACCGCATAGGATAAAGTAATGACCATTTGTAGAATGCATATTCCATGGGAGAACTATGGACATGACAAGAAGTGACGCCTATGGTAACGCCCCATTCGGGAATTTATTTCAGAATCGGCAATTGAATTCCCTGCGGCTCAAGAATTTGGAATGGATGGCTTTAAAAGCCTACATCTATGGCTATCCCCTGGTACTCATGGAAGTTACCAAACATTCGATGATCGCCAGTGGAACGCTGGTCAATCGGTTTTCGCACCGTCGATCTTTTCCGAATCCCGATTACACAACCATTGTCCGGCCCAATGTAGATACCCTTTATTCTCTCGCCTGGCTGGAATTGACGAAGGAGCCTGTCATTCTCAAAGTTCCCGATACCCGGAACCGTTTTTATTTGCTGGAATTTTTAGACGCCTGGACCAATGTATTCGCCTCCCTCGGCACCCGGACCACCGGAAATCAGGCAGGGACCTTCGCCATTGCCGGACCGGACTGGAACGGTAAATTACCTGAAGGAATTCATCGTATCGACTCTCCTACCAATATGGTTCTGATCATCGGACGAATCCAAACGGATGGGATTCAAGATTATCAAAGAGTTCACGATCTCCAGAACCTTTTGAGCCTGATACCAATCAGCCAGCGGGATGATTCCGCCCTCCACCATCAAATCCAAGATTCTCATGTTTACACCGGGAAGCCAAATCTGAACCCGGTAGAGCAAGTGTCAGCAATGAGCGCCTCTTCGTTTTTTCATACAATGAACTGGTCCATGAGAAAAAACTCTTCCTGGATCGAAGATCCCACCATGAACAGGATTCTTCACGCGCTGGGTTTAGTTCAGGATCAAGTTTCTCCTTTCGATAGGAGGCGTTTACCGGTAAAACAAGCGTTGGAATTTGCCGTAGCCAGAGGGCCGGAATTCATTCGAAATGGGGCAAAGGTCGACTATATAAAGAACAACGTGAATGGATGGAATTTATATTTTAAAGACATCGGTTTTTATGGGGCTGATTACCGGAGAAGGGCTATGGTAGCCATGTTGGGTGTCGGAGCCAATCTGCCCAAAGATGCTGTTTATGCTCCGGCTTTCATGGATGCCGGTGGGCTCCTTCTAAACGGTTCCGAGCGATACCGGTTGCATTTTAATCGAGAACAATTGCCGCCGGTTAACGCTTTCTGGTCTATTACCGTCTATGATGAGCGGGGCTATTTAGCGGCTAACCCAATTCACCGCTATGCAATCAGTGCTCATTTAAACCCTCTTCAATACAATCCCGATTGCTCCCTTGACATCTGGATCAGCTCTATGAAACCACCGCATTATGCCGAAGCGAACTGGCTCCCCGCCCCCAAGGGGCAATTCAATCTGACTTTACGAATGTATTGGCCGGACTCTGCCGTATTAACGGGGCAATGGATTCCCCCGGCGGTTTGGAAGATTTAAAATGCCGTTTTATGAAAAACTTCTTGGATGATGGATTTACCATGCCCCGGCAACATAACCTGAAAATTCACTGTCGCCAATTTGTGAGCGGACTTCCTGGCCTGAGCCGTATCGATGTTCATGATATCCGGTGAAACACGGGGACTTCCTTTTTTACCTCCTCCCAAGCGCGTCTCCCACAAATAGAAGGCCTCTCCCTTCGTGGCAAAACACACGCTGCCTTCCGTATGGCCCCGCACATGAATGACTTTAAAGGGGCCTATCTCCTGGCCATCCTCCAGGAATCCATTGTAATTAGAGTGATTTTACATACGGGTTTTTCGATAATTCCCGGAGTTTGTCTTCATCGATGATCCGGATCATTTTATCTTCACACTTTATAACCGATTTTTTTTCCAGTTCTTTTATCGTTCGATTCAGGTGCCGATAGGTCGTACCTAAAAATTGAGCAATCTCTACGAAAGACGAATGGAATACCACCTTACTTTGATCGGTGATATGTTCCACCAGATAGCTGGAAAATCGATTGATAAGCGGGTATACGAAATTGTAAGAACTATTATTAATGGTGGCATAAAGTTTATCACTTAAGGAATCCACTAAATAACGGAGGAATTTCGGATCATCCCGATATGATTTCCTGATGATTCCGGAAGAAATTGCGATTAAATAAGTATCTTCCATGGTCTCAATATCGCAGATAATGGAACGGTCTTTTAAAAGTTCAAGATCTCCAATGGTGTTGAAGGCTTTATAAAACTTCAAAAACATCGCTTTACCGTTCTCAAAAGGATATGAAACTCTGATCTTCCCATCCACCAGCAGATAGTAGTATTCCAGATCGCTCTCGGCTTTAAAAACACACTCTCCTTTTTCATAAAAATGAAGTTCCATATGGCTTATGAAGTCTTTGTCGAAAATATTTTCTATATCATGTTTGGCAATAAAGTTCTTCAAAAGTTCATGATTGGAAATTCTTTTCATAAATTCTCCTTGACCTGACATACGTCATGTTCAAATTCTCATTTCTATATTATTTTATAACAAGATGGCCATTGGAGGTCATAGAAAATTTTTCAGTACAACATGGGAGGTCCATATGAAATACGAAGTAATATTATTCGATGCGGACGACACTTTATTTGACTTTAAGAAATCGGAAAGAGAAGCCTTTAAAAATACCATGGTGGAATTCAACATCCAATATAATGAAAATCATCACTTGTCGATATATCAAGCAATCAATACTTCTCTATGGAAAGAGTTCGAAAAGGGACTTATTTCTCAGAAAAAACTAAAGGTGGAAAGATTCAAACAATTATCAAGCAGCATAAACGTCGATTTTGATGAAAATGAATTTGCCAAAGCCTACATGAGGCATTTGGCGAATTGCTCCTTTTTATTTGAGGCCAGTATTGAGCTGGTAATTAGCTTGTATCAAGATTATAGACTGGCAATCGTTACAAACGGCCTTAAGGATGTTCAAAACAAAAGAATCGGAAAATCCGTTATCGCAAGGTACTTTGAAAATGTAATAGTCTCCGAGGAGGCGAAAGTATCCAAACCGGATCCCAAAATATTTGAATATGCTTTAAATACCATCCAGTATACGGATAAGAGTAAAGTATTGATCGTAGGGGATAGTTTAACCTCCGATATCCAAGGAGGAATAAACTCCGGAATCGATACTTGCTGGTATAATCCGAATAGAATTGTGAATAAAACCGGCATCATTCCTGTTTATGAGATTTTTAATTTGTTGGAACTTAAAGGTATCCTTGAAAACCCCTGTTTATGAATAAAAAAGCGCTCCAGAACATTCTATTGGCTCTTCAAATCTATTTAATAATGCCAGGCCAAGCCAATATATGATCCATTTAAACTCTTGCCGTTGGTATCAAGAGAACGATATCCAAGCTCTAGCGAACCGAATTTTTTCGTTAGAATAAACGACAAATCATTATCATTGATAAGATTACCGTTAATCCAACTATATGTAGGTTTAAATTGAATCCCAAATGAACGTTTCGGATAGAACTTTATTGGGAAAGTAATTGAAAAACCGGAATGGTGCCCGTTCCCCGAAAGAGAAAGTGTCCCGACTCCGATTCCATATTCTTGTGACCGATTCGGTGACATCCGGAGTAATACGTGATATTGAGTCAAAGTTAAATTATCCTTGGGATTTTTTTCTGCAAACCATGTGCTGCGGCATTCAAAACCCAGCGGACCATTACCAAGCTGAACAGCAACATCATTGGCAATGATTTCCGAGTTTACGTACATATATTTATAATCTACTTCGTAAAAAGGCAAAGTCGGCTCTCCGGTCTGCCGGATTTCAATTTTCGCCGGATCAATATCGGTCGACCCGCCAACTCTCGCATAACTCATTTTGGTTCCTTCATAGGTATAATAGATAATATGACCGATTATTTTCATAACGAAATGAAAGTCTTCAAAAAAATCTTCAGATGAATTCTTATCTTGATCCTTCTCCTTTTGATCATCGGAGTCTTGTTGGGAATCATCCTTGGTAGCGGCTGTTTCAAACCCATCCAACGTGGATCCCAAGGCAGGGGCGGTAGCAACAAAAGTCAATATTGTGACGGAAAATATAATTGCAAAGCCAACGACAACCGAGGTTATTGGGACATTTTTCTTGATGGAATAAGCATTCATAAATACCCTACTTTCACCGATAGCCTTAGCTTCCGCTGGGCTTCAAATACTCTAACAAAAAAACCGTTTATTTGGGTTCCCGGTTAACAATAACTGGATATTTTTATTGTATCATCCATGGAAGAAAATTACTAACTTTGTATAATTCTAATCATATTCAACTGCAAAAGGCTCAATCCCGAACTTATGAAAGAGTAAGCATATTTCTGAAAAAGTATCCGTACTCCTGTATCAAATGCCATAACAATTCAACTCATCAAGCCTTCATTTATTTTGTATCGGGATAATGCCTTTGGCGAACAGCCCGTCTCTTTTTTAAAATTTGAATAAAAGGAAGACGCACTATTAAATCCGCACCCGAAAGCGGTTTCAGTAACCTTAGTCCCTTCAAGGAGCATATTTTTAGCTTTCCTTATTCGAACGAAACGCAAATATTTTGCGATTGTCATCCCATGAGTTTTTAAAAACAGTTTGTTCAGATAACTTTTACTTACGCCAAGCTTTTGAATTTGCTGATTGAGCTCATCGATATCGGCAAAATATTTATCCAGGATCACCCTGGCCTTTTCTGTCAGTTCCCCGGATGGAGAAAACGTTGGGCGATCCGGGCAACACCTTTTACAGGGGCGGTACCCTTCATCCATCGCCTGTTGCTCACTGTCAAAAAATTTTACATTCCTTCGCAATGGATTCTTTGATTTACAGGATGGTTTACAAAAAACTTTGGTAGTACAAACTGCGTAAAAAAACTTGCCATCATAGCGGACGTCGTTTTTAATAACAGCCTGCCATTTTTCCCCAATGGTGATCATGATTTTACCCTACTGTTTATCAATATATTCTTGCAATTGCTGATGCCATTTTACTGTATCGTATATCTGCGGCTCGGTTGATTCGCCCATCAAAAGATCGATTAAATGCCGCGGTGTTTTGCCCCCAATATACATTGACTTGACACAGGAGACGCAATATACGCAGACATCTTGACAGGGCATGGCATCCGCCCGTTCCTTCATTTTTTGATGAAGCTTTTCCATGGGAAGCTTGAGATAAAAGTCGTCTCCGCAGCATTTTGAATGGATGCCATTCAACTTTGTTTCCACAACATCGATGTTCATTTTTTTAAGCAAATTTCGCACACCTTGGTGAATTTGCGGCCTTTCCCGAACGGGACAGGGATCGTGGACCGACATCTTGAACCCTTCATAATCCGGATACAGAAATGCATCTAGTCCATCAAGCACTTCCCATAAAGAGATTGTCGATATACCATTGTATAAGCTCCTAAAACGTCTGTCACAGCCGGCACAGACATTAATAATTAATGATTCCGCTTCCAGTCCCGGTTCATGACGGCAGCATATTTTGTGCAGCGCGACCTCTCCATAATTTTGATTCAGAAACTTTAATATTCTATTTTCAATCTCAGGTTTATAGATACTTAAGGCGCACCCCGGATTAAAATATGTTTTTGCCATCGTCCCTTTTCTCCTTCCAAAATTTAGTTTTAATAAGCTGCCTGTCTATTTCAAACTTTATTGTAACAAACTATCCATAAAAAATCTTCCCGATTTTGGATTTCCAATTTTAATTGAAGACTGATTTTAAGTGTAGGGAGGAACTCCACTGCATAGTCAGGGAAGGTGTGTCGGTATTCTTCCGGAATATCCCGGCATGAAAATGTATTGCGGAGAACAGGATTATCCTAAACGCTGGCTTTATAGTGCAGAGGGAAATTTGGTCCATTTCATGGAAAAAGGCATTCTCACTTTAAGGCCCATTGGGCGGGATGAAGACAACCAAAAAGAGATTACCGCCAGAGGCAAAATCGGAAAATGGGATGACACACCCATGTTTCAATATGAGGGAAGACCCGTTCTAATTGTAGATTGCCTTGGCGACTGACGGGAAGAATTGATTACATCCGCTGCTGCTTTCGGACCGTCAATACCGCCTTGGAATTGCCAATCAAACCTCGGGATATTACTATCCGGCCCAATTGTGCCTAGGTTACCTTTTTTTAAATAGGATTCCTAAAGTAATTTGGGAAACAGGATCAAGAACATCCAAGCCGATATGGACGTCCAACCGTTTGATCCATGCAGGTGTCTTTACATTCTCTTTTCAATCCTCGCCACACATTCAATATGATAAGTATGAGGAAACATGTCCACAGGTTGTATCTCAAGCGTCTTATATCCTAAACTTTCCAATATTTTGAGATCCCGGGCCAAAGTACTCGGGTTACAGCTTACATAGACGATCCGGCTCACTTTATTTTCCGCAAAGCTTTTTAAAACAGCTTCCTCACAGCCGGAGCGGGGCGGATCGACAACGGCTACCTGAAAAGTTATTTCCTTCTGCGTCAGTTGGGGGAGGACTTTCTCTGTGGCACCTACCATAAACTCCACATTTTTTATCTCATTGAAAGCTGCATTATCCAATGCATTTTTAACAGCCTGTGTTACAATTTCGATTCCATATACTTTTTGGGCTTGTTCAGCTAAAAATAACGTCAGACTGCCTACTCCGCAATAAGCGTCGAGTACGGTTTCCCTCCCGGTTAATCCGGCAAACTCCACGGCCTTTCGATACAACTTTTCGGTTTGGAACGGATTGACTTGAAAAAAAGACTCCGCTGCAATTTTAAATTTAAAATTGCCGATATGCTCAGTAATAGTATCCTGTCCCCAGATAATTTTAGTGCTTGGCCCCAAGATCACATTACCCCGGGCATCATTAACATTTTGGACAACACTTTTGATTTCTGGAAAAAGGCTAACCAACTCTCCGGCAATCTTTTCTGCCGCCGAAAATGGTCGATTTCGGGTAATAAAAACCACCATCACTTCCCCCGTTTGGGAACTCTGTTTAATCAGAACATGGCGTAACAATCCCGAATGATTTAACTCATCGTAAATCGGTATATGATAAGTTTCTACAAATTGCCGGACCTTTTCGGCTATCCTGTTACTCACTTTGCTCTGTAATAAACATCCTTTTAAGGGTACGATTTCGTGGGTCCCTTTTCGATAGAATCCCATAACTACAGTATCATCTAAGATGCCTAAAGGATATTGGGCTTTATTTCGATAATGCCAGGGCTCAGCCATTCCAATGACCGGATGAATACTGACGTCTCGAAGACCCCCGATTCGCTCAACAGCGTCAATTACCCGTTGATGCTTAAGGGTAAGTTGATTTTCATAATTTAAATGCTGTAATTGGCACCCGCCGCAGTCCAAGGCGGATGGGCAGAGAGGTTTAATCCTTTCGGGAACCGGCTCAAGAATTTCAAGAACAATACCCCGGCCAAAGTTCTTCTTAACTTCAGTTATCTTTACAGAAACCAATTCACCTTTTAGAACTTCCGGGATAAAAACTGTAAAATTATTATAACGCCCGACCCCTTCCCCTTCATGGCCGTAACCGTCGATTCGAATTTCGATTTTCTGCCCCCTTGTTATGGGGGCGGTCTTTTTATTGAATTCCATCCATTCAAACATTCCTTTGATTAGTTCAAGATTCTTCGATTACCCTTCAGAAGCTGCCTGCTTTTCTTCTATTTCAATCCCCTTCAGCGCCAACGCACATTCCAACCGTTTTCGCTGTAGACGGCAACCGATTGGATCCGGTTTATAAATCGATCCGTTCATTAAGTGGGCATTCGCATGACATCCGCCACTGCAATAAAAACGGGCCCAACAATCAGCGCACCCTTCTTTTTTATATAAAGTCGCAGCCCCAAACTCCTGCCGCAAGGATAGATTGGTTACACCTTCATCGACATCACCCATTTTAAACCCAGTACGGCCGACAAACTGATGGCAAGGATAAAGATCTCCTTTAGGGGTGACCGCAAAATAGTCAAACCCCGCCCCACATCCGGTAAGCCGTTTCGGTAGACATGGCCCATGGGCCAGGCTTATTTCAAAATGAAAAAAAGTAAAACCCTGACCCATTTGCTTCTTCTCTAAATAAAACTGAGCCAGTCTATCATATTCCGCTTCAATCCGTTCCATGTGATTTTCAGTCAGCCGGTAATCTCCATTTTTTTCTACAACCGGTTCCAACGATAATTCACGAATACCAAGATCATATAAATGTTTGACATCTTCGGTAAAATCCAGATTATCGGCAGTAAAAGTTCCCCGTAAATAATAATTTTTATTTCCCCGTGTTCTTACTGTTTCCAAGATATTCGGAACTATTCGCTGATAAGTACCATTACCGCGCATCGCGTCATTCACTTCCGGGCGGCCGTCGAGGGACAAGACCAATTGTAATCCTTCTTCATTCAAAAATTGACGCGCCTCTGGATTCAAGTGAACGCCATTGGTCGTCAGGGTGAAATTGATAACTTTATCATATTTCAGTGCCGCTTGCTTTCCATAAGCCACAATTTGCTTTACCACATCCAAATTAAGCAGTGGTTCTCCTCCAAAAAAATCCACTTCAAGTTGGCGCCGTGAACCTGATTCGCGCAATAATAAATCCAGCGCTTTTCGGCCAACCTCCAAGCTCATATGCTCGCGGTCCCCGCCAAAAGGTCCCGTACCGGCGAAACAATATTTACATCTTAAATTACAGTCATGGGAAGCATGTAAACACAGTGCTTTCAATGACGGTTCTTTTTCAAAATGGGGAATTTCCTCTCTCTTTTCTTGCAAAAGCCCCATTGCCCGTAGCTCCGCCAATTCAGACTCAACCTGTTCTTTGATTGGCTCAGAAACCGCTTGTCGATTTAAATATTGATAAACAACTTCTTCAATTTGAAATAATGAATTACTGGGGACGTCAAACAAAAAAAATCTGCCCAAAGCTTTAAAGGAATGCCAATTTGTCAATACGAACAACTCCTATTACAAAATATCCAATCCGTGCACCGTTACATAAAGAACAGCCATGAAAAATCCATGGCTGTTTTTCTGAAAATTGCAATAATTGTTTTTCAATGATAAGGTTCAGAATTTCCCAAGATAATACCTATGTAAATATCAAAAAATCATCGGCCCTCAAACAGAATTGATTCTAAAACAGAATAACAAATAATTATTATTTCTGACAAACTTGATTTCCGACTGTGCAAGAAGTTTTACATGCTGACTGACAAGAATTTTTGCATGCACCACATCCCCCGGTCGTCACGGTTGAAGCAAGCTTGCCCTTAACAATCGTTTTAATTAACGTCATCTGTTATTACCCTCCATCGATAATCAATATGGTGGACCTGAGGGGAATCGAACCCCTGACCTCTGCGATGCGAACGCAGCGCTCTCCCATCTGAGCCACAGGCCCAATAGCTGATATAATTCATATTATACTTCATTACCCTTGGAAAATGCAAGCAGACCCAAAATGTTCATCCCATTTTTTACAGCGGTGCAATTCCCTGAGTGTCTTCGGCTCCCCATCATTTTGACACTGCTCACGGTCTTTAACAAATTTTGGACAAGCGCCACAAATTTTTAAAACCTCATCGTGTGTCAATTTATAGACCATAATACCCACCTCACAATGTTTTATTCATGATAGTGGCGGTCTTGATGTTTGACTCTATTATAGCATGAAGTAATTAAAATGCCAAGTGCCTGTATTTTATTGAAAATCCTTATTTATCCTGCACCCGCGCGTCTTTTCTCCTTTCGTAAGATCAATATATTCTGATGGGTGATGTTCGGTACAAAACAAGTTTTGATTGCATATGGTTTTAAAGGGCGTTGCGTCGCTTTATTCCACCAAATTCTGATTCCTTTCCAAGTGAAACCAACTTCCCGAAGAGTTTCGGCAACTTTTACCCCGAGAGGCAAATATTCTCCATGGTTATATCGATCTCCGATCATCATGACTAAATATCGGTTTGGGCCCAGAATACGGTGGGCTTCTTCTCCAAATCTTTTCATTTTGTGAAGATAATCCGAATAATCATCACAATTCCCAAAATCAGCTTCTTCATCGGATTTCATATTAAAATGAGTCTCCTTTTTAAAACCGATCTTTCGACCTTGACATCCATATGGAGGATCGGTAATGATAGCCGAAAAGCTTCCCTCCGGAATGGATTGCATAACTTGTAAGCAATCTCCCAATATCATTGAATTTAAACCCTCTTTGTGAATTTCCGGATTGTCCAAGTCCCTCATTCCGTGAAGGATTCTCTGATACAAGTCAACCCATGCCGGATTAATCTCAATACCAAAAGCTTTCCGCCCAACCATCATAGCCCCTAATAACGTGCCTCCCACTCCAGCGAATGGATCAAGGACCGATTCACCTTGTTTGGTGAAAAATTCAATGATTTCAGCCATTAAAGCCGGTGGTTTCATTGCGCCATGCATTTTCCGTAATGGATGGGTTCCATCAACAGGAAAATTAGTTTCATAAATGGTGTTGGTCCAATAGAGCCATTGGGATCCTGTTAAATCATTCAACTGATTATCCAACCTTACGCTCCAAAAATTAATTTTTTTATAGTTTGCCCAATTATAAATAAAAACTTCCTTCAAAAGTAATTGAAGGAAGACTCTATTAAAAATATTTTTATCAAACACCAAATCCTTTATTATTCAAAAGAAAATTTCGATAATCCCATTTCTAAAACGTTGCGAAGCAACTCCAATCGTGGATTAAAAGCGAATATTAAATCCAGTAACCATTGACCGTTCGGCCTCATCCCAGCCAAGGCTCAATTTCAAACAGTCCGTTCCATAATTAATCTGGTAAATCTGATGAATCCATAGGGACTCCGTGGAATTATAAGTGCCGCTAAAGCCCAATGAATAAATTTTATTAAGGGGAATTTCTCCATCATAGAGCCAATTCGAGCCGATTTTAAATTCATCCAGATAATCGCCCCAATCGTCTCCACCATCCAACGTATATAAGCGCATTAAACTCAGAGTAAAATATGGATGGGGATTATAATCCAAACGATATCCGCCATAAGTGCCCCCATACTCTGTTCCGCCGTCATCTTTGGAAACTTTACGGCTTAGCATCCCAACTTGCCAGCGGCCAAATGGGCTCTCCCAGTACTTACGGGTAATTGAAAATCCCAACTCTGTAGCATCATTGGATGAAAAACTTTTCAAGCCATCGAGGGTCGCTACAAATTGAGGCCTATCGTACGTTAATTTTTCCCCAAGGCCATACCCCTCGGAATCATTATTAAAATAGATTTCGGTATAATTTGAGATATCATCTTTTTTCGCATTCAATCCTAATTGTAACGTTGAATAATCATTGGAGCGATAGGTGGTGGCAATTCGCCAGTCCATATTTTTATTCATCGGGGCCGAATATCGATATCCAACCTTCAAGCCGTCATCGTGATTATAATCAAGTTGAATATCGGGAAACCAAATATTCGTCATGTCGAATATCTTAGATGAAAGATAAAAAACCGGCACTCCTTTTAACTGAAGAATAATGCTTTTTAATTCCAGATAACGGCCATCATAAACTCCCTCTTTGGCTACAAATTGATATTCCGGTTGGGTCATCTCACAGCGGGTCATCTTAAGGTTCTTAAAATGATATAACACTCCGTTTAAAATCATACTATCCGCATGAATCAAAGCATCCCGGTTTTTAGTATGCAAAATCATGGAAACAGCTTCCGAAGATCCCGTACCATTTTTCAAATCATAGTTTAAGGTTTCAGTTTCAAAAGTCCCATTGATATTGGTTACTTTAACTTCACCAAAAGCTTTAGCCAATCCTTGTTTATTGTTATAATTCAATTGCCTGGCTGTCAATGTGATTCCATCCGGGGATTTCATATAAACCCCACCAGTAGCCTGCGCCTCTCCGGTATTAAGATCGTAGACCAGTCTTTCAGACTTCATAACCATTCCGGTTTGAGAGGTTAATTTAACGTTCCCGCTAGCTTCTACCAAACCTGAATTATGATTATATTGAATTCGCTCGGCTTCGATAACCCCGAGATCATCAGTGACTTTTACATTTTTCTCGGCAGTCGTAATATCCGACGATAAATCCGTTTTCACAAAACCTTCAGCAACAATATTTGCTTCTGTTGCAGCGGCATAAACTGGAGATCCATTTCCGATAATCGGACTCAAAGCTATCCATAGTAATCCAAAAATTGCCACTCGTTTATTAATTGATATTCTCCTCCGTATTATTGAATTGTGTATATTCTTAACGGTTCCTTCACCTGTAAATAAAATTCCGTGCCTTGGGGTATGTTTTTTTCTTTCCCCTTGACTGCAAATCCAAGCAAAATTCCACCCGGGCCAAAAGCCATCATTCCGGCCGCACTGGCGCCAACTGATAAACGGCGGGAATAATCCATACTTCGGGCTTTCACACCATAAATCATGGAAACCGGAGTCCCATCTAAGGCTTTTATCTCGGCAAAATCTAACATCAATTTGGCATCTCGGCCCCAATTTTCAGGACGGTTGACTGCTTGAAGGATTCCTTCTCCATTCAGGCCTTTTGGAAAAACCAGAAAATCATCTACCAAAACAGATTCAACAACTTCAAATTGAAACCGGGTTCCTGGTTTACTTTGTGCAGAATTCAAAGGATTAACCATTCGGACTTTCACTAAAGTGCCTTCTGTAACCGTTACCCATTTGCCCTTGATGACGCCATCAGGAAATACCTGATTGATTAATTTTTCCAACCGCTTCGTTACTGGTCCTGTATAAGCCATATTAAATAACGATTTCTCTACCGATTCCAAACGAGTTTGTATGGGTCCGGCATAACTCCTTTTGAAAAGGACCCACTCCAAAGCTTGAATCTTATAGAGTAAAGAAACATCATGTGGCTGATTCACATATATTAATGTATCCAAACGGCTTAAACGCTCGACAATCGAATCAGCAAAAATTCTTCCCGTAGTAATTTGCTCAAGATTGCTTAGTCTATCTAGCAAACCGCTATCCTCATCCGATTTACCAATCATATTGACTTCCAGATTCGATAACCACTGCAATGGATTCCTAGTAGCGATTCCTTCAGCGGCCACGCTAGTCCCGGACATCAGGAACAATAAAAACAACAAAACTAACAGACCTGAATACTTGAGTCTTGCCATGGCTTCCTCCTAAAAATGCAATGCTAAGGATCCTGAAACAATCGGTTTATCAAAATCAACCAGGCGATAGGCCAGCCAAAGAGTAACCCAATCATTATAATTGATTCCAAAAGATGTGGTTGTGAGCCATCCATCCTGCAAGTTATAATTATCAAAAGACTGATAAGCCAAAAAAGTCCAATAATCATTCAAATGATAATTAATTCCTGCGTTAGCCTTGGAACTTGATATCCCTAGAATGTTATCCATATTCCAATCTCCCCCCGGATTCATAAAATCAAGACCCAATAAATTTTTTTGATAGGGAATAATCATCGGATATTCAATGTTGAATTGCATGGTTTTTAAATTAGTACCTACAATCGCATCTAAATCGATGGGAACTAATAAATTAATATTGCTCCCGCTTCCCTCTATCGGATTGGCTATTGGAAGATTAAGATTGGCGCTGGGTAAATTATTCTTATCATTAAAATTTGTGGTATATACCAAAAAATCTCCTACTTTTATGCCTTGGTTGAGATTAGCTACAAAAGCTTTTGTCTTAAGATTTGTCTCCTGGGGTAAATAACCATTTAACGGCAAAATACCATTGACAGACCATAAGCTATCGACCCACTGAATTTGATTAACCTCCTCCAATAACGGCAAAACCTCGTCGTTTACATATAAGATTTGGCTGTTACCGTTAGCTGAAGAGTCCGTGCTCCATTGGATAGGAAATAAAAAATATCCATTAATAGATTGTATATTATTCAACGGCAAATACCCTTTTACAACTAGCAATGGTTTTTTACTCCCTGGTTGATAAAATACATTAAAACTGGATTCGTCACCACTTAAGAGAAAAGCATAATTTGACCGAACATATTCTAGCGGAATAAATATAAATATTTTTCTTTGTTGCTTGTTAAAATATTGGCCGAAATAGTAATTAGGTTGCTGAATACCAACCTTATTTTTAGAAATAATATTATCAAGGTCTTGATATTCACCAGTCTCAAGCCTTATTTTAGACAAATTGGGATGAACTTGATCAATATCGGTTATTTGAACTCCCAAATCGGTTAATTCCATTTGAAACTCGGCTATTAATTTTTGCAAAATTTCAACTTCGCTATCAGGCAAATTTGGGGCAGTCGTTTGACTGGTGATAAAACCTTTTATGTAATAAGCAATTTCAAAACGGGAGAGTTGGTTCCCGGAGTTAACCCAATCCGCTGGATAATCAGCAATAAAGCCTTTTTGCTTCAAAAAGCCCATGGCTTGATAAATCCATGGCTCTAGCGTAGTTTTACGTAGAGGGCCATTACCGTAACAGATCCCCGTCAGTATCATCGTGAGGCTAAGAATCCACATGCTTTTTTTGAAGTTGCCAATCATACGATCACTTCCTAAAAGCTCATATATCTTTTAATTGACTCGTCAAAGCCTGTTTTGCTTCCATCGATAAACTATATAAAGGCTATTCTTCTTTAAACAATGTTGGAGTGTTTAGGAAACGTTCAGCCAAAATGACCGCCACATAATCATCAAAAGGTTCTCTAGGTATCCTGAGCCCAATCGGAATAATACGGGCTAAACCTCTGGTATTTTCCTTCAAATAACGGTAACGTCCTTCTAAGGTTGATTTATCTTCATTTACTATCATAATGGGTTTTTTAAAAGAAACCAAACATTGTCGGATATGACTGCTATTGGTACGATCTCCGACAATAATTTTATTCAACCCAAACTCTTCCTCTAAAGCCTCGACTTTTTCTTTCAACCGTTCTACCGGAATGACCTCTTTGGTTAAAACCTGTGCTTTTTCATTCACAACGGCTAAACCACATTTTTGGCGTCCCGGATCAATAGCCAACAAATGGATTGATATATAAAACCCTCCTCTTAAACCAGACGTACCATTCACTCAGAGGTGCGATTGGATTTTTGCTTTCTTCATAGTGACTTTACAATAAATTTCACCTTAAAATCATCAACTCTATAGGTGTCATTGGTAGCCACCAAACATACCTCGTATTGGCCGGGTTTTTTCTCCCGAATCAAACTAATCGTTCTGGCGATTTCTGACATTGAAATAATATCCCGTAAATTTTGGCCTTCAGTAATAATGCCGTTGTCAATCGCTTTATTATTGGCAATAATCAACATGCTAAGCAAACGGTCACGCAACTCCGTCTCTGACGCCGTATTTTCAACCACCAAAGAAGTGATGACTTGACCGGTCCTATAAATCATTTGATTGGGATAACATTCCAATGATACGGTTAGAGGTTCTCCGGCTACTGAATTTTTATCAACTACCACTCTCAGCACGGCTTTATCTTTTATCTGGCCAAGCTCCGTGCAAACTTGAGCCACTTTTTGAGGTGCAACCCGTACCGCATAATCACTTTTTCCGGGGATTTTCGCACCCCTTTTCAGAGCGATTTCATTAATCCTTTTCAAAAAAGGTTCAACCAATGTAGAAAATATTTGATTGCTTGGGACACCCGGGTCGACAATTTTGGCATCCACAATCTCCCCTACATAAAAAATCATCGGTTTATCTACAATGTTCTTATTACGGTCCTGTAAACTTTGCAGCCAGCCTTCCAAATTTTGAATCTGCTGACTGAGCCGGGTCTCCTGCAAAGTCAAATTCGTTATCTGATTTTTTAAATCATCATTAATATCAGTCAGATTGGCTAATCGGTCCCGGGCTAAGTTTAAATTTTCCTGAGTACTTGCCAAGTTGCTTGATACCTTGGTATATTGAGAACGGGTTTCTTGCAGCTGCTTTTCCACCTTAAGCTGTTGGGAAACTGCAAAGAGCAAATTACGGTGAAGTTGATTATACTCTTTTTCTTTATTACGAATTTCAACCGTCAATTGTCCGACTTTTGACGTAGTGGTTTTTAATTCATGCTCAATGCTTTGTAACCGGAAAATCGCAGTGCGGGCGTACTCTGATAAGACAGTCAAGATGAGCAAGGTTAGTCCAGCAATGAAAAAGCCTGTACAGACCGTGATAATCATTGAAGTATATTTAGGTCGAAGGCCAAAAAGGCTGAGACGTCTTTTGCCCACCTTCATACCGACCCGATCTCCTAAAAGGGCAATTAGTCCACCGAAAGTAACCATTGATACAATAATGATAAATCCATACATTTCAGTGCCTCACCCCGTCTTAGCTTTTCACTCTACAAAACACATAAACTCCGTATCCTGTTAAAGCAATATTGGGTAGCCACGCCCCTAAAAACACAGGTATTGAACCAGTTCTAGCAAAATAATCTCCAATACCCATTAATACATACCAAATTAAAATATAAATAATACAAAGCCCAAATCCTGCAGCTTTACTACGCCGTTGCGGCCTAAGCGCCAAAGGAGTCCCCAAAATGGCAAATACAAGACTTGCAAATGGAATCGCCAGCTTATTATTGAGTTCCACTAATAGACGGTTTCGTTCAATACCTGTGGTAAATTTATCGATGTAACGCTTTAATTCGGAAATACTTTGGGCTTCAGGATCAACATTTGTTTGTTCAATCTCTTTTGGAGTAATGTTGAGTTCGTAACGAACCTTCCCTTTACCTACCGTTATCGGGAATAAGCTGTCTGTTGTATATTGATAAATTTGGGCTCTAGTGAAATACCAACCGCTACCATTCCAATTCATAATCTCAGCTGAAATAGTACGGCGCAACTTGCCTTCTTTCATTTCCTGTATTAGTACATTATGCAATTCTTTATTTCTAGGCTCATAAGAATCAGCATAAATCAGCTTTTGAACACCATTATCCTGAAAAGCTTTATAAAACTGATAGATTTTCCCTGAGGCTTCCTTGGTCATTGCCCTGGTTTTTAATTGTTCATAAGCTTGGAGCGAAGCAGGAACAACATATTCATTAAGCATAACTCCAAAAATGCTAATCAATAAACCGATCACTATGATTGGAACGGCTATCCGCCTATAACTTAAACCTCCTGCCCGCATTGCGATAGTCTCACTATGAGCAGTTAACGTACCAAGGCCCAATAAAATTCCTAATAAAACAGAGATTGATGCTCCAATCGTCAAATTTTGAGGGATTGTTAAAGCCAACAATTCCAAGGTAAAACTAAGCGAAAGATGAAGTTTCTCCGCCGCCCGCATCAAATTGAGCATTTGTACGCCCAATAACACGCAGGTAAAAGTAACAATACCTCCAAAAAGTGGTGCCACAATCGCTTTAATAATATATCGAGTTAATATTTTCATTCAAAAAAGGGCCCCCTGTTACATACTGAAGTGTTCTCCAAGGTAAAACCGTTTAGCATTTTCATCATTGGCAATATCGGCAGAACTTCCGGAAACCAGTATTTCGCCGGCATGCATAATATACGCCCTATCAGTAATGGCTAATGTTTCGCGAACACTGTGGTCGGTGATTAATATACCCATTCCTTTTGCCCGCAAGTCATTGATAATGCCTTGGATATCAGCGATAGCAATAGGATCAATCCCAGTGAAAGGTTCATCCAGTAAAATAAATTTGGGATCCATCGCCAGAGCCCTGGCAATCTCTACCCGGCGCCGTTCTCCCCCGGACAACATATAACCATAACTTTTCCGGAGATGGCTGAGGTGAAATTCTTCCATCAATTGTTCACAGCGACTTTTCCGGTAGGAGAGAGGTAAATCCGTTAATTCTAAAATGGCCATAATATTATCGCTTACTGTTAATTTCCTAAATACCGACGCTTCCTGAGCCAGATAACTCACACCATATTTGGAACGTATATGCATGGCCATTGCGGTTACATCATGGTCATAAATATGAATCGAGCCCGAATCACAGCGTTCCAAGCCAACAATCATATAAAAAGTAGTGGTCTTCCCTGCTCCATTGGGTCCGAGTAACCCAACCACTTCACCGGGATTGACTACCAGATCTACACCGTTCACAACTCTACGGCGCTGATATTCTTTAATCAAGCCTTGTACTCTAATTGACATGCTAAGCCCCCATTACTTAGTTTCATTGATAATCCTGGTCTTAACCATACCACTAGCCAAAACTTGATGAGTTTCAAAAAAGTATGTTATCTCCGGCGCCGTCATTTCATTCTGATCACGAATTAAGGCCGCATCGCCGCTAATAACTCCTTTATTAGCGGGCCGATCAAGGATTAACTTATTACCACGGATTTTATTGGTAGGATTAACGGCTTCCACCGGTCCATAAACAGTCAATAAACCTTTTTTTATCTCGCCTTCAGCTCGGCTTCCTTTAATTACCCAGTCAAGATAGCGGATAACAACTTGGCCGGATAGCTTTACGAATTCGGTCGGGCGGTCCCATTCTAAATTATTGCAAGTAGCCGAAGTGCTCCCGTCATAGAGAAAAAAAACATTTTTACTAGCCACCAAATGGTTACGATCGATATCGACTACCAATTCGACTGATTTTAAGACTCTTGATATCGATGGTTTTTTATTGGTCTTATCCTTTTGATCAAGGGATTCATTGTTTGTATTATCCGAATCTTCCCAGCGGGCTTCCACTAACTGCGATGCTGTACCGTGATATTTCATAACATTTTTGCCTAAATCAAACTCGCCGCCATGGGGAGCTTTGACTTCCAACCGCCCGGCAGCTGCGCTTAGGCTATAGGATAAAAGCATAAAAACAATGAACAGAGCGGTCCAAATTTTTCGTTTCATTCATTTGTCCTTTGATAAGACACTTTAGTCTGCCCGTTAAAGACTGCATGATCTATGCCCAGATCGGCTACAATCTCTTCGGTTGTGACGATTGATTGGAGTGTTTCCAATATCGCATTTTTTTGAGCGGTGACTTTATTACCCAGAGTATCCCAAACTACCCGTTCGGCCGTGATCTTTTTACTTCCATCCATTGCTTTCAATATTACATTTCCGATAATTTCCAACCTGCGAGTTTTTAAATAAACAGTACCCCGATTACCGGATATTTGATAAGAAGGGACTTTATTGACAAAATAAACCCCTTCAACCTGTTCTAAATTATTGATATCCCCTGTGGTGGTTTTAATTTTATGAATATTCAATTCCCAATAGGCATTTTGTGTTGAACCGGGAATGGTCATTGTCACTCCTTCAGCCTCATCAAATCCCACAGTATCGCCATTATTTAAAGACTCTTGAGCCGTCTTGGGATTCGCCCAAAATTTTGGAATCAAAAAACAGGCTGCAAGAATTGAACATAGAAATACTATCAAAACCACTAGTTTGATGTGTTTCTTCAGCATTCAGTCTTTCCCTTTTCCCGAATAAATTTCCACCATTATATAAACGTTAAATATCTTTCAAAGTTTCGCTGCCAACTAAGGAATTCCTGCCGCAGGAGAGGAATCGGCAGGTGTAAAATTAACCCTGCAGATTATTCTTTTACCATTATTTTATTAAAGTCTCTCTAGAAATCAAAATGTACACGATATAATTTTAATTTGATGTTCTGCCGCCAGTGATAAAACAGCATCTCTTTCTAAAAAAAAGGTCTTTCCCGTTTCAATGGCCAAGATTTTGGATTGTGCCTTAATCATTGACTCGATGGTACTTTTACCGATCGTAGGAACATCAAATCTTAAATCTTGCCTTGGTTTACTCACCTTGACCACAACCGAACCTGGTCCTCCTAAAGTACCCCCTCTTACAATAGCCTGATCCGTTCCTTCGATGGCTTCAATTGCTAAGACAACTCCGCTTTTTACGACAACGCTCTGGCCAATATCCAGATCTCCCATTGCCTTTGCCGTTTTAAACCCAAGTTTAATATCTGGCATTTCACTTTCAGCGATCGTTCCTACGATGGAACCCGGTTCAGCCAATAAATGTTGTAAATATTCGGTTTGTTTCAAAACAGTCATCCCATTTTTCTCAAACTCGCGGACTATGGCAAACAAAATGGCATCATCATTTTTTTGAGGCAAACTCGCTAATAATTTCTGACTCAATTCATCAAGGCCATCGCGGAAAATAGCTTCTTTGCCGACCTTGCCGGCAAAAACCAGTTCGCTGACGTCTTCTCGTTTAAAGGCTTCAATAACCGCACCCAATTTCCCCAGCCCGTATTCTTGATAAATGTCTGCCATCTCCTCTATTTCCGGCCGGCATTCTCCTTTAACACCCATCACAATAGCTTCTTTACCACTAGACTTGATCGCAGATAAAACTTCAACCGGAAGAACTCCCCGGCCCGCAACTAATCCAACTTTTAATTCGGACTGCAAAACAAACTCCTCCTTTGTAATCTGTAATGAACTAAAAGGGCTGTCTTAAGAACTTGTTATAGGAAAAAGATATAACGAATATATATCTTTCCGAATATCAAGCACTTTCAGACAGCCTCTTAAAAGTTCCGTGTAAAAACGAAATAGATTTAACGTTGAATACCACGTTCGGCATTCCGTAAAAAACGAATGAAATGATCAATCTCAGGAGTTCCACCCAGTTCTTGATCCATTTGTTCGATTGCTTGGTTGATTGGTAAATTGGAACGATATAAAATTCGATAAGCTCTCTTAATCTCTTCACGGACCTCGGCATCAATACCATTTCTTCTTAACCCAACCACATTGATACCACATGCCTTAGCCGGATTCCCATCAACCAGTACAAACGGAGGAATGTCCTTAACTACTTTAGTCAGGAAACCGACCATCACCATTTTCCCTACTTTGCAAAACTGATGAACTCCACTTAAAGGACTGATAATCGCTCGATCTTCTATCGTAACATGTCCAGCGAAGCCTGCCCAACTTCCGAGAATAATATTATTACCTACTTGGCAATCATGAGCTACGTGGGAACAAGCTTCGAATAGATTATTGTTACCTATCCTCGTTTCACCGCCGCCTCCCTCGGTGCCCCGGCTAATCGTAACGTTTTCCCGAAAAATATTATTATCCCCAATAAACAAAAAACTTTTTTCCCCTTTAAATTTCAAATCTTGGGGCTCACAACCGATGGTCGCACCATGATAAAAGCGGTTTCCGGTACCAATGGTCGTCCAACCCTCAATTGAAACTTGCGGACCGATTATGCAATTATCCCCAATTTCGACATTCTCGCCTATCACTGCATAAGGACCAATCTCAACATTATTACCGATTTTAGCATTGGGATGGACGATAGCTGTCTCATGAATATTTCTTATATTGATTACCTTGGATTCCACTAGTTTCATGTTTTTGACCTCCTGTCTAAATAAGCAAGATTAATTTAGTAAGTGAATTTTCTGTAAGTAACTTTAATATCGGTTATTTTCCAATAAAAATGGACAGACATATGTGACTAAATTGGGCCAAAAAATGAAACTATTACAGAAAAGCTTTCTATTTCTCATCCAATTGCCTAATATTACAAAAAATTATTCACCCAGAATAAACATTAATTCCGCTTCGGCCGCGACCTGATTATCAACTTTCGACACCGCTTTAACCTTACCTACGCTACCTTTTACCCGAATAACTTCAACCTCAATAATAAGTTGATCTCCCGGCACCACGGTTTTGCGGAAGCGAGCATTATCAATTCCGGTAAAATACGGGATTTTCCCTTTGTGTTCTTCTTTAGACAGCATCATAATCCCGGCGGCTTGAGCCATGGACTCTATAACCAGAACACC
Organism: Bacillota bacterium; assembly: GCA_023426245.1. Taxonomy (GTDB): domain Bacteria; phylum Bacillota; class UBA4882; order UBA8346; family UBA8346; genus UBA8346. The sequence goes on from JAFABB010000025.1 coordinate 23,388, forward strand.
CGGCATTACAGGTTTGGTAGGGAAGTGACCGTTAAAAAATTCTTCATTGGCAGTGACATTTTTTAAAGCAACAATTTTTTGGTTTGGAATAAGCTCCAAAACTCGATCCACTAACAGAAACGGATACCTATGGGGAAGTAAAGCTTTAATTTCATTGATTTCAATCATTATGAGCCTCCTTGAGCTTTAGCATACTGTCCGGTGGTTCTATTTTGCTGGCAATTGTTCTCGCCAATTCAATATCAAGGGCGTGACCCGATCTTACCGCCACAATATGCCCAACCAACGGACCGAGTAAATATAGATCACCAATTAAATCGAGTATTTTATGACGAACGATTTCTTCAGGGTATCGTAGTTCATTTCGATAACCATCATTATCAACCACAATTACAGAATCATAGGCGTCACTTAGCGCCAAACCCTGGCTACGCAAATAATTAATTTCATTCATGAAAGCAATAGTCCGTGCCGGAGCGATTTCCGAAACGAAGGTATCTTCCCTCAGAGAATAGTGATAATACTGAGTTCCGGTGACCTTATGGTCCGAAGTAAAAGTGAAACTGATTTGAAAGTCTTCAGCAGGTAAGGCTATCAAAGTTGATTTAAGGGGTTCACCTTCTTTGCAAACTGTTCCTTCCACCCAGAATGGTTCCCGGATATAAGTGTATCGCCGGGGCTCATCCTGTGTAATTATTCCCGCTTTTAATATCTTTTCACAAAAAAAGCGGCCACTGCAATCGCCACGTGGCAATTCTTCTTTATCGATTTCAATTAGGGCATTATCAATTCCCAGTCCATGAAAGGCAGCCATTAAATGTTCAATCGTCGAAATACGCCAACCATCTCTCCCAATTGCAACACATTTTTTCGTATCGATGACCGAATGAATGTTGGCTTTCACCTTTGGTTTGCCAGGCAAATCAATCCTGCTGAAATAGATACCGGTATTAACCGGTTGGGGAAGAATGCGCATCTTGGCCATAGCCCCAGTATGAAGTCCCTGCCCGCATATTTCTATTTCAGCAGCTATGGTTTGTTGGGGTTTCATCAGATTCCTCCATCATGAAATTGGTTATCAAAGAATATTATCAATAAGAAATTTATTCCCGAACCATTTCGTCCTTAAATTAAATTCATTCCTAAATTTATCCCTTAATTTAAACAAATTAAACGAAAACACCGCGTTTCAGAATTATGAAACAACTTATAAAATTATAAGCCAGCATCAAATAGATGTCAACCCTGCTTAACGTTTTAACAAATTATGATACTTCTTTCCAATCTCTGAGCAAGGTGTCTCCAAAACTTTTTCCGGCAATCCCTCTTCAACAACTCTACCTTGATCCATAAAAACGATTCTATCCGCTGCCCTCCTGGCAAAAAACAACTCATGTGTAACGATAACCATCGTTGTTTTTCCTTCCCTCACCAATTCTTCCATGACATCAATTACCTCACCCACCAAAATCGGATCCAGTGAAGCAGTGGGTTCATCCCAAAGCATAATTTCAGGCTCCAGTGCCAAAGCCCGGGCAATTCCTACCCTTTGTTGTTCTCCTCCGCTTAATTCCCAAGGGTGATCGTTTAATTTATTCCCGAGGCCAACTTTCGAAAGAGCAACTTTTGCCCGAAAATTAGCCTCTTGAGCATCTGTATTATGCAAACGCAAGGCAAAGGCAACATTATCAAGAGCAGTTAGCCGATTAATTAAATTGAAATGTTGAAATACAAAGCCAATCTTCCGGCGGACTTTTAACAATTCTGGGAACGCCAGTGAAGTGATTGCTTCCCCGCTTAAACAGATAACACCGGTATCAGGTTCAGTTAAACGGTTAATACAGCGTATCAGGGTCGATTTGCCGCAGCCACTGGGCCCCATAATAACAACTGTTTCCCCTCTCTTTACTACTAGTTCCACTCCATTTAGAGCTTTTTTATGACCATAACTTTTTGTGAGTCCGGATATTGTTAGCATATAATGCATCCTTCTCTAAGTTAATATCAAAAGATTTGATAGGATATTCACTTCTTACTTCATCACCATTTTCCAACGGTTTAAAATCTGCAGAGTCCCAGGACGTCCTGCCGGTATTACAATTTCACGCATAATCGTTTTAAATGGCAAACCTAAGGATAACCCAGCCAGCACTTCATCTTTGCAGATAGGATTGATCTTCTCGGCAATTAATGAGATTAAAACACCCAGTAGTCCTCCGATTAAAGCAATAATCCAAAAATTAAGATAAGGAATCCTGGCCCCCGATAATAAAAATGTAATACTTAACCAAACACCCCCGATGAATACCGCATAAATGTTTGCAGGAGACATCACCCGCATCAATAGTGGATAAATTCTGTCTAATATGGGAACCCGGAAAGATAACTTTTTAGGCAAAATGGAAAATTGGGTCATTTTAAACATTGAAATAATTAATGATTGATCCAAGATAAATGTCAATACCCATAAAATCATAATAACCAAGGCCGCAATGGTTGAACGCACTTCGGCTAAAATCTTAAATAATTCACCTCGAATATCGGGCTGAACTGTACCGACAGGCAACGAAAAAACAGTCGCGCTATCACTTTGAAGAACATTTTTAACAACCGCATCGGCCATAGCGTGATCAACATTTGCACTGGTAAAAACCTGTAGTCTTTCACCCGCCTTTGAGCTACCGCCGGCATATTGATCGATTAAGTTTATCGAATGGCCAATCTCTTCATCCATCAATCTCGGTAATGACTCTTTGGCTTTTTCCAATTCTGCGATGAGAGATGACAAATCGATTTTATCGGAACCAAACAAATGATCAGAAATTATATTTAAACCCGACTTCACGGTAACCATATCAAATGATGTCAGCCGAGCGAGAACCAAATCGGTTGATTGAATAAGGCGCATTAAATCCTTGTAATTTTTGCTGCCCGGTGTAAAGGTTGAGCCGAAATTATCCGCTTGTAATGCAAATTCTTTAGCCTTATTCCGCCAAGATAACAATACTGCAACCAATGGATTAAACCGGTTCACAAAATCATCCAACCGTTGAATGCGTGTCCGTAAAGCCGATTGTACAATTCCAAGCTGAGAATCGAGTAAATGCATTTTATCAGCAATACCACTGGTTTGGCCTACAGCATTTTGCAACAAGGAACTTCCCCCTGCTACAAGTTGAATATTCTGTAAGCCAATCAAAGCCTGATTAAAACGGTTTTCCAAAATCTGAACCCTGCCAAAAGTTTTGGCGAGATAATCCAAATCATCACCGACTCCATCAACCAACGCCGCCATTTTAGTCAAGTTTTCCCGGTTCGCTTTTCCAGATAGATTATTAATGCTTAAAGAAACAGTGCCTAATGCTCCACGTACTTCTACCAATTTTCGATATGTTTTCTCGATTCCACTTACTGTTAAGCCGGCTCCTCCAGTGGAATTATTGAAATCATTAATTGCCGAATTAATTTTAGTTAGAAGATTGACTCCTTGATCCATAGCATAAACGATTTGACCTTTACGGTCAGATACTTCAATCGATGCAACGGATGTCCCTATCTTATCTCCCGGCAATAGTCTAAAAGCGTTATTACCCCTAACAAACCCGGCATCTCCTTGAATAATGAGGCCGCGAATGCCGGAAGCATCTTTAGCATTCACCTTAACTACTACATTTAGTGGTTGCAATAAATAACCGGGCTTAATATTTTGAGTATTTTGGCCGTTTAAAACTAATAAATCCCCAACTTCAATTTGGGAACCCAGGTAAGGATTGACTTTCACCTGAGAAGTATAGGCAAGTAAAAATCGTTTGACCTCAAGCAAAGTATCCATCATATATTGGCTATCATCACTACCACTAGCTAAAGTGATATCTTGGGCTGTACGAACGCCATTAACTCCAAGCAAGGATTGGGAAACTCTTTTCCCCATTCCTAATAACTCTTGGGGTTTATAAGATGAACCCAGTCGAACTTCAAGAATCTGATAACGTTGTAATATCTGTTTCACTTGGTCAGAAACCGATTTCGTAGTATGAATATCTTTCATAATAACCCCAATACTATTTCCATCCTTAAAAGTAAACAAAACCCCGGGGATTTTCTCAATCTCATTTGAGAGTCGTTTGAATACGCCACTGGGAACACTGGTAATATTAAGCCTTGGTTCAGTCATTACCGAAAAACCGCCGTTTCCGGGCAGATTGTCGAAATAGTATCCAAGGCTATTGTAAACCTCCTTTGTTTTATATTGAGACGGCAATGTTAAAAAAAAGGAGGCCTTACCTACAATACTAATACCAGTTTTCAATTTTGCTCCTGGGAAGTGTTCAGCAATAGTTTCCCTGATTTGTCGCACCATTGCCCCTTTTAACTCTTCTTTGGTTTGAAACAGCAAGTCATACTCACCGAAATTACCCATAATTCCGGTGACTGCCTGGGCAAAATATTTATCAGTGGCCATCGCAAACGCCATCGCAAATAAGCTTGATCCAATAATACTGACCATGAGCAACAGCAATATATCCTTCATAAAAGTATCTTTTTTCAGCCACGACAACATATGACTCCTCCATTAGCTGGATTATAACATAATAAACGGGTAAAACAACGATAAATTTCGCATTTAGCTGGTAAAATGTATGGAAATACCGGTAAATTGAGGACATCTATCTTAGACAAACCCACTTTACATATAGTATACTTATAAAATAAACACCAATTGAACAACAAGAGGAGGAAGAGAAGTTGGATTATCAGCATTTTCATCGTCTTATAGAAAATGGTGAATCAGCCTATTGCATCTTTATATTAGAATGCAAAGCCTTTAGTGGATCCATCCTGGACGATGCGGAACTCGCTAAATCTATTGTTGCCTTAGCCAACAATGAAACAGCGATTAATTATATAATGATTGGGGTCTCCAACGAAGGGGAATATCAAACCGTCACCAACCATAATTTAACCATTGAAAACCTGCAACAATTTTGTAAAGAAAACATTTTCCCGAGTCCCACCGTCTCATTGAACTGGTATACCTGGGATGAGGCAGACAATCAGCTCCTAAGTGGTAAGACTTTCGTAGTCATTCAAGTTGAGTCTCAAGCCCGGCAATGCTTTCGATTAAATCAGGGATTTTATAATTCCTCTAAAAACTGTAATTTCAAAAAAGGGGAGGTATGGGTTCGTCATAACAAAAATACCGATTTTGCTTCTCCGGAAGAAATCCGAAAGCTATTCGAAAAAAAACGTATTGAGCCCAAGACCCATCAAATTAATTATCTAAATTTTCCTTATGCGACCATTCTACCTTACATTTTAGACGAACTGGAAGGACTGGCTAGTGCAGTTGGCGGGAAAGTGTATGGTGAGATAAATCCATTTATTGTTAGAGGAGTCCCATCTCTCTTTTATCATATTATGATACCGGTTAATGACAAACCACTGTTATTACGGATTGTCCCTGTTGATAAATGCACCGAAAAAGCCCAGCTTGCAGCCTTACATAATGCTTATCTTACATTTGAACATGGAATCCTCCTCATTTCACTCGGAGATGTAACAGAAACTGCACTCCAAAATTCTGATATTCAACGGAAAGAATCTTGGGGTTGGCTTTGTACGCATCCCTATATGCATGCCGGCCTAAAGGAGCATAATTTGAATATCCCTTTGTCTGAGGAATTAAAGCCGATTGTTGGAGAACCCTCTTCGCTATGTTTCGTTTTTTCAAATATCGTGAATAACCAAACTTTATCCCTTTGTTGGAATAATTTAATGTCGGCTATACAAATGCAAGATGATTTCATTCAAACGATTGTAAACAGTCGTGACCGGATCAATATCATAGCATTATCCTATTTACAAGAAGGTTGTCCAATCCCGACCAACAAAACCTTCAAACCTAAAAACTTGTTAGGAAATGAAATGTGGGCGCCGAAAAAATATGGAAACATACTTCTCAATCGTCGGCCGGAGATTTGTAGTGCTCTTAAATATCTCGTTGAAAAGATGATCGAGTAAATGAAAATTCTTTCTTCAATACAGTTCACCCCTTTGTTCTCATATGAAAAAACAAAGGGGTGAACTGTACATTAGGCGTTCCGTTTGGGATGATTAGAGCTGAGTTTATTTTTTAATGATTCACTTTGTAATATTTCAACGAATGTAAACAAAACATGTTCTATCTTTTAAGTACTTTCCTGGGAATCAATAATTTTTGGCCCACTGCAATATTTTCGGTGTCCATGATAGAGTTTGCTTTTATAACAGTCTCCATTGTAGTCTGATAACGCCGGGCAATTTTCCAAAGAGTATCGTCGGTTTGAACTACATAAAAAAGCATACTAGGCCGGGTTGATTCATCCATCGGAATAACACTCGCACAATCCTGCATAACAAAAACTACTCGAGGAGTCCTAGCTAACATAAGGATTTTTAAAGTACCCATTATTTTCAATCGCCGCTCATCAAGAGCTTCAACTCTCAGGGATTCTATATGGATATCCGACTGTAACAACGTTCCTGGTTGCAAAGTAGGGAAATCAATCACTCCACTAAGCGGAATACCATCCTCACTGTTTCTATCGAAATTTGCAATCTGAATGCCCGCTCCTTTAGACCCATCCGGCATATAGATAAGCTGCAAATTAAGAGTCCCTTCAACTAACGCTTTGCCGTCTGCTGCTTCAACTGAGACATCTACTGGTGTTCCTGTACATGTTAGAATTCTTTCAATTCCAAGCAGACCGCCCGGCAACTCGATTTCTTGTTCTATCGATATTTCGCCGTTTTCATCTCCATTATATTCATTAATATTTAAGGAATATTTCTGGCAATCAAAAATTTCTCCCTCATCAGGAATTGCATCGACTACTAATTCTTTCTGGTATACCCTGGAGACTCCCGCTTCCAAGTCTAAATCCATTAAACATTGCAATTCATGAGGAGTACGTGGATCGATAAAACCATTCCGTGTATTCACCTTTAGCAATGTCAAAAGTTCTTCAGAATTCCCTTCATCTAAGTCTAGATAAGTTTCAAATGGTATTCCGAGTCCCGATTGACTATCCCATTCATTTGCGAAAATTTCAGTCGGATTGCCTTCATCGTCACTACCGACATATATTAAATTCACATCGATAAATCCTCTAACAAACATGCGACCGCGACTTAATTCATGGCTGACATTTACAGGGCGAGTCGAAACTTTTAAAATTCTTGCAACCCCAGGTTTATGCGATGGAAGCAATAAATTTCCATGAATGGGGATCGTCACTTTTTTAGGTGATAAAAACTCTTCTACCGTTAATCTCTCTTTAGCAAGATTTAACTTCCTAGCGGTTTCAACGCTAATATCACTGACAAATTCGGCCAAACTTTGGGAAGTTGATCCTACAATAATTTGTAATGTTCCCTTAAAAGCTATTTGGGATGCACTCTCTTTTTCAAAGCCTCCACGAACAGGTTTTACTTCAACTTGAACGATCATACCGGGCCGAACGCCAGATACACTAATACGCTCCTCATAATTAATTCCTGCTTCACCATACCAGCTAGCTCCATATTCCTGAGGCAGACTTTTTTCCTCAATATCTCCGTTTCCCGTTTCGAGTTCTTCGTCTATCCCTTGCTTTTTGGAGTACTTTTCCGGTAACTCGGCTAAAAAAAGCACTTGCGGATATACTTTACCTGCAACTATTATGAAATCTTCATGAACTGTCACCGAACTCGGGCCGGTCTGAAAATCACCGCCAATGATGGTTCCAAGCTTCGGTAAGTTTTCAGGTAATTGCAATTGAGCCTCAATCGAGGTCTGCCAGTTCAAATCTCCCAAAAAAACCGGGTATTTTAATTGGTCATATTGACACATAATAGCCATTTCAGGGTTTCTCCTTTCTTACGTAAAAACACCTGCTATTAAAAATGGTTTTCATTTTCTCTATGTAGGAAGCATGCTTAACTCACCACCTTCCGACCCTCCATGTGGAAGGAGCAACGATCTCGTTAGGAACCTCTTCATTAAAAAAATTAGAGATTCTTGGTCGTTATCTAATTTATATTGTATGGAGTTTAGAAATATACGGATTGATCATGTTTTTGGAGAATTTTGTTCAACCAAAGAAGAATCTGATTTTAAAAAAGGTTTCAAGGGAACAATGTCAAATATCCCATAATCTTCTGGACCATCTTAGCCAAAATATCAGTACACGCTGATTAAAGGATGAAAAAATGAATATGACCTGGGTTTATACATTAACCAGTGTAATTATCGTCAGTGCTATTTCGTTGATCGCTGTCTTTTTCTTAACCCTCAGCGAAGATAAAATTCATAAACTTTTACTTACTATGGTCAGCTTTGCCGCAGGTGCTCTTTTCGGAGATGCCTTTATTCATTTACTACCAGAATCATATGAAAAATTAGGCCATGGGTTAAATGCGTCATTATTAGTCTTAGCTGGAATCCTGTTCTTTTTTATTCTAGAAAAATTTATTCATTGGCGTCATTACCATAACACAAATTTCGAAGAACTTACCCATCCCATGGTTCTGGTAAATCTTGTCGGTGATGGGGTTCATAATTTAATTGACGGGATGTTGATTGCGGCCAGCTTCATCATAAGCCTACCTCTTGGTATTACAACTACATTGGCAGTGATATTGCATGAGATAGCTCATGAAATCGGTAATTTCGGTATACTTGTTCATGGCGGATTATCAGTTAAAAAAGCCTTATTGTATAATTTCCTTACTGCACTGACTGCAGTTCTTGGCGCAATTGTAGCATTGGCCCTGGGACCTGTTATTAAGGGATTCACCTTAACTCTTTTACCAATTACTGCCGGTGGCTTCATTTATATTGCCGGTTCCGACCTCATTCCCGAACTCAAACATGATATGAAATTATCCCACTCCATATATCAATTCTGTTCTTTAATTTTAGGTATCATTGTTATGGCGTTTCTAATGCTATTGGAGTAATAACACGTGATGAAAAAACAAAAAGGTGACAATCTCAAAAATGAATTTGTAGACAGCCACCTTTTTCCTTTTAGGGTTAAAACTTCTTTGGAATCGCTAGCAATTTTTCCCGCAACTTATTGCTCTTTTCTTGAATCCTTTTCATTCATGGTGGGAACTTCCCAAATCTTAATATCAACCCGACGGTTCTGCCACCAAGAAGATTCATCGTGTCCCGAGGCTGATGGAAATTCTTTTCCATAAGCATAAATTGTTATTTTCTGTGGGTCGATACCCTGGGCGGTAAGAAAACCCTTGACAGCATTAGCCCTTTTTTCTGACAATTCCAAATTATAATTGATGCCGCCTCTTTCGTCGGTATGCCCGCCCAAGATAATAAAGAATTGGGGGTAGGTTTTAAGAACGGCTAGATCTGCATTCAAACCGGAAACTTGGTTTGAACGAATTTCAAATTTATCAGTATCGAAATAAATCGCCTTTAATTTCTTATTAAGGTTGTCCAAAACCGGCGTGAAGCTTTCTACCGTGAATCCATCGGCCAAGAATGCTTTTTGACCCGAAGGATTGGTAACCTCAACATTATATTTCCCTTCAGGCTGACTATTAATATCGAAAAAACAAGTAATTTGATAATTATCCTCAACCTTTATATTGAGACCAGGCAAATCATCCTGTCCGTTACGGCTCAGTTTAACGATACAACTCGATTCAAAACCTTTTCCTTCGATACAAGTTAAAATCATACCGTTATTAAACCCTCGGTTGGGAGTTATTTTAGTAATGATTGGTTTTGTGACATCAACAACAGGTTGCGGTGCTGGTCCTGTGATGGCGAAGCCATTGATGAGGACTCCCGACTTTCCGTCATTGTTGACGACTTTCACATTATATACTCCCGGATCAGCCTGATTTAAATTTACTTCGCAACTAATCTGGGCTTCCGTAGCAACTTTGACCTTGGTCGCTCCAATATCCATTTGCCTACTGGAAAGCACCACAAAAGCCCCGGTTCGAAATGCCGCTCCTTTAATTGTTAAGGCAACGATTCCATTATTGCCACTTTGGTCAGGCGTTACCGCCTTTACGATAGGAGAAGGTAATCCTACTGTAAAACCTGCAATTAGTTTTGCCGAACGAATTTTCTTATTGGTAACAACGAGGTCCCATTTTCCCAAGGGCTTATCTTTTAAATCAAAGATGCAATTAATTTTTTGCGGTGAAACAATAGTGACATTCTTAGCTACTACATCGGTCTCTCCGGATCGACTTAACTTTACCACGGCATCTTTTGCAAATTTATCACCTTGAATTGTCACATCAATTTCGCTTGTATTCGCAGCAGTATTGGGAGTAACCGATTGAATAACCGGGGTCGGGGTTATGAAAAAAAATAAGAGCGCAGCCATTACAACTGCCAGACCTTTCACATCCATGAGTCATCCCTCCAACTTTTTATTTTCTGATCTCTCAATGATGTCTCCAGAATAAACTCGTGTTATTTTACCGTTCGATTCACGAACAAGAAGACTACCGTCAGATTCCAAATCCAAAGCTTCTCCTTCCAAAATACGTCCGGGACCCATATTGACTTTTACTTTTTTCCCTAAGGTTGCCGAATGAACTTTGGCATATTCTATAATCGCGTCCGCAATTCCGGATGAGGGCAGCTGGTTGTATGCGGTTTCCAACTCTTTTAAAAATTCCTGTAAAATCAAACGACGCGAACAATCTTCACCGAGAATGATCTTTAAAGAGGTAGCGATTTCAGCTAACTCTTCCGGAAAATCTTCTTTCGTGTGATTGACGTTAACTCCCACTCCTAAAATCAAATAATGAACCATATCGATTTCACCATTTAATTCAGCGAGTATCCCCACAAGTTTTCGGCCCTGATACATTACATCATTCGGCCATTTAATTTGGACTTGAATCCCAGTGACCTGGAAAATAGTTTTCGCCATACTGACAGCAGTAAGAAGCATAATCCCAGCCAAAGCCGACATACTAATTTGAGGACGCAAAATTAGGCTAAACCATAATCCTAAGCCAGATGCTGAAGACCAGCTCCTCCCCATCCGGCCCCGGCCCCCAGTCTGCTTCTCAACAATTACCAGAGTACCCTCAGGGGCATTTTGCTGTCCCGCTAATGTCTTAGCCCATTTGTTGGTGGAATCAATCTCTGCCTGCGCATAAATGTTCTGACCAAATTTGGCGGTTTGCAGGCCATCTTTAATCTCAAGCGGGTGTAGTAATCCCGTCGGACTCAAAAGCCGATATCCTTTCCGGGGTACAGCTTCAATTTCGTAACCGATCTCCTTAAGCCGGACCAAATATTTCCAAACAGCAGCCCGGCTTATCCCTAAGTTTTGGGCTAATAATTCGCCGGAAACATATTGCCCCTGATGAACCTTTAAAATCTTTAGTACCTGTTCCAACATTTTTTAGACCCCTATCAAAGTATAACCATACTACTTTTAAAGAGTCAACCCAATATTTACAGAAACTGAGAAAGCAGGGATTTTTCCATTAAGCAAGAAAACAATATCTGAGGTGGACAAAATGAGAAACTGGCTACAAAATAAAATTTCCCATAGTAAAGATTTCCTTAGGTGCTTTATAATTTTGACCTTATTCATGGCTTTAGTTTTTTCGGGGTTAACGAAAACGGCGGATGCGGCAAATCTGAGCATTAACAACTCTTCAATTATTGCTGATATTGCAGAACAAAGTTCACCTGCTGTAGTTTGGATTATTACAACCTACGAAACTCAAGAATCCCCGCGTTTATTTTTCAGTCCTCCCACTAAAAAAGAGTACCAATCCCAGGGAAGTGGATTTTTCTTTAATGACAGCGGTTCTATCTTGACCAATGCTCATGTTGTGGCTGGCGCCAAATCGATTGAGGTTATTCTTAAAGATCAAAAAGAACCGCTTAACGCTTTTCTTGTGGGTATTGACACTGATTTGGATGTTGCCGTTCTAAAAGTAAACTCCCAAAACAAAACCCCCTATCTGAATCTGGGTGATTCCGATAAATCCCGTATCGGCGATTGGGTTATTGCGATTGGGAATCCCTTTGGACTTGATCATACGGTTACCGTGGGGATTATTAGCGCCAAAGGCCGCCCATTAACGGCCGGCGAAGGCGCCAATGATTCACAATCCTATCAAAATATGATTCAAACCGATGCCGCAATCAATCCCGGAAACAGCGGCGGTCCTCTTTTAGATCTCCAAGGCGAAATCATTGGTATCAATACGGCAGTAAGTGCCAATGGCCAGGGTCTCGGATTTGCTATCCCGATTAATTCTGTAAAAAGTATTCTGCAAGAATTGGTCACTACCGGAAAAGTCAGCCGGCCGTGGCTCGGTGCCTACTTCATCGATTTAAAAATGTTTAATGCCAAATTTAAATCCAAATTACGTCTTTCTGAGTACAGTGATGGAGTATTGATTGGTCCGGTTCGTAATTCACCGGCCGCCCGAGCCGGGCTGCAAGACTATGACTTGATTATTGAGTTTAATCATCAAAGCATATCCGATTCCAGTGATTTAATCAGTGCCATCAGTAAACAAAAACCTGGCACTACGGTGAATTTAACAGTGATAAGAAGCGGAAGAAGATTTAATGTTGATGTGGTTCTCGATGAGAAACCACAAGGGAAATAATTTCGCCGCCCTGAAACTCTTATCAGAGGAACCCCCTCAAAAGGCACGACCAAATAGCCTACCCCAAGGGTAGGCTAGGTTTATGTTTGCGTAGTTTAATTTAAGACTTTTTTAAAGCGGAAAAGCGTGATTTCAATCCTAAATCATGAATGGAGCGTAAAAACATTTACCCCATTTTCCCACACTGGAAAAGCTTGATATTGCCTCCTTCCAGTATGGCCTGAGTCCGGTTGATTTCACGCCTCCCTTCCTCAATTAAGTCCTGACAATATCGTGTGATTTTTCTTAATCCCCGCTGTTCCGGCTTGGTATAAAATTAGCTTTGACCAATCCGCGGCGGATTAAGTCACTTATTCCATTCACAGTCTTTTACTTTACCTTTCAATCCGGCACTCCCTTGATGTGCTGGCATGGACTTAAAATCCTATGCCCCTGGCCATGATTTAATTACCATGCATAACTCCAGAAATTGGCCTTCTTCAACTGCTTCTCTAACTCCAGTTAGACAGTGTAATCGAAATGTACCGTGAGCAAGAATAGAATCATAGCGTCAACATCCTGTAGGTCAAAAGTCTTATATAAAAAATTTTTCGTTTCGATCAAAACCTCAATTTGGATAATCTCATTTCTTCCCATCCATCTAACTCTTATCGGAAAATTATAATAAATTTGCTTTACGCAAAGCTAATTTGAGCAACTCCCTGTCTTCTGTACTTAACTTACGGAATGGCCGACGGCAATCCCCAAAATCAATACCCATCATGGTCAAAATCTCTTTTTCTCCCGGGAACACACCTACTTTAATCAGTAACTGAATGATTTCATTGGCTTCGGTCTGTGTCTGCCGGGCTGTTTCCAGGTCACCCGCTTCAAAACGCTCCTTGATTTTAATAAACTTTTCGGCCATAAAATTATATGTACTGCCAATTCCACCATCGGCACCCATTGCCAACCCGGCCAAGAACATTTCATCATATCCATTATAAACGACCACTCTTTTATCAATTTGCTTAAATCGTTCCAGTGAATATAAATCGTTGGATGTGTGTTTGATACCGATAATACGATGATCCTCTAAAAATTCTTTAACATTATCGGAGTTTAAGGTGACACCGGAAAAAGCCGGGAAATTATATATAATCATCGGTAAATTAACCTGATTGACAATATCAAAGTAATAGCTTTTAATCTCGGCAAAAGAAAAGTTATAATAAAATGGTGGAATGGACGAAATAGCATCTACTCCTATCTTTTCAGCATATTGTCCCAATTCAATAGCCTGGTCAGTACTTATACACCCGATATGAGCAATAATGGTGCATTTACCTTTTACCTCCTGCGTCACTATATCCAATATGTATTTTCGTTCCTCAAGGGAGAGCAAAAAAGCTTCTGAAGTGCTTCCCCCAACATAAAAACCATCTACTCCTTTATCAAGATTCATTGTAATTAATTTTTGTAATGACTTCTCATTAATACGATTATCTTTCGTAAACGGAGTTAATAAGGCGGGAAATATCCCTTTTAAGTTTTTCATGTTTTTCCCTCACTTTTGTTGTTTAAACACTACCACCAACACGCAGATCGTCATTCAGCCTTACAAAATTCGTTTTGCCGAAATCCTGATCATTTCTTGCCAAAAATCACTTTGATAAAAAGCACTTGAGATTTTTTCGGCTCCTTATGGCATATAAAATAACTTCAACGACTTCCAAAGAATTACGGGCCATTATGCTCCTTTTCATTCTCGAAGCTCTTGAAAATAAGAGCACGGATCATAATGGTTAGCCATCAATGTTAGTTAGCCATACATAGAGTACAGCCCGGATTCCAACGAACTTCCGTCGATAACCTAGACATCGTGCTTTGCCGGGTTCATCCTTTGACTGCTCCTGCTGTCAAACCTTCAATCAAATATCGTTGAATAATTCCGAATAGGACGATTATCGGAATTGTTACCACTACACAGCTGGCCATTATCCCACCCCAATTTTGTTTGCCCATGCTATCCATCAATTCAGCAATCCCTACCTGAATGGTTTTCGACTGGGTGGAAGTAGTCAAAATTAAAGCATATTGATAATCATTCCAAGACAGTATAAAAGAATATATAATGATAGCAACCAATCCGGGAGCAGTCAACGGGAGTACAATTTGGGATAAAATTTTTAGCTTATTGCAACCGTCAACTGCGGCAGCTTCTTCCAATTCCACCGATACAGCCGCAAAAAAACCTCTCATTAACCAAATACCGATCGGTATTGTGGCAGTACAATAAATGAGAATTAATGCCTGACAAGTATTCAGGATACCCAAGGATGCAGCCATCTTATACCAGGGTACCATAATTAAAGGCCCTTGAAATAATTGCGATAACAGCAATGTCACTCCGATAACTTTAAACCCGGGAGCTTTATATCTTGCAAGTGCATACCCCCCAGTAACCGCAAAAAAAGCTGTTATTAAGGCCGTGCCTGTAGCCGTAATTATCGAATTAAATAACAAAGGAATTAGATTCGGCCCTTTAGAGCTAAAAGCCCAACCGTAGTTTTCAAGAGTAAATGTTCTAGGTATCCAACGGGGAATAATTTCAAAAATTTCACGTTCAGGTTTAATGGTACTAACAAACAGCCAAAGATATGGCAAGAGCGTAAAGAGCATTATAAGAACCAATCCGCTGTATATAACTGGTCTAACAAACTTTTTTCCCGTATGGTACATTGGTATTTACCTCACTATTGTTCATTGGCATTAAACAGCCTGAGATAGATCATGATTATTACCAGTACAAATAAGGTAGAAATCGTGGCAACCGCCGACCCTATTCCCAAATTAAAAAATTGAAACGAATTCGTATAAATGTATGTTGGCAATACGGAAGTACTGTAGTTGGGTCCTCCTGCGGTAAGTACCCAAATCATTTCAAATTTAGTCCAGGTTGTTACGATACAAATCAACCCGGTAACAAAAATGACGGGCATTAATAACGGTAAGGTAATATTAAAAAATCTTTTGACTCCGCTGCAACCATCTACATAAGCCGCCTCATAGAGTTCAACAGGAATTCCCTGTAAACCGGCAAGTAGCATTAAAGTCACATATGGAAATCCTTTCCACATAGAGGAAAATAACAATGATGGCCAAACAGTTGTCGAGTTACCCAACCAAATAACTTTAGTATGTAAATAATAATTTAATAAACCATAATCCCCATCATAAATCCATTTCCAAATCAACCCCATAACGACTATCGGTGTTACCCACGGGACCATCAGCAGGCCGCGCCACAAAGGACGATAAGGTAACTTGGCATTTAAAATCAGCGCTGCCGGTATTGCTATTGCAAATTGCATAATTGTCGACCCCAGTACCCAAATTAAACTATTAACAAAAATTTTCCAAAAAACCGGATCCTGAGTCAACAACTGAATATAGTTCTTTAATCCAATATATTTTCCGCTATGGGGCCGGAGAAATGACAAATCGGTGAAACTCAACCGTACGGATTCTAATAATGGGTATAGTTGAAAAATCAGTAAATAAAGGACTGACGGAAGTATTAATAAATAGGCAAACCATAATCCCCGGTAATTCATCGCCGGTCTCAACGTTATGTTTCTCATGTTTTCACCTCTAAGTTTCCCGCATTTCCATGTTGTTAACTCAAAGGGCTGAGCTGGTCAGCCCTTTAAATTAAATTTCAATTACTTGAATTGCTCTTTGACCTTAAGAACACCTGAACGTATTTCATCATAAGTAGCGTTGGGATTCTTCTCACCATTCATCATTTTAAATAATGCCGACTGTATCACCATTTCTATTTGGGGTTGCCCAAGGATTTTAGGCTGAGGCACGCCGTATTTGCTTGCAATCGTTGCAAAATCATTGATTAAGGCCAAGTGTCCTTTATAGCTTTGAGGATAAGCCTGCTTTGCTGTTGCTTGTAATGTTGCTTTATCCATCTTCAAAGTAGCAGGAAGATGCATAGCCCCACCTGCTTTGGCCACCATTTCAGGACTATTAATAATCTCCATCACTTTCCAAGCAGCTTCTTTTTGTCTTGAACCTTTAAGAATTGAAAATCCCACATTAGCGACCATAACTTGCTGCTTTTGGGCGGAAGGTCCTTTCGGGAAAGAAAAAATACGGGTCTTTCCAATAATTTCGGTGCTATGAGAAATAGCATTGGCAGTAAAATACGAACCCGTATGCATAATTCCTACATTACCAGCCCCCCAAGCTTTAAAAAGCTCAGGGTACAACCAATTAACCTGGCTTTTGGGCATATATGGTGCTAAGTCATTAAATAAATTTAAGACTTCAAGGTATCTTTTCTTGGACAAGTCAGACACGTCATCCGGATTTACATCATTACTCAGGCAGACCATCATGAAATCCCGGAAGGTAAATCTACCCGTTCCACCGTTGGCCATTGCATAACCATATTTCCCATCTTTCGTCATGGCCTTAACAGCAGCCTTTAAATCATCCCAGGTCCTTAAATTTTCGATTTTGTATCCTGCCGCCTTCAATAACTCCGTATTGACAGCATGTCCATATACAATGCCTCCCAATGGAATGGAATAAATTTTTCCATTTACTTTTGAATACTCCAAAAAACCAGGAGCATAGTTTGAAATTTTAATTTTATTGTTCAAGTAACCATCCAATGGTTCTAGAGCATCCATGGCCACCGGATTGACCACATCTTGAATTTCCATTATATCGGGACTATCTCCAGCAGCAACCATAACTGCTAATTTCTTCTCCATATCTGACCAACTAAGATAGATGATTTCCAATTTGATGTTTGGATATATCTTGGATACATTCTTTTTAAGCGTCTCTGCCCAAGCCTTTTCAATTTCAGAGGTACCCGGATACAACATTCTTAAATTTGCTGAAATATCCGAAGGTTTTTTGGCAAAACTAGTTATTCCGGCGAACAAGGAAAATAAGAATACCAAAATCATAAACCTTATAAATCTTCTTTGCATCAACTTTTCCTCCCTTAATTTTATATTTGCACCGATAATCCGGTGTAAACCAAAATTTTTAAGTACCTCCTAACTTTTCTTCTGCCTCCATTTATTGGTCATATTTTGAAAGTAATCCACTTGTTAAATGCTCCCTTAGTAATTTTTCTGCCCGGTCAGAGTCCTCCGTCTGTAAGCTGCTAACCAATTCCGAATGTGATTTAACTATCTGGTCAAATCTTGTATTGAAATTGATAGTAGTCGTTTTATTAGCCGAAAAAAACAAGTTCAAACGCATGACTTTATTAAACTCCCGAAATAAAGCTTGACAATTTGCCAATTCCACCAAAGCACGGTGAAAAATTATTTCACTTTGCCAATTTTCTCTAGTACCCACTATTGAATTATCAACTTCTTGAGCCAATATCAAAAGGCGAGTTTTATTTTCGATAATTGCCCTTCCACTGTATAACCTTGCGGCTTGGCATTCCAATGCTTGACGGAGAATTACTTGTCCCCGTAAGTCTTCATCTGTAATAACTCTTATCCGGGTACCTTTACGTGGGATTGTTTCCAAGAACCCTTCTACTTCCAACTGTAACATAGCCTCAAGGGTTGGAGCCACGCTCACACCCAATTTCGAGGCAATTTCTCGACGATTAATTAATTCACCAGGTATTAACTGGTTATTAAAAATTTGCTCAATTAATTTTTCATAAACTTGCTTAGACAAAGACAAGACCATTTACAACCTCTTATTTGTAAATTTTTATTAAATATTTTTATAACGACAGATTAATGATATATCACGTGATATATCACTGTCAAGCGAATTATTAACTTTTTTTTAATTTATTCCTTTTATATTGCAAATGCCTCTTATAAATCTTTAAATATGACCGAATATAACAAAAAAGGGATACTCTCTAGTTGACTTCTTTGTGAGTATCCCGATTAAAAAGAAGAATTTTTCAATTTTCATTGTCCCTGCAGACTTTTATTTATCATACTTTGAAAGTAATCCGCTGGTTAGATGTTCTCTTATACATCTTTCCGCTTGGTCAGGATCTTCCGTTTCCAAATTATGAATCAATTCCACATGCGATTTAACAATTCGATTGAATTTAGGGTTAAAGTTAATAGTGGTTGACTTATTTGCAGAAAAAAACAGACTCAAACGCATGACTTTATTAAATTCCCGCAATAAAGATTGACATTGGGCCAATTCTACCAAAGAACGATGAAATTCCACTTCGCTTTGCCAATTTTCGCAAGTACCGATTATAGAAGAATCAACTCTTTCGGCTAATCTTAAAAGACTGGATTTATTCTCTATAATTAACGGTCCACAGCATAATCTTGCAGCCTGAGATTCCAATGCTTGACGAAGAATCACCTGTCCCCGCACATCCTCATCTGTAATGATTCGTATTCGAGTCCCTTTACGCGGTATGGTTTCCAAAAAACCTTCGGCTTCCAGTTGTAACATGGCCTCAAGGGTTGGCGCCACGCTCACACCAAATTTTGAGGCAACTTCCCGACGATTAATTAAATCACCGGGCACTAATTCATTATTAAAAATCTGCTCAATTAATTTTTCATATACCTGTTTAGACAATGACCTCATCGGAACACTTCCCCTTGTATGGAAGTCATAGGTTTCATAAAAAAAATGATATATCGAACCATAGATTATTGTCAAGAAAATATTCTTTATAATTCTTTCAACTAGAATATTTCCAGTGTGATAATAAAAAAAGATACTCGAAGATTAAACCCTTTGAATATCTCAGGAAAAGGAATGTCTCCTGGCATTTTCATGTTGCTTTTGCTGTTCAATATTCCTATAAAAATTTTATAACCCTTTTCATTCCTTTTTCAAACAAATCTCAAATTCCGCACTATCCATCAATCCACCAACCGGCGGTTGCGGTTTACGTACCCGCACGGTTACTTTACTTACATCATAATCAGCCCTAATGCGTTCGGAAATCGCTACCGCCATGCCTTCAATCAGATTATATGATTCGTCTTCAACAATATTTTTGACTGTTTTATAAACATCTACATAACTAATCGCGGCGTCAAGATTATCAGTTTTGACAGCTACAGAAAAATCCGCCCATAATTCAACATCAACCTCAATCCTTTGACCAAATTCTTTTTCGAAAGAATAGACTCCATGATGGCCGTAAAAAATCATATTTTTCAGACTTAATTTGCAGCTGTCCATGTTCCGACACCTCGAAGTTTAAACGCTCGGATTTGCTATATTCGGGTTCATCAGGCCATAATAAAAAGCCAGAACCGCAACGAAAAGCACAATAATAAACAAAATCATTCGTTTCAAGGACTTAGTCTTTTCATTACTTACCTTCAAGGCATAAGCTGTCAAAAAACCTCCGCCAAGGCCTCCAAGATGAGCGAAGTTGTCAATTCCCGGCATTGAAAAACCAATTACGATATTCATTAACAAAGTAATCCAAACATTATAGCCAAAATACTTCTTAAATATCTTTGACCGCTCAACTCCGTAATAAACCAGGGCTCCCAACAATCCGAAAATAGCTCCCGAAGCTCCGACTGCCGGATTAGAAGATAAAACAAAACTGGCAATGCTGCCGTAAATTCCGGCAAGGAAGTAAATCGCCGCATACTTGGCATGTCCGAAAATCCGTTCTACAATATTGCCGACCACAAATAGTGAATAGCAGTTCACTAATAAATGCAACCAGTTGCCATGTAAAAAAATTGGTGAAATCAGCCGCCAATATTGCCCGGTAATTATCAATGCGTTATCTTTGGCACCGAAATCCACTAACATCGATTCATATTGTCTGCCCTGCATCATCGCATAAAAATTAAAAAAGACAAATACTGCAATATTAATCCCGATTAAAGCATAAGTCAAAGCAGGTTTTGCTACTTTAACATCGATTGTATATTCTTCCCTTCGTAAAGCCAGGAGCCTACTAATGTCCGGCAATACTTCATAATCCGGATTAATCTCATTAAATTGCGTTTTCAATAACTTTTCAAGCCCATCGGTATTGATCGATGACTTTGATTGCCTGGTAACAGTCCTGGTTGATAAATCTACGATAAAACAGGAGAAATAACACTTTGCGAATTCAGGATTGGCCAAACCATCTTCAATGGCTAAAATCATTTCCTCCGCGGGTGTCTGGTCAAACACTAAAACTTCAACCATGTGCATCAATTGGTTGGAGTTCATATTAATCAACGATTGATAGTCAGCCTTTAGCTTTGTTCTCACTGTCTGGGGATCAAATATATCGCCATCAATCAATTGTACCAAAAAGTATGTATCATGGTGGTATTTTTGCAGGAACAAGAGTTCCTGAGGTATTACCGGTCCTACCGACTGGACCGGCTCATAATCCCTCTGGAGGATTAAATTGGTATAAACCGTATTTAAATATGGATGCTTCATGAATACCTCCACTATTAAAAAAACAAAGGGAAGCGGTAGCAAGAGCATCTTTTTCTCTCACTTCGTTTCCCTCTCTATCGGTAATTGAATTAAGCCTCGGTGACAGTTGTAGGTTCTTCCACCTGCGGCGCTTCACCAAGCAAAGCTAAAAATTCACTGCCTTCGATCGTTTCTTTCTCCAGTAACGTTTTGGCTATCGCATCCAGCATATCCCGGTGTTCGTCAATAATCGTTTTTGATTTTACGAAAGAAGAATCCATGATTTGTTTAATTTCTCTGTCAATTGCAGCAGCGATTTCTTCACTGTAATTTTTTTCACGGGTAAAGTCTCGACCCAAAAAGATCTGTTCCTCCTGGCCATGACCAAAAGTCATATACCCAAGCTCGTCACTCATTCCATATTCGGTAACCATCTTGCGGACTGTCTTGGTAGCCCGTTCCAAATCATTACGAGCTCCGGTACTGATTTCATTGAGGGCGATAACTTCAGCAGCCCTTCCACCCAAGGCGAAAACAACATTTTCTAATAGTTCGGTCCGGGTATTGTAATGCTTATCTTCCAAAGGTAATGCCAAAGTATAACCACCGGCAGCACCACGCGGAATAATTGATATTTTGTGAATCGGATCAACTGTGGGCAAGTAATGTCCAACCAAGGCATGCCCAGCTTCATGATACGCAGTTAGTTCTCTTTCTTTGGCACTCATAATTTTACTCTTTTTCTCCGGCCCGGCGATAACTCTTTCAATAGCATCCTCGCACTCATCCATCGAGATCTTTTTCTTATTTCTACGGGCTGCAAGAAGAGCCGCTTCATTGAGCACATTGGCCAGATCTGCACCGGTAAACATGGGCGTTTGTCTGGCAAGTACCTTGAGATCAATATCTTGTGCCAAAGGTTTTCCTTTGGAGTGTACTTTTAAAATATCTTCACGGCCTTTAATATCCGGTATATCCAGGGTAACCTGACGATCAAAGCGCCCGGGCCTTAACAACGCCGGATCAAGGACATCAGGACGATTGGTGGCCGCTAACAATATAATACCCGAATTCGGTTCAAATCCGTCCATTTCAACGAGGAGTTGATTCAAGGTCTGTTCGCGTTCATCGTGTCCGCCACCCAATCCGGCCCCTCTTTGACGACCGACCGCATCAATTTCATCCACGAAAACAATACATGGAGCATTCTTTTTTGCCTGATCAAATAAATCGCGAACCCTTGATGCGCCGACACCCACAAACATCTCGACAAAGTCGGAACCACTGATACTGAAGAAAGGAACTCCGGCTTCACCGGCTACCGCTTTAGCCAGTAAAGTTTTACCTGTACCGGGTGCTCCAATCAACAAAACTCCTTTGGGAATTTTAGCCCCCAGTTCTGTAAACCGCCTGGGCTGTCTTAAAAAGTCCACAATTTCAACCAACTCTTCTTTAGCCTCATCTTCACCGGCCACATCATCGAAAAGAGTCTTCGACTTGTCCTCTGTATGAAGCCTGGCTCTGCTTTTTCCAAAAGATAGCGCCTTATTGCCGCTGTTTTGCATCTGGTTAAGCAAGAAAAACCAGAAAATTACGAATAGAACAATAAAACCCAAGTTTGGCAAGATAATAGCCCACCAGCCATTGCCGGCATTGGAGAACGAAATCCTAACGCCTTTCTCCCGGAGTTTATCATAATAAATTTCAGGATGGTTGGCCGGACCATCGGTCCGGTATTTTTTATTGGTATCCCGTTGTTTACCCTGAATGGTGCCGTCGTTATTGTTGACAACCGCGTCAATTATCTTACCAGCTTCAGCCTTTCGCATGAACTGTTCAAAACTTATTTGTTCGGGCTGTTTCTGGGGATTCATATAATTAACTACTAATAAAAGGGTAATGATCGCAACTGCAAAATAAATAAAAATTTCTCGAGCAACTTTAAACAAGAATAGGCCTCCCTCCGGCAAAAACAGCCGTTTTTGCCATGTTAAATATTATACCATAGTAAATATATGAATACAATCAATCTTATTCAAGAAACCACAGCCTTAAACCGCCAGACCGGATCACTCCGATGTTCCACCTTAAACCTTTCACTTAACCGGTAACCAACCACCCAAACGATTCTGTCATCGGACGTCACCAACAGAGGTACACGCTTCCGCTCGGAACGGGGCAATTTGATATTGATAAAAAAATCATGCAACTTCTGCGACCCTGGACTACCAAGCGGCCAAAATACATCACCCGGCTTCCAAAAACGAATTTTCAAGGGCAGATTCAATTTGTCAACAGCCACAAAAACTTGATCATTTTGAACATGGTGCCAATCCTCCGGGGGAGAGGCCGCTTCAATATGAATCTGCAAATTAAGAGCTGGAATTATATTATGACCCGGAGTTATTAGTGAAAAGGACTGAGATAATTGTTTGCCCGCCGCTCTTTCCTGGGATTCAGCAAAAAGAAGATTCTTTCCCTGGACATAAACCCTAATCCCCTTAAAAATATGCATGGTCTTAAAATGATATTTTTCTTCATTGATCTTTTGCAGTAAATGCTCCAAAGTAGCATTTTCTAAATGATAGTTTATTTTAATATGAAGTACCAGTTGTTTCAATATATAGTACTGTAAATAAAATGGCTGCTTTAAAAACTCCTCCAGCTTTAAACCCAATTTGGCGTCATCTGAAGCTATGAATAATTCCGGCAAAAGCCGGTTCGCCATTTCGGTCATAAAATCCCGCTGTGCCTTGGCTAACCTGGAAAGCCGGATAATGCTTTCCTTAATACGAGAATTATAGGATTCTTCAAGTAATGGTAATAACTGCAGACGAATTTTATTTCGCTGATAAACCAATTCATGGTTTGTAGAATCTTCTATCCAAAAGAGCTTATGATAACCGGCATATTCTTGGATTTCTTTCCGAGTCACCTCAAGAAGAGGTCTAATATAATAACCATCTCGAGCGATAGGTATCCCAGCAAGCCCATCAATTCCTGTCCCTCGGATAATTCGATATAAAATGGTTTCCACCTGATCGTCAAGATGGTGACCTAAAGCAACTTTGTCGGCTCCAACCTGCTCCTTAAATTCCCTAAAAATCCGGTAGCGCTCTTCTCTTGCCAATAACTCCAAGGAATCTGGCTTGGCTTTGAGCTTCCCGGGAATATCAATTTTCACTTTATGAGTTTTAATACCCCACTCTTTGCCGATCTTTTCCAGCAACTGCTCTTCCTGAATGTTTTCAAACGGGCGTAAAGAATGGTTTATATAAAGTGCCCATATATCAAGTTTATACTCAGTCAGATTACATAAAAGATGAAGTAAAGTTAATGAATCGATTCCTCCCGAAAAACCTACAACAACCCGATCCCCCACGGAAAGCAATTGATTTTTAAGAATAGTATTCTTTATTTTTTCAAGCATCAACCCACCCCGGAATCAAGTTCGCCTAAAGTAGTAAATTCCCTTTTTGTCTCCAAAAAAATTTAAATTTTTTCTGCTTAAACGAGATATCTATTTTATAGTTCCCTTGAAAAAACAAAGAATCCTTTAACTTTATTCCTATAGTGTGGTAAAATTATTTATATCTTTAGACTGTTTCAAAATTCAGGTCGTAAAATTAATTTAACACCTTAATTGATGGAGATGAGTCAATGTCATTGTACCGAACCGAATTCAACAAGACAATTGTCCGCCTGAAACTTATCCGGGATGAACTCTTAGAAAACGGTTTTGAGGAAACTGCCCAGAATTTATCCCAGGTTCTAACGCTCCTAAACCAAACGGACAATAGTTATATTCAGGAACTCGCCAAACACAAAGCCAATCCGGCAACTCAAACAAAAAGCCAGCCTTGTTAACCTAAGGCGGCTTGAAGTTAAGTTCAATTCTTATAGGAACCATGCTTTTCGCCTTGTTTAAAATGTAAAAGTTCCGTCCATAACTTGCAATACAATAACTGTCATATCATCCATGGGAATCCCCCCTTGATTGATATTAGCCAGGTTCAACAAATATTCCCCTAAAACTTCCGGACTGGCGACCTCAACTTGTCGAAGGGCCCGGATCATCCAATCCTCTTTATCCGATTGATTCGGTTTACTATCAGCGACCCCATCGGTAACCATCACTACAAGATCATCCGGCTGTAATTGCACAGAAGTACGTTCTAGATCAATCGAAGCTAAAATACCGGCCGGAAGAGAGGTGGATTGAATACTCCATACTTCCCGGCCTCTTTTCACATAAGTGGCTGCAGCCCCAATTTTTATTAACTCAGCCTGCGCTGTATATAGATCAATAATTGCCAAATCAACTGTCGCAAACGACTCTTCAGGAGAACGCAGCAATAATATGGAATTTACCATTTTAACTGCAAAATCACTGCCAACGCCCGATTCGAGTAATTTCTCCAAAATTTCGACCGTAGTTTTACTCTCTGCATTAGCCTTACTACCATGGCCCATGCCATCACTTAGAATAGCCACAAAATGTCCATCCTTCAATTGGTGCATGCTTTGGCTATCTCCGGATAATTGGTTACCATCTTTAGAAAGTTTACAAATAGTTGTTCGAACCTCAAATTTACAGGTTGGAATCAAACAATATGAACAGGTATCTTCCGTTAAAAAGCAATTCTTTTCCCAGATGGTATATTCTTTATCCAACAATCTGCTGACCATCGCAGCTGCTAAATACTGGCATTCACATTTTTGACCGCAATTATGTTGCTTTATTCGAATCTCGACCCCCTGAGCGTCACAGGATAAAACGGAAACTTCTTTTGCCATAATTCCGATGCGGTGAAACCCCTGATAAATTTTCCCCTCGATTTCGATTTTTAAATTCGCATCATGGGTTACTTCTTTCGCCAAATCGTTCACAATACCGGATATCCCTTGTAATTGATTGGCAACAAAAATCTTGCTTTCTTGCAGTTTTCTTTGCCAAAGTTGGTCACTTTGGCATTTTTCAAATAATTGGTTAATGGTTCCAAGTAATCGAAACTGCTGAAAGCAATTTTTCAATAGACGTCCTTTTAAGTGTTTAGTGTTTACTTGACCATACAGTTCAGCATAGGCGATAAGGTCAAAAATTTCACGATAGGTTGAGTAAAAATTTTCGCCCCAGCAGGCTTGATAACCATTGCAGTGCTGACAACTTTTGGTACACACTTGATCAAGGAGTGTATACAAGTCCATTTTCGGATTAGCAGGCGCCTCACGGTTCATGTCATGAAAGCTTTTGGCTAGTTCCTCAAAAATACCGGCTAAATTGCTTAGTCGTAGGTTGAGCACTTCACGCAATTGTTTCTGTTCTTCAGAACAACTTGAAGTCGAAGCGGATTCGGTATTGGGAAAGAAATTGGCAATTTGCGAGAAATATCGTCGGGGAATTAACACAAAGGAAATCATTCCCACACCCCATGGCAAATTTTGAATCACAAAAGGATTCCCGTGTAGTTGCTCAGTAATCAAACACAACCCGATACAACTTCCTAGTACGGTACCCCACTTCCAACAGTTTTTAAATAATCCGCCCAAAAGCCCGGCGACACTATAGATAGCTATCAAACTTACTAAATCTTTTGTATGGATTCCTAAGGCTGTTCCGATAGATATTCCCATTGCTGCCCCAAATCCTCCTCCGCCTACATATGAGGCTATAAGTAGTAAAAGAATAGCTAACACTTTGGTGAGTTCAAAGGATTGAAAAACGAAATCTCTGGTTCCGCCTAAAGCAAGGATTATCATAATGGCTATGGCCGGAAGCGTTAAGCCGGAAAAAGATTTCATTGGGTCATCAAAAAATCTAAAGCCAAGCTGGAATACCAACGCTAAACAAAAGGTCAAAAGGATTTCTATCCAATGATAAATCATCGACTGAGTGGCTTCCCCAAGTACGATAAATTCCGTGGATTTTAAAATAAACCAAATCAAAAAAACCCAACTTATTTTAAGACTTGTCCTTTTTTTCAAAAACCAAATTTGGCTTATTATCATAAGCGCTAACAATAGAAAACTTTTTTCACAAGCTAAGATTGAATTTCGGACGCTTGCGGTTCCAATGAAAATTCCAAGCAGGATTAAAATCTTAGCCCGCAACTTGATTGGGCGTATGCTACTGGCTAGTCCCAAGGCAATTCCCGCCGGATAGATATCTTCCGAAACCAAAAAACGGCTTAGTAAAATTGCTAGAAGAAGCATGAAGCAATTTCCCGAAAAAGGTTTTTTTAGACGTCGTTTCTTAATAATCAATACTTTTTCTTGATTATTCAGTGAAAGAGTGCCCGAAGCTGAACGATCAGCCAATGCTTGTCCGGCCAATCCACCACCCCTCTGTTTGTCTGTTTGTTCTCGGGGCTAGTATATCACTTAACCCAAAATGGATATGTCGATTTTTTAACTTTGAGGCCAATTATTTTCCTTCCATCTTCTTTAAAATACGGTAGAAAAAAAGATTGACTTCAAAACCGGAAAGTTTTCATAAACAGCAATAACAGCATTACCAAACTTAAAACTCCAAACAACGGGTAACATTTTGCGATGAGATCGATAAACCCCACTTGAGCAATTTGAATTCCTCCCAAAGTCAGCAATATTACCCAAATACGATAGGGTAATCCCCCTAGCACAGTCAGCCGTTTGGCCAATCCATAGGTATTGGCAAGGAGTGTTGTAAACATTTCACCCCATAAAATCACTGCATAACTCCAATAAGGAATTGGGCCCGCTCTCCGCGCAAGCTCAATCATTGGTAAAGCCTGTTTTCCCAAAAGTGAAAAGTGGGATAACAATGCCCATTGCATAAAACCGGCCATCAATCCCAAACTCACACTGCCAACCCAACTACTCCACTTTAAATGACTCCTGCTTGGATATTCTTGAGCCAAAGCCAATAATACCGGTAAGGCAAGAATGATATTATAAGCCGAAAATTGGAGGGCGGCAAAAAACCATTGAAAATGGAAGGCTGGCATAACAAGTATTGTGTCTTTTGTGAATAAACCGTAAAATGAAATACTGAGTGAACCAAAAATCATCAGCGGAATTACAATTAAATTAGCGGATATTAAACCTGCCATATCGAAAAAAAGAACTCCAATCAGTAAAAAAGAAGTCAAAATTTCGCCAACCCAGAAGTTTACTCCCATGGAGTCACATAAAGCACCGCTTCCTGCCAACATAACCCCAATGAGTACCATAAAAAAAAGTGATAATAAAAAATCAACAATAGGAGTTAGTGGCTTTCCCAATATATAAACAAGAAATTCCCGATAGGACTTTGGTTTTAGCTGATAACCCACTTTGAATATCTTGGCTCCCGCAAGCCCCATCAATAAAACAGCTATAACAATTCCTAAGAATCCATAAATCCCATAGGTACCAAAGAATTGCAGTACTTCTTGGCCTGAAGCAAAACCGGCTCCTACCACAGTACCGATAAAAGTTGCACTAATAGCCGGAACCTCTTCCAATACCCTTTTACCAGCCTTAAAATCAAAATATTTCACCAGTGCCACCAGTATCGTTTCTTAGGTAATGGCCGCACATTGATTAGGTCAACTCCTTCTACGGTTTGCCTTTGATATCGATAACCAATCCGTCCCCATATCTGTCCCGGTTTCAAGGGAGCCGTCGCTTGTTCATGGAACAAGATAATTTGGGGTTCAATGAAGCCAGCTTGATTTTTTTTCACAACTGCATTTAAGTCATTTCTTGGATAAAGATTAACAAAGGAATCGCTACCATTTAAAACCGCCAGTCTAGCAACAGGTTTTCGATGGTCGGCAATTCTCTGAATCATGAATTCTCCAAACCCATACTCCAGCATTCTGGCACAATCACCCCAACGATCTCTTGAGTTAAGCACTACGGCAATAAACTGGCAATCATTCCGAGTAGCCGAAGCGACCAAGCAATATCCCGCTTCATTGGTAGTACCTGTTTTTACGCCGTCAGCTCCCTCCAAATACCAAAGCAACCGGTTGGTATTCTGAACCTTGAGGGATTGTGCCTTATCCTCCCAGCGGATAATCGCAGTCTTTTGTTTTACCAAACTGGAAAAACGAGGATAGGCCAGCCCATATCGGGCAATGAGCGCCAAATCAACCGCCGTGGTATAATGAGAAGGCGCCCTCAGGCCATGCGGATTTCTAAAATTAGTGTTCAAGGCTCCGATTTCTTTCGCTTTACGATTCATTAAATCCACAAAAAGATCAACATTACCGGCGACTCCCTCAGCAACCGCCATACTGCCGTCATTGCCGGACTGTAACATCATACCTTCCAGCAACTCTCTCAAGCTCAACCGATCCCCTTCCCGTAACCAAATGGAAGATCCGGGGGTTCTCGATGCCAGAGGGGATACTTTAATAACTTTGTTAAGGTCGCCTTTTTCCAGGGCAACAATGGCCGTCATCATCTTGGTAGTACTGGCAGGGGCCCTCCGCAAATCAGGGTTTTTGGCGAAAAGAACGGCTCCGGATTTAGACTCGATAAGTACTCCCGCACTGGCATGGATGGATGGACCTTGTTCAAAACCCGGGAGATACACTAAAGGGGGAAAGCTGCCCCGTATCTTATATAAATGAGTGTTAACAGGTAAAGAAGAACGATACAACGTAATGGCGGAAATCATAACCACTCCGGCCAATAAAAATACCCCGATCCAGTATTTACGGGGAATAACAATTACTTTCATCACGCCCCACCCTCCAATAATGAATATGAAGGGTGTTGATTTTTAATACCATCTTAATGCCCTGTCTCTGTCTCCATTGGTTACCAGCCATTCAATCATTTCAGCCCATTAATGTTGCCAACCATAATCTCCTTTGAATTCCACAAAAATAACCCGTTCAATAGGTTCTTGAGTAATTTTTCCCAAAGGGTCTTTTTGAATTAAAAACAATTCTTGAACTTTTTCGGTACCCATCGGGATCAGCATTTTCCCCCGGGGTTTCAATTGTTCCACCAAAAATTCAGGTAATTTTCCAGCCCCTG
This sequence comes from Bacillota bacterium, assembly GCA_023426245.1. Classification (GTDB taxonomy): domain Bacteria; phylum Bacillota; class UBA4882; order UBA8346; family UBA8346; genus UBA8346. Next base: position 53,457 of record JAFABB010000025.1, read on the forward strand.
CGGTAACAATAATCCGGTCATAAAGAGCAAATTCCTTCCATCCTTCACTTCCATCTCCTATTTTATAATGTACATTCGTGTATCCTAATTTTCTAATCCGGGTCCGGGCCTGTTTGGATAACTCAGCAATCCGCTCCACAGTATAAACTTCAGCTGCGAACTCAGCCAAGAAAATGGTCTGGTAGCCTGAACCCGTGCCAATTTCTAATACACTCATTTTTTTGGATATATCCAACAATCGGGTCATTTGACATACCAGGCTGGGTTGTGAAATAGTCTGTCCATAGCCTATCGGCAAGGGGCTATCGCTGGCGGCTAATTCTTGATAAGAATCTTGTAGAAATATCTTCCGGTCTATTTTATTAAAAAAATCATCGATAAGGTCGTTTTCCCGATTGTCGTTATTCATTGAACTCTCCTTTTTTCCGTTCGCCAAGCTATTATCCCAAGTTAAAGTTAACATTATGTCTTTCATTTGAAATTCAAAAGAAAATAAAAAACCTTTTTTAGCATAAATATAAAAAATTGCACATCTGCGTTTTTTATATAAAGTTACTCAAAAATAAACCGATATCAACAATATACTAAAAATGATAAATTTAGTTATTCTTAATAAATACTTTATCCGTCTTTATAATTTATAAAAAAATAATAAAACCATCTTCCTAAGAAAATTAATCAATTTGAATTTTTTACTTCGACCAAAACATCTTTAATCAATGTATTGGGAGGCTTCATGATGGAAAAAACGATCAAACTCGGTTCCCGAATCGTTTTGGGTTACGGAATTATCTTGGCATTTGTACTTGCTATTGTCGCGATTGCAACATTTAGCCTATGGCAAATGAATCTGAAAATGAAAATAATCATGGACAATGCCGAAAAAATAAAAATGGTGAATACAGTGAGACAATCAACCCTGATTGTCTCCAAGAATACCCGGGGTAACATAGTGTTCAGCAATGATCCGGATACTTTAAGCCGGATTAAAGAAGAAATTAAGGCCGCTCGCGCCAAATCGGAAAAGGCGATTGATTTTTTAAAAACGGCAACCCTAACGGAAAAGGAAAAACAAGAGTTCAAAAATTTTGTTACCAATCGTAGTCTAAGCGTACCGGTTAATAATGAAGTAGCCGATCTGATTGCCGCCAATAAAAATAATGAAGCCGCATTTTTATTAGCCAATCAAGCCGAACCGATGGTCCAGAAATCCATGAACATCCAACAAACTCTTGCGGATTTGGTTGAGGCCGATAGTAAAGCGGCAAATCAGAGCGCTATTCAAACCTACTCCAATTCTTTCAAGCTATTAATTTTTCTGGTGACTTTGTGTTTCTTCTTAGGTTTTCTGGGCGCATTCTTCATCACCCGCAGTATCACAAAACCTATTAATAATATCGTTGCCGGACTCAATGACAGTTCTCACCAGGTTACGGCGGCTTCCCTCCAGTTATCGGCCTCAGCACAGCAATTGTCCGAAAGCACCGCCGAACAAGCATCATCGATTGAAGAAACCACTTCGACACTGCAAGAATCTTCTTCCATGTTGCAACAAAATACTATCAATACCAAACAAGCGGCCCAACTTTCGATGGAGACCAGCGACTCGGCAAATAGTGGCAGCAAGGACATGCAAGAAATGTTAGATTCCATCCGGGAAATTAAAAAATCCAGCGATCAAATTTCAAAAATCATCAAAGTCATCGATGATATCGCTTTTCAAACCAATATTCTAGCATTAAATGCAGCGATTGAGGCGGCCAGAGCCGGGGAAGCCGGTATGGGGTTTTCGGTTGTGGCCGAAGAAGTAAGAAACTTAGCCCAACGTTGCGCTCAGGCGGCCAAAGATACTACTGCCATTATTGAAGCCAATATCACACTCTCGGATAAAGGAGTAAACGCCTCCCAAAAAGTGCACCAAGTCTTAAGTGAGATCACCACCCGGGCCAAAAAAGTCAGCGCTTTAATGGATGAGATCGCCGCGGCCAGCCAGGAACAGGCTCAAGGGGTAGAGCAGGTTAGCCAGGCCATGAGCCAGATTGAAACGGTAACGCAACGAAATGCCGCCAACGCCGAAGAAAGTGCTTCAGCAGCCGAAGAGTTAAATGCCCAAGCGGATAGTATGCGAAAAATCGTAAAGGAGCTTGCAGCGTTAGCCAATGGAAACAAAGATATCTCATCCTCCAAAATCGAAATGACCCATTCCAAGGGGTTGACCTTTCAACCTCAGTTAGGCAACCCCTTGGCTGAAACATCCAACGTACCGGTTCCGGATAAGACGGATAGAAGGACTGAAGTCGTCTCTCCGGAAGAAGTCATTCCTCTTGAAAAAGATACTCATTTTTAAGTAGCCACCACCTGCGGCAAGTGCAGCTACCTTGCCGGCAGACAACCTACCAATCTTCACGAGGCCTGCCTTACTAATCAAAGATACCCAATTCGCCCAATATCGCTTAAGTTTGCTACTCACCAGTGTCTATATGACGCTGGTTTTTTATTAAGCCCAGTTAATCTGATCAAAAAAACTATAAAAATTATTTTGATAATAATCCAAACTTAATTTTTGATATACTTATTCAAATAGATGATTTAATTTGTGACTTTTATAGCCTACCTAAATATCTTGTTATTAATAGTAATTGTATTATTTTTGAAAAATTTACCAAACTGCATATTTTTTATTAACTAAAATTGAATTTAATCCGATACACAAAATAGTAATAGTTTTAGAGGAAAATCGCCAAATCCTCTTATTTATAACTAATTATCAAAATACAAACAAGGGGTAATAATATGAAAAGACAAATGAAACTTGGCACCCGGATTATTTTAGGTTATTGTCTGATGTTGGCTATTGTTTTTGGTATTGTGGGTCTAGCGCTCATCAGTTTGAGAAACATGAACGCTAAAATGACTTTGATAACCCAGAATAATGAAAAAGTAAAACAGGTCAATCTTGTAAGAATCGCAACCCAGAATATTTCTAAAAATACCAGAGGCAATATTGTATTTAGTAAAGACCCTCAAAAATTGCAGCAAATCCGGGAAGAGATTCAACAAACCCGGGAGGAATTGGCAAGAGCTGTTGAATTTTTCCAACAAACCTCTTTATCCAAAGAAGAAAAAGAATTCGTGGACATTTGGTTGGCCAACCGGACCCAAAGCGTACCGATTAATAACCAAGTGGCCGACTTAATTGCGAGTAACAAGACAGATGAGGCCGCATCCGTATTGGCCAACGAAGCCGACCCCAAGACGCAGGAAACCATGGATATCCAAAAAAAACTCGCCTCTATCATCGAAGATGAGAGCAAAGCTGCGGAAGAAAATGCTATGTACACATACCGGAATTCTTTTAGACTCTTAATTCTATTAGTATTGGTATGCTCGGCTGTCGGCATCGTGGGTGCTCTATTGATTACCCGCAGCATTACCAAGCCTATTAATACCATTGTCGCCGGACTCAATGACAGCTCCCATCAAGTTACGGATGCTTCCATCCAGTTATCGAACTCCGCTCAGCAACTCTCCGAAAGCAGCGCCGAGCAAGCTTCATCTATCGAAGAAACCTCATCGACACTTCAGGAATCCTCTTCCATGTTGCAGCAAAACACCATCAACACCAAACAAGCGGCCCAACTCTCGATGGAGACCAGCGAATCGGCAAATAACGGCAGTAAAGACATGCAAGAAATGTTGGATTCCATCCGGGAAATTAAAAAATCCAGCGATCAAATTTCAAAAATCATCAAAGTCATCGATGATATCGCTTTTCAGACCAATATTCTAGCATTAAATGCAGCGATTGAGGCGGCCCGGGCCGGGGAATCCGGTATGGGCTTTTCGGTTGTGGCCGAAGAAGTAAGGAACTTAGCCCAACGCAGTGCTCAGGCTGCCAAAGATACCACGTCCATTATCGAAGCCAATATCGCACTCTCGGATAAAGGAGTGAGCGCTTCCCAAAAAGTGTACCAAGTCTTGAATGAAATCACCACTCGGGCGAAAAAAGTCAGTACGTTAATGGATGAGATAGCTGCAGCCAGCCAGGAACAGGCACAAGGGGTGGAACAGGTTAGCAAGGCCATGAGTCAAATGGAAACAGCAACGCAACGAAATGCCGCTAACGCCGAAGAAAGTGCTTCAGCAGCCGAAGAGTTAAATGCTCAAGCCGAAAGTATGCGGAAAATCGTTAGGGAGCTTTCAGAGTTGGCCAATGGAAAAAAAGATATCCTACTCTCAGAAATAGAAATGGCCCATTCCAAGAATTTGGCCTTTCAACACCGGTCCAACAACCCATTGATCGAGGCGTCGAATGCGCAGGCTTTGGATAAGACCGAAAGGAGAACCAGAGTAATCTCCCCGGAAGAAATCATTCCCCTTGAAAAAGACACCCGTTTTTAAATAGACCGAATGAAAGTTTTTTACACCGTTCATTCACTTACGCACTCAACAAAAAAACTGGCCGCTTCAGCCAGTTTTTTTTAATTTTATAAAGTAAATTTCATTACTTATCCATCGGTTTCATCAACGGGAATAAAATAACATCCCGGATGGAAGGGGAATCGGTCAGTAACATGACTAAACGGTCAACACCCATACCCATACCTCCGGTAGGCGGCATTCCGTGTTCCAAAGCAGTAAGGAAGTCCTCGTCCCAAACCATAGCTTCTTCATCACCCTTGGCTTTCTCTTTTGCCTGGTCCATAAAACGCTCCCGTTGATCAACCGGATCGTTTAATTCCGAAAAAGCATTGGCCATTTCCCGGCCATAGATAAATAATTCAAACCGGTAGGTTAATTCCGGGTTATCCGCCATTTTCTTGGCAAGCGGAGAAATTTCTATCGGGTAATCGATCAAAAAAGTCGGCTGGACGAGCTTAGGCTCTACGAACTCAGAACAAATTTCATCGAGCACCATTCCTTTGGTGGATTTGGGAGGAATTTTAACGCCAAGTTTACCAGCAGCAGCCACCGCTTCTTCATCACTGTGGATCTGCAGCCAATCGATGCCGGTATATTTTTTAATTGCCTCAATAATTGACAATTTGGGCCAGGGCGGCGTCAAATCAATCGGCGTCCCCTGATAGGATATTTGCAATGAACCGCATACCGCCTTTGCCGTTTCACAGAAGATCTTTTCGGTGATTTCCATCATTACATGGTAATCGGCGTAAGATTGATAGAGTTCCAACATGGTGAACTCCGGATTATGGCGAGTGTCCATTCCTTCATTCCGGAAACAATGACCGATTTCATAAACACGGTCAAAACCGCCCACAATTAACCGCTTGTGATAAAGCTCCAATGCAATTCTCATGGTTAAATCAAGATCCAAAGTATTATGATGAGTCAGGAAGGGGCGGGCATGTCCACCTCCTGCGATTACGCTTAGGACAGGTGTCTCAACTTCGGTAAAATTTTCACCATCCAGTATTCTGCGAATGGTACTGACGATCTTGGAACGTTTCAAAAAAGTGGTCATAACCTCCGGGTTGGAGATTAAATCCAAATAACGCTGGCGGTACCGGAGATCGGTATCTTTTAATCCGTGCCATTTTTCCGGCAATTGCCGTAAAGCCTTGGCTAACAGCTTGTAACTCTCAATTTGAACCGATATTTGGCCGCGATGGGTTTTAAAAACCTTGCCGTTAAGGCCAATAATATCTCCCAAATCCAAATCAAGCAAATCATGATATTGCTCTTCACCCAATCCATCGATCTTCGCATACAATTGAATGTTGCCACTTTGGTCGATAATATTGGCAAAACAGGCTTTTCCTTGATCCCTTTTGGAAATCAAACGCCCGGCAATGGTAACGGTCTGATTTTCAAGTTCTTCAAACCGATCCGTTATTTCTTGAAGCAAATGCGTACGGTTGAATCGTTCACCAAAAGGGTTAACCCCTTTTTCCCGCAATTTTGTGAGCTTTTGAAGCCTAAGCTCCATTTGTTCATTTCCTTTGGGTACTTCTGGTTCCAATTTTTGTCCCTCCACCCAATGCATTCATACGCCGTTATAAAAAACTAGTGTAGCATCCCTCAATAACTTTACAAAGTTGGACGCTACACCTAAGCGGCCCCGCTGGCGCGCTTGGCCACTCTAAAAATCGCAGCTAGTAAAACTTTTTTACTTTTTAATTCCAACAATTTTGTATTGAATGGTCCCCATGGGAACATTGACGTTAACGATACTGCCGACTTTTTGTCCCATCAGGCTGCGCCCTACCGGAGATTCATTCGATATCTTATATTGAGCCGGATCCGCTTCAGCAGAACCGACAATCATATATTCTACTTCCTCGCTATTGTTCACATCGTTTAATTTAACCTTTGAGCCGACGCTTACAATATCTTTACCCACTTCTTGCTCATCGATGACTTTCGCGTTGCGCAACATTTTTTCCAGTTGTAAAATACGCCCCTCAATGAAGCCCTGCTCGTTCTTGGCATCTTCATATTCGGAGTTTTCACTAATGTCACCCAATTCAATGGCCTGTTTAAGACGTTCTGCGACTTCTGGGCGTTTTACTGTCTTTAGATTTTCCAATTCTCTTTCCAATTTATTAAGTCCATCGATTGTAAGAATTACTTCTTTGTCATTACCCATGATTTGGCTCCTTTCAGGCTAAAAATCTATGTTAATATATGTTTCGTGAATTCAGTTTATTCGAAAAAACGAGGGCTAAAAAAATAAAACGGCTGTTTAATCCCTATAAACAGCAAGCACCGGACTTGAATTTCCAGTGCCTTAAAAACAGTTTTATTATAAACGAAACCCTTCCAGGTGTCAAGAATAGAATCAAACTGTGAAATCGCGGCCGAGTTCCCTGAAGCAAAGGGCTAATTTAACCACCCGTTCCAAGGGCAACTCCGTTCCATACCAAAACCCATCCGTAAGGTTGAATCTGGAGCGTAAAATGGTCTCTCCCAAAGCTGGATAAAGAGGTACCCCTCCAAATTTGCCTTTTGCCTTGAGCGGTAAATTGGCATTAAAATTGGTTAAAGAGGGGGATTTTTGAAAAATCTCACACCAGATCAATTTTTTCGAGTCACGGGCTCGTGCCAGCTTCAATTGACTCAGAATCCCACATTTGATCAGTATCCGGCCGCCGCGTAAATCTTCGGGCAATTCCCGATAAGTCTGAGCTGAAATTCCGGTCTCGGCAAAAACCTGGTCGGCAGCTCTTTCCAGGGAATGTTCATTGGGCGAGACCAGATTTAAAAACCGCACTTCCCGGGCGATGAGGCGGGCGCAAGTCACCCCCAAATTTCCTTCCTCCCAAACGATGGTTGCCTTTGCCTTCAGGGGTGGTATCTCATAATTCCGCAAAATACTCCGGAAACGGTTGATAAAAACCAGCATTTCCAAGGCCTTTCCATCGCTAACCCCTGGAAATGGAGCCTCTATTCTTAAAGATTTCGGAGGTGCAAACGGCGTGCCGGAATCAAGCCCGATAATTCTGACTCCAGACTGATTCATCTCGGCTAAAAATCTTTGCCACAACCGGCCCAGCCGGTGATCGCTCCAAGTCTGATTGAAATTACCCGGCAACTGCCATCCGATTCCCTGAACATCCCCTCCTGGAAGAAATCCGGTAATCGGTCCAACATTTAAGGGTCCCCGGTAATAAAGCAGTTTATCGGGTAATAAATTCCCCCAAAAAGTCGGTTTCTTGAGTAAGGAAGATGCAAATCCAAAATAAACCATTGAGCCGCCTCCCATAGACAATCTATGAGCTGCGGTTTGGTTTTATTCTTTCGGCGTAGCCAGTCTTGGGACGCTGTCTAAAAGTAATTCAAAAATCAATGACTTTCTGATCATTCCGGTTATAACATTGAGCCAAACGGCTCCGAAAACAAAGTTTTAATCTCTTCGTCATTCAGATTGGGAAAGCGCTTTTGAGGTGATTTTCTTCTTATAGCCCAAGGACTCCAATCTTACTTTCCCTGATAAACCGGATTAACTCTTTAATCTCCCCTACGGCAACCAATTCTTGTTCCATACGCTCCATTGCATCTGCCAATTTCAAGTTTGATCGATATAAGAGGTGGTTGGCTCTTTTTAATGCCATCTGTGCTTCACAATCGATTCCATTCCGCCGTAATCCAACAGCATTCAATCCGTAGTTTCCTACCGGATTTCCATCCACCAACCAATACGGTAGGATATCTTTTTCAACTGCTGTCATTGCACCGATCATAGCCATTTTCCCAATTCTGCAATATGACCCGATGTTTGACAACCCTCCGATTCGAGCCTTATCCTCTACAATGACATTACCCGCCAAATTAACCGAGTTTGTAATGATAATATCATTTCCAATCCGGCAGTCATGAGCGATATGGGAATAATTCATCAACAGATTATGGTTGCCGATTCGGGTTTCCCCTCCTCCCTCCGATGTTCCAACGCTGATTGTGGTATATTCGCGGAATATATTATGATTGCCGATATACAACAAGGTCTTTTCACCATTCATTTTGGGATTCCGGGAATCACAACCGATAGAAGAACCGGCATAAAATTGATTGGCAGCACCGATTGTGGTCCATCCCTCTATCAGGACATTCGGTCCGATGATACAACGATCACCGATGATCACATTTTCGCCTATTGTCGAATGGGGGCCGATCTGGACATTATCACCAATTTTGGCATTGGGATGCACGAAAGCATGGGGATAAGACGGCGAACATCCTGGGTTAAAATCAATCGGTTTCAAACTGTCACCTCCGAGGATATTGAATGAATTTTAAATTTTCTACTCTAATATCAAAATATCCATTCATTATTTGGACAATCAAAAATGGTGATATTTTGCCAAATTAATCTATTTTTCTTGGATTCTTCTAAATTTACACCGCAAAAACAGAAAAAAACTCAAATATAACATTGGCGTATCTTAAACTCCGCGCCTTGGCGCCTCGGCACCAGATATTAGCCTTTTAAAAAATCCGCATCCCCCATCATCCAGAAAATACCAACCCCCTCCCGCAGGATAAACTACCTTCCAAAGCGAATCAGCATCAAACTCATGGATAGCCGGTTCCGTTCCGACGCTTTGGATAGAATATAACACCGCGCCGTAGGCGCCAGTAGAGCGTATCATAAATAACTGGCAAACAGAAATAGGGAAGATACGCTCTGCTTAAGTAAAACGTTCCCAATCATTGAGTAGTTATTTAGAGAACGTTTTACTAGTTTACTAAAAGGAGGTCGTCCGATAATGAACTACCCAAAAACTCCTGATTTTGAAAAGGACCAACTTGCAGAATTGTGCGGTTTGGCAGACAAGAACAGTTATATTAACCCTGAACTGTTCGGAAAATATGAAGTCAAGCGGGGACTGCGCGACATCAGCGGCCGTGGAGTCCTGGCCGGGCTGACCGAGATCGGCGAGGTTCATTCCTATATCATGGATGAGAACGAAATGGTCCCTGTTCCCGGCCGCTTATTTTACCGGGGCATCGATATCGCCGATCTGGTCAGCGGCTTTATGGGCGAGGGCCGCTTCGGTTTTGAAGAAACCTGTTATTTATTGCTTTTCGGTGCGCTACCGGATCAGAAACAATTAGGGGATTTTCATCAGTTGTTGGCCCAATACCGGAAACTGCCGGATGATTTTGCCCGTGACATCATCTTAAAGGCGCCCAGCAAGGATATGATGAACGTACTGGCCCGCAGCGTTCTGGCCTTATATAGCTTTGACGACAACGCTGACGACATTTCCGTCGCCAACGTGCTGAAGCAATGCCTCCGTCTGATCGCTGTTTTTCCAGCGATCGCAGTCTATGGCTACCAGGCTTTTTCCCATTACCACGGCAATAACAGCCTATTTATTCATAGTCCCCAGCCAGAGCTCTCCACTGCGGAAAACATTCTCTACATGCTCAGGCCGGACAGCAATTACACCATACTGGAGGCAGCTTTGCTCGACCTGGCGCTGGTACTTCACGCGGAGCACGGCGGCGGCAATAATTCATCCTTTGTTACTCATGTGGTCACCTCATCCGGAACCGATACCTATTCGGTCATAGCTGCCGCCCTCGGTTCCCTCAAAGGGCCGAGGCATGGCGGGGCCAACATCAAGGTAATCCAAATGTTTGAAGATCTAAAATCCCAGGTGAAAGACTGGACGGATGAAGGGGAAATCGAAGGATATCTGGCAAAAACCCTGAATAAAGAAACTTTCGACCATTCCGGCCTGATTTACGGTATCGGTCATGCCGTTTACTCCATATCCGACCCGCGGGCCATCATTTTAAGAGATTATGCCGCCCGTCTGGCCAAGGAAAAAGGGCTGGAGGACGAATACCAGCTTTATACCCGGGTGGAAAAACTTGCCCCGGAGGTTATCGGCAAGGTCCGTAAGATGTACAAAGGCGTCAGCGCCAATGTAGACTTTTATTCGGGCCTTGTTTACCGGATGCTTGATCTTCCGCCGGAAATCTACCCACCCATCTTTGCCATCTCCCGGATCGCCGGCTGGAGCGCCCACCGCATCGAAGAGATCGTCAATGCCGGGAAAATCATCCGGCCCGCTTATAAAAGCGTTTGTCCCCGGAAGGCCTATACTCCCATGGCGCAAAGATAAACAGGGAGTTGGGGGAGAAAATAAAAAATTTGAATGTCTGACCACGCATGATTAAACTATACTGCAGGCCTAACGAAAAGAACTTGAACAGGATTAACAGGATTTTATGGATTTACAGGATTTTTTAAAACCCCTATAAATTATTTGTTTTCTCGCAGTGCAATTTTACCAGGTTCTAATCCTGTTAATCCTGTCTCCGTTATTTTTTTAGGCCAACTTTTTTAAAAAAATTTTAATGTTTTTCTTTCAGCAAACCTTTTTCCCATTTCTCCCTTTGCTGATTTCATTTCAGCAATTACTTTTAACATTCTTCCAATTGCCAATCTCATCTCAACAATCCTTTTCTCACTCATCCAATCCCTGATCTCATTTCAGCAATTATTTTTTCCAATCATCCAATGAACGATCCCGTTTCAACAATTATTTTTCCCATTCATCCAATTGACGATCTCATTTCAGCAATTACTTTTTTCATTCATCCAATTGCTGATATCGTCTCGGCAATTAATTTTTCTCTTTCTTCCTTTGCCGATTCTCTCGCAACGAAGGCCAACAATACTCGAAGGTCGGACAAATATGAGCCTAAACGATCGATTCTCCCGCCAAGGCGTCGGGGCTGTCCCAAAAGGAAATTTTATGATAAAGAAATACAATATATTGAAATCAACACATTCAATGAAGTGGCGTGTGTACGCGATCTTATTGATTTCGAATTGCTTTTTAGACAGCCTCGCAGGCGCAGAGAAAAGACGGCATGGTCAACCGTTTTTTGGCCGCCGGGAAACTTTTTTCCCTTAAGCCAGCCGGACCACCCGCGGTTCAAAATGCATGTCCTTCAAAAGCTGAAGATAATCGTTTTCTCCTAGCTCCGAAGGCTTCCGGCCCGAAAATGATACCAACAGCGCTTCCATCACATTGGTGCCGAAAGAACGCCCGTTAAATTCCGGTGTCGAGGTGACCAGGAGTGAGACGCCCTTTTGTTTTAACTCTTCAACATCCGCCGCGGTCACAGTATTGGTGACCACAACTTTATTTTTTAAACCGTAAGGCATGTATTTTTTAATATATAAGAAATCACCGGCGATAATATCGGCATCCTGATAGTATTTGGCATATTTGGGCGTTGATGTTTCCTGCTTGGATCCGGTAGGATAAAGAATGGTAAACGGCAACTTGGTGAGTACCGGCAATACGATATTGGCCAACCTCTGCAAATTCCGCAGCGAGGTTAAGGGAAACGGAATTCCCAGTGCGAAAATCAAGTCACCGAACACCATTTTGGAGCCGGCTTTAACGAATGCTTCCGCCATTCCAAAACGATCGACGGCCGAAACCATCAACACTTTTTTGCCCTGCAATTGTATTTGGAGTTGGTTTTGCAAATAATCCACCACCTGCCGTTCCAGGGTATTTTTTAATCCGCTGCCGTCAAGAACCGGACTCTTCCGGGCCGCTCCGGCCATTCGGGCGGCATCCTTGATTACAAAGCGTTTTGAACCGGCAATTAGATAGAGATCAATTCCACCCAGTCCGAAGGCATCGACCTGGCCGTCCAATTCCCCAATCATCTTGATGGCTTTTTTCAAATCGCCATTGGTACCAATCCGTTCGATGGTTACCTTTTCCCCTAAAAATTCAACCTCGACCCGATGATCCCGCGCCGAGCTGCCTAAGCTCACACTAACCACTCTTTTCATACTCCGACACCTCTTTTTTCATGAATCAACACTTATTGCAAGCGCTCTTCCATTTCCACTACATAGCTTTCGTACTCCCGCAACGCTTCCCGCAATGATTCCACAGTAGTCAAGGTATTGACCTTGTCCCGCATTTTAGCTGCGCCAGGCAAGCCTTTAAAATACCACGAGAGATGTTTGCGCATTTCCAACAAACCGCGATGTTCCCCGGAATATTCGATCTGCAATTGTAAATGCTTATAAATGACTTGTAATTGCCGGCCAATGGAGGGGTCCGGCAATATGCGGCCTTGCTCCAGAAAATTTACCACTTGTCCGAAAATCCAAGGCCGTCCCAAGGCTGCTTGGCCAATCATTACGCCATCGCAGCCCGTTTGCTCCATCATCGATTTTGCCGCTTCCGGAGAATCCACATCGCCGTTTCCGATGACCGGAATAGACACCTTCCGTTTTAATTCCGCGATGGCATCCCAATTCGCTTTCCCCTGGTAAAACTGCTCCCGGGTCCGGGCATGAAGAGTTACTGCGGCGGCTCCTTGCTCCTGGGCAATCCAGGCCAGCTCAGAGGCGACAATCCGGCTACTATCCCAGCCCAAACGAAATTTCACCGTAACCGGTATCCTGACACTCCTGACGACGCTATGAATAATTTCCGCCGCCAAGGACAAATTTTTTAAAAGTGCCGCCCCTTCTCCGGACTTCACAACTTTGGAAACGGGACAACCCATGTTGATGTCGATGATATCGGCCCCTTCTCCGGCAATAAACGAAGCCGCTTCGGCCATGATTTGCGGATCCGATCCGAAAATCTGGATGCTGACCGGTTTCTCAAACGGTTTAATTTGAATCATCTCGCGGGTCTTTTGGCTGTCATAATGCAATGCCATAGCGCTAATCATTTCCCCGCAAACCAGTCCCGGATTAAACTCTTTTACAATAGCCCGGAACGGCGGATCGGTAACCCCGGCCATCGGAGCCAATACAGCCGGGTTTTGTATATCAACGGTTCCTATTTTGATCATTTCTCAATTCTCAGTTTTTAAGTGTTCAACTTTTTTAAGTTTTCAACGGTTCGTTTGGATGAAGAGTAAAAGGCTGTAATTTACCGGCCAGGGGCTCATCCATTTCCACCAAAAGCCTGATCCCTTCGGGTACATAGGTTTCTTCCAATACCCGGCCTTTACGGTGTAATAAATCGAGCATCGCCGCTTCCGAAAAGGGCAACAGCACCTGACAAGTTCTGACTAAGGCCGCCAGTTTCTTTTGGATTCCCTGGACAAGTTCGGTCGTTCCCAAATGATATTTTGCCGAAACCGGATAGGCCGCCCACTCATGAGCGAGTCGCCGGATCTGGTTTTCCGAATCCAATAAATCAACTTTATTGAGGACATTTACCATTTCTTTCGTTTCAATATGGAGTTCGGCTAAGACCGCTTTTACCGCTGTATATTGAAGCATTAGATTGGAGGATCCCGCATCCATTACATGAATCAACACATTTGCCCGGACGGTTTCCTCCAAAGTCGCCTTAAATGCCGCCACCAATTGATGAGGCAAGTCACTAATAAAGCCGACCGTATCCAGAAGCAGGATTTCCTTATGATCCGACAACTTCATCCGGTGAGAAACCGGATCCAGCGTATCAAACAATCTTCCTTCCGCACAAACCCCGGCCTGGGTCAGAGAATTAAAAAGCGTTGATTTTCCGGCGTTGGTATATCCGACCAAGGCCACAGTTGGTATTTGATTTTTTTCCCGCTGTTGACGTTGAACTTGGCGATGGGTTTCGACTTCAAGCAGCTCCCGCTTTAAATCTGAGATCCGGTGACGGATATGGCGGCGGTCCACTTCCAACTTGGTCTCCCCGGGGCCACGGGTTCCGATGCCACCACCCATCCTCGAATAGCGAATATCCGATCCGGAGATGCGCGGCAATAGATAATTCAATTGAGCCAATTCAACTTGAAGTTTGCCTTCCCGGGTCCCGGCCCGCTGGGCGAAAATATCCAGGATCAAACCGGTGCGGTCGATCACCTTAACCCCGGTTAAATCGCTTAAATTCCGAACCTGAACCGGTGATAAGTCCTGGGCCGAAACAACCACTTCGGCGCTTAATTCTTTTACCTGCCGCGCCAATTCTTCCGCTTTACCGGAACCAAGAAAAAAAGCGGGATCCGGATTATCCCGGGGCTGAATCAATGTTCCGACAACGGTTGCCCCGGCGGTTCCCGCCAGTTCTTCAAATTCGGCCCAAAAAGAAAGATTTTCTTTCTCCGGCCTGGAATGATGCAGCCCGATTAGAATCGCTTTTTCTTTGTTTGCTTCTAAAATTTGCAAAAGCACTATCACCTACTACCTAAACGATACTTTTTGCCGTAATTCTTTCTTTGTGTCTTCGCGCCTTTTAAGCGCGCTTATCTCTGTGGCCTAATGCTTTTTGGCCACAGAGACAAGGAGAAGACCATAAAAATCATTTATTCTTGCGAATCCGGTTACTTGTTTAATTCGCTAATCAGTCGCAGTCCTTCCAAGGTTAAATTGGGATTGGATATATTGAAAAGCTTGGTTTCTCCCATAATCAATTCAGACAAGCCGCCAGCCGCAATCACCTTGACCTCGCAGCTCATTTCCACCTTCATGCGAGAGATCATGCCCTCAATCAGGCCAATATAACCGTAAACCAGACCGGATTGCATGGCGCTCACCGTATTCTTGCCAATCACGTTCTTTGGCTTCATTAACGGGACATGAGGCAATTCGGCCGCATATTGAACCAATGCTTCGCTAATCATATTCAGACCCGGGACAATAGCTCCCCCTAAATAATCACCGTTTGGCCCGACTGCACAAAAAGTGGTGGCGGTTCCAAAATCAACCACAATGAAAGGCGGCCCGTAAATGGAGATGCCGGCGATGGCGTTAACGATTAAGTCGGCCCCAATTTCCCGGGGATTTTCCATTTTAATCGACAGTCCGGTTTTGACCCCGGGGCCCACCACCAAAACGGGCGCGCCAAAATATTTTTCAACAACTTTTTCGAAAACCCCGGCCAGTTGCGGAACAACATTGGCAATCACAGCCCTTTGAATCTTTGCAGGCTCCAAGCGGCAATCTGCAAAAAAACATTTCAGCATAATGCCATATTCATCGACGGTCTTCCGGTGATCCGTGGCCAGCCTCCAGCTGGCCACCAATTTCTCCCCACCGAAAACTCCAACGACGGTCTGACGATTTCCAATATCGAAAACTAACAGCATCGATCCCACTCCAATTTTTTTACATGAATCGGGCAAGTTAATTTGCCCGATCGGGGTTTAGCCTTCCGCTCCAAAAAAGATGTCCTCGGTTTCGGTGAACTGGTCGGCAAAAGAACAATTGGTGTAATATGCAGAAACATAAAGGTCGTCTAAAAATTGCACCAAGCAATCTTTGGCCTCTTTTTTCAGAATCTCGGCCACATTCAACATTCCCGGCTTGGCAAGCAAGCTGTGACCGAGGTCTATCAATTTTAAACGGCGGGCCCGGGAATAACGCAGCGCCGATATTGTGAGTTCACTGGATAGGAATGTGTCGCAGTTTTCCGATAGACCGGCGTCCCAAAACTTTTTATACTGTGGCAAAAATCCCGGTCCCGCCCACATGGCGACTTTGTGGACTTCCTGCTTTAAATCGCCGCTGAAGGATAAGATATTTTGTCCCAAAAAGCGCTGGCAGTTCTCAATCAAATCACGAAAACCGGTTTCTACTTTGCCAATGATCAGTTCACCCTTGGGATACAATCCGGTTAATCCGATTCCTTTGGCCAGGGAATCGAGAACTCCCTGGTCCGTGCTATTCCACGCTTCATGTAACGGCCAAATTTGAATCTGCCTCGCTTCTACCAATTCCCTAGCTTCCCCATACCATGGATGATAACTAATCAATACCTCTATCCCCATGCCGGCGGCATTTTCAATGTTCTTTTCCGTAGGATCAACACAGACCCCAAGTTTCAAAATTGAATGGGTTTCTGCGGATGGAGTTGCCGAAATAAAACCGGGATCGCTAAAATCTTGACAAGACAGATTTGGAGCCAGTTTCTTCACAATATTCAACAATTCCTTAATTTCCATAGATCCACCTTTGCCGACAATACGATTTCTAATTTTATTATAGCATAGGGCTTACCCATGGACAAATCCGACAGCTTATAAAAGATCAACCGCCACTTTGACAACTACTTTTTTAACCGGATGCTCTTTCTCAAAATTGCAGCAGGGCCGGTGAATATCGGTGGGGAAAAAGACGGCATACCGTCCGGCGGTTAGGATCAATTCTTTTTCACCCTCGACCGATCCATAAAAAGCGGCATCTTTTTCCGCCAGCAAATCCTCGGAAATCGCGCTTGAGGTGTCGGTTAAGCTGTAGCCGACCGCTTCAACGCCTTGCACTACATACTGAATGTCAATGTATTTCCGGTGGGTCTCCGCCCTTCTTTTGTCCCTGGGCGAAGTCTGGTATTCCTGAACCATCGCGTAAATCTGATCTCCCTCAACCTCATACCGGCCTGCCGGAAGTTTTTCAAAGTCGGTATTTTTCAGATACTCCAACGCCTTTACCAGCGGGGCCGCAAGAGCCTTCCGATCTTGGGCCAAATTCCCCAAATTTCCTAAAATCATTTCAATCACCTCGTAGAATATATTTAACCTAAACCTAAATCCGGCAAGTAACCTTCTGAATCCATAATGAAGAACTTGCCGAATCGATGTTTAATGTTTCGCGTAGTAATTGATCAAACAACCCGCCAAAATGATTGCCCGCTCATCCGGGGTCAAATTGGCCAGTTTGAGCGTAATTTCCGTTTTGCCCTGAGAATGAATAATGTAGGCCGGGATTTGGGCGGAGCATTTCTCAACAGCCTCCCGGATCCCCGGAATATAGATAAATTGATCGACTTTAAATTGAGCCTCTACCTCTTTATCCACGATGAACGGGAGCATTCCCCAGTTGATTAAATTACTGCGATACCGCTTGGTCGCGTATTCGACGGCGATATTGGCCCTGCCGCCCAAAACTTTTTGACAGGAGGCGGCTTGTTCCCGGGCCGATCCGTCGCCAGGTTTAACTGCAAAGATAACACTGCCGATTCCGGTATTACTTACCAGTTGGTGGACTTTCTCAGCAGAAGGATTTTCTTCCTCCAGCAGGGGAACGAACAATGAACCCAGGGCCGTAGAGAGTGGCTCGCTGATTTTCCCTTCCGTTAACAGCCGCATCCGTTCGGTTTCCATCTTCTGAATGGCTTTGGCCTTTTCCACATAATGGGGATCTTTGCGCGATAAAGTAAACTCCGCCAATTTCAAAGGGTTGGACCTGTATGATGAGGTTTCCCCGGAAGGGATTAATTCATCGGTGGTGGTCACCGGATCATGAATAACCGATGTAAGTTGTAATAATAAATTCTGCGGCAGGGCGCTCATTTTAGGCCAATCAGCGATATTCGGACCGAATTTCAACTCCAGCCCGGCCTGAGGTTTGCCAAATCCCTGATAAACCCGGTTACCATATACTTGACGGTTAAACGTGTACGTAGAAACCACCGGCTCATAATCTATTTCAGTGGCCGGGGTAAGGATTCCTCCGTTTGCCGCCGTGGCGGCGATGGAGCGGGCATCCATCAAGGCCACCGAAGATACTTGACCATTACCAGGTTTGGAACCCTCGCGGTTGGGGAAATTACGGGTGGTATGACGGGCGCTGATTCCATTATTGGCGGGCACATCTCCGGCTCCGAAACAGGGACCGCAGAACGCCGACCGGATAGTGACGCCGGCGGTCATTAATGCTTCCGCCACGCCGTTTTTAATGATTTCCAGGTAAACCGGCTGACTGGCCGGATAAGTGCTGAGCCAAAACTCACCCTTGCCGGTGGATTTCCCTTTTAATATCGCCGCCATTTCCACGATGTTTTCAAATGTGCCGCCGGCACAGCCGGCTACCACTCCTTGATCCACCCGCAAGCGGCCGTCAATGACTTTATTCTTTAAACGGAACTCAATCTTGGGATTGTCCAGTTGTTGTTTGCCTTCTTCTTCGACTTTGGCCAAAATATCAAGAGCATTCTGATTCAGCTCTTGAATGGAATATACATTGCTGGGATGGAACGGTAAAGCAATCATCGGCTCAATTTTACTTAAATTAACTTTTACCAGACCGCTGTAATAGGCGACCGGACCCGGCTCCAAGGGGCTGTATTCTTCCAATCGGCCATGAGTTTGATAATATTCCCGGACTTTTTCATCCGTGCACCAGATCGAGGATAAACAGGTTGTTTCAGTGGTCATTACATCGATCCCATTCCGGAAATCCACCGATAGATCAGCGATTCCCGGTCCTACAAATTCCAAAACCTTATTTTTTACAAACCCGTTTTCAAAGACCCCCTTGATAATGGCCAGTGCCACATCTTGAGGACCGACTCCTCTCCCGGGCTGTCCCTCCAAGTATACCGCGATAACTTCCGGATAGGAAATATCATAAGTCTTTCTCAACAACTGTTTGACCAGCTCCGGGCCGCCCTCGCCGATGGCCATGGTTCCCAAAGCGCCATAACGGGTGTGACTATCCGAGCCTAAAATCATTTTACCGCAACCGGACATCATTTCTCTCATATATTGGTGAATAACGGCTTGATGGGCGGGTACAAAGATGCCGCCGTATTTCTGTGCGGCCGAAAGGCCGAAAATGTGGTCATCCTCGTTGATAGTTCCCCCAACGGCGCATAAACTGTTATGACAGTTGGTAAGCACATAAGGAACGGGAAATTCTTTCAAGCCACTGGCCCTGGCTGTCTGAATAATTCCCACGTAAGTAATGTCATGGGATGCCAAAGCGTCAAACCGCAACTTCAAATCCTGTAAATTAGCGTTCGTATTGTGTTTGGCAAGAATTTGGTGGGCTATGGTAGCAGTCTTGACAACTTCCGGCTCAATCGCCCCGGCCGTCAGCGGCGACATCCCCCTCTTGGCAAGGGTACTATTTATCTCATCCAGAGTTAAACCGGGTTTATCTTCAATCGTGTATTTTCCCTGGATTAAGTAAACCCTGTTTTGCAATTCGATCATCGTAATCCTCCATAAATCAAATTATCTTTAATTAATTAAAGCAGATTCATATGGTGACTGTCAAGAAAACTCCCAAAATAGATAATCATCAGGAATCTTTTTCCTGGATTTTCCGTTTCAAAAATAGGAAAGAACCGTCACAACATCTACACTGGATGTCCACAAAATGTTCACATTTTTCAATTATGATAGTAAAAACGAAGTGAGGTGAGAAATTACCGCAAGATGTATCTAATCTCCAAAAGGATTGGAATGATCAATCTCGAAGTACCTGAATCTAAGAAAGACGGATCCTATCTTTGAAACCACTTGTATATCCGGATCATTCTTCATATATTGATCAAAATAACAAGTAAAGTAGGGATAATTTTGGAACATAAGTTGAAATTCCAGTGGATCGGATTAGCCGCTTTTTTACTTATCCTCTTCCTGGATACCGGTTTGACCGTCTTTGCCCAAACCGAAACCTTGACCTTAAATAAAGCCATAGAACTTTCCCTCCAAGCCGATTATACCATCAAAACCGATCGCAATACGTTAGAAAAAAGCAAACTGGCTGTAAAGAAGGCTGCTTTGGATATTTTCCCTACCGCAACGGTGGAAGGTGAGTATCAATACAACACCGGCAATGAAACCTATCCAAAGAGCTATCAAATCGTGGTCCAAGAAACCATACCCACCAAATTCAATCTTTATGGTCAGAAAATCGAAACGGACATCGAAGCGGCCATGTGGGAACAAGTCACCGCCCAGGCCCAATTGCAAATCGATGCCGCCCAGGTCATCTATAATACTTATGACGATTTCCTTACCGTTTTGAAAAACCAAAAGTTGGTTGAACAATATCAAAAAGCGGTTGACCAATACACGACCACCAATGAATTGGCCAAAACCCAGCTGAGTTTGGGAGTCATCACCAAGCCGGACCAGCTTAAGATCGAAAATTATTTGAATCAAGCCCAGTTTAACCTGGAAAAAGGCCGCTCGGACCTGGAAATAGCCTTACAGAGCCTGGCCAATCAAATTGGGGTCAAAGATTTGTCCAACTATCAAATTGCGGAGGAAGTTCCGGGCGAAGCAGAAATCGAACAGGAACTGTCCTCGCTCCGGCAAATGGCCCTTCAAAAAAGACTGGAACTCCAAAAAGATGAAATCGATATCAAAAAAGCCAGACGGACTTGGGCTGAAGCTAAAAATGAACAATTGCCCACCGTTTCCGTGAGCTATAACAGCCGGGGGGAAAATAACTCCTTTGGGCTTAGTTATGACTTCCTTAGCGGTGATTTTTCCTGGCTCGATGCATATACCGACGATTCAAGCCAATCAACCCAGAGGGACATTTTGAATAATAGCAGCTCCAGTTACTTTGGCGATGATAACCGCTATTTTACATTAAAATTAAGCTGGAACCTGGACTTTGGGTCCACGGCCAACACCGCCAAACAAAATCAGTACAGCCTGGAAAATGCCAAACTAGCCCTGGACAAAGACAAAAACGATATTGGGCTGGAAGTGCAACAAGCCTTGGCCGATTATCAACTGGCGGTCAAACAAAACCAGGTCGACCAAAAAGCCTTGTCTTATTATCAGAAGGATTTGGAAATCAAAGCCCTTCAAGCCAAATTGCACGCCATTACCTACTCAGATTATTACGAGGCGATGCAAAACGAGCTGACAGCCAGGATTACCGCTCTCAAGTCAGGATACGACTATGTACTGGCCCTGCAAAAGCTGAAGAAAGTCACCGGTGATTCATATCCTTTCGACCGCCAGAACGTATTGGAGGAAAAATAATCATGAAAAAGTACCGAAAGAATTTACCCGTAATTGCGGCGCTTATCTTAGTTTTTACCATCGCCGCCATTTGGTTTGGAGTTCAACACTCCCGTAAAACCTCAGAGACCGTGAAAGCCTCTTCTTACGACACCTTTGAGGCCCGTCGCATGGACCTCAGCGAAAAGGTGGACGCCACCGGCGATGTTACCACCGAGAAAAATGCCGCCCTTTATTCACCATATAGCGCAACCGTCAAACAGTTACTGGCCAAACCCGGCGATGCGGTTCATGCAGGAGATCCCCTTCTGATATTGCAATTAAAAGATGCGGATGTCATCAATTACGCCGCAGGATACAAGTCATCCCTGGAACAAGCCAAAAACAATTTAATCGTCGCCCAAAACGCTTTAGAGCGGCAGGAAACTCTTTATAAAGTCCAAGGCACCACCATTGACGATTTGGAAAGCGCCCAAAAAGCCGTCCGGCAATATGAAGCCCAAGTCAGCGAATATGCCTTGAAAGTAGAATCATTGACCAAAAACGGGGTTGATAATAACAACAACCTTATCATTAAAGCGCCCTTCGATGCTGAAGTTTCCTGGATTAATGTGAAAGAAGCGGAGTCAGTCGCAACCACCGATGAACTTTTGACTTTGGGAGGTGCCAGCGCCATCCGGGTCGAAGCCGATGTTGATCAGGGCGATATCAGTCAAATCAAAGTCGGCCAAATGGCTTTCATTACCGCAAACGATGAAAATCGCACCGTCATACCGGGGATTGTAACTTCCTTCGGTAGTACCGGCACGACTGAATCCAGTGTTGTCACATTCCCAGTACAGATTAAACCGCTATCCGGCCCCCCCGATAGGAAGCAAGCCGGTAACAAACCGCTAGACTTTGGAAATAAAAAAGACGCCAAGTTTCCTGGGCAGGGAAAGGTTGCTAAGAAGCAGCCCACCATCAATATAGGCAACCTTTTAAAATCCGGCATGACAGTGGATGTTACCATTATGGTGAATTCTCATCAAGGCGTGTTGGCGGTACCCCTGCGGGCAATCACCCAAATTAACGGTCAGAACATCGTCAAAGTCATCAAACAAGGAAAATTGATATCCAAAAAGGTTGGCTTGGGATTCCAATCCGAAAAATATGTAGAGATTGTATCCGGATTGGTTGAAGGCGATCAGGTAGCCGTCCCCAAAACCCAGTCGATGAATCCATCCAATTCTTCCTCGAATACGAACAATTCCAGAGGCCGAATCAGAGTAGGCGGTATGGGCGGCCCACCGCCAATGTGAGGTGAAATAAAATGATTTCTTTTAAAAACATTTATAAGATCTACCAAATGGGCGATGTTGAGGTCCGGGCCTTGAATGACGTCTCCTTCACGGTCAATGAAGGGGAAATGATTGCGATCATGGGGCCCTCCGGATCCGGTAAGTCCACCACCATGAATATCATCGGATGTTTGGATCAGCCTACATCCGGTTCTTATCTCCTGGATAGCCGGGAAGTCGCCCAGTTGAACGAATATGAACAGGCCATATTACGCAACCGAAATTTGGGTTTTGTGTTCCAGTCTTTCAATTTGCTGCCCAATCTGACCGCACTCCAAAATGTGGAACTGCCTCTCGTTTATGCCGGCGTCGGCGCCACTGAACGCCACACCCGGGCTGTGGAATCTTTAAGAAAAATGGGTCTTGAAAAAAGAATTCATCACAAACCCCGGGAGTTATCCGGCGGGCAGCAGCAACGTGTGGCCATTGCCCGGGCTTTGGTCAATGATCCCAAATTGTTGCTGGCCGATGAGCCCACTGGAAATCTTGACTCCAAATCCAGCGTGGAAATCCTGGCCATCTTTCAGGAGTTACACCGCAAGGGAATGACCATCGTGCTGGTTACGCACGAAAATGATATCGCCGCCTACACCCAAAGGATTATTCGCTTTTTCGACGGTAAGATTGTCTCCGATGAAGCCATCGACCAAAGCATCATCCAAAAAGGAGCAACGATATGAAAGTTTCAGAAAATGTTTTAATGGCCGTAAAAAATCTATCCGCTAATAAAATCCGCTCTTTTTTAACCATGCTGGGAGTAATCATCGGAGTCGCCGCGGTGATTGACATGGTCGCGTTGGGCCAGGGAGCTCAGGAAAAAATCACCAGCAATATTACAGCCATGGGTTCCAATCTGATCATGGTCTTTCCCGGTATGGGAAGCCGCCGCGGCGGTTCCTTCGGCGGCGGCAAACCATTAACCAATGACATCCTATCCACGATTGAAGATTCTTCCTTCCATATTGCGACGATTGCTCCTGAGGCCAGAAGCAACATGACCTTACGGGTCGGTGCCAACAGTATGGACAGTACTGTCACCGGATGTACCATTCCTTATTTCAAAATGCGCAATTATCTAGTCAGTGAGGGCCGAATCTTCGACGATTCCGAAGTAAGCAGGCGCCGAAGAGTGGCAGTGATCGGATCGTATGTTGCGGAACAACTCTTCCCCGGTTCCGACCCATTGGGCCAGGATATCAATGTCGGGGTGGTTAGATTTCAGATTATCGGCGTGCTGAAGGAAAAAGGCCAGAGCGGCTTTAGCAACAGCGATAACTTGGTGATGGTCCCGATTACTACCGCCCAGCAAAGGATTTTCGGCAATCAGAACCTTGGCACCATTTACATTCAAGCCGATGATGCCACCAATGTGGATGCGGTTTATAATGATGTTTCCGCCGCTTTGTTGAAAAAACTCAAAGATACTGATAAATTTAACGTCAGGAACCAGGCTGAAATCTTATCGACGGTGCAGGAAACCACGAAAACCTTTACCTTGCTGCTGGCGGGTATCGCCGCCGTTTCCTTGCTGGTAGGCGGCATCGGAATCATGAATATCATGCTGGTCTCAGTGACGGAGCGCATTAAGGAAATCGGAATCCGTAAAGCCATCGGGGCGCAAAAAGATGAAATTCTGGGATTGTTCCTCATTGAGGCAGTCTCTTTAAGTTTAACCGGCGGTTTCATCGGAATCTCTCTCGGCTGGGTGTGCGCCCTGGTTATTTCGAAGTTCTCGGGATGGCCTGCCATCGTATCCCTGCCTTCCATTCTAATCTCTTTCGGGTTCTCGATCCTGGTGGGCCTCTTTTTCGGAGGATACCCCGCTTATAAAGCGGCCGGTTTAAATCCGATCGAAGCCTTGCGGCACGAATAATTAAGATAAGGGATGATACCCATGAACAATCAAAAATCGATTATGATTGCTGACGATGAAGAGCGAATGCGCAAATTAATCGGCGACTTCCTTAAAAAAGCGGGTTTTCATATAGTCGAAGCCGAGAATGGCCGGAAAGCCCTGGATTTATTTACGGGAAATCCGGGTATTGCCTTGGTGATCCTCGACGTGATGATGCCGGTGTTGGATGGTTGGACCGTATGCCGTGAAATCCGGAAAACTTCCAAAGTGCCGATTATTATGCTTACCGCCCGGGGCGAAGAATCCGATCAATTATTCGGCTTTGACTTGGGCGCCGATGAATATGTCACCAAGCCTTTCAGCCCCACGGTTCTGGTAGCCAGAATTCAGGCTCTGCTCCGGTTGGTTGAGGATACCGGCAAGGAAAAACCGCTGCTCCACTTCGACGGCCTCCAAATTAATAAAAACGGTCATTATGTCTCCATTGACGGTGGGATCATCGATTTAAGCCCCAAAGAATATGAATTACTGTTATATTTCGTAGATAATCCTGGCGTCGCTCTTAGCAGAGATCAAATTCTCAACGCCGTCTGGAACTTTGATTATTTTGGCGACAGCAGAACCGTAGACACCCATATCAAAAAACTTCGTGTAAAATTGGGCAAAAAGGGCGACTATATTCAAACGGTTCGTGGGTTTGGTTATCGCTTTGAGGTGAAAAAAGATGACCCTCTCAATTAGAACCAAACTTTTTTGGGGAATCAGTTCTTTAATCATCTTTTTTGTGCTATTGTCCGTATTGCTTAATTTTAACCTATTGGCCAGGTATCATATTTCCCAAAAGGGAAAAGCTCTCTACCGGGAATATCTTTACATTGATCAAATTTACAAAGGCAAGTCGGATGATCTTCTGCCCCATATTGATAAAATAATCCACGACTCAGGAACCATGTTCATCATCCTCGATAAAAGTTTCCGCATAAAATATGTATTTTCACCCAGACCGCCCGGGTTGCCGTCCCAGCCCAAACCGGATGAATTTCGAGTGCCTCCTTTTATTTACGAAACCACGGATTGGTCGAAGCCTGCTTATTATATCGACAAAGACCAGGGCCACCGCAGGCGGAATTTTGAATTTTTAAACTTCACGGCGACCTTGCATAACGGGGAACTTCTCTGGATGGGAACCCCGCTCCCGGAAATCCGGCAAAGTGTGGCGATAGCCAACCGCTTTTTCTTATTGACCGGAATCCTGACCTTAATCATCGGCGGCATTTTCGCCTTATTTTTTACGAAGCGGTTTACCGAACCCATCCTGAAATTAAATGCCATTGCGCAAAATATGGTGAAATTGGATTTCTCAAAAATGTACCCTGTTAAAACCGAGGATGAAATCGGCCAGTTAGGAGCGAACATCAATTCCCTTTCCCAGCAATTGGGTAAATCCATTCATGATCTTCAGGAGGCCAACCGGAAACTCCAACTGGATAACGAGCGTCAAAAACGCGTCGATGAGATTCGCAAAGAATTCATCTCCAATGTATCCCATGAACTCAAGACCCCGATCGCTTTAATTCAGGGTTACGCCGAAGGCCTTAAACTTAATGTGATTGAAAATGAACCGGACAAAAATTTTTACTGTGACGTGATTACCGACGAAATCACCAAAATGAACAAATTGGTCCGCAATTTATTGGATTTATCGGAGATAGACTCCGGGTTTCTTCAACTTGACAAAGAGCGATTCGATTTGGCCCAGCTCGCCGAGGATGTTCTGGATAAATACCATTTAATGATCAAGGATAAAGACATCACTCTTCAAATGGAGAAAAGCAATCCCGTTTTGGTGTTCGCGGACACTTACCGCATTGAACAAGTGTTGGTCAATTACATCAACAATGCCCTGGATCACGTTCAGGGTGACAAAATCTTGAAGGTCACCGTGAAGGATCATGGAGCCAACGTGAGATTTTCGCTGTTTAACTCAGGGGACCCTATTCCCGAAGAGGCTCTGGATAAGATCTGGTTCAGCTTTTATAAAGTCGACAAGGCCCGAACCCGCTCTTACGGCGGTACGGGATTGGGATTGTCGATCGTCCGGGCGATTATCGATCAGCATCAGGGTGTTTATGGAGTCACCAACGTCCCGGGAGGAGTCGAATTCTGGTTCGAATTAACGAAAGAGGCCTCATCCTAATTCTTAAGTGAATTTCCGGAGTCAAATGAAAAAAGGATTTTTTTGAGATTTATCTAAAATTATAAACTTTAAAAGCACGGAAATGGAAAACTGATTTTTTTACTTCCGTGCTTTCTCTTGGCCTATAAGCCAAGGGTTTCTTGAAACGGAGATCCTCTCATGGTAATGGAAAAACTCAAAGCGAGCGTCGGGGATGACGTTTTTGAAAAAGCCGTCTCCCTTTACCGGTCCGGTCATATTAAATCCTATTCCCATACCAAACGCCATAGCCAATATCAACTCAAGGCCATTGTTAAAGAAAACAGTGTTTATGGTGTTGATGTTAATCTGGATTTAACCGCCGGCCAATTGAAAATCAATTCTTACTGCTCCTGTACCACAGGAAGCAGCCGCCTTTGTCAGCATGCCGCAGCCGTAATCTATCAATTTTTGGTTCATGATCTTCCCAAACTGGACCCTTCTAAGATCAAGCCGTCAAAGCCCCGGGGAATCGATGAATTAAAGTCCCTCAGCTTCTTGAAAGACAAAAAAGACCTTTTGTATACAATCAAAGGTTTAAGTAGCCCTGGAGATTATTTCGAATTAACCCTTGCTTTCGGCGGAAAATCGCCGGATTCGCTGTCGCCCTTAATCGAATGCCTTGGGGATGTGAATTCTAGCTCCAATCGAAGGGACCTTCTCCTCAAAGACCTGAGTAGCTTCGATTTTTTAATCATTCATTATTTGGAAAATAATTTCTCCAGTAAAGACCCGGGCCTGCAAACCATCTCCTTGCCAAAGTCTATGGCCAGCCTACAATTGATTATTTCCCTGATCCAAAACAACCGGGCACTCAATACCCAAGGACAGTATTTCAATATAGGCGAAACCCTGAAACCCCGGGTACGCATCAATGGTTCGGAAAGCCGCTTGCAATTGGCTTATGATCTCGATGAATTCCAAGGGCTGGGGACCGTGAACAAGGATTTACATTACGTAATGGCCGGGAATACTCTCCATCTCATCCATACCGGGGGCCTCGAAAAACTCTCCGGCGAAATCGTCATTGAACCCGAGCAACTTGGGGAAGTACTTTTTGAAATTTTACCCCGCCTGGGTGAACAAATTCTTTTGGAACTGTCTCCCGACTTTCAACTGCAAACTCTCAAACTCCATGAGCCGGAGATAGAGCTGGATTTTTCATACCGTGAAAATCAAAACATCATCCTTTGCAACCCTACGGTCAAAATATACCGGCAGATATATCAAAAGCAAGAATGCCGTCAGCTTTTGACTGAAAGTTTTTGTTACCAACGTTCAACCGCAAATCCCAGTGAGTGGTCCATTGTAAACCGCCGTCCGCTTCAAGAATTGCTTCATTTTTTGGAGCGCAACCAGTTTGAATTTGCCGACGGAGAATGGCAAATATCCGAAAAAGGCCGCATATTGAAGTTCTTCCTGAGCGGCCTGGATCAACTGCCCGTTAACTGGCAAGTAACAACGGATGATGCTTTCAAAGGCTTTCAAATCACTCCCCTTACTTTGGAGCCCCAAGTTAAAGTGGACCTCCAATCGGACATCGACTGGTTCGATTTCCAGATTTACTACAATCTGGGAGGGATAACCTTTAGCCACCAGGAAATCCTGCGGATGCTGGAAAAAACCGCCGACGGAAACTATATTCAAGTTGGCCGGCAATGGTTTTATATTGCCGAAACCTCCAAAATCGATTTTTTGGAGCGGATGGTCAACCAAAATTCCTCAAAAACCGGAGCTACCCATGAACAATTTTATCATCTGCCCTATTTGCGCCGGTTACTGCAAAACCAAGACATCATCATCCTTGGCAATGCCCTTTACAATCAGTTTGAAACCGAAATCTCTCATGAACACCCCATCCTCCCCTGCCCATTGCCGGATAATCTTCAAGGGGAATTGAGGCCTTATCAAAAAGAAGGTTATTACTGGCTGCGGTTTTTGCACCAATATCATTTCGGCGGTATTTTAGCGGACGATATGGGCCTGGGAAAAACCGTCCAGGTATTGACGTTAATTAAAAGCACCGGGGGGCGGGGACCTTCCCTGGTAATTTGTCCACGCAGCCTGATTTACAACTGGTTGGCCGAGACTGAAAAGTTTTTTCCGGGAACGAACTGTATAGCCTATTATGGTCCGCCCGACAGCCGGAAAGCGCTGCGGGAATCCTTTGATGATCAGGAAATCATCGTGACCACTTACGACATCGTCGTCAATGATATTGAATTTCTGGCCGATTATCCGTTTTATTATACGATTCTGGATGAAGCGCAACAAATTAAGAATTACCGGACCGAAAGAGCGAAAGAATGTAAAAGAATCAAGTCCCCGTTCCGGTTGGTTTTAACGGGTACACCGATTGAAAACACTTTGGAAGATTTGTGGTCGTTATTCGACTTCGTCATGCCGGATTATCTGGGAAGTCAAATTCAATTCAAAACCAAGTATATGGAAGCCGCCAAAAAACCCGACTCTCAAGCCTTAGCCGTTTTACGGCAAAAAATAGCTCCATTCATGCTCAGGCGGGAGAAAACGAGCGTGCTTCCGGATTTGCCGCCGAAAGTCACCATGATCCGGAAATGTCTGATGTCACAATTACAGGAGGATACTTACCGCGCCATTCTGAATGAAGTAAAACAAACCATCGTCAATTCCATCATCAATGTGGGGCTGGAAAAGTCCCGGATTACAGTATTATCATCTCTCACCAAGCTTCGCCAGATATGTGATCATCCCGGTTTGGTTCTGCCGGAAGTAGACACCCAGGCCGAATCCGGTAAAGTCGATGCTTTAATGGAATTGATTGAGGAAGCGATTGCCGGTGAGTGTCCGCCCCGGCATAAAATCGTGGTTTTCAGCCAATTTGTACGGATGCTGCAATTGATCCGGGCTAAATTGGAAGAGAACGGCATCCACTATCTTTACCTGGATGGTTCAACTTCCGACCGGATGGAGCGAATTGCGTGTTTTAACAATACGCCCGAAATACCTGTCTTTTTGATCAGTTTAAAAGCCGGTGGCGTTGGAATCAATTTAACCGCGGCGGATACCGTTATCCATACCGACCCATGGTGGAACCCCATGGTTGAAGAACAGGCCACCGACAGGGTACACCGTATCGGCCAACACAATCAAGTCATGGTTTACAAATTAATTACCCTGGGCACTGTGGAGGAAAAATTGCTCCGGCTCCAAGACCGGAAAAAGGTCATTTTTGATTCCCTCATTCAGAGTCAGGACGATTCGCTGGGTCGCTTAACTTGGGAAGACATCCAAGATTTATTTGAATTGGATGATTCATACCTTAAATATCGATAAATCATGCTATAATAGATCGGGTGATTTTTTTGCTGCTCGAAAATTTAAAAACCCGGGCCGGAGAACAAATCTATCAACGGGGAATCGCTTATTATACCGGGGATCGAATTCGCGAATTTTCAGTGACTCCCCTGGAAAACCAGGTTCACCGTATCCATTCCGTTGTCCAGGGAACCAAAAGTTATGTCGTCAAGATAACCGTCCGTATCTTGCATCATCAGCTCAAGATCGATAGTTACTGTTCTTGTCCTTATTCCTGGAATAGTTTATGCAAACATGAAGTAGCTGTTTTATATAAATTTATCCAAGAGAAATATTATGAACTGGCTCCCTATGAAAGTAAACATGCCTCCAAAACCTCAGGTTTTGATTCTTTCAAACAATTCATTTCCGAGGAGAGCCAGCCCACAAAAGCCCTTCAGTATGAATTAAAGGGCTTACAAAAGTTATCCGGCACCAATTTCCGGTTGCAATTAAGCGGCACTCCCTCCCAACAGGAAGCGCTCAAAACCCTGCTGGATGAAATGGACCATGAAAATACCGACTCTTATCTATCCGAAAGGCTTTTAAAAAATTTTAACCAGTTTGATCGGCTGGTCCTTGAACATCTGCAAAAAATTTATACCCGGAAAACTCCTGAAAAAAGGATGATTTTTTTCACCAAATCCCGGGAAAACCTTGATTTTATTATCTCCTTACTATCCAGCCGCCAGGTCCGTCTGGATGAAACCGCTCCAAATCCCCTGGCTTTGGGGCCGGTATTGAAACCCAGACTCATTTTCAGCGGCGACGAACGCCATTTGAAAATGACTGTCGACGATTCCGAACTTTTAGCGGATGGCTTTTACCACCCCGAACTGGATTGTTTGGTAAAGAACAATGTCCTTCACCGGATTGAGAACCGGGCCGTCCGAGAACTACCCGCCGATTTCGAGATTCCCTCGTCCAAGCTGGGAGTGTTTCTGTTTGAAATTTTGCCGAAATTACAGCAAAAGATGGACTGTACCCTGCCTCAAGAACTGACCAATCAGCAATTGAATCTGATTTTACCCCAAATCCGGCTGGATTTTGATTATAACGGGGAGCAAATTATTTGCCACCCCCAAATTCAAATCCATGACCAAATTTATGACGATAAGGAAAGCCTGCAATTGGCCTCCGCTGAACCATTCTACCGCCGTTTGGAGGAAAAACCGCGCCAATGGACCACCATCGATGCCGCCGCCTTACAGCGCTTCGTGGATTTTTTGGAGCATTATAATTTTAAAGTCTCGCCGGAAGGTCTTACGATCAAAGATACGGGCCAACTGATTCAATTTATCATCGGTGGATTCGGCCAAATTCCGCCAGAGTGGCAAGTAACCGCCAGCCCGGACTTTCAGAAACTTAAAATAGCTCCGCTGTCTTTGGTACCGGTTGTCGAACTGAACATCGACGATACCATCAATTGGTTCGAGTTTAAAATCTATTACAATTTAGGCGGCAAGACCTATACCCATCAGGAAATCCTGAAGATGATGCGTAAAACCGCCGAAGGCGCCCGGTATATCCAGGATGAGGGGCAGATTTTCATCATCGATGAGAACATCCCGGAGCAGCTTGAAAAGGAGTTGCCGAAAAAAGACGGTCATTCGGAACAACTCCAGGGTGAATTATATAACCTGATGTTTTACCGCCAGTTTTTTAAGGATCAAGGAGTCGCGATTCACGGCAATCCGCTCTACCAGCAATTTGAATCCGATATCCAAAACAAACAGCTGGTGGAAAATAATCAAGTCCCCGAAACCTTAGGCGGAGCTTTACGCTCGTACCAAAAAGAAGGCTTTAATTGGCTGCGTTTTTTATATAAATACAGGTTTAACGGGGTCTTAGCCGATGACATGGGACTTGGCAAAACCCTTCAAGTTTTAACCTTGCTCAAAAGTTTGAAAACCATTAAACCCCATCTGGTGGTTTGCCCGCGGAGTCTCATCTATAATTGGGCTGCGGAAATCGACAAGTTTTATCCCGGCACTTCATATTTGGTTTATCATGGAATCCCCGAAGAGAGGGCTGTCATGAGAAGTTCTTTCCTGGAGCGGGAAATCATCATCACCACCTATGATATCCTGGCCCGGGACAGTCAAAGTTTACAGGAATATCTTTTTGATTACTGTATTCTCGATGAGGCCCAGCATATCAAGAATCATTTGACCCAGAGAGCCCGTGAAGTCAAGAGGATTCGCTCCGAACACCGGTTGGTCATGACCGGTACCCCAATCGAAAACGGACTCGATGAGTTATGGTCGATCTTTGACTTTCTGATGCCGGGTTATTTGGACTCTCAACCGAAATTTACCGCGAAGTATGTCACTCCCCTTCGGAAGGCGCCCGGTGATCCAAAGGGCCTTGCCAGGCTGCGCCAAAAAGTGGCCCCTTTCATTTTGCGCCGCCGCAAGGAAGAAGTGCTCACCGAGCTTCCGGAAAAGATCACCATGATTCAAAATGTCTTTATGACCAAGCTCCAGGAGGATACCTATCATGCGATTCTCAACCAATTGAGGGAAGAGATTATTCAGACCATCTCCAACCGCGGGTTTGCCAATTCCCATATTACAGTGCTGGCGGCCTTGACGAAATTGCGTCAAGTCTGTAACCATCCAAGGCTCGTCTTACCGGACAGCGACCCTTCGGTCGACTCCGGGAAACTGGAAGCCTTGATGGAAT
Source organism: Bacillota bacterium (assembly GCA_023426245.1). Classification (GTDB taxonomy): domain Bacteria; phylum Bacillota; class UBA4882; order UBA8346; family UBA8346; genus UBA8346. Next base: position 86,056 of record JAFABB010000025.1, read on the forward strand.
TAATCTATCAAGCCACCGACGCCGGCCATAAAATCGTCATTTTCAGTCAGTTTGTGAAAATGTTGAGATTAATTGAAACCAAATTCCAAACCGAAAAAATCCGCTATGAATACCTGGATGGCTCAACCCGGGACCGGATGGAACGGATCAACCGTTTTAACCAAACCCCGGAAATCCCTATTTTTCTGATCAGTCTGAAAGCCGGAGGATTGGGTATCAATCTTACATCGGCGGATATCGTGATCCATGTTGACCCCTGGTGGAATCCAATGATTGAAAATCAGGCCACCGACAGGGTGCACCGCATGGGGCAGCAAAATCAAGTGATGGTCTACAAACTGATCACCATGGGGACCGTGGAAGAAAAGATTTTGCAGCTCCAACAAAGAAAAAAGTCGGTGTTTGACGCCATCATTGAACATAACCAGAGCCCGCTGACCTCCTTAACCTGGGAAGATATTAAGGATTTATTTGAACTTTAAGGTTCTCCTCCAAGCCCACCCGGCAGGAATTGGTATAATTATCTTGAATTAGTATTTTGGTGGTGAAAAACCATCGAAACCTAAAAATTTAAAAAAATTGGAGGTATTATCGTGAAAAAGGCCGCAATTATACTTATTTTGTCTTTGGCGCTTCTTTTGTCTTTTGCAACCCTGGCCTCTGCTGAGCTTTTGTTTGGAGTGAGTGCGGCAACCGGCCCCTCGGATTTTTCGGTGGATTATAAACCCGGCTATAATTATGGTGGCACAGTAAGCGACATTTCCAAATCTCCTAGCCAAGTTACCTTGACTGGCGACCTTAACTTGCTCCTTATCCACATCGGCGCCGAATACAGCACCGCCGATATGGGCAAGAGCGGCACTTTCTCAACAGCGACCGTCAAAGCCGGTTGGGAATTGGGCCTCCCCCTGGTAAGTTTTGGACTCTACGGCGGGTATCAGGCGTACACTTTAACCAAGGGCAGTTCAATCAACAATCCGAGTCTGGGCGACAGCGCTTACTGGGACCTTTTCGCCAGCGTAGGTGCAAAAGTGAGCCTTGCTGATATCAGTGTATATGCCACCACCAACATCCCGCTCTATGCTGAATTCAGTAACGGCATTACCGATGATGATAGCGCGTCCATGACCTATCTCAAGGCCGGCGTTTCCTACGCTCCGATTCCCTTTGTCGACCTTTTCGTTGACTACCGGAAGATGGAAGGCGATTCCAAAGTAATGAAACTTTCGTCCGACGGCTATAACTTCGGAGTCAAACTGAGCTTCTAATTTTACATAGGTATCTGATTTTCATCAGGATTATTCATCCATAGGCGGCAACAACCCTATGGATTTTTTATGATCATTCTAGGGGAAGGTCGTTATCCTCATTCTCACCTTTCCCTGCAAACGCGTCGTGCCATCCGCAGCAACCGATCGGCTATAAGCCCATCCAGCAAGCCTTGCCTGTACATGCGCCCATAGGCCAGCTCGTCCCGTTCGACCCAAGTCCAATTACCCGGATTATTATTTATATACCGGCGAATCCGGTCAAATTCATCTTGGTTACGGACGATATGTTCATAGTAACCCCGTTGCCAAACCGGTGAACCGGGGGTGCAACACAATTCATTGATCTGTTTGGTAACGGCCCCTTTGAAACCACGGACAATGGCGCCGACGGTTTGGGATGGTGAACGAAACGGTTCGGTAATAATTATGGGGGATTGATTAACGGAATTTTGGGTTGTAGGGGCGTATTGTAATACGCCCCTACAACGTGACACATCCATACATTTCGCAATTCGGCCGCGATTTTCGGCAATCATAAAAATAACATGCACATGATTGGGCATTACGACGAATCCATCCAGGATCACATTTGAACGTTTCTTCGGCGTATTTTGCCATTCCGTATAAACCATTCCGCCTAATTCATTCAAAACCATCTTTCCATCAGTGATTTTTCCAAATAAACATTTCCGGTCCCAGGTGCAGATCGTTATATAATAGGCCCCAGATCGGGCGTAATCGTAACCTTTTGACCGGATTGACCGGCGATGATGGATAAAGGAGTTATAAGTCATTATTATTTTCTCCTTTCCGGATTACGCCTAACAGAACTCAGCATAGGCGCATTTTCCGGCAATAGGTGGTCTTTCCGCTTCCAGAGGGGTATCCAGATAAATAATCCGTAAAATGTCCCGGCTTACCCGGTTCAATTCCCGTTCGGTTTCCTGGGTTCGCCCGGTTCTCGGGTTTGGACAGTTAGCCTTCGATGCGCCAACATCCCGGCTGGCCCTCAATTCCAGCTGGATTCCCTTTACGAGGAGAAGGGTAATTACCTTCAGTTCGCCCCGCGGGTAAATGACCCCCATCGCAAAAGCCTATCAAAAAACGCCCCGGTCTCTAACCGCAGCGTTCTATTTCATGTTCCATCTTAAGTTAGGGTTTCCGACGGGATTCCAACGGGATTCCTTCGGAATCCCGTTGGAATCTAACATTTACCCATTACCATTTTATCACATTTTTCTGGAAAAAGTGTATCGATTTTGTCCCGATAACTATAGAGATTGATATGAAAAGGTTTTAGAGAATTTTCGAAGCGATATGCCTGATAAATGCCCGGTTGATAACTTTAAACGCAGAAAGCCACAAATGAAACCGCTTCCAGGAATCGCGCTTTAAGTTATCCACAAGATGATGTCAAGCAGTAGCTTTAAAATAGAAAAATTATTTTTGTTCGGATCCTGGTCCCATCTGCAACACTAGGCCCCTTTTCCCTTCCCCCATAGCGGATTTCCGCGTTCCATAGGCAAAGGCATAGGCCCAAGTCCAACATGGAAAATGCCTAAAAAAGGTCACGGAGACAGGATTCACGGGATTTACAGGATTAAAACCTGTAAATTGGGCTGAAAAAACAGTTTTAAAAAAATCCCGTTCATCCATAAAATCCTGTTCATCCCGTTTACGTTCTTTTCCTTAGGCCCACGGAGTTTAGCGGTCGGCATTCAAAATATCTATTATTTTATCCCATATTGAAATGATTTTTCCTTTTCGGAAAAGATTGATTATTTACAGAAATGTTCCTTTCTTTTCGGAAAAAATCCATTTCCCCGTTCAATCCATCCCTTGGGTCACGGAAGGGATCCATTTTGTCGTCCGGAGGACCGAGCGGGTCAAAGAAAGGATCATTTCCGCCACCGAATCGATCAATTTTCCCCCCAAAAAGTCCTTTCGGGCGTTCAAAAGGTCTCTCCGGCTCCAAAAAAGTTCTTTTTCCCCCTCCGATCGGTCCCTTTCCCTCCAAAAAGAATCCTTTCCGTCGTAAAAATGATCGTTTCCGCGACCGAAGCATCCCTTGACTCATTCAAAGGATGCTTTCCATCCCTCAAAGGATTCTTTCCGCGGCAAAAATGATCCTTTTGGTGATATAAAGGATCGATCCGGTCACCCAAAAAATTCTTTCCCCAAACCCATAAGCCTTCCTTGGAATTTTTACATACCGTTTTGAAATCTACCCATCATTCCCCTGGAAACCTTCTGAGGGCGCTTTCGTTTTAAAACATAGAATAGAGCGAGGTGCTTTATATTGAAAAAAATTACCGTTTTTCTAATCATCATTGCCGGAATTCTCAGCGGCATGGGGATGGGATTTTACATTTTATATCAGCGTCAGTCTTTGGATAGGGCCGAAATCAAAGATAATCCTTACGGCGACAATCCTTTTACCCTGAATTCAGGTTTGCCTTCCGCCAAATCAAACAACCATTTTAGCGCTGCAGTCTCAAAGGAAACCAACCCCGAAGACTACACTGTCGAAGAAAATTTGCCTTTTGGGATCGAAATCAATAATCCCGTACCCGAGGTTAAGCATTGGAATTTTAATCAAAGAACTTATTACTACTTTAACTGGGGTATGAAAAAAACAGGGGGATATCGTTTAGAAATATTGAATGTCAAGGATCATCTCATCAAAGTTAAAGCCTTAAGCCCGCGTAAAGATCAAATGCTGATTGAAGCCATTACCTTCCCTTCTTTGCTGATATCTTTACCCCAGGGCGATTATGTCTATGAGGTCGTAGACGAAACCGATAACCGGATCCAGGATATCTTTAGCCCTAAAAACAAGCCCCTCAAAATGGTTATCTTTGTCCCGAAAACAGATGGTCAAATCGCCAAACGTGAGATTTTGCGGGATGTTTCACCTCACCGGAAGGGGAAATCAATTCCCTTGCTCACGTTGGAATCGCTTTTTAACCAACAGGAAATGCTCAACTTTATCAGTCGCGGAGTAACACCGGATGGAATATTTTATGAGAAATCAAAGCATCAATGGATTGTCGAACTGAGTAAAGCCTACCAGGATTTATCAAGTGAAGAAAAAAAACTGCTCTGCAAAATTATTCGCAAAACAGTTTTAGCTCTAACGACTCGTTCCGCCGCTTCCGTGAAAATCCTTATTAATCCGGCAGTGATAAACCCTTCCTAAATGAAACACTTCAAAACGGAGATGATTTGACTTTAACGCCCAAATTTTCGACATTCAGTTGTTCTTTGATATTCCCCAGTTCCTGTTGATACTCCGTTATCGTTTGGAGCATTTTGGCGATTTTATCATTAAACCGGTTATCAACGGCATTGATATCGTTCAACAACGAACGGGTATCTTCCAACCTGTTTATGACCTGCGCCACCTTTGATTCCTCTAAAATTCCCATAGCAACCTCCTTGTGATTGATCGTTTTTTATTATCGAAGAGTCCATTTCTCTGGCAAAGCATCTTAAAAAACAATCAAATTGGGTAACCCAGCCCTATCGTCTCAACGATTCCTTCGTTTTAACCAAGATCAAAGGTTTTCGCCTTTGTCTTGAACTGGATTGAATATTCAAAGAAACACCCGATTTTCAAATACGATGGGTTAAGAATATTAACTTCATTAAACCACTTTCCTAAATTAATTGTCAATCATCATGGATGACTTTTTAACAAATTTTCAATATGAAAAAACCTCAAGTTCCGGGGGATATCCATTTCCCCTACTCGATTTGTTCGATATGATAAACATAGTTTCTCATATCTTGTACCTGCTTCATTTTTACAATCGTATCCAGAGCATTCTTTTTCAACTTAAATATCTCAGCTTTATCTTTGGAGCTTAAATTTCTTAACCCTTGCGGATCAGGCGGAGTTGCGTAAAATACGTTGTTTTTAAAATCAACCGCCTTTACTAAGAAATTCATCCTATCCCTCATTCCTTTTCTTTTTCATTTCATTGATAACCTATATTATACTGCAAAAAAATTTTGAATTCAATTCGAAGTGGCGATTCGTCAGGAATGATATTGGGAGGTATTCTCAGGCTGGATAGGCTCAAATCCTTCCATAAGTTTTAAAGGATTTTATTCTTCTTTTTGCAATGATTTAACAGTTTGATTCAAAGATTCCGCCTGTTTCAAACTGGAAAAGGGCAAGTATTCAATGATCAACCTTCCTGCTTCTTCCCGGGCTGTAAAATGCGCCCCCGGTTTCAGGTCCATCGATTCCGCAATTGAACTTGGAATGGTTAGCTGATTGGCTTCATTCATTTCTAATATTTGTTCCATATTGAACATCCTTTCATTACCTGTCTTTAGATTAACATAACCTACTCATAGAAAATCATACTGAAAAACTCACCTTCAATCAGGGGTTGGTTTCATTTTTTTTAAAATGGAAACTGAAATGAATCATTATCCGTTTAATGTCTGGAAGACAAAATTTTAAACATTTTTTCACTCTTATTTTTATTCTTTTATATATGATTATCCATCGAGGAGGAAACGTCGCCATGTTTGAAGGTCTTACCGCAGTCAATGAGGCAATCAAAGAAAAAAGCGTATTTATTACACAGTTAAAAGACCAAATCTCCAAAGTCATCGTCGGCCAGGGAAATTTGATTGATGGTTTACTACTGGGTTTACTTTCCGGAGGGCATGTACTTCTGGAAGGAGTGCCCGGTCTTGCAAAAACACTTTCCGTAAAGAGCCTGGCCGCCTCGATCGATGCTGATTTCCAACGGATTCAGTTTACGCCGGATTTACTACCCGCCGATCTCATCGGGACTTTAATTTATAATCCGCAGACCAGCGAATTTTCAACCAAAAAGGGGCCGCTGTTTGCCCAGATCGTGTTAGCGGACGAAATTAACCGCGCCCCGGCAAAAGTCCAAAGCGCTTTGCTGGAAGCGATGGAAGAAAAACAAGTGACCATTGGTGAAAACACCTTTAAACTGCCCGAGCCCTTTATGGTGCTTGCAACACAAAACCCCGTTGAACAGCAAGGCACTTATCCCCTGCCTGAGGCGCAATTAGACCGTTTCATGCTGAAATTGCAAATATCCTATCCCACGATTGAAGAGGAAACATTGATCGCGGAACGAATGGGGCAAACATCAAGAATGATGGATATTCATCCGGTGATTTCCCCCCACGATATCCTGGAAGCCCGCAAAGTTGTCGACCAAGTTTATCTGGATGCGAAGATCCGGGACTATATTGTCAGAATTGTCACAGCCACCCGGGAACCGGCCCGATATCAACTGGATATGGCGGATTACATTGAATACGGCGCATCGCCAAGGGCCACCATTAACATGACCATTGCCGCCAAAGCTTACGCATTTATGCAAGGCAGAGGTTATGTCGTTCCCAATGATATTAAAATGATCGGGCCCGATATCTTACGACACCGGATCATCCTCACCTATGAAGCGGAAGCCGAAGAAGTGAAAGTCGATACGGTCATCAAAACCATTTTCCAAGGGATAGACGTACCTTAAACGTAGACAAAGAATTTAATTCCATCCTTGAATATATAAAAAGGAAAGGAACCAAAATGCTTGCCAAGGAAACCCTTAAAAAGGTCAGGAAGATCCAGTTGAAAATAGCCCGTTTAAGCAATGATGCGATGTCGGGGCATTATGCCAGTGTCTTTAAAGGAATGGGTATTGAATTCGACGAAGTCAGGACCTATATCCCCGGCGATGATATTCGCTCTATCGACTGGAACGTCACGGCGCGCACCGGAATTCCACACATCAAACGCTATATCGAAGAACGGGAATTGACCATCATGTTATTGGTCGATTTGAGCGCTTCGGAACGTTTCGGAACCATCCGTTCCTTAAAATCCGACCTGGTTGCCGAGATTTCAGCGCTGCTGGCTTTTCTGGCCATTCAAAACAATGATAAAGTAGGATTGCTCATTTTTAGCGATCATGCCGAAAAGTTTATTCCACCCCAAAAAGGCCGCCACCACGTTTTGCGGGTTGTTAGGGAAATTCTGGGCTATCAGCCGACCGGCATCAAAACCGATATTTCGGCTGCTTTGGAATTTACCAGCCGGATCGTGAAACACCGTAGCGTGATTTTTCTGCTTTCCGATTTTTTGGATTCCGGATTTGAAAGGCCCTTGCAGCATCTTTCCAGGTATCATGACTTGGTAGCCATTGATATCCATGATCCGCGCGAATCCGAGATGCCCTCCGTGGGACTGGTCGACTTTGAAGACCGGGAAACAGGAGCCCGGATCACTCTCGATACATCCGATCCGCTGATCCGGGATACCATCCGGAGCGAAGCTTTAAAAAGGGAACAGACCACTGATAAACTTTTTAAGCACCACCGGATCGACCGGATTAAGATCTCAACCGCTCGCTCCTATGTTGAACCCCTGCAAAAATTTTTCCGTAAACGGGAACGCCGAATCCGTTAAAGCATGTACAGCGAGGTAAAACGATGAAAGCGCCAAGTAACAAAATTCTTTCAAATTTCCGGAGACCCAAAACTTTGAGATATGGCCTGGCGGTCCTGATAATATTATTGCTGACCGTCTTGGCATACCGTCTCTTTTTTGCCTGTAAACCTTTGTCCTTATCAAAGGGGGACTCGTTTCAGGCCCGGATCATCATAGCCCCCGGAGTCTATCATATTGGAGATATTATCCTTGTTTCCCTGGAAGTGGAAGCCAGAAAAGGGGTCCGTTTTGATATGCCCGATTTATCCAATATCGGGTTGGGACAGTTGGAAATCCTGTTCAAGAGTGAGCGGATCACTGAAAAACCTTGGGGAGGCATCCGCCAGAAATTCAACTATCAGTTGACGGCCTGGGAAGCAGGCAAACACCGGCTAAAAGGATTTAAAGTATCCTATCAAAGTAAAACAGGGGTTCAGAAAGTTTATCCGGTTGTATCTTGCTTTATCAATATAAAATCGCTGTTGCCGAAGGGCAAATCAGACCGGCAATTAGCGGCCTTATCCGTAAAGAAACCTAAGGACCCGGTGGGGATGCCGCCCCGGTATATTATTTTTGGGTGGGTACTGGGGATTCTAGCCGGAATTGGTCTACTCTATCGGGTCATTCAATATCTAAAACGTTTGAAAAATCGAAAGCCAGCTATACCGGCGGCCGAATTCCGCAACATACCGCTGAAGGAGGCGGCTCATTTGATTGCCTTACGGAGGCTGGAAGCCCTCCAGAAAAAAGATTATCTTACCCTCCAGCAGTACAAGCCTTATTATACCGAACTGGCCGAATGCATTCGTGAATATTTGGAAAACCGTTTTCAAATGAAGGTTTTGGAAATGACAACCGAGGAATTTTTGGAAAGTTTAACGGAGGATCGGACCCTCGCTAAAAAACATCAACAAATTCTCAGCGATTTTTTACAATCGGCCGATCTTGTTAAATTTGCCAAATGTTCGCCATCCCCTGCCGAGGCTGAAATAACATTGACACTCACCCGGCAACTGATTGAGGAAACCAAGGAAGTCGTTTCCGGCGATGAAAACAACGCACCGGGTGTCAATTTGACTGTTCAGGAGAATCAAAAATGACTTTTCACAATCCCATTTTACTGATATTCCTGCTATTGGTACCCATTCTGGGTTATGGGATTTTCCGTCACCAAAAGATTGGAAGATCCCGGGGGGGAATTTTTTACCCCAGTATTGCCATAGGTCAAAATATCCGTCCGACCTGGAAGGTTAAAGGATTGGTAATTTTTCCCTGGGTAACGTTGACTGCATTTTTCTTGATGATCGTTGCCCTGGCTCGCCCCCAATTGGGTATCAAAAATGCCATCGTCCGTCATGAGGGTGTCGATATTGTGCTGGCATTGGATGTATCCGCCAGCATGTTGGGGGAGGATTTTCAGGCTGGGGGCAAAAGAAGTAGCCGGATTGACGTGGTGAAAGAAGTCACCTCCGACTTTATTGCCAAGCGTCCCTATGATCGGATCGGGATGGTGATTTTTGCCGGAAGGCCCTATATCCTCTCCCCGCTTACCTGGGATCATGACTGGAGCATCGAACGCCTCAAGGAAGTGAAAGCCGGGATGATCGAAGACGGCACTGCAATCGGTACCGCCCTGACGACAGCCATGAACCGGCTTTTGGAATCAAAAGCCAAGAGTAAGGTGATTGTTTTACTGACCGATGGAGTAAATAACGCAGGTGAAGTGACCCCGGAAACAGCTGCGGAGGCTGCCGGGGCGCTAGGTATAACCATCTATGCCATCGGCGCCGGTTCAAAAGGCCTTGTCCCCTACCCCTTTCAGGACCCATGGGGCCGTAAGGTCTATCAAAACGTCAAAATTGATATCGATGACGCCCTGTTAACCAAGATTGCCCGAATGACCAAGGGTAATTATTTTCGGGCCACCGATACCCATACCCTGAAAGAGATTTTTTCCCGAATTGACAAAATGGAGAAAACCAAAATCGAGATGCCTCATTACCAAGAATATCGCGATTTGTATCCGTATTTTTTGCTCTTATCCTTATTCTTGTTACTTGGAGAAGTCGTTCTTACCAATACGATTTTCAGGAGATTACCATGAGCCTGGCCAATCCGATTTATAGCTGGTTATTGATTATACCCATCTTTCTTATTATCCTGTTCATTCAAGCGCAACGCCAAGCAAACCAAGCTCTCGAAGGTTTTGCCGAAAAAACCCTCATCGCCAAAATTACCGACTTATCCGGGCAAAAGCTTCGGTCAAGGCGAAGGATCATTCGCTTGATTGGTATCCTATGGATCCTGGCAGCTCTGATCGGGCCTCAATGGGGTTATGAGTGGCAGGAAATCCGCCAGCAGGGGACGGAAATCATGCTGGCCGTCGACACATCCAAAAGCATGCTGGCCACGGATATCAAACCCAATCGCTTGGAACGGGTCAAATTGGCGGTTAAGGACTTCTTAGACAAATTAAACGGCGATAAAGTGGGATTAATCGCCTTTTCCGGTTCGAGTTTCTTACTATGTCCATTGACTTTGGACTATAACGCCTTTTCCCTGACTTTGGATTCTTTAAGTTTTGAAACCATCCCCAGAGGGGGTACGGCTATCGGCGAGGCGATTGCGACCGCGATGAAAGCCTTTCAATCGGGCGGCTCCACTGGAACCAAAAGTTTAATCCTGATTACGGATGGTGAAAACCACGAGGGAGATCCGCTTTCTTTAGCCGCCCGGGCTGCCAAAGACGGCATTCAGGTTTATACGATAGGAATTGGCAGTCCCGAAGGGGAATTAATCGTCATACGGGACGGCAAAGGGAACAGTTCCTATTTAAAAGACGACCAAGGCAATGTGGTTAAATCCAAGTTGAATGAAGAAATGTTGCAACAAATCGCAAAAGCGGGCGGCGGCGCCTATTATCACGCCACAGATATCTCCATGGGACTGGATGAGCTTTACCGCCAAAAAATTGCCAAATTAAATAAAGCCGAGTTCAATAGCAAGTTGCAGAAACGCTTTATCGACCGTTATCAATTTCCCCTTTTTTTAGCGATACTTTTTATTGGATTTGAAATATTCCTGGGGATTGGACCGCTGCAATCCGAGAATTGGAATATTTTCAAAAGCAATGAACGGGAGGTGTCGAAATGAAAAAACCGCTGAAGATCATCCTGTACATCTTCATGGCTTTGATGGCATTATTGATAATCAGCGCTTTGGTTTGGGGACAAACACTTAAAATGGCCAAGGCCAACCGCTTGTTGACGGCATCCCAACCCGAGCGGGCCCGGACGATTTATGAGCAAATGGCTGCCCGTAGCCCGGAGTCGCCCCATCTTCTGCACAATTTGGGACTGGTATTCTACGCGGAAAGTCAATATGAGAAGGCCGTCGCCAATTTTAGCAATGCCCAGAAAAAAATCGCAGCGCCGGAATTTCATTCCGGTCAAAGCATTCAACAGGATTTAACCAACCGGATCGGTTATAATTTGGGTAATGCTTTATTTAAACAAGCCGAAAAATCATCAGGGGAACAGAGTAATCATTCTTATCAAAGCGCTCTTGAAAACTACAAAAAAGCAATCACTTCCAATCGAGGCGATTTGGATGCAAAATATAATTATGAATTAACCAGAATCCGTCTTAAACAAATGCAAAACAATCAATCTTCTCGTCCAAAAGATCAACCTGACAATCAAGACCAAAAAAAGTCCCAGCCAAACCAATCCAACGCATCCAACAGCGGATCTGAAAAACAGCAGCCTGCTCAGGGCCAATCCAAGGGGCAAAATTCCCCTTCCCAGCCCGGGAAGGGACAAATGACCAAGGAAGAAGCGGAAGCGTTGCTTAAAATGATGAAGAATCAAGATCAAAGTAAAGCCCCGATCATGGGAATCCATGATTCCCGGCCCAAACAGGATTGGTAATGAAACCGGTTTAAGCAAACAGGTCCGGCTATCTGACGGAAATAAGGCAGGAGAAATGAATGAAACATTCTATGAAAATATCAATCGGAATTGCCCTGTTATTGGGGATGATGTTTATCGCCGCTATGCCGGCAATGGCCGCCTCGGCCACGATCACACTGGATTCGGAGGAAATCGGTGTCGGAGAGGCCGTTCAATTAACCGTCGCGGTTAGCGGCGCTTCCTCCGCCGGGCGTCCAAAAATAAATGCGCCCGATGGACTCAGTGTCCAATACACAGGAACATCAAACCAAATTCAAATTATCAACGGCGCCTTTTCGTCCCAGCTCTCTTACAGTTACTTAGTAGCCGGGCTTAAACCAGGCCGTTATACGATCGGCCCCATTGAAATCACAGGCGGTAATAAAAAGCTCCGTACCCATTCGGTTATTCTCACCGTTACGGGTACCAGCGCTTCCGGAGGAAACTCCGGGGGAATCTCCCCCGCCCTCCGAGGACAAAACCGCCCGGACACGGAAGGGGACGGTGAAGGAGAACCGGCTGGCAACAACCCGCTCACTTTAAGTTTAATTCTGCCCAAAACCACTTTATATCAAGGTGAGACTGTTCCGGTAACCATCAAATTGTTGGCGGGAAACGTTTCCCTCAATGAAGTCTCCTATCCCAACCTGAACCCGAGTGATTTTATTTTCGGCAAATTGGATAAACCGTTGCAAACCGAAGAAATAATTCATGGAGAGCCTTATAAGGCCGTTGAATTTCACACCACGATGACTCCGGTAAAAACAGGGACTATTTTTCTGGGCCCCGTTTCCCTGAATTGTAATATTATCGTCAAAAGCCGGGATAATGACGATTTTTTCGGCGATTTTTTCCCGAACTATCAAAGACAATCCGTTCAAGTGAAAAGCAAAAAGATTCAGCTCCATATATTGCCGCTGCCGTCAACGGGTAAACCGGCCGGCTTTTCAGGAGGAGTCGGCCAATTTCAGTTAAAAGCGGCAGCCACCCCTCAAACGGTCAATCAGGGAGACCCGCTCACGGTGAAAATTGTTCTCTCGGGCACGGGAAATCTACAAGCCGTTAATGCTCCCGTGCTGCAAAATTCCAACGGGTTTAAAGTATACGATCCCCTGAGGAAAAGCACTACCGGCCCAAAGAACGGCGAGGTTTCCTTTGAACAAGTTTTAATTCCCTTTAACGCCCAAGTCAAGCAGATCGGTCCCTATGTATTTTCTTATTTCAACCCGGTTGCAGGGAAATACCAGCAAATCAGCACCCCTGCGATTCCCGTTACCGTAAAAGCAAATCCGGCTTTCAATGAAAGCCCCGGAATGGGTAATCCGGGTCCTAGCGAGCGTTTCGGCCGGGATTTGGTTTTTATCAAAGATTCACCGGGCAAATTAAGGCTTATCAAAGAGCGTTTCTATTATCAGCCATGGTTTTGGATTTTGCAACTCCTCCCCCTGCTGGGGCTGGGGGCTTCCTTCTTTCATCATAAACAACGGAAATTGCTACAATCCGATACGCCTTCGGCCCGAGCCATCCGCGCCGCTAATTTTGCCAAAAAACAATTGGAAAATGCCGGCCGCACTTTAGCCACGGGGAACTCAGAACGGCTATTGGATGAGTTACACTTGATTATCCGCAATTACCTTGCTGAAAAATATAATTTGAATTCCGCCGGAATGACCGGAGATGTCGTTGACTATCTCAAAGGACAAGCAATTTCAGAGAGTACCCTTCAAAGAATTAAAGACTTTTTTGCCCTGTATGATTTTTACCGTTTTACCGGCGCCAAAATAACCGGGGATGACACGAAAAAAATGTGGGGAGAATTTCTCCAAATGATTGAGGATTTAAATCATTCCGGTAAAGAAAATATGAATGGAAATGCTACACCCGTCATCGAATGGAAGGGAGTTCAGAAACAATGAACGATGCGAAAAATGTACTCTATCGAAACCGGATATGGATAAGTTTATTGACTATCGCCCTACCCTTTCTATTGTTCGAGGTAACCTGGGTTAAAGCCCAAAATCATTCTCCTTTCTCCAATCCTGCGGCTCTTTTTTATCAGGCCGGCAATTTTTATGAAAAGGGAGATTATCAAACGGCGGCTCAACTTTATAATACCCTTATCCAAAAGGGTTATGAAAGCGGCCCTCTTTATTTCAACCTGGCAAACACCTATTACAAATTAGGAAGGAAAGGTGAAGCCATTCTTTTTTATGAAAAAGCCAAACAACTGATGCCCGGCGATGCCGATCTCCGCTCGAATCTGGAATTCGCTCTCCGAAGCGTTGATGAAGGACACCCCGGTTGGCAAAGGGAATTTTACCAGTCCCTTGTTTCGCTGAGCTCTTTGGAAAACCTGATGATTTTCTCTTCATCCCTATTTTTTATCGCTGCCCTTTTTTTAAGCCTAATTTTGCTTTTCCCTATGGGATTTCAGGATCAACCCAGCGGAAAATTGAAATCCTGGTGCCTGGCTACTTTGATTGGAATCGGGACCCTTTTCTTATTCTCACTGTCCCTTACCATCATTACCGGTTTGGATCATCAGAATCCAAAAGCGGTGGCCGTTCGATCCGGAGGGGAAGTTAAATTCGAGCCCAACCTTCAATCCACTACTTATTATCAGTTGCACGAAGGATCCCGGGTACGGATTTTAGAAGAAAAACAAGGATGGAAGCTCATTCAAAGAAGAGATGGAAAATTGGGATGGATTGAAAACAAATTTCTAGCGAGAATTTAAAGAGGCTATCTAAAAAGCAATTCGAAATCAATAAGAAATACAATATATATCGCGTACACACGCGACTTCATCGAATGGGTTGATTTCAATATATTGTATTTCTTTATCGTAAAATTTTCTTTTGAGACAGCCCCGATATCGATTCTATTTCTTTACGAAACAATCTTTTGATGTTAATCTTTATGAATCATCCACTAACTAAAAATCTTGCCAAAAAGGATTTATTTTGGAAACCTCGAATAATTCTTTTGTAATCAACGACCTGCCCTGCTTTACCAATCGACAGGTCGTTGATTGAAAAGGATCCACATATACCGAATGTAGATTTAGGAGGTTTCCAATGATTCGGATTTTTACCGATACCACTTCATCAATGACTCTTGAAGATTACCAAAAATATGATATTCATCCTCTACCCATTATTATCAACCAAGGCGAGATTTCCAAACGGGAACTTTTTGATTTAAAATATGAAGATTTTTTTAAAAGCCAACGGGCCGGAATCCGTTTCACCACTTCCCAACCCGCTCCCTTAGCTTATTTTGAGGCTTTCAAACCTATTATTGAAGCCGGCGATGAGATTATCTGTTTGATATTCTCCAGCGGTATTTCCGGTACCTATAATACGATTTGTACAATTCCGCAAATGTTGGAAACTGATAAAATAACCGTATTTGATTCCCGGTTAAGCGGTTTCTGTCTGGCCTATATGGCTATTAAAGCTCGGGAGATGGCAGGGCAAGGCGCGTCCCGGGCTGAAATTATTCAATATCTGGAAGATTTGCATTCTCGTTGTCGAGTCTTTTTTCTCGTCGAATCCCTACGTTATCTTCACGCCGGGGGCCGTTTAACCGGTGCTGAAGCATTAATTGGCTCGATTATTCAAATCAAGCCGATTATTTGGTTTGAGCCGGACGGAAAAATGACTGCCTTTGAAAAAGTACGGACCACCAAAGCCGGAAAAAACAGATTAATTGCCTTGGCAAAGGAAAGGGCCGAACTCGGCTTGGAAGCCCTGATCTTACATTATGGTGATAACATTGAGGAGGCTCAAGAATTTGCCAAAGAGGTTGAAGTTCAAGTCGGTTTAAAACCTTTCATCACACCAATCTCTCCTGTACTGGCCGTTCATACCGGACCGGATATTTTGGGACTCCTGACGGTTTCGAAAAGCTGATTGAAAACTGTAGGGTCATGCTACATCGTTGTACTCCTTATCTTCCACCAGAAGAATCTCAGTCATACTGGAGAACCACAATCTCAGGGCATTCCCCTGAATTTTTTTTGATATCAGCCGCATCAATTTCTAATTCTTTACACTGGGTAACATGAAAACCTGATAGTGCAATAAACCCCTCGACTTTTTCAAATAAAAAGCCTAGCAACCCCAAAGCTTTGGTCCGGTAATGCATTGGGATCACCACGGCCGGATTCAGCTGTTTCACGACGCAAACGGCATCGGAGGCCCCAATAGTAGTTGGGCCTCCACCAACCGGCAACAGGAGTATGTCCACCTTCCCAATTTCGGTGTTCTGCTTGGAATCCAGTATATGTCCCAGATCTCCGGTGTGGCAAACGTTGATTCCGTCAATGGCAAAGTTATACACGGTGTTTTTTCCTCTCCTAGCCCCCGAAACTTTATCGTGAAATGTGGCAACCCCTTTGATGGAAATACTGTTTTCCAAAAAGTCGCCGGATTTTTGAATGTGGGTAAAACGGCCCTTGACCGCGTTGATATTATTGTGATCAGCGTGATCATGACTTGTCGTTACAATATCCGCTTCCATTTCCGGCAGCCTATATCCCAGCATATTTTTGAACGGATCCATAAGCACTTTCGTGCCGTTTTCCGCAGTGATCAGAAAACAGGACTGGCCAAACCATTTGATTTTCAATTGATGACGCCCCTTTTATACTTCTCAATCTATGTACCGTACGCAAAAACATTTGGCGTTATTATATACGGAAACCCGTTACGCATGAATGATACTGTTTTTATTTTAGCTCACCAACCCGCTTGATACCATGCACTATACTACACTCCATGGACTATTTTGCTATAATATTGGGAGGGGCTTAAATAATAGCAGAAATTGCTAACCGTTAAATCTCCGCAACGGCCCTACACGGAGGGCCGGTAAATCCATGCCAATTATTTTCAAATAGTAAAGTGTATGGAACTTTACTATTTGAAATGTTATAATTTGGTTAGATTATTTGTTTGAATTTTGCTGACACATTGAAGAAAATACGCTTGAAATAATCGCAGCATATCGTTCCGACGACTCAATGTCAGACCTTCCGGACGAAGCGGTCAAGGAAGTCCAGGCTTTTGATGAATTCATCAGGCAAAAATATACGAATTATTATAAAAGTAAAGGCAAGAAGGGGGATGACTCCAAATGACTGACCGGGAACTGTTAGAACTCGTAGTCAATGAAATCCAGGAAATGAAATCCGACCTTAAAGAAACAAAAGAAGACATCAACCTTATCAAAACCCAACAGTCCGAATATGGCGAAATGATCCAATCATTAATTCATGCCAGTGAAACACAAAAAGCACAGAATGACGCTTTACAAATGGAAGTCGCTAAACTTTCCGGAGAGATGCGGCAAGGGTTCACAGATATTACCGAAGTCCAGAAATCTTTAGTCGAAATGTACGGCCAGCATGAAGTGACAATCCGTTCTCTCCAGCGGCGGCCGGTTTAAATAAAAACTAAATAATGGATCGCACCTTAGATAAAACCTGCCAAAAGCAGGTTTTAATTATCGCACCTGGAGGTGGCAGCAAATTACCTTATACCAGGGGGCAAGCTTTCTACTATAATCAATCAGGGATTAATTGAATCATGAAGAATTAGCGGAGTTATCCTTCTTACTTGCAAGGAATGTAAGCCATAAATGATAGAGTATTCGAATTGAATTTGATATAGGTCAAAAAAAACACCTTGTTACTAGAGTGAACAATATGTCTCAAACTGTTTTTATTTTGGGAGCCGGCGCTTCTAAAGAATCCGAAGCTCCATTGATGAATGACTTCTTGGATACGGCTGAAGATTTACTTTTAAAGGGCCTCCAATATTACCAAAACTTGGAAGTCCAGAAAGCCGGCGAGGATATTTGGGGGGGATTTTAAATTTGGTGTTTGCTTTCGACGGAAAGCCCATCGATGGCCGCTCACTAAATCGCTGGTATTTTAAACGGGATATCTGTGGGGCCCAAGTACCTATGATTCGTTTTCATGATTTACGTGGATCAACCGCAACGTTGCTTTATGAATTAGAGGAAGATGATAGAGTACAAAATATTTCCGGCCACGCTTCAAAAGCGGTTGCCGAAGAAAGCTATATTCATAAACAAGTCAAACACCAGGATAAAGCCATGCAAAACTGGAACAGGCATTCCGTGAAAAACTCGAAAAACAAAAGATTATCTAACAGGCATTTTATAATACTGTCAACAAGGCATAAAAAAACCCGCTTCTGCGGGGTTATTTCTTTGGTAGTCCCAACGAGATTCGAACTCGTGTCACCGCCGTGAAAGGGCGGTGTCCTAGGCCTCTAGACGATGGGACCGATTTACAAATCTATTATATAAAATGGTGGGTCATCGGAGACTCGAACTCCGGACACCCTGATTAAAAGTCAGGTGCTCTACCGCCTGAGCTAATGACCCATTGAGCTTGTCACGAGTGTTTCGCGAATCAGCTTTTATATCTTACAATATTTTAAACCAAGTGTCAACCCTTTTTTCTGTTTATTTCATCATCCATTTTATGACAAGATTTTCAATATACCTACCAAATATCGTGATTGATTATGGTTTCATTCCTGCGCCAACCTACGGAAATCATCGCAATTGGCGCATCGGCCAATTCAGCAATGCGTTTCAGATAATCCTGGGCTTGGACCGGCAGGTCTTTCAATTCTTGTGCCCCCGTGGTATCTGTGCACCAACCGGGCATTTCCTCATAAACCGGGGAACACTCCCCCAAGACTTTGAGACTAGCCGGGAACTGTTTCAGAATAATATTCCGATAACGATAACCGGTACAAACCTTGATGGTTTCGATTTTGTCCAACACGTCCAGCTTCATCACAACCAAATCGCTTACACCGTTTACCCTCACCGAGTATTCGGCGAGTACTCCGTCAAACCATCCACAACGGCGAGGTCTCCCGGTGGTTACACCATATTCGCGCCCCCGGCCATCCCTGAGCAAAGAAACCATGTTTTCAGGTAATTCAGTTGGAAAAGGCCCTTCACCGACTCTGGTAGAATAAGCTTTAATAACACCGACAACTTTGTCGATTCTGGTCGGCCCAACTCCTGAACCTGTGCAGGCGCCGCCGGCTGCCGGCGACGAAGAACTCACAAAAGGGAAAGTGCCGTGATCAATATCGAGCAGTGTACCTTGGGCACCTTCAAAAAGAACTTTTTGTCCCTGTTTAATCGCATTATTAATTAAAACCGAAGTATCGGTTACCAAAGGCTTCAATTCTTCGGCATATTTAGCGTATTCTTCATAAACTTTGGAATACTCGAATTCACTATGGCCATATAATTTATCCAATAAGTTGTTTTTGGCGGCCAAAACTTCCGAAATCCGCTCTTTAAAAAGTTCGGAGTCAAGCAAATCCACAAATCGAATTGCATCATACCGGGCATATTTATCAACATAAGCCGGTCCGATACCTCGGCCGGTTGTTCCAATTTTCCCAACAGTACGGCTTGATTCGTCGAGTTGGTCAATGACCGGATGGTAAGGCATAATCAAATGAGCCCGATCACTAATCCGAATCCCCGAAACATCGATTCCCCGTTTTTGAAGACCGTCCATTTCCTGCAAAAGAACAGCCGGATTAATCACGACTCCGTTGCCTAATACACATTTTTTACCCGGATAGAGCACTCCGGAAGGAATGAGATGAAGTTTGAATTCTTGGTCATCAACTACCACTGTATGACCGGCATTATTACCCCCCTGATAACGAACGACCATATCCGCTCTACTCGCCAAAAAATCAGTTATTTTGCCTTTTCCTTCGTCACCCCATTGTAAACCCACAACTACAACTGACGGCATGACTTTAGCCTCCCCATTAAACTTTGTTCCCAATCTGAGCAGGAGAAGAAACCAGGTAATAAATACGGGGGTTATTATTCGTCCCCGATTTTTTGAATATAAGTTCCGACTCCCTTAGTCTACCCTTTTTAGAATAACATAAGATATGATATAATTCAAATTAATAGAATTAATGGATTCTATTAATTTGAATTATAAACAAGGTGAAGCATCATGGAATTTTGCCAGCTCAAGACTTTTCGTTTAGTTGCTGCCTATCAAAGTTTTTCCAAAGCAGCCGCAGAACTCCATCTCACTCAACCTGCGGTAACCCAACAAATTAAACACTTGGAAGCGGAGATTGGCGAATTATTATTCGACCGTTCCGGACGAAATCTCTGTGTAACACCGGCAGGGGAGGTTTTCTTAACATATGCCCATCAAATCTTAAACCTCACCGATCAAGCCCTTGAAACTGTGCGTCAATATTCCAATCAAAAAGGCAGACTCATTATAGCTGCCGGTACTACCAATACCATTTTTCGTTTACCACACATTTTTCAAGCTTATCGCAGCGAGCATCCTCAAATTGAAATCCAAATTCGGAATGGCGATTCAAAATTGACTACTCAATTGGTTTATGATAATGCTGTTGACTTGGGTCTGGTTACAACCATCAATTCAAACGATAATCTACTGCGGGTTATCCCTATTTTTCAAGACCCTATTTGGTTAATCGGCCCCCCAAATTACACCCCCACTCTTACTATTGCAGACCTGGAAAAAGAGTCTTTAATTCTTTTCCGAAGTGGATCGGGATTTCGTGTTTTCCTGGAAGAAAATTTCCACCGCAATCATTTTACTCCCAAGATCAGTATGGAAATGGAAAGCATTGAAGCCATTATCCGGTTGGTACAAACAGGATTTGGGTTGGCCTTTTTACCGGAAATTGCAGTACGTGAGGAGTTAGCGGGCAAACGCCTCCAAAAAATAGCAGTAAACGGTTGGACTTCAATGTGCCGCCAGACTTATTTAATTTACCGAAATGACAAGTATCTAACTTGGCCGGTAAAAGCTTTTTTAAAACAAATATGTGGGTGATTTGGGAAATATAAACTTTTATTTTCTTGCATAAAACACTCTATGAGTCACATAATATCTATTGAGAAACCGGTAATCCAAGTGACGATAATTATGGTTCACCAAGATAGGGTGAAACTCAGGTTCATTACAGCTTATTTTGGCGGTAAGTTATAATTTTTCTACTCAATGTGTAGAAAAATGGCCAAAATAAGTCTATAAACTAAACTTCAGTTTAGTTAGAGGTTAAATTTAGTGACTGCTTGTCTAAAAAGCAAGTGATTTTTTCGGATGAACTTACCGGTTTCTCTTGGTTATTACCAAGTTCAAATCACCCAGTGTGTTTGAACTTGGTTTATTTATATCATCCACTACGGTAGAAATGGTAATGGATCGATTGGAATACCATTTCTTCTGACTTCAAAATGGACATGGGGGCCGGTTGATAAACCGGTACTTCCTGAATAAGCAATAACTTGCCCCTTGATCACCTTATCACCCTGATGTACCAGTAGGCGTGAATTATGACCATACCCGGTGGAGATACCATTTCCATGATCAATGGCGATATAATTTCCATATCCGCCTTCCCATCCACTGACTACGACGACACCACTGTCCGCTGCATGGACCGGCGTCCCGCTTGGAACTGCAATATCCTCGCCATTATGATATTTCTTGACACGCAAAATTGGATGATATCTCCAACCAAAGGGCGAAGTAATGCGAATCGCTCCTGTAACCGGCCAAATCATTTTTCCGCTTCCTAAAGTTTCACCCTGGTTTTTCCGTTCCGTCTTATTAATTTGATCGCCAATCTTCCGCGAAGTTTCTTCATATTCCTCTAACGCCTTTTCCAATTGACGGCGATTTGACTCAATTTTGGACAGTTCTATTTTGGTCTGGGCAACTTTAGAGGCGACTTTTCTTTGGCTTTCGCCCACTTGATTTTTCAATACTGATATTTTTTGCAATTCCGACTCTACTTGGCGTTCTTTAAGCTTAACGGTTCGTTGTTGGATTGCAACCTGAACCTTTACATTCTGGACCTCAGCAATGGAATGGATATCATTTTTGATAAAATAAGCAATCATTTCGAAACGACTAACCAAATCAGCATAATCCCGTGCTCGAAAAATAATTTCCAAATAAGAGAGAGGACCATATTTATAAGAGACGATAAGTCTTTTGTTTAATAAACGCTGCCTTGTGGATAAATTTCGTTCCAAAGTTCCAAGGTTTTTTTGAAGTTTTTGTTGTTCAACTTTGGTTATGAAAAATTTATTCCGGGCTACCGTTAATTTGCCTTGCAACTGGCGGTGATTATCTTCAAGAGTGTTCAGTTCTTTTTGTTGTTTGCTTAGATTGGAGAACACCGATTTTTCTTTTGCTTTTTGATTGGAAATCGCTTGACGAGTCTGCCTGATAAGTTTTTGAAGGTTTTCCTGGCTTTCATTACTCGCATAAGTTTTTATACTGCTGATTAAAAATAAGGCGACAATAAAAGCAAGAAGTCTTTGGTACCCTAAAAAAATGTGCAAAAAAAGACCCCCTTTAACACGCACCTGATTCTGCACATCCTGCTGTTCTCAGTATGCATCTTATTTCTAAGGGAGTCTTCTACAAAACACCAGCTCATCCTCTAAAAAAATCAGCTATTGATATTGGAATCTCCTTCCTGATTCCGAAATTGCGTTTTATAAAGCATCGCATATAAACCATCCAGTGCCAAAAGTTCATTATGGGTCCCAAGTTCGACAATTTTTCCTCCCTGCATCACGGCAATCCGGTTGGCGCTCCGAATCGTTGACAAGCGGTGGGCAATCACAAAACACGTCCTGTTTTTCATTAACTTTTGAAGCGCATCCTGAACTAAAATTTCAGATTGAGTGTCAAGTGCCGAAGTTGCCTCATCCAATATCAATAACTTTGGATTTCTTAATAACGCGCGGGCGATGGCAATTCGTTGTCTCTGCCCTCCGGAAAGAGTAGTGCCCCGGGAACCAACTTTTGTCTGATAACCCTCCGGCATCTTTTCAATGAATTCATGTGCATTGGAAGCCTTGGCTGCGGCGATAATTTCATCCATCGTAGCATCCATTTTACCATAAGCAATATTTTCGGCAACAGTCCCCCTAAAGAGCACTGTTTCTTGGGGTACTATTCCCATTGCCTGACGTAAGGAACTTATTTGAATTTCTCTCAGATTATGCCCATCTATTTTAATATCTCCGCTTACCGGGTCGTAGAACCTAGCCACTAGATTAATCAACGTTGTTTTGCCGGCACCGCTCGGTCCAACCAATGCGATTACCTCTCCAGGTTCCACTTTCAAATTAATATTATTGATAACAATTTGGTCAGGTGTATACCCAAAAGTTACTTGATCAAATTCAACGCAGCCTTTGATATTATCGAATATCACCGGATTTTTAGCTTCGACTACTTCAGATTTTTCATCAATCAAGGTGAAAACACGTTCCGCTGCCACCAAAGCTTTTGGAAAATTGGAATAAATTCCGCTCAAAGCACGGATTGGTTCAGAAATAAAAGCCATTAAAAATGCAAAAGTGATAAATTCACTGGGATTTAAGTTTTCGTGCAAAATCAGAATACCACTATAAACCAAGAAAATAGAAATCGCAATCGAGATGGTGAACTCAATAATCGGATTGAACATTTTTCCCACTTGCAAACTCCGCATACTCGCCCGGTAACTAGCTTTAGTTTCCCGTTCAAAACGTTTGATTTCATATTCTTCCATACCAAAAGCTTTAACAACTTTGATTCCAGTCAGAGTTTCCTCCAAAACATCAGTTATATCGGCTGATTTATTCATAATTTGAACATTAACAGCTTTTAGCTTTTTGGTTAAACGACTGATCGGAACTGCCATGAAAGGAATTACCAATCCGAACATTAAAGTTAATTTCCAATTAATATAAAAACCCCAAACTAAGCCGATAACTACCATAAGGGGTTTCAAAGCAATATTGATAATCCCCGATGTAAACAGGTAGTTAATTGAATCAATATCACCCAAGATCCGAGAGATCAATTGTCCAGTTTGTCCGGTTTTATTACGTTCAAAATAACTAATTGAAAGATTTTGTAAATTCTCGTAAATTTGATTTCGTAATTTCATAATGGTTTTTTGACCAACCGAACCGATTAAATAATTTTGTGCATAGGTAAAGATTCCTTTTAATAGATAAAAGACGATTACAAAAAAAGGCAATATAAAAATCGTGTAATATTGTGGAAATAGGCGAAATCCCTTTTGAACAGTTCGGACTTCTCCGGAAATATAAGACTGTACTCCGGGAAATTTGTGCTGCAATTGACCTTGGAGATTGGATATCATCCTGATAGGATCCTTGGCAAGGTCCTGCGGGACCCGAACCTCGATGATAATCGAATTTCTTTTAGGTTCGCCGCTGTTTAAGACCGTTAAAGCATTCTTATCAATTTCAACGTTCAATTGTTGTATCTCATTTGAGGACCAAGGAGTATCTTTAACCAAGTTTAAGTTGAAATCTTTCGTTTGACTTATGGATGCATTAATCCCGATAGGCATCCCTTTCGTACGATAAAAAATCGCTTCTGTCATGCGGCCCATTAACCATGCGTCGGAAAGATTAAAAATAGAAACCAAGAGAGAAACGGCAAAAATTGCAATAATCCTCTTTTTATGTGGCGCAAAATATCGTAAAACCCGCTTTAACATTGTATTTCCCCTTATCTATATTCAACAAAATCCCAACTTATTTTATCATAACCGTTTTCTTTTGTTAATGAAATTTAGATTATATTCAGGAAAAATTCAGAAAGGTGCCTTAAAATAGAAATTACACCATTGGATTTTAGCAGACGGATTGACTTTAATACTAGCCTAATGTAAAAACTATCTTACATTAACAATTAACTATTATAATGTAGGCTGTGCATTTATTTCGATAATATTTACTACGAAAGCTTAAGAGGAATTCCTATGAGCGTATTCAAAAAAAACCGCCTTATTTTACTACAATTATTGGCAATCTGCGGAACTCTAATCCTCTTCCAATATTTGGTCCATTTTTTCCCCCATACGATTTTGGGTTTAATCCTTCATTTAATTTTGATTTTGTTTTGGGCATTCTTATTGACTGTGATTGTAACTTTTTTAGGATTACAAATTATTTATAATTTCCGTTCTGAACGTTCGTTTATTCCCTCCAAACTTAAAATAAAACCGTTACCTGAGCTAAGAAATTACCATATTGTTAATCCTTTGGAAGACGAAGGAATCTATTATAAGGCCCAGTTACACTGTCACACAAATCTTTCCTATGACAGCAAAACACCACCCGATCAAGTTATAGAATCTTATAAAAAAGACGGTTACCATATTCTGGCGATTACCGATCATGATATTCTCTCTGACTTTTCTCAATACAGCACAAATGATTTTTTGATTTTACCGGGAATAGAAAAAACAGTTCCTGCATTATTCTGGCCTATTCCTTTGGGGAAACATCTGGTGTTAATCAATCCCGAAGAAAGGAATCCCCAATTTAAAGGGGTTCAAGAACTCTTGGATCAGGCATGGAATCATGAAAGCCTGGCCATACCTGCACACCTCGGATGGCGGGGCGGCGCCGGCACCGGACGATGGTATCCGCTGGAATTAAACCGGTTAAAAAACCTGCAATTTATCGAAATCGACAATCCCCACTCCAAAGATCCTTTGGACTTAACAATCTGGCATAAATTAATTATCAAGAGCGGGCCCGATTCTCCAATTTGGGGAATCTCAGTTGACGATTCCCATTCGGGAAGTTCTAAGAACGGCTGGATAATGATAAAGGCTCCGCGATTGGATTTACCCTCGATTATCAATTGTTTAAAAAAGGGGGCCTTTTATGCTACCAATGGTCCTTCCAACCTGGAAATCAAGGTGGAAGGCAATAAAATTGCAGTAGAATCGCCCGGTGCCGTTTGGATTCGGTTTATCAACGCTCAAAATCAAGTAATCATGGCTGTACGGGCTGATTCAGCGATTTATCCCAGCACAGGTGATGAGGGCTTTATTCGTGTGGAAGTGAGCGATCAGAAAGGCGCCACCGCCTGGTCTCAGCCTATGTGGTTAATTCCTAAAATATCGGAAAAGTCTAAATCCAAAAAATTACCACACTTTCTGTTCCGTGGCTGCCCACTGCACTCAAAACGCCGTCATTTGCTATCTAAAAATCCAGGACTTTATATTTATAACGATTGAAACAATAAATTATTTCCTTTGGTTATACCCTTTTTCATCATAAGGTTGCAGTTTTTCGATCCATAGCGCTTCTAAGGTTTCCAAGTCTTCTTTATAATCATATTCCGGATCTTCATTGGGCTTAAGCTGATCCAATATTTCAAACAAAAAATTATTCTCCCCATATTCCTGCCAATCTCTCAGCAAATCTTTATTAAGATGAATATCCCCATTACTTAAGCTAAATTGTAACCGGTTAAAGACCTTATCCACATTAAGGCTGGAACCAATAAAAATTTTACCGTTTTTTTTATTTTCAACTTTGTAAATTCCGATACTTCGTGGCCTGTTTTTATACTCCTGTTTTAATTCGGTACGTCTATCCATCATCCATAACTCCTTTCATTAATTGTTATCTGTTTATGCCTGCCTATTCAAAACATTAATTTCCTCCCAAATTATCATTGAGAACCCCTTGACCATAATAATTTGGGTGATAATCGTTTTGGAGTTCCTTATCTTGAATTACTTTCTTTCAAATATTTGGTTTTTTTTTGAGCGATGAGCCTTTGGCCCTCCGAAAGCACATCATTAGCTTTTAATTGATTAATAGCCGGATCAAAAGTAACTCCCTCCGGTCCGGTCGGATTAAGCCAATAGCATGATCCATTCGGATTCCGGCCTAAAAGTTTAACATCCACCAACCCTCTACGAAGCATCATGAAATCACAATTTATAAAAATTTTAGCACTGGTTTGCCAATTCTTGATGATTTCATTCACTTCCTTTTCCGTATAATCCTTATCTTGAGTAAACATATTGGCTAAGCTTTTTAGTAATACCAGCTGGTCCTGATATTTATTAGGAAAATCCGTCAAACCGCTCCGTAAGCAAAGATCCACCAAACGTTTTTGAAAATATTCACTACTTATATAAACAGATTTCACTGCAATCTTCCTTTCTTTTCAGTGAATTACTCCAACAATAGAAAACCGATTCCTGTAATCCATTCCTGCGTCCATCGATTACTTTACCCAATAACAACTACCATCCGGATAACGATCTAAAAAGCCATATTCAATGAGGTATCTCCGTAATGTTACATAATCATGAAAAGCTCTCTGAAGTATTTCATTGACCTCTTTTTCCGTATATTTTCGATTTAACTCAAATCTTCGAATCAGTTGCCGCAAGACAATAATCTTCTGCTTCTCCTTTTTGGGGAAACGAAGCAAGGGGCCAGCCATCCCTTGTGGAAAAAGAGCCTGAATGACTTCGTCGCTTTCCTTTTCAGTGATGGCGAATCTTTCATCAACCATCGCCGCCTGTCGGGGTATCTCCACAAATTTATCTTCCCTGGCTAAACGCTCTGTGAGCAGTTCCATAATAGCCAAAAATATTTTGGCTTGTTTGGCCCTTTCCCGAAAGGCAAATCGCTGGTTTCGGACGGTCGAAGTGTTCCCATTATCCATTCTAGCGGCAATTTCTTTATCATGAAAACCTTGATAAAAAGCCTCCAGGATTTCCTTTTGATGCTCCGTCAAACCTGTATATTTTTTATCCATGGCCACCAAAAATGCAAACATCGAATGATGTTCTTGTTGGATATGAACTTCCGCCGCCTTTTTCGCTTCATAAAGATTACCGTTAATCAAATAAATCTGCCCCTTTGTAAAACATTCACCACAAACCAAACAGATCAAGCCACCATTTAGTAGTTCATCAACATATCCCCGTTTCAAGTCCCCCAAATCGGCGTTCCAAAACATATCCGTCAAATCGTTCATGATATTTCTCTTTTCTGTCTACTAAATTTATAGACATTATATCAAGATGTTTATAATATTTCAATAAAATTCATCCAATCTTTTCTCAACACTTCGAGTAGAATTTTTCAAAGCAATCCAATCCATAGATTCACAGAAATAAAAAGTAAAAAACCCGCTTTCGCGGGTTTTCTGACTCAAAGAATAATTGGTATTAGCGTTTTCCTTTGTCATAAGGCTCTCCATCGGCTTTCGGGGCCTGTGAATTTTTGGAGAACAATACCAGGACCATTAAAGTTACAAAATACGGAAAACACTTGAGAATAATACCTGGAATCCGTTCCAAAGAAGGAACTGCTTGTGAAACATTAGCAATCGTACTGGCAAATCCGAAGAAAAATGTGGCGCCCAAAATCCCCCAAGGTTTCCATTGCCCGAAAATCAAGGCTGCCAAAGCGAGAAATCCTAGACCGCTCACGGAACCATTAAATTCCCCCGAATAGGTAACCAGAATTACCGCCCCGGCCAGGCCGGCCAAAGCTCCGGAAATAATAACCGCAATGTAACGCATCCTATAAACATTCACTCCGGCAGAATCCGCCGCTTGGGGATGTTCTCCGCATGCCCGCAGGCGAAGACCGAAGGCAGTCTTATATAACAAAAACCAGGAAAACAACAGAATCGCAATTGCCACCCAGGTGGTGGCATAAGTCTGGGTGAAAAACAATTTCCCAATGATTGGAATATGCGATAACCATGGTATATCGTTACGAATTAATCCATGAACGATGCGGATATTACCACTGCCGGTAATATGTCGCGCCAGGAAAATCGTCAAGGCGCCGGCAATCATATTAATGGCCGTACCGCTGATAACCTGATTGGCGTTAAGATTAATACTGGCAAAGGCATGAAGTAAAGCGAAAAGCCCTCCGGCAACAATAGCAGCTAATAAACCAACCCAAATGGCAGTTCCCGGTAAGAAGACTTCCAATTTAGAAGTTACCAAAGCGCCGCCAAAAAACCCTACCACCATCAAACCTTCCAAACCGATATTGACAACTCCGCTTCTTTCACTATAAAGGCCTCCCAAAGCGGTAAGCAGGAGCGGAATCGTATAAGCAATCGCATAGGGAAATATCTGTACAATAATATCCCACATTTTACTGTACACCTCCTACTTTATCGGCCTTAAGTTCCTCAGTCTTTTTGAAAGCTCGAGCTTTATCTTTTCGTTTTCTTAAGCGCTCCCAGGCTCTTTCAATTAAAATATTGGTGGCCGCAAAATAAATAATGGTAGCAATAATGGTGTCGGCAATCTCCGGAGGAATGTTGGTCATCGCATTCATAAAACCTTTACCGGACTGAAGGATACCGAAAAAGACCGCTGCCACAAACACCCCCCAGGGTGAATTCAATCCCAGCAAAGATACGGCAATCCCATCAAAACCCTGGGACGGCGAAACACCGATTTGCATATTGGAAGCATACCCTACATAAAAGGCGGCTCCGCCCAAGCCAGCCAAAGCGCCTGCCAATACCATCGAAAGTACGATACTTCGATTGGCAATAATCCCCGCCGATTGGGCTGCAAACCGGTTATACCCAACCGCTTTTAATTCGTAACCGAAAGTGGTTTTATTCAGGATGAATGCTATTACAATCACCGCGATCAACGCCAGGAAAAAACCCAGATTGATATAGGAGCCGTTAAACAGATTGGTTAACCAGCCAACTTTTAAAGATGCGGCATCGGGTATTTTACGAGATTCCGTCTCCAAAAACTGCCCTTTAAAATAAGCCGGAACGATATAATAAACCGCCCAATAAGCGATCCAATTCATCATAATAGAAGATACGACTTCATGAACATTAAAGCGGGCTTTCAAATAGCCGGGAACCGCGCCCCAAAGGGCGCCGCCTGCAATGGCCGCAAGAACCGCTACTGTTAACAGGATTGGTTTCGACCACTCAAAACTAAGCCCAACCGCAGTGGCGCATAAACCGCCGATTAACATTTGACCGGCAGCACCGATATTAAACAACCCAGTTTTAAAAGCAAACGCTACGGACAATCCGGTCAAGATTAAAGGTGTGGCGGTGGCTAACGTATCTCCAATCCGTTGAATATTCATCAGTCCACCCCGGAAGAGATAGAAGTATCCTTCGATTGGGTTATTTCCAGTAACCGCTATTAAAATGGCGCCGGCTATCAGTCCCAGCACTACCGCAACCAATGCCAGAATATAATCTTTGTTCAATTTCACTTTCATCGGTATAACCCTCATTGACGTTCACCCCGCTTAACTCCAGCCATCATCAAACCGACTTCATTTTCATCGGTCACCGCAGCCTCAACAATATCAATGAGTTCTCCATTATTAATGACAGCGATTCTATCCGACAAATCAAGTATCTCATCCAATTCCAATGAAATCAATAAAACCGCCTTGCCGCGATCCCGTTGCTCGACAATACGTTTATGAATATACTCGATAGCACCGACATCAAGGCCCCTGGTTGGTTGAACGGCGATTAATATTTCGGGATTTAAATCAATCTCCCGCCCTACAATAGCTTTTTGCTGATTTCCACCCGACAGCGAACGGGCTATTGATGCCGGACCCTCCCCGGCACGCACATCAAAATCTTCCATAACCTGTTGGGCGTGTTGATGAATGATATCCCGGTGAAGCAAACCGTTTTTAGAAAAAGGAGCTTGGTGGAAAGATTTTAAAACCAGGTTATCTTCGACTGTAAAATCCAATACCAGACCGTGTTTATGCCGATCCTCGGGAATCGAAGCTATGCCCGCCTCAATTCGACTTCTTACCGGAATTTCCGTAATATCCCTGTCCCGTAAATACACTCTGCCGGAATCAACTTTTCGCAAACCGGTCAGAGCCTCAATCAATTCAGCCTGTCCATTTCCTTCTACACCCGCGATTCCTACTATCTCTCTGGAACGGACTTCCAGCGAGAAATTCTTTAATCCTTTAATTCTTCGGCTATTGACAACCGTTACGTTTTCGATCCGCAAAATGACTTCACCCGGATTGGAAGGCCCTTTGGTAACGGAAAAAGATACTTCCCGGCCTACCATCATTTCTGCCATTTTTGCTTCCGATGTGGAGGCCACCTCAACAGTTCCAATCAATTTCCCACGCCGAATGACCGTACAACGATCGGCAATCGCTTTAATTTCTTTTAATTTATGGGTAATCAAAATAATCGATTTCCCCTCGTCAATCAGATTCCGCATGATTTTCATCAATTCCTGAATTTCCTGGGGAGTCAGTACCGAGGTTGGTTCGTCAAAAATCAACACTTCCGCATTTCGATAAAGCATTTTTAAAATCTCGACCCGCTGTTGCATACCGACGCTAACATCTTCGATTTTTGCATAAGGGTCAACATTCAGCCCGTATTTTTCGGAAAGCTCCGCAATCCGTTTGGCCGCTGAACGAATATCAACGACCACACCTTTTTTGGGTTCCAGTCCAAGGATGATGTTTTCAGTGATGGTAAAGTTATGAACAAGTTTGAAATGTTGATGAACCATTCCAATTCCAAGTCCATTGGCCACATTCGGATCCGTAATCCTGACTTCCTTGCCTCGTATCTTTATGGTCCCCCGTTCCGGTTGATAAAGACCAAAAAGGATGCTCATCAAAGTTGACTTCCCAGCGCCATTCTCGCCGAGGAGAGCCAAAATTTCGCCCTGTTTCAATTGAATGGTAATATCATCATTGGCAATAATACCGGGAAACTCCTTGCGAATATTCAACATTTCCACTACATAATCCATTGATCCATCCCCTTTTTTTGGTGGAAATTTGTAACATTTGATATACTAATATGTATTATAATACATCTTTTGGGGATTATAGAATAATTAATATTGGAAAGCTATCAAAAATGTTGCAAGACCTATTTTAAAAAAAAAGAAGAGGCGGCATAAACCTCCTCTTCTTTCATAAAAAACGTCATTATTTAATCAAATTTCCCTTTTGATCGGAAACTTTGACTGAACCGGCTTTTAATTGTTTAAACACA
Organism: Bacillota bacterium; assembly: GCA_023426245.1. Classification (GTDB taxonomy): domain Bacteria; phylum Bacillota; class UBA4882; order UBA8346; family UBA8346; genus UBA8346. Next base: position 117,709 of record JAFABB010000025.1, read on the forward strand.
GCTGCCACTTTATTTTGGACATCAGCGGAAAGGTTGGGGTTTTTGTTAGGAATCCCTACTCCATCATTTTTGGCATTGAAAATAAGGGTTTGACCGCCGGGGAATTTGTTGCTCTTGGCGGCTTTAATCATATCAAAAGCGGCCTCATCGATTTTTTTCATGGCTGAGGTAAGGATGATTGACTTTGTGCCCTCATAAATACCATCTGTATATTGATCGACATCAACACCGACAACCCAGGCTTCTTTTCCCGCTTTAACTCTTGATTTGGCTTCATTGATACCGCCGATGCCTACACCACCGGCTGCACAGAAAATCGCTTTTACGCCCCGATCAAACATCTGGGCTGCCAATTGTTGACCAGCGGCAACATCATTAAATGTTCCCTGATAAATAACATTTTCCGGTTTAATGGTAATCTTGGTGCCCAATTTAGCATTGGCATATGCAACACCTTGTTGGAAACCCCAGTTATATTTTTGGACCGGAGGAATTTCCATACCGCCGATGAATCCTACATCACCGGTTTTTAATTGCAATGCCGTGGCAACACCGCTTACAAAACCCGATTCATGCTCGGCAAAGAATATGGAAACCGTATTCGGCTTCACGACCACCTTGCCGTCGCCTTTGTGAGGAGCGCCGTCAATGAGAACAAACTTAGCATCTTTGTATTTATCTTGAGCTTGGAAAATCGCGGTTTCAAACTTAAATCCAGGGCAAACAACCATATTGTAGCCTGCATCAACCAAGTTGCCGATTTCTTTTAAATAATCGGCTTCAGTCGTACCGCTCGGTTTTAGATACTTGGTATCTAATTTTAATACCTTGCCTGCCTTGACAACACCTTCCCAGGTTCCTTGATTGAATGACTTGTCATCAATTGTCCCGGAATCGGTAACCATACCCACTTTTAAGCTACTAGCGCTGACCAGTGATATAGAAAGTGCAAGCAATAAAACTGCGGTAAACAGAAAATAAAGCTTTTTCATTGAAACGTAAACACTCCTTTACAAATATAGTAGTTTAAAATTTCGCGTTAAGTTGAAGGTTTCCTCTATGGGAAAATATTAATTTTATGTAATAAATATTACTGATTACCTCGTATTTCCGGACATAAATCTTACACGATGTATAAATATGCACATGGGGCGTTCCAGCAGTTTTTTCAGACCGCTTTTTCGGATTAGTAGTCCCCTTTTACCTGGTTTTGAGCGTCGTGAGTCACAATGGCAATCCCGGAACTGGCTCCGATGCGATTAGCCCCGGCTTGAATCATGGTCATGGCCGTTTCATAATCACGAATCCCCCCGGAAGCCTTCACCCCCATTTTTTGACCGACAGTTTGCCTCATCAGACGGATATCCTCAACAGTTGCCCCACCGGACCCAAATCCGGTCGAGGTTTTCACAAAGTCTGCGCCGGCATCTTTACAGAGTTCACAAGCTTTTACTTTCTCGCTATCCGTCAATAGGCAAGTTTCCAAAATAACTTTAACCACTGTACTTCGTTTTACAGCATGAACCACACATTGGATATCATGTTGGACTACATCGTATTGGCCTGATTTTAAGGCGCCGATATTGATGACCATATCAACCTCCGTCGCCCCGTTACGGACTGCTTCCCGGGCCTCGTCGGCTTTGGCCTCCGAAGTGATCGCCCCCAGAGGAAAACCAATCACCGTACAAATATTGACCGGCGATCCTTTCAGTAACATGGAGCTTAAAGGAACCCAAAAAGGATTGACGCAAACCGATTTAAACTCATATTGTAAAGCTTCCTGGCACAATTTGGTGATCTGTTCGGCCGTTGCTTCCGGTTTGAGCAGCGTATGATCGATCATTGCCGATAATTCGCGATTAAATCCAGGATTAACTTCATTTTTCATCAAAGAACCTCCCTATCTAAAGTACAGTCCACTACCCTTCTAAATTCTGCATTATTCCAATTTTTCCTTTGTTTGAAAGTTCACAAAATCCGGTGGCTATCTTCCAATGGCCTTAAAAAATAAATTTATTTTTTAACAAGGATTTGAGGATTCCATAAAAAGGAAAACCGATCATTCGCGCGAAAGATATTCATATCACTTCCAAAGCTAAAAAGATTTTGGAAATTAAAATGAAAAAGTCTAAGGGGGTAAACGATAATGCGTTTCAGTCAAAAAACGACTCACTTTTTGTTGGGAGCAATTTTGGTTTTCAGCCTTTGGATACCGGGCATGACCGGATACTTAGCCGCAACTGTTCAGGCAGAGGCAAGTCTGAAGGTATTTGATTTCGTTGAAATTACCGATTTCCATGGTTACTTGCAAAACTCCGGCAAATTGAAGGATGGAACTCCGATCACCCAGCAAAGAGCAGCAGTTCTTGCAGACCAAATCAAAACCATCCGGAAATCAAATCCCAATACCGTTTTGCTATCCGGCGGCGATATGTTTCAGGGCACCCCTTTGTCAAATGTATTAAAAGGGCGGCCCGTAATCGATTTCATGAAAAATCTTCATTTCGACGCCATGGCTCTCGGCAATCATGAATACGATTGGGGCATTGAAAGCGTAATCAACCCCAGGTCCGCCACCTTAAAAAGCACTACGATACCGGTACTGGCAGCCAATGTTTATGATAAAACCACCGGAAAAACCGTGCAATACGCCAAACCCTATGTGTTGTTGAAAAGAGGAGGAGTTAAAATCGGCATCATCGGTGTAGATGACCATACCGATTTTCCTTCCATTATTATGCCAACCCTGATTAAAAATGTTGATTTTAAAGACCCGGTCCCGATCGTCAATAAACTGGCCGCTGAATTACGTAAAAAAGGCGCCCAAATTGTGGTTGTTTTAGCTCATATGGGGGCTGAAACCAATCCAAGCTCCGGTGTTACGGCCGGTTCTTTAACCGACTTTGCCGCTAAAGTATCCGGAGTGGATGCAATCTTTGGAGGTCACACCCACACCATTGTCACTACCCGGGTTAACCAAATCCCGGTCGGGATCGCCGGATTATACAGCCAAGGTTTTCTCGATTTAAAAATCACTGTCAATGCCAATGGCAAAGTAGTCCCTGGCGATATGACCTATACGGACATTTCCGGTTTATACAATACTTCCAATCCCAATAGCGATCCTGAGGTTCAACAAATCGTCAATCAGGCGGCTTCCGACGTAGGAGCGGAATTTAGCAAAAAAATCGGTGTGGGAGCCATTGATTTAACCCGTTCCCAAAATGTCAAACCGTTTAGCGATTCTATTTTAGGTAACTGGACGGCTGATGTAACCCGGAAAACGGTTCATGCGGATTTCGGTGTTGTTAATAACGGCGGCCTACGCTGTGACATCCCAAAAGGCGATATTACAGTCGGCACCATGTTCCAATTTATGCCTTTTGATAATACGATTGTCACTGTTAAAATGACACCCGCCCAGATTAAAGTGCTGCTGGAACAGGCTGTCCAGGATAATGGCAAGGGTATCCAAATATCCGGCTTTTCCTTTGTTTATGATCCCAACCGGCCCACCATGCAACGGGTGGTCAGCATCTCAAAAACCAACGGCGAACCGCTGGATACCAATGCGCTTTATCTGGTGGCAACCAATAACTTTATGGGTGCCGGCGGCGATGGTTTTCTGGAGTTTACCAATCCTGCGGTAGCCAAAACCTACATCGATAGCTATAAAGTAGCCCGGGATGTCTATATTGAAGCAATCAAAGCCCAGGGTAATGTAAGTGCAACTGTCGATGGGCGAATCGCACCGATTCAACAGGCTCATGCCAATGCCATAACCAATATCATCACGGTTCTAGCAACCTCCGATATCCATGGCAATATCTATCCGTGGGATTACGCCACCGCAAAACCGGCCAACTGGGGTCTTGTCAAGGTGGCCTCTTATGTATCCAAAGTCCGGGCTGCCAATCCAAGGACCATCCTGATCGATAACGGCGATACCATTCAGGGCACTCCTCTTTCTTATTATTATGACAAAATTGACACCCAGTCGGAATATCCGTTGATCAAAGTAATGGGGGCTATGAAATATGACGCCTGGGTACTGGGTAATCATGAATTCAATTATGGCCTGGATGTTTTGAACCGGATTGTCGGCGATGCCAAAAAAGAGCATATCGCAGTTCTTTCAGCCAATATCTATCGGGAAGATCACTCCAATTTTGTCGGATCCATCATTGTTAAAACCTTCGACACTCCCAAAGGACCTGTTAAAATTGGAATCTTGGGACTAACCACCAAGGAAATCCCCTCTTGGGAAGATGTAGCCCACTATCAAGGATTACAGTTTAACGACCTGGTTGCCGAGGCCGGTCAGTGGGTCCCGAAAATGCGGGCCTCAGGTGTTGATATCGTCATCGTTTCCATGCATTCCGGGGAAGAGAGCGCTGCCGATACCATTCCGGAAAACCAAGTCAAAGCCCTGGCCACTACGGTTAACGGTATCGACGCCATTATTGCGGGCCACGTCCATGCCAACATCAGCGAACATGATTACACCAATCCCGCCGGTCAAAAAGTGATTGTAACCGAACCCGGCCGCTGGGGACAATTTGTCTCCCAAATTGATTTCGTTATCGATAAGAATACCGAGGGTCAATGGATCATTAACAACAAGTCAAGCAAGACCGTTGCAATGGATGCTTCCATTGCAGCCGATCCGGCCATCATGGAATTGGCTAAACCCTATCACGAAGCCACTCTCTCCTATATCGGAACCAAAATTGGAAGTGCCAAGGGAGATTTCTTAGGCACGGATCAATTAACCAAAGAAACTGCCTTAATGGATTTAATCAATACAGTCCAGAAATATTATGCCAAGACCGATTTATCCATCGCCGCCCCTTTAAGCAGTTCGGCTCAAATTTTAAAAGGCGCCATTACCATACAGGATTTGATGGCGGTTTATGTTTATGAAAACTATTTATACGGCATTAAAATCACCGGTAAACAGCTAAAGGACTGGATGGAATGGTCGGTTCGCTACTATGCCGGGGTGAAGAGCCCCCATGATCCGGTCACCAAAGACCAAGCCTTGGATATCCCCGATTACAACCTGGACCAGTTATTCGGAGCTACCTATACGGTTGATCTTACAAAGCCTGCCGGTCAGAGGATCCAAAACCTGCAAGTCAACCATAAACCGGTCCGGGATAACGACACCTTTACGGTGGCTATCAATAATTACCGTTATAACGGTGGAGGCGGTTTCATGAAAGCTGCCGGCATCAAGGACCCCGAGGTGATCTTCGATTCGGCCAAAGCCTTTGGCGACGACGGTCAAATCCGCAATTTGATGATCAACCACATCCGAGAGCAAAAAATCATCGAACCGACAGTGGAGCCTGATTGGCAAATCTCGACCAGCCCCGTATTGGAAAAGGGGCAGACGATAAATGGGCTTATTCCAATGAAGTCTGCAGCATAATCCACTAATTTGTAGCCGGCGAGCCCTGTTTTGCAAACCGGCTGCAAAAATTTAGTAAACTTATCTCCTTCCCTATCAACACACCCGCAAGCAATTCCCAAACGTATAGAACCTCAGTTTCAATATGTACTCTGTCCTCTTCATGGATTGTATGATTATAACTGAAGTTTACCGAAATAATTAACAATAAACTTGAAATACGCTATAATGAACTTAGTATCCTATTGACGAAGGGGCCTTCAAATTAAAAAGCATCGAGGTTATCGATCATGTCTCTGACCAAAAAGAATATCATGTTTTATTTAATCATCACCACGCTTGTCTTGTCTTTATCCATGATTATCGTGTATTTTCAAAGCAGGAGATCATTTCTGAGCCAAGGGCAGGAACGGGCCCAAGCAGTCATTCTTTCATTCGAGGCTATCATCAGCGGCAGTCAACTCGATGTGAATAATTTTAACTTTGATAGGATGATCCAGTCGGATCTTGATGAACTTAAAAGCAAAATGCCTGACCTGGTAGATTTTACGGTTTATAAGATCGCCGATCAAACCGCGATAGCTTCATCAACGCCCCAAAACGTCCATAAAAAGGTTGACCCTGAAGATATTGAAGCAGCTAAAAAAGACCAAACAGTTGTTATCTTTGATGAGGAAGACGGGAAAACCGTTGTGGATGTGACCGCTCCTCTTCATCTTAACGGACAAATCGATTATGTATGGCGGGGTTAAGTTTTCTATTGACAGCGCGATGCGAGTTATCAACACTTTATTGATTACAATGATCATCGTTGGCTTAACCTGCATGGGCATTGCTTTTTTTCTGTCATTATTCCTTTCAAAAAGCATTACCAATCCTATCCATCACATCGCCTCCGGTCTCAGCCGGAGTTCCGGTCAAATAGCATCCGCCTCCAATCAACTGTCGGCTTCCGCTTTTCAACTGTCGCAAAGTAGCGCCGAACAAGCTTCTACCATTGAAGAAACTTCATCAAACTTAGAAGAAGCCTCTTCCATGTTGCAACAAAATAGCGTCTATACGAAACAGGCAGCCGCATTATCGGCACAGGCCAAGGAATCCGCGGATAAAGGAAGCCTGGAGATGCAGGAAATGATGGGTTCGATCCTGGAGATCAAAAAATCCAGCGATGAAATCTCAAGAATCATCAAAGTCATCGATGATATTGCTTTTCAAACCAATATTCTGGCATTAAATGCCGCTATTGAAGCAGCCAGAGCCGGCGAAGCCGGGATGGGTTTCTCGGTGGTAGCCGAGGAAGTAAGAAATTTGGCGCAACGAAGCGCCCAGGCGGCGAAAGACACCACTTCCATCATTGACGCCAATATCGAGCTGTCCAATAAAGGGGTCAGTGCTGCCGAGAAGGTTGCCGAAGTTTTATATGAAATTACCGGAAAATCCAAAGAAGTCAGCGAAATAATAGACCAAATCGCTAGGAGCAGCCAGGAACAAAACCAAGGCATTGGAGAAATCACCAAGGCAATGAGTCAAATGACTTCCATTACCCAGCAAACCGCAACGAATGCGGAAGAAAGTTCATCCGCAGCTGAAGCGCTCAAGGATCAAGCTGAAAAAATGCGCGAAATCGTCCAAGAATTGTTGCATCTGGCAAACGGCTCCTCTCAAATCTCCGAAAAAGAGGAGCTACCATCGATACAGCTGAACCGTCACGCCATAACATCAGGGGATAAGAATCTCCGTGTCGGTCAATCGCAACCGGGTCCTTCACCTGAGAAGGCAAAAGGGAAAACCAAAATAGTATCTCCCGAAGAAGTCGTGCCTTTAGAAAATCATACCGACCGATTTTAAAATGAATCCGGCAAGTTTGTCTCGTTTTGCCAATGTACTAATCCTACCCTTCCTTGTTTGATTATATGATATTTTTTTAGAAAGGCTAAAAGCACAATAGACAGAACATCCGGCTTTGGGGAGAAATCGTTGGCTTGAGTTTCCATGATTACCATTTCGTTACCATTTATTCAAATTTATTAACATCCGTGTCGCTATTTTTTAATAAATAACTTGTATAATGAAAATGTACTTTTTCATTACTCTCTCCCTTTTTTGATAACCCAACGCTGGTTGGGTTATTCTATTTTCAGCTACTCGATAAGTAATATCGCATACCGGTTCATCCCTTCCTTCCTGTCTGCCAATACTTGAATTGGATAGCCTATATTTCGAACCGTTCCGTAAATATCTATGGCTAAAGCTTCCGTACATGGCCTGGCAATTTTTTTGTTCCTGCATTCCGCCCTCTCCGGAGCGCAGGTCGAACAGATAGAGCATTCGTCAACCAATAAGACAAAAGCTTTATGAAAACCCGCCAAAAAAACCGCCCGCTCAAGTTGAATCAGTTTCTGATTGACAGTTTTACACCACGGTTTTAATTGCGCAGCGTCTTCAAAATTCACCCCAAAGTGGAAGACAATCGCACGGCTATATTCGGAAAAAAATCGTTCGCACTCCCCAACCGTCGGCGCATTCGGCGGGCAGGCGCTGCTTTTCCCAAAACTATCGCAACCGTACATACATTTCATACGAACCCATTGAGCGACCTGAATTTCTTTCCCCGTAATCCATCGATAATCATTCAATCCGCTTTCTCTAAACAAATCCTCAAGTCTTTCCTGATTTTCCATTCAATCATCCTTTCACAGTTACGGATAAAATACCGCGCCTCATTCTCCATTTTCTTGACGAAGACTATTGCTTCCCAGAATCATACAATTGTTACCTTATTTTCATTATTTGTAACATTCGTGTAGTTCGTTTGTAACCAACCGCATGTATAATCATTATCAGATACTTTTTTCATTACTCCCTCCCTTTTTTGATAACTCAACTTTTGTTGGGTTATTTTGTTTTTAACCCTTTTGACCTTCTTGATGTAACCGCCCGCTTTCATACCGGAACCGCATCCTTATTCGAACATTCATGGCTTTCAATGTTTTTTATCCACAATTACCTTTTTTCCCTTTTTGCGAAAATTTCCCCACGGTTCTCCCAGGACTGGGGGACTCCTCCGATGTACGAATCAAGCCGGCAGGAGTAAAATAGGGACTATCAACCAAGCTTGGTTCATATTAAACCGTACAAAGGAGGGTTACCGGATGAAAAGTTTTATCGATACCATGTTGCAACGGACTCATCGTTACAATCTTTGGGACTTTGGAGCTCTTAAAATCACCCTGATAGCGGTGGGAATCCTTTTGGGAGCCTATTTTTCAAAGTTTTTCTCGGCTAACGTTATCGATGTCTGGATTATCTTTGGGGTAACCTATTTGTTCATCTTGTATAAGACTTTGGTTGCTTATCGCAAATAGCTGCACTCTCAAATTCTCATTGGAATCCATTGCGCCAATATATCATTTAGAAATCATTTCCCATCCCCGCCTGTGAATCCATTCGGCGGGGATGGGCGTCTTTTAATTTTTCTGCCATTGATTCAAACGCATTTTTTGATTAAACTCTTCTAAAGTGTAATCGCTGATTTTTTGATTCTCTCTGCCTAAAGCCACCATGACTTCATAACAACCCGATTTGTCAGCCAAAACTTTTATATCAACATTGGGCCCTACAACTTCAGCATATTTCGCCCCTTTTAATACATCTTCCGGAACATCCGTGACATCGATCGTTGTGGCATCCAGAGAAATTTTTCCAATAACCGGAGTACGGTAGCCTTGAATCGACATATACACGCCTTTGGGCGCATTGTCAAGTTCACTGAGTAACCTCAAATACCCATCTTTATATCCAATATGGACCAAAGCCATGATCGTATCTCTTTGGGTGGTAAATGCTCCTCCATAGCCTACGGTCTGTCCTTTGGGGATTTTCTTGATCTGGGATATCTTTGCGTAAATTTCCAGGGTATGTTTTGCGCCGGGTGAAATGGGATGTTCAGCATTGGGGGCTCCTCCAACCAGGCCTATTCCAGGCCGAATCATATCAAAATTGACTTTTTCATTGTCTAAAAGAATGACGCTGTCGGTACAGGCGAAAGTAACCGGTTTTTTAGGAAGCCTCGTCAGATAGTCCTTTAAGATGCTGATTTGCCGGTCGCAATGGGTGAAATCATCCCCTTTGATATCATAAAAATGACTCATGTAAAATTCCACTTCCAGATGGGAAGTGGAACGATCAAAATCTTCGCTTAAAATTTCAACTTCGTCATCCAATAACCCCAGGCGGTTCATATGGGTATCCAGGTGAATGATTACCGAATTTTTACCCGTTTGCCGGCAGTATTCATTCCATCGGTTCAACTGTTCCAAACAATTTACGCAAGGCGTTAGATGATATTCCTTAAAATAGGGTTCTTCGTTATCCAGTATTCCAGCCAAGGTATAAATCTTAACCTCTTTTTGGGGGGCTATCGCCCGGAGTTGAATCCCCTCAAACAGTTCCGCGACAAAAAAGTGTCTGGCGCCTGCGTTGATTAAGGCCGGTGCTACATCTTTCATTTGCAACCCATGAACCTCGGCTTTTAAAACCGCGGCACATATCGAACCGGTTTTATCAGCCCGCTCCTTGAATAAAAGATAATTATGGACCACCGCATCAATATCGCGAATCCGGACAATCGGTTTGATCCCAAATGCTTGGTCCGGAATGATTCGAAAAGTTGTACCCAATGGACTTCCCCTTTAATTTTTGATTCATGATATTCCCCATTGATCCAAGTGAATCCTTCAGGATAAATTTCTTGGAACTCCAGTCCATGCATTATCCAATAATCTTTCGACCAAACTTCTTTCCGGATATTTTATATCAAACTAAATTTCAAAAACCGCATTTCTTTTGATACCGGAATCATCGATAACGTTTCAGCCGTTCAAAATCATACAATTGTTACCATATTTTCATTATTTTTTACATTTCTGTCGTTGGCTTGTAACCAACTGCCTATATAATCATTATCAGATACTTTTTTCATTACTCCCTCCCTTTTTTAATAACTCAACTTTGGTTGGGTTATTTTGTTTGATAGGAGGACCCTTTATTCTCAAAATCATACAATCGTTACCAGAATTTCATTATTTTTTACATTCCTGTCGTTGGCTTGTAACCAACTGCCTATATAATCATTATCAGATACTTTTTTCATTACTCCCTCCCTTTCTTTAATAACTCACCTTCGGTTGGGTTATTTTTTTGTTCGGCAATCAAAAAGAAGGCTTTTTTAGCCTTCTTAAAAAATAATCCTCATAACTTTTTAACTTTACCTTTATCCGTTTTTCTTCTGAAACTCTTTCATCAACTCGGCCAGTGTCTTACAACCTTCTACCGGCATCGCATTATAAATTGAGGCTCTCATGCCGCCCACCGAACGGTGCCCTTTGATGCCAACCAAACCGATTTTCTTGGCCTCGCTGACAAAGGCCGCTTCCAACTCTTCGCTGGGCAAACGAAAAGTGACATTCATCAAGGAACGGCTCTCTTTTTGGGCATGGCCTTTATAAAACCCGCCGCTGTTGTCAATGGCATTATAAATGTAGGCTGCTTTTTCCTGGTTGCGTTTTTCCATAGCGGCGACGCCGCCATTGTTTTTCAGCCATTTCAATACCAGGTTTACGACATAAATTGCAAATGTAGGCGGAGTGTTATACAAGGAGTTATTTTTGACATAGGTGCCATATTGGAAAATAACCGGCAAATTGGTATTGGCCTTACGAAGTAATTCCGGATTGACCAACACGACGGTTACACCGGAGGGACCCAAATTTTTCTGCGCTCCGGCATAGATTAAATCGAACTTCGAGGCATCAAAAGACCTCGATAAAATATCACTGGACATATCGGCCACCAAAGGCGCCTTTACATCCGGGAACTCCTTCCACTGGGTACCGTAAATCGTGTTATTGGAAGTGATATGAACATAAGCCGGATTGTCACTGATTTTAATCTCGGAAGCCTCCGGTATCCGGTCAAAATTAGTTCCCTTGGTTGAGGCGGCAATATTGACTTTCCCCACCCGGGCCGCTTCCTCATAGGCTTTTTCAGCAAAAGATCCGGAAATAATATAATCCGCATAGGATCCCGGTGTTAAAAGATTCATCGGAACGAAAGCAAACTGGGCACTGGCGCCGCCCCCCATAAATAGGACCCGGTAATCCCCGGGAGCGCCGATTAACTCTTTGAGTAAACTCTCGGTTTCGTTCTGAACCTCTTCGTATTCTTTACCACGATGGCTAACCTCCAAGATAGACATCCCGGTATTTTTAAAATTTAATAATTCCCTTTGAGCTTCCTGAATCACCGGTAAGGGTAATGTTGCCGGACCGGGATTGAAATTGAAAACCCTATCGCTCATTTTAAGGCAATCCTCCTTCAAAATCAAATTATTGTTGTCATTATATCTTTTCTGTAAACTGAATTCAAGTCAATATTGAAAATAAGTATGACAATTGCATAGCCGTTAAATTTGGGGAATAGCCCGTTCAATTTGGCGCTACAATAATCAGGGAGGGATGTTCATGAACCGTACCGTCGCCGATTTAATATTGGCCCAATTAAGTGAATACGGAGTTAAAATCATCTTTGGAGTCATTGGAGACGCAATTTTCCCCTTGGCCGACGCTCTCTCAAGACAGGAGCAAATTCGCTACATCCCGGCCACCATCGAAACAGCCGCCTCTTTTATGGCCAGTTTCGCGGCAAAACTCTCGGGCACCTTGGGGGTTTGTATTGCCAGCGCCGGACCGGGGGCGGTCAATATGGCAAACGGCGTGGGGGATGCTTATTTGGATAACGTCCCGCTACTTTGTATAACCGGACAAGTTTCCAGCAACAAACTTGGAACCGATTATAAACAATACATCAATCAAACAGCATTTTTCGAAGCCATTACCGGTAAATCCCGCTTATGCACTCATCCCGGGGCTGTTCTTCCCATTCTCACCAGTCTGTTGAATTACGCCCTCACCTTTAGGACCTCGGTACACCTGGAGATTCCCCAGGATATATTGGTACAACCCACCGCCGAAACCGTTATCCCGATGCCGGATCTCATGAACAAGCTGGATGGGGCGAGGGTCTATTATGGGGCGCTGGAAACAGCCTTGGAATTCATGGCCGGAACTGCGAGACCCTTGATCATCATCGGTAAAAACGCCTGTAATTTCGCAACTATCATTGCTTCCTTCGCCAAATCTTTCGGGGCGGGGATCGTTATAAGCAGGGAATGCAAGGGGACATTGCCGGATAGCCATCCCCAGGTGATTGGGGGAATTGGCGAGGCTTTTTTGCCGCAAAGTTTTCTAAAAAGCGACTGCATCCTGTTATTTGGCGAAGCGGTTTATGAGGAACGCTTCATCCCCTCCGGGACCCGGGTGATTCAATTTCGCAACACGACTCATCCCGGCTTCACCAACTATTTGGAAATCGCCGGCGATTATGACTTGATCCTGCGGGCCATGAGAGAGAAATTCCCGCAATTCATTGACCGCCATCAATGGCGCCAGGAAATCGAAACTGCCTTCCGCCAAAGGATGACCGCCGCCGAAAACACCGGCGATCCGAAACATCCCTTGTTATTCTTCCATGCCCTTTCCAAAGTGGTTGCCGATGATGCCATCATTACCCTGGATGTGGGGGAGTTTGTTTACTGGTTCGATTTCGGTTTTCTGGCCAAACACCAACAAGTGGGGATTTCAACCAACTGGCGGAGCATGGGAGGGGGAATCCCGGCAGGCATTGCCGCCTGCTTGCAAAATCCGGACAGACAGGTGATTTCCATTGTCGGCGACGGAGGTTTTCTAATGTCCCTGAATGAATTGGCCACCATCGAACGCTTCCAGTTGCCCTTAACCGTCTTTGTTTTATGTAATCAATGCTACGGCCTGGAAATTCAAAAAATGGCCCAGGAAGGGTTTAGGGCCTTTGGAACCGATTTAACTTTGCCGGATTTTATTCAATTATCGGAAGCCTTTCATATGCGGGGTTATCATATTACAGAACCCTTCAATGAAAACGAAATCAGACTCGCTCTCCAAAATCCTCCCGCTTTAGCGGCAGTTCACTCCATAAGTGCTCCTTTGCCCAATCTATAATGATTCACTTTTACTTGCCTGCTATTCCCGCTCGGGTATCCAGACTATCATACTCCCGGGTTTTCGATTGTCCCAAGTGTAATAGGGTACGGCACGGATAGGAATCTTATTGAAAGTCCGGTTTGACGTTTTCGCCTTATACAACACACCCTCCCAGCCCGGGTCAACAGGGATGCGTGCTTCCCCTTGGATGGTAACAATGCCCTCCAGCAGATCCCCTTCAAAATTGGGGGCAAGTTCGGTGGTACCGGGCAAAATGATTTGATCTACCGGTACCTGATGATCGGTTTCTTCCAGACAATATACCAGGGGCCCTCTCTGCAACGCCACTTTTCCAATATCCTGATGTACAGCCGGATGAGAAATCATCCGTTCTACCTGGATCTCCAAATTCACCTCAACCATGTCCTGAGGCGACCATTGGCGTCTGATCATGGCATAGCCATTTTCAGACCTTATTTCAGACACCTTCCCATTCACTCGAATCTGAAAATTCCTGCACCAGGCGGGAATCCGTAAATACAGGGTGAACACGGCCGGAGTCTCAATAGCTACCGTAAACATTATTTTTCCATCCCAGGGAAAATTGGACTCTTGACGAAGAACAATCTTTTCACCCTCCGGTAAAGTAGCATCCACCTTGCTTTGAATATAAAGATTGACAACAATGCCGTCCATGGCCTGTAAATAAATATAATTTCCCAGGGAGGCTAAAAGCCGTGATACATTGGGCGGACAGCAGGCACACCAAAACCAACCCTGGCGGTGGTGGCTGCCGTCGCTTTGCAGGGGATTGTCATAGAAAAATTTACATCCATCGAGCGATACCCCGGATAAAAAACCATTATAAAGTACTCTTTCCAGGATGTCTCCATATTTCCCCTCACCGGTCAGCTGGGATAACCGGTGATTCCACATGATCATTCCCACAGAAGCACAGGTCTCGGCATAGGCCGTGTCATTGGGCAAATCAAAGTCCCTGGTAAAACCCTCGTTTTCTTTTGTTGGACCAATACCTCCCGTTATATACATTCTGCGGGTTGTAACATTTTGCCACAAGCGCTCCATCGCGGCTATCAGGCTTTGATCACCCGTCTCCGCGGCCAAATCCGCCATTCCGCAATATAGATACATCGCTCTGACCGCATGCCCCACCACAGCGGTTTGTTCTCTAACGGGTAAATGATCCTGGGCATAACTGCCGTCATAATTCTCATAAGTCCCGAAGAACCTTTCGTTGATTTGACCCGGTATTCCCGGCTTGCCGGCGATCTTGTCCAGTTTGGCCAATTCCGCCCGCAACCTTGAATTGGGATTTCCCCGTCCTTCAATAAAATAACCGGCCAAGTCCAAATAACGTTTTTCCCCCATTACCCGGTAAAGATCAATCAGTCCCATCTCTATTTCCTCATGGCCGGGTATTCCCGTCTCTTTGCCCACTCCGAACTTGGTGTCGATACAATCTGCAAGGCGGCAGGCAATATCCAATAAACTTTTCCGGCCTGTCGCCGTATAATGAACCGCTGCAGCCTGAAACAAATGACCCGCACAATACAACTCATGACACATCCCCAGATTGGTGAATTTTTTATCAGGTTCTACGAGCTGAAAATAGGTATTTAAATAGCCGTCCTCTTCTTGCACTTTTCCAATCAGTACAATCACTTCATCAATCCATTCATGGATTTTACGGTCGGGATAGACCGCAATGGAGTAACTTGCCGCTTCCAACCATTTATAAACATCGGTATCCATCCAAAAGGGACCGGCGAATTTTCCATCCTTCTCCCCGATGACCCGCCGGAAATTGTCCAGTGCTCCACTGGTATTCAGTTGGTGAAACTGATAAGGTATGGAAACGGATCGATTATTATCAATCCGGGATTTCCAAAACCGGTCATCGATGGCGACTTTATTAAAAGGGATCGCCCGAAAATGTTTATAGGATGAGGGTATGTCATTCATGATTTTTCTCTCCTTATGCGTTGTATCTTTGGATGCCAAGTCCGATCATTATTTAAGCCCCGTAAGTACGATGCCCTCTACGAAGTGTTTTTGACCGAGAAAATACAAGATAACGCTCGGAATGATCGACATTGTCGATGCGGCCATAATCGACTTCCAATCCGTGCCGAAACCCGATTTAAAATTGGCCAAAGCCTGGGAAATTGTATTCATTTCATTTCTTGAAATATAGATCAGCGGACCCATTACATCATTCCAATATAAAATAAATGTAAAAAGACCCACGGTTATTAAAACCGGCTTAATGAGGGGCATCAATAGTTTAAATAGAATCTGCAAATGTCCCGCGCCATCCATAACTGCGGCTTCATCCAATTCCCGTGGTATGGTCATCAAAAACTGACGGATTAAAAAGATATTCAAAGCGCCTCCGCCCAAGAAAGCCGGGAATATAAGCGGGATATAGCTATTACTAAGGCCGACGGTACTCCAAGCCATAAAAATTGGAATAATCGTGACGGCGCTTGGCATCAGCATACTCCCGATAACCAAGCTGAACCAAAACTTTTTCAAAGGAAAATTCAGCCGGGCAAAGCTATACGCCGCCAAGCTTGAAGTCAACAATACCCCAAAAATGGAGGGTAAAGTGATGATCATGGTATTTATGAAATATCTTCCGAAGGGGAAAACACTTAATGTATAAGGAAAGTTTTCAAAATGCCAAGGATTGGGCAAAAGAAGCGGAGGATATTGATTAATCTCCAAATTGGACATGAAAGAGGACCTTACCATCCAAAAGAATGGAAAGACAACCAGTAATGCGATCATAATGACTGCCAGCGCATTAACGCCTAATGCGACGTTAACGCTTAATAATAAATTTCTTGTTTTTTTCATTGGATTATCCCTCACTCTGCTTCATAAAATGTCCATAACCGTGATGTTGCGAAGACAACGACGGTTAAGATGGCGATGAAAACGAAAAAGAGTACGGACAGAGCACTGGCATGACCGAAGTTATTCCGCATGAAGCCTTCCCGGTAGATCAGATAAACCATTAGTAAAGTAGAATCACTGGGTCCGCCCTTGGTGAGCGCGTATGCCGGTACAAATCCCTGCAAGTTGGTAATCAGGCTCATTAAGAAATTGTAAAAGATAATCGGCGACATCATCGGCATGGTGATGTGACGGAACTTGTGCCATAGATTACCCCCGTCCATTTCCACCGCTTCCAGGTACATTTTCGGTACCCCTTGCAAACCGGCAAGAAAAATGACTATCAGGTTTCCGCTCATCCAGACGATCATCAGGATGATGGAAGGCATTGCAAAGTTTTCATCCGAAAGCCACTGAATCTTGTCAAACCCAAAACAATTCAATATATAATTAAAAACTCCAAAGTTCGCTTCATACATCCAGGACCAAACGACGCTTGTGCCGATCACTGGTACAACATAAGGGAGGAAAAAAATTGAGCGCCAGATCCCCCGTCCCGGGATAGGTTGGTTGAGCATGAGGGCGATGCAAAAAGAATAGATAATACCTGTAATAACAGCACCTAAAGCAAAATATAACGTTGAAACGACCGAACTTTGAAAATAAAAATCCGTCGTAAAAATATCAATATAATTTTGTAACCCGTTAAAGGCCGGCGGCTCCAATCCCGACCAATTGGTCAAACTGATGATGATAACTCCCAAAATGGGTAGAAAAGTGTAAAGTATCAATCCCAAAATAGCCGGGGTTAAAAAAGCATAAGCGATAATACTCGTGTTGATTCGTTTATTCATTGCTCACTCACTCCTGACTAAAAACATAGCGATCTTGTTTTCTCAAAAATTACAAAACGGATTTATCGATACCTAAAATGCACAACACGTGCGCCGAGAATATCCTTTTTTACTTATTTTCCCCTTTCGCGCGGAATGGCGAAAGGGGATTTCGTAACAAAAATCCGATTTACTTCGGTCTGTTTTCTTCGAATAATTTCTTTACTTTCGGCAACATCGTGGTAATGTATTGTTTGGCTGTTAATTTGCCGTTCCAAACTTGATCCATACCGGAATCGATTAAGTCATTTAACTTATCAAAACTTGGGAAATAGTACCATGGAACTTGAACCGCATTATTCATGGCGTAATCAACTACAGCGGTTTTATACTGGGCGTACGAAGGATGAACGGAATTATCGGCCCACTTTTTGATGATTTGATCATTGGCGTAATACTGTTTGTGGGTAGGCATCCAGATACCACCGGTGATAAGGCCCCAAGCTCCTTCGTTTTCTTCATCGGTCATCCATTTGATAAAGGTCTTGGTCGCAGCAAGATTCTTCGAACTGTTGAAAATGACAAAAGGTCCTCCTGTATTGTAGGTCACCGCTTTTTTCATCTTCGGAAGAACACCAACACCATAAACCAGACCGTCTTTTAAGGAGTTCTTTAAAGACACCCCAATCTCCCATTGACCGTAACCGGCGGCCATCGCAACTTTTCCGGTTAATAATGTCACATCCAGACTGGGCATATTGTTTTTATCGCCTACGGAAGGCGCGACACGATCTTTAAGATAAAGATCGGCAATAGCCTGAAGTGCTTGAATGGTCTGAGGTGTTCCCAGTAATAACTTCTGTCCGTCGGAATTCATAATACCGCCGCCGTTGGAAACCGCCATAACCGGCCATATCCAGGCCAACCGATTAAAATCGGCGCCGTAAGTCACAATATTCTTGGGATCAAATCCGGGATCGTTGGGGGTCTTGCCATTTTTATCCTTGGTGAGCTTTTTGGCTACATCCACAAATTCTTTCCAAGTCCAAGCTTTATCGGCGCTTGCAGGAGGGTATGAGACCTTGGCTTCGTCAAATAATTTTTTGTTATAATAAGTAACCAGAACTTCATTGGCACTGCTGTATCCTACCACCTTACCCTTGTATGTAAAAGCAAGGGATTTTAACGGTGCTTCACTGGCCGGATACATATCGCTTACATCGGCTAAAATACCTGCAGCAGCGTACCGAATGGTCATTGCTTCATTCATCATGCAGCAATCCGGCAATTGTTTTGCGGCAGCCATAGTATTTAATTTCGTATTATAGTCATTCCAGCTGACGGCAATCAGGGTAACATGAACCTTATCCTGAGATGAATTAAATTTATCCAGTGATTTTTGAATATCCGCCGCTTCAGACTCGGTCGTATTATACCAGGCCATGTAAGTAATTTCTGCTTTTGCGGCAAAAGCATTGGCTGAGATAACAACGAGCACGACAATCAATACCACAATAAATAATCGTCGAAGTTGTTTCATTATACTTCCTCCCTTTTATTTTTTTGAACTCTTGACTCATATTGGTTATGGGCAATTCAAAAGGGTATTGAAGGGTTAAAGGATTTTGATCGGTTAATATACCGAAACCTTTTGAACAGCTTTTTCCCACCCCCCTTCTTCTGAATTAACCCCGGTCTTGCCAAGCTTCAGATACGCAGGGATAACTACCTAAACGATTTACAAATGCCGTTCCAACGATTGAAAGCAATCCAAATTCATCGATAAATAGCCAGGAACGATAATTTAATCGATTAAATTTTTAAATATCGCAAACTTTTCCTTGAAGACTCAGCCACCGCCGGCTAAAGCCCCGTAGTTGAGACAATCATTCAGGATTTAGATACTGGCAACGGATTGTCTTTCGACCAATTGGCAATTCAGCCGGTAATCTTTCATCTCCCCATTCACCGGAGGATCGGTAATCAAATGAATAATAATTTCAGCGGCTTTTTTACCGATTTCATTGAGAGGCAAACCCATTGTTGTAAGCCGGGGTACAAAGAACTTACTACAGTCGCGATTATCAAAACCGACCAAAGAAAGTTCACCCGGTATTGAAATTCCCAATTCCCCCGCTGCATCAAAAACACCGCCGGCCATTAAATCATTCATTGCAAAAATGGCTGTCGGGCGGTCAGGCAAACTCAGCAATTCCTTACCCAAGAGGTAACCGGATTCCTGCTCCCAATTGCCAGCTTTTAGATAAGCCGGGTTGAATAATAAATTATATTCATATAACGCCCGTTGATATCCTTTAAACCGCGCCTGGCTTTGAAAAGAATCATATAGTCCGCTGATAACACCGATTTTGTTATGACCATGTCCGATCAAATACTTGATAGCGTTATAAGCCCCTTCTTCGTCATCATAATTGACGGAATAATGAATTCCGGATAACGAATAACAATAAGCATAAACCACCGGAACCGAGATTTCCCCGATAATATCGGATACATCCCGGGAATGGGCTCCTATATAAATCATTCCATCAACTTGCCGGTTTAATAAAATTTGAACCGTATCCGCTATCAAGGCGCGATATTTAGGAGTCTGGCTATAATGATTGCCAAGTCGTTTGTATAACCGCAAGTTGTTAAGAATAATATGAAAACCCCAATTTTCAGTGTATTCATCAATACCATCAATTATATCCGGAGTGTTAAAAACCGTTATATCTTCGGAAATAACGCCGATTGTATTGGTGCGTTTGACTTTCAAACTTTTGGCAATGGTATTCGGATGATACTGTGTCTCCTGGATAACTTTCAAGACCTTTTCACGGGTCTCTACCGTTACCTTAGGAGAATTATTCAGTACGTTGGAGACAGTCGCCGTTGATACTCCGGCTAATTTTGAGATTTCTTTAATATTTGGCATAAATTCCAACCCGATTTAATTTAATCGATTAAACATTTCCTGGTCATTTGCTTTTTTCCTTCCTTCGTTGTA
The DNA here is from genome assembly GCA_023426245.1 of Bacillota bacterium. Classification (GTDB taxonomy): domain Bacteria; phylum Bacillota; class UBA4882; order UBA8346; family UBA8346; genus UBA8346. Next base: position 137,965 of record JAFABB010000025.1, read on the forward strand.
AAATATTTTTAAATAAATTTCAGCAAATATCTATTGACATTTTCAAATATGATGTTCCGTTATTTCTAATTGATAATATTTTTCATAGAACAGAGTACATCCTATCGATATTTGTTAATCGATTACAATGTACCACTCAAAAGCTGGGGGTTAATCGTTATAAATATGGCCACTGGTCTTGATCCCAATGCAAAGACCTAATCTGTAAGGTTGAGGCTCCATTATTCAAAGCATCATAAGCATGATTTACTAAAATCGTGGTCCCGCCCGATTGATACACAGCACAATGTCCGGGCCCTTTCCAACGTTCATTCCCGGCATCGATTAAAGTCCCCCCGCCTTCCATCATTGAAACTCCTTGTTTATCGGAATAAGGTCCCGCGATGTTTTTGGAACGTCCCACCATAATTTTATAGTCGCTTTGGACACCCCGGCAGCAATGATCGAAAGAAACAAACAAATAATAGTATCCATTCCTGTATATCAAAAAAGGCGCTTCAATGGCATTATTCTCCCCCGGCCTGCCGGCAATGGACCGGACCGGTTCGCCGGGATTGGGTTTCATGGTGGATGAATTCAACCTAGTCAATTTAATCCCGGTCCAAAACGATCCGAAACTCAACCATGGTTCGCCCTGCAGGTCAATAACTAAATTGGGATCGATGCAATTATAATCCATGGAGGAATCCGAACTTATCACGGGTCCTAAGTCCTTCCAAGCGTAGTCAGGGCTGTCGGGATCTAAAGTCTCATTCAAAGCCAGACCAATGACAGATCGGTTGGTCCCAAATATCGATTTGCTGTAAAAAAGGTAATAATGCCCTCGATAAAAAGAAATATCCGGCGCCCATAAATTGTTGTTGACGGTGGGAACAAATTTTCTCTGCCAATCCTGACTTTCTAACACGTGGCCTATATCCCTCCAATGGATGCCATCCGTTGAGGTTTTCATGCGAATACCATATCCGGTTGAGAATATGTACCAATGACTCCCTTGACGCGCAATCACGGGATCATGAACATTGAGATCGCCTGTGAGGTCCCGGGTAATCGCATCTAAATTCCCTCTTGGTTCCGCGGCCGCGGCTATGGGGATAATATTCTTTTTTGGGCGAGCCGCCATGCTTGCTATTGCCAACAAAATGACAGCAATCACCGTAGTCCATTTAAATACACTATGGCTCAAATTCTCACCTTCAATTTCAATTTAAATCTTAAAACGCAGCACGTTCCAAGATAATTTAGACAAAACAACGTCAACTTGATTGGTTTGAAGCCCTGTTATCCCAAGAGAGACCGGCTTTACTTTTTCCGGTTCTTGAAAACTATTGGTTGCAGAAAGATCATTTCCTTTTAATACCACGTGTTCTATAGAATTCACGCGGCCAAACGATCTAAAATCCAATGAAACTTCCACATCATCTTGTTGGTCGCAGTTTAATACGAAGATACTGACTTCACCGGCTTCTTGATTCAAAACTACCGCTGATTGTAGCACTGGAACATCTCCATATCTTTTCGAATTAAATTTCGGACAATTTATTAAAGGTTTTAGAACCTGGCCTCTGCCATAAGTTGATACTTGCTGGAACGGATAAAAAATACTCTGTTTGATAGCCATCCCGCCGGGCTGAGTGTAAATCGGAGCAATTGCATTCACCAATTGAGCCAGGCACGCCATTTGAACCCGATCGGCATGATTGAGCAGAGAACAAATAAGGCCTCCGAAACATAGAGCATCGCTTAAATTATAAACCTGTTCCAGACGCGCTCCCGCCTGATCCCAGGTAGTAAAAGCAGCCCGCCGATTTGCCCATACATTCCACTCATCAAAAGACAAATTCATTGTTTTTTTACTGCGTTTTTTGGCTTTCACATAATCGGCCGTCGCCTCAAGGGTGTGAATGAAATTATCCATATCCATAAACGAAGCCAAAAAATCGCCCAAATTATCGTTATCATCCGATCCATAATAACGGTGAAGGGAAATAAAATCCACTTGATCATATAAATACTCTAAAACAGTCCGGTCCCATTCCGGGAAAGTCGGCATTTCCGTATTGGAACTGCCGCACGCCACCAATTCAATATTCGGATCCACCCAGCGCATGATTTTGGCGGCTTCCAAAGCTTTCCTGCCGTAATCATCCGCAGAGAGGTGACAAATCTGCCAAGGACCGTCCATCTCGTTGCCAAGGCACCAAACCTTGATCTGGTGGGGCTGCTCATGCCCGTTCTTACGCCGCAAATCGCTCCAATAGGTCCCCCCGGGATGATTGCAGTACTCTACCAAATGGCCGGCATCGGCCGGAGTACCCGTACCCAGATTCACAGCCTCCATCACTTCGGAATTAGCCTTCTTACACCAGTCGGCAAATTCATCGATGCCGATCTGGTTGGTCTCCACCGATTTCCAGGCCAAATCCAACCGGATTGGACGGCCAGCTTGCGGACCGATGCCATCGGTCCAATCATATCCGGAAACAAAATTGCCGCCGGGATAACGGATAATCGGTACCTTCAATTGTTTCACCAATTCCAAGACATCGCCCCGAAACCCTTGCCCGTCTGCACTTGGATGTCCGGGTTCATATATCCCGCTGTAAACTGCTCTGCCCAAATGCTCTATAAATGAGCCGAAAAGTCGCGGACTGGTTGTGCCAATTGAATAATCCCTCTCAATGATACATTTCGCCTTTATCATTTTTAAAAGAACCCCTCTCCGCGTCGAAATCTAACCGGTTAGAAATGTATCTTAATTATTCTCAGCCCGCTCTTAAATTCCTCCTGTGAAAATAATATTTATAACTTTTTCATTTAAAAATGAATGAACTCTTCCCAAAACGGAAGGAAGGCTTTTGAGCCTTCCTTCCGTTTTTCAACAAAAAGAAGAATAACGGGATAAATCTGGCAATTACTGGGCTAAACTTAAAACTTCAGAAGCGCTGAGTGCCCTGTTGTATATTCGAAACTCATCGACAAGCCCATTCAAATAAGGATCCGACCACTGGGACTTCCCAATATAATTCTGGGTGGTATTGCCCAGACTGGAGGGTTTCAGTGTCATATTGGCATTTTGACCAGCCTGAACTCCATTGACATAAAGCGTTCCGGTCGTTCCCGAGAGGGTAACCGCCACATGGGTCCAAATGCCCGTCGATAAAGCCGACGTCCCGTTAATCTGCTGTTCAGAACCATTGCTGTTGGTAGTTATAGCAAACCGCGGTACTGAACCGGCGCTTCCGGTCAAAAACATATATACCGTAGTTCCGGTCCCGAAATCAAAGATCCGGTTCCAAGTGCTATTGCTGTTTAGCCTGATCCAGCCGACGACGGTAAAATCATTGAGACCGTTCATAATACCCGCCGGCATACTTACATATCCGTCACTGCCATTGAGACTGACTGCGTTTCCATTTCTTCCCGCCGTCCAGGAAACGCCGCCATTTAAAGTTGAATTTTTGCCGTTGCCGGATGAATCCGCTGCTGACGTTCCACTTGTTTCATCCAACCGATAGTATGCTATCAGATCACTTACCGTTCCAGAGCCTTTTTGTAATTTAACACCATAGGTTGAAGCCGTTCCGACATTGATATAAACAACCGTATTTTGACCGCTGTATGCATTGACGGCCCCTACCTTCGTTCCGTTTACCAAAATATCGTAAGCGTTTGCGGCAAGGCCTGAAAAGATTATTTTCGTGGTGTGTGCCGCCGTTTCCTGATTTTTCAAGGTGAATTCAACATAATCCTTAGTCGTCGCTACTGTCGCCGCAGTATATTGATCTTGCTCCAGCGCCATCCCAAATTTTTGAGTTATCAAATTCAGGCGTTTAAAGATGCCATCCTTGGGTGTAATAACATAGTTGGAACCGCTTTGGGTAACATCACAGCCATAACCGTAGAGACCGAAGATCGGGTCAACCGCCACATCCGAACTTAAAATCCTGATAGCCCCGAAGAGACCCAAATCAGCCTCACCCGACATCTGCCTCCATCCATTGTGAAGAGTCCCGCCCTCAGCGGTTCCGCCGTATATATTGCCTTTCTCCGCCTGGTAAGTCCAAGCCACAGTTCCTATATTGGCGGGATCAGAGTCGATCTGGCCCGAATTGATAGTGCTTATGCCTGCAATTTTAGCCGCATAAGACAGGCGCTGATCTGTTTCCGAAGTGGTTGAATAATTCCGAAGCCAGTCATCCATGCAATAGCCTACCAGCGAGACGGAATATTGGAAATTCCACCAGTTTTCACCGCAGATCGTAACCGGATTGGCATAATAATACCAGACCGGCTGGGTGCCGCGGCAGGCTCTGGTCTTGTCATTGATTTTCGACATCATCGTGCTGTTATTGTTCATTTTTGCATAGGTATAAACCGCTTCTTCACCGGTATTATCATAATTATACTCGGATCCGTAAGGATATTTGGTGTTCCTGAAATTATTATATTTGGTATTGATCCGGGCTATTACATTGTTCGCTTCAGTGGTATATCCCTCATCCCGTAAAGCCGCCACCAATTCAGGAGCGGTTGATTCGCCCATCAAACCCGTGCCCGGGCTGAGGGATGCTCCGACCATATAAATATTGTAGGCCCTCAACAGATATGTCGTCCTTGGATTAATGTAGGACACCAAATTGGGATGCAATTTGGCTATCTTGTACATGCTGAAATAAGTATTGGAGACATGAGGGTAGGCAAATGCGCGCGCCATGTCGTCGGTATACGGAGTTTGTCTAAACCAGTCATGAACTTTGTAGTCCGTATGATGGCCGTTCATGATCGTATTCCAGATACAAGTCTCAAGGTACTGGTCCAATGCATTCACTTCCGATGCCACCGGGGTTAATGCATTTTTTTCGGCCAAAAATTCTCCATGAGTATAACCCCAGTCATCTCCCCAACCCATATAACCGCTAAAATTATTTCTTTTGGACTTCGTGTCCATCATCCAGTCATCAAATACTTTGTAATAAAATTTGGACGAATCATTCACCTGCTGGTTCTGGACCATGAAAGTGGCGTGTCTTTGAATGGCCGTATCAATTGGTTCGATAACATAGAATTGCAAGGTCGTAGTCAGGCCATTGCCGTAATTGATGGTGATGTTGTTCTGGCCCAAATGACTCATGGTCAGCTGGTAAATCTTATGGTTAGTCGCTACCGTTCCAAGGAAAGTAATCGTAGTTTCGGAAGGATACTGGGCAGTTACCGATAAAATCGTTTGGGAAGTATGAAGATCAAACTTTGCCGTCTGATTTGTAGGGACGATCATGCCCGGTACCACATTGAAATCAATAAGTCCTTCACTATATATCCTGTCTTTCATCGCATTCAGGTCGGCCACCTTGAAAAATTTAAAAGCATAGGTTTTACTTTGCCCGGATGAAAGAATCGTGCTTGTATTGGGAAGATAACCTCTGTTGGTGCTTTTGATTACGCTGGAATTGATATAAAAGACATTCAATCCGTTGGCCCAACCGGCTTGGTCTTGGCACCAAGCTGTACTTTCAGGGTGTTCCGCTGCCCGCCAATGGTCCTGATATTCAAAACCGGCGCCTGTGGAGGTATCGGGTGTCATCAATAGAAACGGCCCCACACCACTCGGCCTGGTAACATAAATATAGGAGGAATTTTTACCGGTAAAGGAATGCCAGATGGTTCTTGTCTCATATATCTCCTCGTTCGGCCATATTTCATTGAAAGGAAGCGGCAGGCCGATATCGCCGAACTCTATGCTCTGGCTGCTGGTGTTGGTCAAGGTAATTTGCCAGTAAAAGTAATCATTAACCAAGGAATAGGTTTCAACCAGCTTGAAATTTTTGATACCTTGTGAGTTGGCGGAATTCTGATAAGTGACGGTTACCGCATTACCGCTCTGGCTTTGAGTTCTCACATCGCCCGACTTGTTCGTAAACGCCTTAGTCCACGAACCCGTTCCCAGCCTGTAAGTGAACATGAGCTCACCAACCCACTCATGTTCCGATGTATTCTGATTCGGGCTGTTGGTAGCGTTCATTACATAATCCGTTGCATAAGTATCTCCGGTCAATTTCAACGAGGATATCTCACCATAGGATCCTGTTTGAACGTTAAAATAGCTATTGGAAAGAGCATATCCGGAAACTTGTTGCGTGATAAGCAAAATAAATATTGTTGAAATAAAAATAACAATTACAATAGGAACTATAACTCGGTTAATTGAATGCAATAAAGTAATCTCTGTTTCTCTTTTCATAATTTTCTCCTTTCTATCTTGTACTCTTCGCTCTCATCAATCTTCGGGAAGCTTTTATAGAGGAAATAGAAGTTTAAAAAATTATGGATTCCATTCAAGTTGGAGTAATTCAAAAAGAAAAATAGATTTTCAATGAAACACCTCCCCGCCGAAACTTGCACTCAGGGACCCATTCAATAGGATTCCAACCGCCTCCTTTCAAACCGGTTCAAAAAAATCGTTCACACCATTTTATTTAGAACGCGACATTCTCAAATCATCAGGAACTACGGAAGAACAAAAATAGTTTTGATTTTCAAACCGGTTAGATTTTGTTACCATATATTTCTTTATATTCTTTAATATTCCTTTTTCTTAAAATAATTTTTTTCGGATTTTAGTTTAACAGTTTGCCGGTAAGCTCTTTATAACCAAGGAATAAAATTTATGAATAGAGGAGGGATTTATGAACTACTGCCGAAATAACGACTAAACTGTTAAAAGAGGTTTTCTGAATTTGGCAACAATCCGTGATGTAGCTAAAAAAGCGGGGGTTTCAGTAGCAACAGTATCCGCAGTAATTAACCAAAGCTGCAAAGTAAGCGAGAAACTAACCAGCCGGGTACTCCAAGCAACTCAGGAGTTAAATTACCATCCTAACCGGTTAGCTAGAGCTCTCTCCAAAAAACGTACCCACCTCATAGGATGTTTGGTCCCAACCATTGTGAATCCTTTTTTTCCACAAATCGTTAAAAGCGTTGAAGACATCGCTTTTCAAAATAATTTTGGGGTTTTTGTATGCAATAGCGAAGGTAATTCCGGAAAAGTAGACTATTATCAAAAAATGTTGATTGAAACTCAGGTCGATGGGGTCATCATCGCCCTTTCCTGGGAACTCGCCCGGGAAGAAGTTATTCAACCTTTTTTGGAAGCCGGTATTCCCGTCGTTGGTTTGGCAGGCGCCCGAAAACTTGATTTTATCGATTGTGTGATCATCGATGATATTCAAGGAAGTTATGATGCCGTTACTCATCTGATTGCTTACGGCCATAACAAAATCGGATTTATCGGTGTTCAAAATAGTGAATCAACCCGTTTACGTTTGCTAGGTTATCAAAAAGCGCTAGAAACTTCCGGTTTGAATATAAATCAAAAATATCTGGCATTTGGCACTTCATTCTCCGAAGTCGAAACTTATTCATTGACCAAAGAACTTATGGGACGCAACCCCGAAGTTACTGCAATTTTAGCGTATAATGATTTAATGGCATTGAGTATCATAAAATCTCTAATTGATACCGGTTTTAATGTTCCTGGGACTATATCGGTAATCGGCTTTGACGACTCAGTGGCCTCTTACAGCGTACCTAGATTATCAACAATTGCTATACCCAAAGAAGAGATGGGAAAGATAGCTGCCAATATTTTGATCAATAGAATTAAAGGAAAAAACGACCCCCCAAGAATTTTTGAGTTACGGCCCCAATTAATGGTCAGAGAATCAACGGGACCAGCCCGTATTTAATTTTTAATACGCTTTGAATCTCTACCGACTTCTTCGTTAAATCCCCTCACTTATCCAGCATCCAAACCGTCATTGCACCTTTTTTCCTATTACCCCAACTATAATAGGGGATAGCTCGGATTGGGGTACTTTCATATTCGGCATCCAAAGTTTTGGACCGGTATAACAATCCCTCCCAATTAGCAAGGTTGGGCTTTAATGCCCTCCCCTCGATAACCATAACCCCTCCCAATAAATCATCCACAAAACGTTCTTGAAGCGATACATTCGAAGGTAACAAAATTTGCTCCACTGTTACATCCTGATCTGCATCTTCCAAGCAATATACCAAAGGGCCCCGCTGCAGGGCCACTTTGCCGAAATTCTGAAGCACTGCGGGATAGGCGACTATCCTTTCGATAGGCATTTCCATATTTAACTCCACTTGATCTCCGGTGTTCCATATTCGCTCAATGACCGCATAACCTTTTTCCGGTGAGATTTTTTCGGGAATATTATTAACGGATAACTGATAACCGTGACACCATCCGGGAATACGGAACAACAATCGAATTTTTACCGGATGTTCCACTTCGATGGTGAACTTTACCTTACCCTCCCAGGGATAATTGGTGTCTTGCCGGAAACAAAACTTTTGACCGGTTATCCAATAAGTTTCCAGCGTACTTTGAATATATAGATGAATAACCAAAAGGAAATCATTCCAAAGGTAAATATATGTATTGAGGGAAGCGAGTAAACGGGCTATATTGGGAGGACAGCAAGCACATTCGTACCATTCTTCCCGCACATCGTCGCCTTTGCTTTGCAACGGATTGTTATAAAAATACTTTCTGCCATCCATGGATACACCGACTAATAAAGCATTATATAAAACTCTTTCCATTAAATCCCCATAACGGCCGTTTCCCGTAATTTGCGCCATCCGTTGATTCCACATGATGAAGCCGACAGCCGCGCAACTCTCGGCACAAGTACTGTCGTTGGGTAAATCATAGTCATCGGTAAATCCTTCATTGGCCCTTGCCGAGCCAATCCCCCCGGTTATAAACATCCGCCGCAAGGTTAAATGGTGCCAAAGACCTTCCAATGTTTCAATCATGTCTTGATCCTCTGTTTCAGCTGCCACATCCGCCATACCGCAATAAAGATACATGGCCCTGACAGCGTGGCCCACCACTTCACGCTGGTTTCGGACAGGTAAATGGTCCTGACTATAGCGGCCATCATATTGTTCATAGGAACCATAATGCTTTTTATTATTTTGACCGGGGTTGCCAGGTTTTCCGCCAATTCTATCCAGACAGAGCAGTTCTTTTCTCAAACAAGAATCCGCTCTCCCCCGCTGGTCAATAAAAAACCCGGCTAGATTCAAATAACTTTTTATACCCGTCAAACGGTAAAGGGCGACCAGAGACATTTCAATTCCCGCATGTCCATCAAAGGCTTCAAGTTTACCGGGGCCAAAAACTTTTACGAAATAATCCGCCAACCGGCAAGCAACGTTTAGCAGCGTAGCCTTTTTGGTAGCACTATGATGGGCTACCGCCGCCTGCAGAAGATGTCCTGCGGTATATAGTTCATGACAAACCCCAAAATTGGTGAATTTTTTATCCGGCTCAACCAGTTGAAAATAGGTATTGATATAACCGCTTTCTTCCTGAGCCAACGCAATAAGGGAGATAATTTCATGGATTAAATTATCCAATCCGTTATCCGGATGATTGATAATCGTAAAACTGGCTGCTTCCAACCATTTGTAGACATCGGAATCGGCAAAAAAAAGTCCATGAAAAACGTGATGAACATTATCTTTAGCGCCGGCATTTTTAAAATTTTCAAGTGCGCCGCTTTTTACTAAATATTGGTACTGAGAAAATAAAGAAACCTCTCGGTTATTTTTCAACCGAGGGTTCCAAAAGCGATCATGAATCCGAACCATCGTTAATGGCAAGGTTTGTAGCCCATATTGATCTTTTTGATGGAATTCCGCCACCGTCTATTCCTCCAAAAGGGCTTACTAAAATTTATCCATATTTAAGTATACAACGACATCCCTTTTCCATAAAGACCTTTGGAAATTTATATTCATCACAAACTCATTGAAAATACCATTTATTCTTCAGACTTTCGTTTCATTCAACCGCAACCATACCAGCATTTCTCCCGGTATACGGTTACCCCACAAATAATAAGGAACTGCCTGAAAATCCACTTCTTTTAGCTTTTCATCCGCAGGACGGTAAAGAATATTCTCCCAAGAAGCGCAGTCTGAACGGAAGGCTTTTCCCTTAATGACGGGTACCTTGTTGAATTCATCACTGAATTCCATCTCAAAATGGACGTTTTTCCCAACCGAAACATCCCATAAATCTTTACCATTATCAATCTCTTCCAGGCAATAGACAATCGGACCCCGTTGAATGGCAACTTTACCGGAAGCTGCCCGAACTTTCGGATTGGCCTGGATCAATTCAACCGGCATATCCAACGCCAGTTCGATCCGGTCGCCGTGACTCCATACCCGTTTCATCTTTAGATATCCCTTTTCCAGGGAAGGCAATTCGATTGATTGGTTATTGATTTGAAGCTGATATATCTTACACCAACCCGGAATCCGCAGCGCCAAAGTAAACTCCATGGGATGCTCGACCTTTAATGAAACACTCACTTTTCCCTCCCACGGATAATCGGTTTTTTGCTGGATCGACACTTTATTCCCACTAACGTCCAATTGCGCTTCGTTTCCAATGTACAGGTGGGTATAAATTTCATCCCCGTTTTGTGAGTAAATATATTGGCCAAGAGAACTGATCAATCTGGCAATGTTGGGAGGACAACAGGCACAACCAAACCATTGTTGCCTTTCGGTTTTGACATGTTGCAAGTCGTACCTGGAAACAACTGCTTCGGGATAAACCTCTAACGGATTTACATAAAAATATTTTTTGCCGTCTTGAGATATACCGCTTAGTGCTCCATTATAGAGGGCTTTTTCCATAATGTCGGCATATTGGCTATCCATGTCCAACCATAACATACGTTGCGCCCAAAAAATCAACCCAATGGAAGCGCATGTTTCCGCATAAGCAGTATCATTCGGCAAGTCATAATCAAAGGTAAAACGCTCAGCGTGTCCCTGGGAACCAATTCCCCCGGTAATGTATATCCGATAATGAATAAGATTATTCCATAAAACCTGAAGGGATCTTTTTAAAGAATCATCTCCGGTTTCAAGTGCCAAATCAGCCATAGCGCTATATAAATACATGGCCCGGACCGAATGGCCCTCAACTTTGGTTTGTTCAAGAACCGGCGCATGAGCCTGGCGATATGTCAAATCGAACCATTTACTTTTCTCGGCATTGCCAAAAGTCGGCTCATTTTCCATAAAACATGGCTTTTTGCCCCTTTCATCGATAAAATAACGGCTTAAGGCCAAATACCGTTCATTCCCTGTAACTCTGTACAATTTAACCAAGGCAAGTTCGATTTCTTCATGACCGCAATAAACTTTCATCTTATGATCTTCCGGTCCCATGACCGAATCGATGTAATCGGCATAACGGCACACAATATCCAAGAATTTTCGTTTCCCGGTTGTTTGATAATAGGCAACCGCCGCTTCCATTAAATGTCCGGCGCAATATAATTCATGGCCAAATGAAAAATCCTTCCATCTTAACTCCGGTTTCGCCACGATATAATAAGTATTTAAATATCCATCCGGCTGCTGGGCTTTTGCCATCATTTCAATCACTTCATCAATATTCTTCTCTAATTCCGGATTTGGATATGACACTAGACTATAACTGGCTGCCTCAATCCATTTAGCGACATCACTATCCTGAAAGACCATTCCATGAAATTCTCCGGTTGACTCTCCCGCGGCAATTCTGAAGTTTTCTATAGCATGACTGGGTTCAGTATTGGGAACATTGTCATTTAACACATCCCATTGGTATGGAATAACAACATCCACTAAAAGTTCCTGCCTTTTGGCCCAAAAATGATCATTGATCTTAATATCTTTTAAAGGAGGTGAAATCGTTTTTTGGTTGTTCATCATTATTGCTCCAATCAAATTGGTAATAAGCTCAGCCTTTCAAGCCACCCATTGTTAAGCCTTCGATAAAATAACGTTGAGCCATGAAAAATAAAACAATCAATGGAAGTACCGCCAGGGTCGAAGCAGCCATTAAGGTATTCCATTCCGCCCGAAACATCGACAGGAACATCTTCAACCCTAAAGACAGGGTAAATTTGGCTTGATCATTCAAATAAAGCAATGGTCCCATAAAATCATTCCAGGCGTTTAAGAAACTGAAGATGGCCACCACAGCCAAGGCCGGTTTAGCAACCGGTATGATGATCTTGGCGATAATTTGCGGATAATTGGCTCCATCCACAAAGGCTGCCTCGTCAAACTCCACCGGGATGGTCTTAAAAAACTGATGGAGCATGAAAATGTAAAACGCATTCCCGAAAAAAGCCGGAACATACAAAGGTGCAAAGGTATTTAAGCCGCCGAGATATTTCCATTCGATAAACAGAGGAATCATGGTAACTGTCGTCGGCAGCATTAAAGTCGCCAAGCAAAGGCTATACATAAGAGTCCGCCCCCGGAAATTAATCCGGGCAAAGGCATAAGCCATAATGGTATTGCTTAATAGTGCACCGATAACATTCAGAGCAACAATAACCGCAGTATTGAGGAAAAAACGTGCAAAGGGCAATGTCGTGAAAACGTTGAGATAATTTTGCCACTGGGGCACAGCAGGCAGTATTTTGGGAGGCATTGAGAATATCTCCTGAATTGTCATGACCGAACTTCGTACCAGCCACAAAAAAGGTGAAACTGTAAATAAAGCCCCCAAAATTAGCAATAAATATATGAAAGGTCTGGTAACCCATTTCTGATGTTTGCTAATCATTTCTTCCCATCTCCCTCATAGAACACCCATAATGTTGAACTCTTGAATATAAGTCCGGCAAAGACGGCCGTAACGATAAACAGGAACCAAGCCATAGCACATGCATACCCCATGTCCGAAAACATAAACGCCTTGCGATACAAATGCAATACATAGAAAAGGGAAGCGTTCGCAGGCCCACCATTGGTCATCAGATAAGGTTGGGTGAATGTTTGTAAACCGCCGATGATTCCAATCACAACATTATAAAATATAACCGGGCTGGTTAAGGGTAAGATGACATGGCGGAAACGATGCCAGGCTTTACCTCCATCAATTGCCACAGCCTCCATCAATTCTTGGGGTATACCCTGAAGGCCCGCCAGGAAAATTACAATCGTATTTCCGATTCCCCAAATACTCATGATAATAAAACTGGGGATAACCGTATGCAGACCAAAAACCCATTCCCCGGGAGGCAAACTTAATTTTTGAAGCAGAAGATTAAAAAGGCCGAATTGCTTGTTATAAAGCCATAGCCATAATGCGGAAGTGACAGCAATGGGCAAAAGCGAAGGCATGTAGTAAACCGTCCTGAAAAAGCCCATAGCCCGCACTTTGGTATTTAGCAGCAAAGCGGCAAAAAAAGCTATCACAATTTGCAAAGGAATACCGATCACCGTAAAATAGAGAGTAACCCATACGGATTGCCAAAATAGTTGGTCTTGAAACATGGCGGCATAGTTTTGTAAGCCAACAAAACTCGGAGGCATCAACATATCCCAATGCCAGAAACTTGCCACTAAACTAAGCCCCAGAGGAAACAAAACCCATATCGAGAGCCCAAGAACAGCCGGACTAATCAACAACCAGCCCCATAAATTTTGTTGTCTGGAACGGGAATTCCGTCTTCTCGCGGCTAAATCTCCTGATTTTAAGGCTTTCTGTTCTAAGCCCATGGAATTCATCCTTTCATTCACTCAGCCTTTTAGAAAAACTGAGACGTCACTTGGGGCGTCTCAGTTTTTTTTCACAAATCTCTAATCGTTCCGTTTATCCGCGTTATAAATTTCTTAATAGTTCCCTTGGTTCAATTTTGCTTTTAAAACTTTTTCTTTCGCTGCTTTCATTGCTTGGGCAGCAGTTTTCTTTCCCAACCAAACCAATTCCAATTCCGGAGTAACAGCTTCGCCCCAAATTTGCGGATAATTTTTAATACGGGTCTCCGGGTTGATCCGGGCAACCTTCATAGAATCCACAACAGCTTCTTTAAAACCTGCCGGATGAACCGGATTGTCGAGCCATTTTTTCAAATCCGCAGGATCACTATACCAGGAAGCCTTGGTGGGCATCCACAAACCTGATGTATACAAATCTTGAGTCTTATCCGGAGTCAGCATCCATTTATGCAGTTCCCAAGCTTCTTTCGGATGTTTGGTCGATTTAAAAATAACCGAAGCGCCACTAACATATAACTGGGCCGGTTTTTTAAAGATTGGTAAGGCGCCTACTCCCAACGGAAATTTCATTTGGGCTAAATCAAGCAATTCCCATTGTCCAGTAACATAAAAACCAAGTTGACCGTTGGCCAGCATTACCGGTGGAGCAGGTAGTCCCGCTCCCGAAGTGGATGAAGGATTGGTATATGCAAATACATGTTCTTTATTGATTAAATCGCTGATTTTTTGGAAGACTTCGACCGCCTCCGGCTTATCCAGCAAAAATTGTTTTCCGTCCGGGGACATAAAATCACCGTTATTGCTCCATATTGCCGGAAGAAGCATTGCCGACCAGAGTTGATAACTTACTCCAAAGCGAGCGATTTGAGCAGGATCAAATCCATCTTCTCCGGGATGCTTGCCGGCTTTATCAACGGTAATTTTCTTGCAATACTGAACAAATTGGTCCCAAGACCAACCTTTGGTATAATCGGTTGGCGGTAAAGGAACTCCGGCCTTTTGCAATACTTCCTTATTATAGAAAAGTACCTGGCATTCAGCTGCTGTATAGGATCCAAAAATTTTATTTTTTACCTTCAGCCAAACTTGGGGTAAAACAGAATTTTCTAATTTATCCTTTTTAATATAAGGGCCGAGGTCGAGAAAAAGCCCATTACTGGCCCAATTACCATAATGTTCAGGCCTAAAATAACCAAGGTCGGGTAATTCTCCGGCCTGAGCTAAAGCTTTAATCTTAGCGGCATATTCGGCGCCGCTAATATCCCCCGGAATGTACATCGGTGAAACCGTGATGCCGGGGTGGGCGGTTTCAAAATCTTTAAAAGCAGCCTTCACTACTTTATCCTCTGCCGGGCTACCCCAAAAACAATAAGTTAATTTAACATTACTTGCGGCAAACATCGTAGGAGCAACTAAAATTGCAATCAACAAAACGGTTAACAAAGCAATAAACCAACGTTTCACAATTCTTCCCTCCATTTTTCTTTTTTCCTTACTTTCTCCCCCTGCAGAAAGAATTAACTTGAGATATTTAAAATCACCCAAAGCCCTTTGTGGTGGCCTTCCACAAAAGAATCGTCTTGGATATGATCCAATGTTATTGAATTCTTGCATTCATGTTACATTTCTATTATAGCCGCAACTTTCAAGTTGTTCTATTACCTAAAAAATGATAATAAGTGACATATTCCGACTTAAGATAATCATCAAGCAAAACGACTGAATATAGCTAAAATATAGTCGTAAAACATATGATATTGTCTTTCTGGTGCCGCATACCGACAGACTTGATTTGCAAGAGGATGTATCCATCAATGTGTTAAAATCCGACCCTTTGAATCAATGGAAGTGGCTGCCCCAAAAGTATTCAAAAACAACAAAATATACAACCTTTCCGTCAACGAATGACCAAACATTTATTGTATACTCTATTGATGATTGCCCTTTTGCGCCAGCCACTTCGACCCATTTCAAAATCTATTGTCCTAAACAATCGGAAAGAAAACAATCATAATTTTGGTTAAGCTTTGACTTGGAAAGCCTTATGAAGCCTAGACCCAATTTATTATATTCATACCCGAAACAATCGATTTTTAATTCACAAGTACTAAGGTCCAAAGATGATCCATTGTACCGCTGTCAGTCCATTGTATTGCCTGACCTCCGTCAATGGATGACATGTCTGAAACTCCTAAAACTTTGCCGCTATTCCGGTTCACCAGCTTGTAAACACCGGATCCGGTATCGGTCATCGTCCAATCATGATCGGCCGTACCATTATCGCTCCATTGAATTACTTTGGCTCCATCGGAAGTTGACATATCAGTGACTCCCAAAACTTTTCCACTATTGGCATTGGTCAGCCGATAATAGCCATTCATTGAAGTAATCGTCCAATTGTGATCTGTTGTACCGTTATCGCCCCATTGTACTGCACCTGCTCCATCGGAAGTCGACATGCCACTGATTCCCAGCACTTTTCCACTATTCAGATTTACGAGCTTATAGGTATGTCCACTGGAAACGGTTGTTGCGCTGGAGGCACAAGGAGTCAAATAAATACGATATCCGTATAAACTGCTGGCCCCCGTTACCGTCACTGTTATAGAACCGCTTGAAACGGATTTAATACTTTGGGAAACAAGGGTCGGAGCGCTAACAGCAGTATCTTTATTGGGCCAAGCCACGGATTGAACAACCACACGGGCATACGAACCGAAGAAAGATGGAATACCATTAATCACCACATTCACCGTTCCGTCGTTATTCCCTCCAAAACAGATACTCGCATATTTTTCATTGGAATCTACGCACGCGAAACCGTCTACATTGCTACTGGCATCATTTGGCGGCGTAACATTAACCATATTGCCGGACATTGCGCCATACCAATGATAAAACCACCATCCGCCCCCTTTGGCAGTATTACTGGCCAGCAGACTTCCTAATCTGCCGGGATAAGCGGTAAACCACCATGAAATGCAAGCGCTGTCAACCTTGTTACGTTCAAATTTCGCAATAAAAGGCGCCGATGGACCGGGAGCTCCTTCATAATTATGATTGGTATTGCAATACTCATTAATACTGATCGGTTTTGCCGATATGCTTAAAGATGCTTCCAGCGAACGATAATCAGAAATATTTCCGGAAATAACTCCCGCTCCGCTGCCTAGTTCATGCCAACTGATTATATCCGGGAGGCAATTGTTATTTTTGCAATATGTAAGAAATGTACTCATCATCGAATGATTATAATAACCTTCAGAAGGGCCGATAATTCTTGCGCTCGGATCCAGTGAACGAATTCGGTCATACGTCTGTTTCCATAATGTGTTATTAAAATCCCCATTACTGCTATTCCAGGTGTAAACCGGCTCGTTCCATATTTCATATCCGTAAAAATTTGTATATCCCGATGCTTTCTTATCATTGATAACGGAAGTAACTTTACTCAGCCAATCATTCATGTTCGTAAATGAATATGGCCAGTTTGGAAAGATATCTGCCAAACGGATCATAACCTTAGCGGTCGGCGCCGCGTTTTGAAGTCTTCCGGCAACCGTGATAGCGGCCCCCGCAGGCTGTTGGTAACCAGTCCCCGCTCTTGCCGGATTTGTAAATACGCTGGCATTTAATGGAGTTACTAAACCAGAGATATCAGCCGGAAGGGTTTCCGTAATTCCATACAAGGAGCCGCTGGCACAATGGGTTACACCCCTCAAAGTACTTGAAAGATTTATTGTAAGTGTCGAAGCTGCCGAAACCGGAAACATCCGTATCCCCAACAATATAGCCGCGATACATAGAAAAGTTCCTATAAGTCTTTTCATGTTTAACCCTCCTTTATTCTATTGTTTTTACCATAAACAAAGACTGCTACGAAACTGCCAAGAATTTAACCACCACTAGCTAAAAAGCCGATTTCCAAACCGAAGACAACCGTTTTGCTAAAGCATTCAGCAAAAGCCGAGGGTTTGAATCCCAATCGCTGAGACAATCAAAGCTTAACACCCCTGTTTAAACAATAATTTGACCGCGGCATTTTTTGTTAACAACAGGTTACGGTTCCATTATATCGTCTGGATTTTTCTATCATAGAGTCAAAAAGCAGACAAATAATGACATTTTCATACATTTATGTTATGCTATGTATACTTGACATTTTAACAAAGGAGATAACCATGCACTATCTTCTTTGCCCTTTTCATCCCTATCCCAAAGCAGATAATGGCGGCTGTGCGTTATTGTCTCCCGGCTGGATCCATCCTAGCCGGAAATTAGATTCATCAGTGATTATCGTAGGTCGTAAAGGAACCGTTTTATTGGAAGAGGAAGGAGAATTGCTGGAAGTCATTCCAAACCGTTTAATTCTATTAACCGCCGGGAAACTCCATAAAGGGGTGAGGCCTTTAGAGACCAATGCTTCTTATTATTGGTTTCATTTTACACTTCAATCCACTGCTTTAACATTAACCAGCGAAGAAGTTGCTCCCATATTGAGTAATCCCCTTGTAATCCAACAACGTTTGGCCGAAGCGGCTTTGATACCCCAGCAATTGAATTTAGCGGACAATGATTTTTTGTCTGTACTTTTCCGGGAATTATTGTGTGAGCAAGAACGGCCCAGTTATACCAGACAGCGGCTTCAGTTAATATTTCAAAATCTCTTAATTGCAATTACCGAAGAAACTATTAAATCTTATCGTGTTCCGGAAAGCCTATCCGCAGCATCGAGTTTAGTATACGCTATCGTTACGGCTGTCAATACCAACCTCACCAATCTCAATCTTTCGGTAAAGTCTATCGCTGATGATTTAGATTATAATCCCGATTATATCGGACGCCAATTTAGGGCTGTCATGGGTATTTCCATTGGAGAATACATTTTGCAGCAGCGTATGAAACTTGCCGAGGAATTACTGCAAGAAAGCAATGAGACGATAACGAATATTGCAATCAAATGTGGTTTTTCATCCGTACGACACTTTTTACGCCAGTTTAAAAAAGAAAAAGGCCTCACTCCTTCCGACCTTCGTCATCGGTATCAGGCCATGCATATTAATATTCATTGATTTAAGTTACAAAACTTCATTAAAAAGTCCGGGATTTGACAGCCGGGGGTCAGCCTCGTTTCTTAGCTCGGTAGTTTTTTCTCATTATGCTTTACCATCGGCAAAGCCTCATCTCGATAGAGCGAGGAAAAAATTTTTATTCCTGTCGCATAGCAGTTCTCCCTTGTCCAATTCCAGCTCGGCAACTTGAAGGGCCGATCTTCTGGAGCTATAGGGCATCGAAGCAAGCATTCCGCCTCTATCATCCCGGTATTCCTCAGGATGGACATGGTAAAAAATGTAGGCTTTTTCTCCGGCCACCAAAACATCTCCGTGGCAGGCATGGTTTGTATCATCGACTCTTTTGCCGGGGGCGGAAAGAATATTTTTTTGGCGGGCCCATCTTTGGCAATCGGATGAAGTATAGACTCCAAAGCCATTCCATGGATCAGTGATCATCCAATAGCGATTTTGCCAGTAAAAGACATTCGGACCTTCATGAGGACAATCGGTTATGACCGGACCAATCCCTTGCCAATGAAATAAATCGACGCTATCAGCGGCATAGGTATGCGAATTATGGGCTTCATCCTTATACCACAGTCTCCATGTACCAGCTGGTAATTGACAAACGCAAGCATCAATCACATGGTCGGAGGATAAGGGTAAAATAGATTCAAATTGCCAATCCCACAAATTCTTGCTGGTATAATGAATAATATGGCGCTCGCCGGACCAATCCTCGACAATACCTTGAATATAACTCACATACATATGGTAAATGCCTTCATGCCACATAACCTCCGGAGCCCAAAAAGTATTTCTCCCATTTTCCAATTCTAAGCCTCTCAAAGTCCCCCGGTAAACCCAATTCTGGCCTCCGTCGCGTGAGGAGGCAATCCCGATGTCGGAACCATGAACCCAGGCAAATCCCTGGCAATCGACATTGGCACGCCTACTAGTATAAAGGATCCACCAGCTCTTTTCTTGGCGGTTCCGAATAATTGTCGGATCCGCAGCCCCGTCACAAATGGGATCCCGAAAAAGGGGGGCTTTGGGAGTTATTAAACCGTTCATAGTTTATCGCTTCTTTCCGAATTACCATTGTAAAGCTTTTTTAGTCAAGATTCTTTCCATGAAAAACTGCCGGAATCGCTCATGTTCTACTTCCAGACCCACTTGAGCATTGGCTTTATTGTGGCTGCTATTCCACCAATTGGAATCCGTCATATTAAAAGTCATCCCCCTGGTATATTCGCCTTGTGTTTCAATAGCGATAGTCCTTGGGACCAATTTCACAAAATCTTGACGGATCACAGTTCCAACCGCTAAAGGATCATGAAGATACGGAAGATTTTGAGTATGCCCACGCCATAACCCGATAGTCAGATACAAAAAATCGGTCAGTTCGGAACCTTCTCGCCGGAAATCGTCCAAGTTCTTCTTTGTCAAGCGGCATTTGCTGGTTACATCCAGCCCGATGCCATGAATGGGTATCCCGGATTCAAAAACAACTTTGGCCGCTTCCGGATCGCATTGAATATTATACTCCACAACATTCGAAAAATAAGCTCCTCCCATCAAAACCAACCGTTTTACTTTTGAAGCAACGATAGGAGCTTTTTGTAACATTGCGGCAATATTGGTAAGGGGACCGATTGCCACAATGATGAGTTCGCCTTTTAACGATAAAGTCTTTTGAATCAAGAAATCGACTGCATCTCCAGGAGTTTCTGTGATTTCTTCTTCCATATCTTCGGTATATTGACACGGTATTTCTGTGAAGTCAACTTTCATTAAAAATGGCGCCAGCCTCTGTTGATTCAATGGTTGACTAACCCCCGGCACAACCATAATGTCCTTTCTCCCGGCCAGACGTACTAATTTTTTCCCAATCCTGGCTTTTAAGAGGGTATTCTTAAATACGGTGGTAACTCCCACCAAATCAACTTCCGGTGAATTAAGTGCCAAAGTTAGCGCTAGAAGATCGTCGATATCATCTCCGATATCCGTATCGATAATAACCTTTTCTGGACACTTACCAAATGAATCCGGCATCAAAAAAGAAACCCCCTAAGCAAAATTGAGTTCTTTATTATCCTTTATCACCCTTTAACGGCTCCTCGGGCCAAACCTTTGACAATTTGTTTCTGGGCGGCCATAAAAAATAATACAATAGGAATTAAAACAATTGTGGCCATTGTTAAAAATGAAGGCCAGTCAACGCTGAATTGTCCTTTAGCCCGGAATATTTCAAGCACTAAAGTCCCCTTGGACCGGGTATTTAAAAACAAAAAGGGTACTAAAAAATCATTCCAAATCCACATCACATGGTAAATCATTGCAGTCACCAAAATCGGTTTTAGGAGTGGGAATATAATCCTCCAAAAAACTCCCCAGATACTGCAACCATCAATAATGGCTGCTTCCTCAAGTTCACGGGGCAAGGTTTTCATATAACCAACAATGAGAAAAAATGAAAAAGTACATCCTGAGATATAAAATAAAACAACTCCATAAATCTGATCAATAAAATGAAACGCCCTCATAGTTTCGAACAATGGAATCAATGTTGCCTGAAAGGGAATCATAAATCCGGCCAGTAGATAATACATCACGATTTTATTAAATTTATTTTCCCGGAAAACGATGGGATAAGCCGCCATTGCTCCACATACTACGATTGCAACCGCTCCGAAACAAGTCAGGGTTAAAGTATTGAAAAAGCTCCGGACAATCGGAACAGTTTGAAATACTTGAATATAATTGGTAAGAATAATTTTTTTAGGCAGGCCAAGCGGATTATAAGCGCATTCCGAATAAGACTTTATCGTATTGATTATCATATAAAAAAATGGATATAAAAACATAATCCCGATTGGAGCCATTATCAGATCGAGAATCCAGGCTCTTTTTTTATTCATCGCATTTTCTCCTCCCTTTTCTGCATCACATTGACCTGGAAAAAGGTAAAGAGTAAAACAATCAAAAAAAAGATAATTGATATGGCTGTAGCCCGTCCATAATTGAGTTCACTGATGCCCCGTAATAAAATCACCTGTGTAATCGTATAAAGTGAGAAACCAGGACCGCCCTGGGTTAGAGCAAACGGTATTTCATAAACCTTTAATCCTCCTGTAATCAAAAACATGACGCTGATCGTCATTGCCGGGGCAAGCATCGGAAGAGTAATATAACGGATACGCTGCCAGCCGCCGGCTCCATCAATGGCGGCCGCTTCATATATATCGGCTGGTATCGATTGCAGGTAAGCCAAATATAACATGGCATGCCAGCCGCTACCCGCCCATACCGCGACAATAATCGAAGATATTTGAGCTAGTAATGGATCGGATAACCAAAAGACCGGTTTTATTTTTAAAATGCTTGTTAGAAAGAAATTAACCGCACCGGTGGAAGCCGGTGATAAAATAAAACCCCATATGTATCCTAGCAGCAATCCGCTGGGTATAGAAGGAAAGAAAAATATTGCTTTATGAATATTTTTGGTTTTAAAATTAGCGTCAAAAATTAAAGCGAGTGGGATGGCCAGCATAGTAACCACGGTCACCGTACAAATCGTAAAGAAAAGGGTATAGGATAATGAGGAAATCATCGCCTGATCACGAAAAACCCATAAATAGTTTTTGAATCCCACATACTTCAAATGACGAGTCACTCCGTCAAAATTGGTAAAGCTATAAAAAAAGGTTTTCAGGAGTGGGAAAATAGTAAAGGTGGTATAAAAGCATAGTGCAGGTATTAAAAATAATTCATATCTCATGGTTTGCCAAAATTGAGCCCGTTTCATCCAATCACCCCTAATAAAAAGAGGCTGTTTAAGGGATTATAAGACTTTTCAACAGCCTCTTTCTTACGTATACTCAAATTCTAAATTTTCTCACTGTAAAGATAGGCTATCTAAAAAAGACTCAGTTCTGCTTCATTTCGCGAAGTTTTGCATCCAGGGTTTTAGCTGCTCCGGCAGGAGTGATTTTGCCTACGAAACAATCCTGCATGGAAATAACGTATTGATTGCGCAAGGCTTCTGTGTAACGATGCCATTCCCCCATAGGGATATAGTTTTTCCCTGTAAGAAGCCCATTTTTATAAGCATCCACCAAAGGTGCGGGAACAGGAGGAGTATATCCCTTAGCAATAATCAATTGACCGGTCCCTTTATGGAAGGCCTCAAGCCCAGCCGGGCTTGATATATATTCCAAAAATTTCAAGGCTTCGGCTTTATACTTTGTCTTGCGATAAATTGAAAATCCAACATCAACACATCCGGCATACCACTTGTTATTGGGTTTGGTTCCGGGAATATACATCATTTTGTAGTCGATTTTGGGATTGATTTTTTCTATGTCCGGTATGTTCCAGGGACCGCCCAAAATCATGGCTACCTTTTCCGTTGCGAATTCATTAATCCTTTGATCATTGGTTATACCAACCATATCGGGAGTCATATAACCATTTTTGACCATTCCGTTATACCAAAGCGTTAACGGAGCGGCCCAACCATCGGCAAATTTCTTTTTTCCAGCGTAAACTTGTTTTGTAAAGTTAGGATTTTGGGCATAGGTCTCGGCCGCAAAGAGGATAGGCACAATATTGACTGCTGCATCTTGACAGTTATCCAAAAATGGCTGAATACCGGCGTCTTTTAATTTCTTACAGAGGGCCAGAAATTCATTCCAGGTTTCCGGTTCTTTGGTTATACCGGCCTTTTTAAATAGAGCTTTATTATAATAGATACCTCCAACCCAAGCTGCCACGGACATTGAATAAGCCTTCCCATTTTCACCGTACATAGCCCTACTATAGTCGGGAATTGCCTTCATAAATGGTTGAGAAGTTAAATCCAGGGCATATTTACCTTTCATAATGTCTTCACGGTTCTCCAAAGCCATCATAAAGACATCCGGAGCAGAATCCGTCAGGAGCATGGTCTTCAATTTCTCAACGTAATCTTTCACCGGGGGAGCAAATTGCAAATCCACCTTAATATTGGGATATTTCTTGGAGAAACCGTCGAGAATCGGTTTCATTGCACTCTCATTCTGCCACGATAAATAAGTAATGGTTACTTCTTTCGTTTTCCCAAGGGTGGAACCTAAAAAGACACAAAACACCAGGGAAACAGCAATTAGAAGAATAATCGCCTTTTTCATTGAAATCCCCTTCCCTTATCAAATATTAACCAGCGGTCTCGAGACAATTTCATTATAATCATGTTGATTTTTTATTAAAAGCGGTTTTATTGCCCGTTTCTTTTGAAATATTGTCTTCATCAAAAACTACATAGGTGGCAAAATTTTCTCCTTTTTCTGAACTAGTAGCCAGAGAAATAAGATTTTAATCCGCATCATTCTTTTAAAGAAACCTTTGTTTTATTGCAAAATAGTTTTAAAAAATTGCTGACATTTTTCGGAATGTAATTTCCCAATCCAAATTATGTTACAATATATTTAAAATTGCTATGAGGAAACCTTGATGCCTAAAATTTTACCGATTAAGTTTCTTCGCTTCCAATTCATAAAAAAATCGGTTACCACCAGAATATTGGTTTCGCTCATCCTAACTAATCTGGTTTTATTATTAATTTTAGGAATGATGATTATCCACGATTCCTCAGATACGCTAACCCATGAAATTATCAATTATACTTCCAAAGTGATGAACCAAGCCTGTAACAATCTTGACTTCAACTTTGAGGACATTAAAACCCCCTTTGCATTATTAACCGCCAATGCATCTGTGATTGCCTGTTTGGACTCATACCAAAGTATGAGTTGGATCCAAAGGTTGGAGCATGAGCGGAATATTCATGAAATTGCTTCGAATATCAACACCTTTAAACCCTTGATCAGTGATATTTTAATTATCGGTAAAAATGGATATATCACCAACCTTTCAGAATACCGGAGTACTTTACTTTATAATTACAACTTTTGGGATCAATCCTGGTATAAAAAAGCCATTGCCGTAAATCAGGAAAAACGTTTAAGATATCTGGGGCTCCATTTTCAAGATTATTACCTTCCCAAACTCACCTATAAATATATGAAACCCACTTTTTCCATGGCGATCCCGGTATACAACAATAACAACAACATAACCGGCGCCGTAATTTGCAATTTCGATATCGATAAACTAAACAATATCTTGACCCAAAGCAACTTTGAACGAAGCGGCCAGATCTTGCTGCTCGATAAGGCCGGTATTATTATTGCCCACAAAAAAAAAGCTCTTGTCGGACATATCTTTAAGTTACCGGGCCGCCGGCAACTACTTCATCAAACGGCCGGACATTTCATTACGACATTTCAAGGGAAACGTTCCCTGCTGATTTTTCAAACTTCTAAAGTCACCGGATGGAAAATAGTATCTTATATCCCTTTATCTGAGATTTACAATCATTCGGGTCTCATGAAAAGAGACATTACCCTGATTTTATTATTCGGCCTTATTCTAAATATCGTCATTTGTGTTTTTATTGTATTCAATATCGGTAAACCCTTAAAGCAATTAATCGCTTCCATCGATAACGTCAATCAAAACAATTTGCATTTGTCAAAATTAGATTACCGGTATAGCGAACTGAATTTTGTCTCCGGTAAATTTGGAGAACTCTTGGAACGGATTAATGCCTTAATTCGCGAAAATTATGAGACCCAGGTTTCTCTGAAAGATGCGGAATTAAAGGCCCTCCAATCCCAAATCAATCCTCATTTTATTTTTAATACCCTCCAATTGCTGCAAACCGAAATTCTCTATAACCGATTTGAAATATCCAATCAAATCATCCTATCCCTAAGCAGAATGTTAAGATACACCGTTTATGAATCTCATGCGCTAGTTGCCATTAAAACCGAAATCGCTTATGTCAAGGATTACTTATTGATTTACAGCCATAAATTCCGGGACAAACTCAGAGTGAATTACCAAATTCCTGAAGCCATCGAATCCTATTTAATCCCTAAATTATTATTACAGCCCATTATTGAAAACAGTCTTAAGCATGGATTCTTTGAATCTCCTAAAGCAGGACAAATTGACATTGCAATTAATCCTCATTCACAAGGACTTCTAATTTCTATTCGCGATAATGGGATTGGCATTGAATCCGGTAAATTACAGGACATTTTAAATGATTTGAATCAATCATCAACGATTAACACAAATATTCCCTCTCCTCATGTCGGCTTGAGCAATGTTCAACAACGAATCAAGAAAAAATACGGCGAAGATTATGGGTTGACCATGATGAGCGAAGTCAATTTATACACCCAAGTGGATTTATTAATTCCAGCTCTTTTGGAGGAAAAGAACATTGAAAATACTGATTGTTGACGATCAAATCTCCGTTCATCAATTTTTGGCTAAAGCCATTGATTGGTCCTTTTATGGAGTCGATCAGCCGATTTATGCTTTTAACGGCCAAGAGGCTTTGGAAATAATCCTCAATGACTGCCCGGATATGGTCATTTTGGACATTAAAATGCCGGTTATGACCGGACTTGAACTGCTTCAAGAATTAAATATTCGAAATATACAGCTAAAAACAATCATCCTCAGTGCTTACCATGAATTTGAATACGCTCAGGAAGCTATGAAATGTGGCGTCAAAAATTACATTTTAAAACCGATCGACCCTGAAAAGTTAGAGTCCGCCATGGCTTCCTTAATCGCGGAAAAACAATTTGAAATTAAAAAACTCGCCGAACACTGTCTAAGCGAGATCATTCATGAAATCCGGATTCCCAATCTGTCCCTGATCGATGTTATGAAGAATATCTTCATCCATTTAAATTTTGAACGCTATTTGGTGGCTGTTATTTCTTGCAGGCATTCACTTTCCGATCCAACAGTCCATTTGATGCTAAAAAATTTAAACAAAATCGAATATCCAAATTTAATCACAACCGCGACCGCATTAGGACAATTTTATTTAGTCATTCCCATGGTTCCCTTCCAGCCAGAAGTGGCCAATTGTCAGCCATTTATTAAACTTCTGCTGGACTGGAATAGGACATATCAGGAATTGGACTTGATCATCGGTTTCAGTAAAAGTTCAATCACTGTGTCGGATATTTATACTCTTTTTGACCAAGCGCTGAACGCTCTGGAAATGAGTTTTTATAATCCGGGACCCATTTTTTATCCATCAAGTTCCCTATTGGGATCCCCATCTGATAATACTCTAAACAAGCTTGAAACCAACATTTTAAATAACATTCAAATGAGTTTTCCCGAGGAAAGACTTTTAATACAAATCAAGAAGTTTTTTGACTATTTTCGCGGCGAAAGAATTTTTCCCAATATCGTCTGCCAGTCTTGCTATGATCTTTTGTTATTCGTAAAATTAAATTTTCCTGATTTCGATGAAAAAAAATCATGGAATGCCGATTTCTCCTTGGAATCCTATCGTAAATTGAGAACCATTGAAGAATTGGAAGCAACCTTTACCAGGAACCTTCTAAGTTTCAGTCAATCCATTTCATCCGGCTCTACCAAAATAGAGAGAAATATCATTCATCAAATTAAATGTTATGCCGAAAAATGTTACGGCGAAGATTTATCCCTTGATGCCGTTGCTACAAAATTTTTTATCAGTAAGTATCGGTTAAGCCGACTATTTAAAAAAGAAACTGGCGAGAATTATTGGGATTTTGTTACCCGGGTCCGGATGGAAAAAGCCTTATTTTTGTTAACCCATTCAAATTTAAAAACTTATGAAGTAGCCTCAAAAGTTGGTTATGAAGATATTAGTTATTTCAGTACCTTATTTAAAAAATTTTTCGGCAAAAGTCCAAAAAACTTTCGTCAATCCGCCGAGGGAGACAATCATCTATCAATGTAAACTGTCTCCTTTTCGGTAAACATTCTCCCAAAAGCGGGTTACCCCCGGCATGATTTCTCATATTCTAACGGCGTCATTCCTTGACTGTCTTTAAATACCTTAAAAAAGTAATTGTAATTGTTAAATCCAACTTCATCGGCAATTTCTTTGACTTTTTGAAAACCATTTTCCATTAATAATTTTGCTTGCTCGATCCGAATGGTATTCAAATATTCAATAACACCCTTGCCGCAGTCCTGCTTAAACCTCCGGCTTAAATATGAACTATTGACCCCAATATAGGTGGCGATGTCATTTAAGGAAAGATCGGAACGATAATTCTTGTAAATATATTCAATCGCTTTTTTGGTAACCCCGTCATAATCCGGATTGAGACAAAACAATTCCAACGCATCGATAGTCCTTTCGTAAAGAGTCATTATCCAGTCCTTAACATCCGATATCGTGCCGAATTGTTTGATATGTTCGTAAGGATCTTTAACATCTCCATATACGGCCGAACTATCAATACCCGAATCCCTGATAATCTTGTTGGCAATATTAATAAGCGTAATAAAAATCATTTTGGTGGAACTCAGGCCGGGTTGATAACGCTGAATTCTATCAAAAATATCGTTTATGGAAATCTCCAATTGTTCCCGTTTCAAAGACTTAATAAACTGCAAGATATTTTTTTCTTCTCGGATACCGAGTATTGGCAGATTTTCCTCAGCCCTTATTACGGACGGATCATGAAAAATATGGTCTTTTCCCTCATAAAATCTTCTCATAAGCAATTGCTCAGCCTTATGATAATATCCTCCCACATTGCAGATATGATTACAAATTCCATCCAGGCTAAAGCAGGCGGTAATATTCAAATAACGCTTTATTGTTGCTTTAATACGCATTAAAGTGGCAAAAACTTGATTATAAATGTTTTGATTACTATGCAAATCATCAAACGAAAAGACGATCACAAATTTTCCGCCTTCAAGCGTTGAAATTACCGATTTTATACTGTCTTTCAATATTTCCGACGACATATCCGCCAAAGACTTCATCAAATTATCGATTTCACCGGTTGTAAATTTCGCCTTCAGCATCGCATAATCATCAACTTCACCGGCTACCACCACCAGATTTTGTAAACCCAAGTCGAGATTCAACTCATTGAGTTTCCGCTCAATATCGGCGGTTTCTTTGATAGCACCCTGGATTAATTGACGAATGAAATTTTGTCGCAGCACCTGTTTCCCGGTTTGAATCTGTTCTTCCAAACTCTGAATCGCTTCATCTTCCTGCCTTTGATCCTGAATGGTTTTTTTTAGGGAGTGCAGAGTATTCAGCAAAACTTCATCCGTTAAAGTATGTTTCAAGATATAATCCGCAGCACCCAGTTTTAGGCTTTGTTTAACATATTCAAAATCGTCGTAAGCACTCAAAGCGATTACTTTGATCTGAGGGTAGTGTTCTTGAATCAATTTAATCAAAGTTACTCCGTTCATCCCCGGCATATTGATATCGGTTATTACAATCTCCGGTTCCGCTTTTTGGATAATATCGAGGGCTTCCATACCGCTTAATGCGGCATTGCACAATACAAAGCCTTCTTTTTCCCATTGTATCAATTCCTTCAAGTTGGTATAGACAAAAATATCATCATCCACAATTAATACCTTTAGCATTTTTGCTCTCCTTACCTGATAATCGGTAAAGTAATTTCTACAATGGTATAATGATTCGAACTGCTATCGATCCTGAGTCCATAACCATCTCCAAAATAAAGCTGAATTCGCTCCAAAACATTTGGAATGCCAATACCACAGAAATGATCTTTCGAAATCTCCTGATTCCGAAAAATCTTATCAATAAGTTCCGGTGTCATTCCAATCCCATCGTCGGTGATGGTGAAAATCATATTTTCCTCATAACGGAAGCCTTTTACGACAATAGTGCCTTCCCCTTTTTTGGGTCCGATTCCATGGATAATCGAGTTTTCTAATATAGGCTGCAGCAAAAATTTGGGCAACTTATTTTGAAGGATTTCCGGTTCAATTTCAAAGCCGACCTGATACTTATGATAGTAACGAAATTCCAGGATGTTCAAATAGTTTTTTAAATATTCAATCTCCTTGCTTACCATAATTAACTCTTCTTCTTTACCCATACTTACATGGAGCAGTTGAATCAAAGAAGTAAGCAAGGACTCCAGGTTTTCCGCTTTCTGGGCGCTGGCCAGCATTTTTGCGGTATTAAGCACATTGGAAAGAAAATGCGGGTTAATTTGCGCCTGCAACGCCTTTAATTCGGCACTTCTTTTCTGCTTCTCCTTATTTTTAATATCCTCCAGTAAGTTGTTTATCTCTGCGATCATGATATTAAAATTACGTGTTACTTCGGCAATTTCATCTTGATGATTGTCGGTTACCCGGATCAAAAAATTGCCGGTTTTTGCCTCATCCATGGCTTTGATCAATTTATTCAACGGGTTGGAAATACTTTTGGTAAAAATAATTGATAGTAATACCGCCAATAAGAAAAAGCTGAGACCCATCATGATGATTCGATTCCGTATTTTGCTCGATTCCAGATTGAGATAGGAATAAGGAATTGTGCTTACTATGTACCAATCTGCATTATGGATAGGCGCAAACGCGGCTAAATAAGGCCGTTTTTCAATCTGTAAACTGAAGACATTGCTATCGTTTTTTTCATTTTTGTGTAATAAACGAACGAGTGACGATTCTTTATAGGGTTTTTTAAAAGGAACCGCATCGGCGCGGCTGGAAACGACTACTCCCCGCTTATCAATAATAAATATTTCCGAACCTTTCCCGATGTCAATATCTTGATAAACATCGGAAAAAAAATCCTCCCGTATCCGGATAACCACTGCACCGATATACTCTCCTTCATACAAACTTCGAATGGCTTTTCCGACAATAATCCCGTTTTTATCATTGATATTCGGAAAGATTCGGGTTACCTTAGGCGATACTTCCTGCGGACCAATAGCCATCCACACCGGCACACCATTATTGCTCTCAACTTCTTGTAACAAATGTTTTTGGAAATCCGGTTTCATATTCAACTTGAAGCCTTTATCACCGAAAGCATTAATCGTTTCGTTTTGTTTTGTAAAGAGTACTACATCCGTAATATCATTAAAGGTAAACTTTTGGACCATCATATCCCGGATAATTTCTTGATTGTTCAATGCCTCCCATTGACCGAGCTTCCCGTAATCAACCATAGTTTTCTGGACGATCTCTGAAAATCCGACATCAATCGTGTCATTTTCAAGCCTGGTCATTTCGGCTTCGATATTTTGAGCCACTTGATTCATAACCTGCCGGGAATAGGTTTTGATTTTATCTTCAATCGCCCTGCTGGATTGCTGATAAGAAAAAAGACCCGTAATTAACATCGGCACCAAGGACAGCAATAAAAACAGTATGATCAGCCGGGTCTGTATCGCGATGTTTCGGATCGTCAAAAAGGTTTTCAGCCGAAAAATCAACCCCGCCGGAATATATTTATAAAATAGATTCATCATGGCCCAACCCCTCGAACATATTTTATACCTTTCCAAGGCTTCATGGGAAGAATATCGCTGGGAAATTTAACCTTTTTGCCGATAAAAGCCGGAGTCTATAAAATCTGGAATCATCTATATATGTTGAATTTAAGTTTTAAAAAAAGTCGGCCTGAAAAAGTTAACGGAGACAGGATTCACAGGATTAAGAAAATAGATAATTCATAGGGGCTTTAAAAAAATCCTGTAAATCCATAAAATCATGTTAATCTTGTTTAAGTTCTTTTCTTGCGTTCAACGTCTAGCATTCAAAAATTTATTTCACCTCATATATTTTCATATTCGAATAAAATACCACCGTTTCTTGTCTGTAAATAAATCACCTACAATCACAGTGGTATTATGCCTCTACTTATATAAAAGTGTTTGATTATTAAAACTCAATTTGAAGCGTCATCGGCAACCGGCACTCCAAAGTCCGGAGTACCATCGGCATTCCAGCCTAGTTTTTGAGCCCGGGTGTGACGATTGGGATCATAAAGAGGATCACCGGTGATTTCTTTATAATTGCGGGCGTGATACACCAAAATATCTTCGGTACTATCGGGAGAAACGGTGAAGCAATTATGTCCCGGACCGTACTGGTGACTTTTTTCGTTGGTCTCAAATATTGGAACGGGTGATTTATGCCAGGATTTAGCATCCAGTAAGTCACTATCCACCGACGTAGCCAGTAAACCCATACAATAATGATAATCTGTGCTACTTGCCGAATAACTGATAAAGATTCTGCCGTTTTTGCGGATAACCGCCGGCCCCTCATTAACCCAAAATCCAATAATCTCCCACTCATATTCCGGTTTGGAAATCATGACCTGTTTCCCGCTGATGGTCCACGGATTACTCATCGGTGCAATATACAAATTCGAATTGCCCCGAATTTTCGGATCCCTTTGTCCCCAAATCAGGTATTGAACACCTTTATGTTCAAAAGTCGTAGCATCCAGTGAAAAGGACTCCCAATTCATTTTGATTTGTCCCTTTTCCACCCAATTCCCTTCCATTGGATTTGCTGCCGAATTCTCCAGCACGAATACACGATGATCGAAAACGGAATCAACTCTTGCGGCGGCAAAATAGATATACCATTTCCCAGCAGCAAAATGAATTTCCGGCGCCCAGATGTTGGCGCTCATTACACCGGTTGAATGTTTACGCCAAATCACCTTAGGTACTGCCGCTCCTAACTCCTGAATCGTAGCGGACCTCCGGATTTCTATCCGATCATACTCCGGAACCGAAGCAGTAAAATAATAATAACCGTCGCTATGTCGATAAATCCAGGGATCAGCCCGTTGTTTAACAATAGGATTCTGAAATTGGGCTTCATTTGCCGAAGCGGAGCTGGCACCGGTTAATAATAAGGTGAAGACACTCAAAGGGAAAAACAAATTTCTCACCATATATCTTCGATTCATGGCCTATTCCTCTTTCCAATAAATTATGGCCGTATCCCTACGGATACTTATTACGGATAGCCAAATCTGTTATCCTTTAATAGCACCAACTGTCAAGCCGGAAATAAAGGATTTCTGATTGAACAAATAGATGATGACAATCGGTATAACCGAAACCACCGCTCCTGACATCAACATATCATAATTATTACCATATGGCGCTATCAATGAAGCTAATCCTATCGGTAACGTCAACTTCTCAGCCGAACGAAGAGCAATGATCGGCCAAACAAACCCATTCCAGCTTCCCATGGCCTGTAATATTATCATGGCTCCAAATGCCGGTTTCATAATAGGCACCATCAACCTAAAAAAGATGCCAAACTCAGTGCAGCCATCAATTCGACCCGAATCGATCAATTCTTTAGGAAGACCGACGGCAAATTGCCGGAAGAAAAAGATAGCAACCGGCGGTACTGCGTAAGGTAAAATCGCTCCCATGAAAGTGTCAATAATTCGTAGAGAAACTGTAAGCTGATAAAGAGGTAATATTAATATTTCTATCGGAACCATCATTACGACCAAAACTGCGATAAAAATTACATTTCTGCCCCTAAACTGGTAAACCGCCAACCCATAACCAACCATGGCACTTAGAATCACAGCAACAGTAGTTTGGATAATTGTAATCAGAATACTGTTTTTAAACCAAAATAAATATTTTACCCCTTCTCCGCTGCAAAGACTGATATAATTCTTAAGGGTCATTACTTCCGGTTGAAAATTGAAAGTAATGCCGTTACGAAACATCTCCGAACCCGGTTTAAATGAACATACCAGCATAAAATAAAATGGAGCTAAAGTAAATACCGCAAATACCAATAATACAATAAAAGATGAAATTGCCGCGAGCCGGCTTCGGCTCCCACTTTTCACTTTGGTTTGCATCAATTTCATGGTAAGGATTACCTCATTTTTCATCATCCATCACTATCCTTCTTGAAAAATCCAAACAGCTTTAATTGGATCAAACTGACTGCCATCACGATAAATACCAAGGTAATACCGATAGCTGAGGCAAACCCCATATCAAAATTATTGAACGCCTGTTGATAAAGATATAATACAATAGTCATTCCGATATCGCCTGGTGTAGCCGTTTTCCATATTGCGTAACTTTCGGCGAACATCGAAAAACCCCCATAAATACTAATAGTCGTTACATAAATAATTACCGGTTTCAAATTAGGAATGGTGATCCTACAAAACTTATCCCACGTATTGGCTCCATCAATCTCTGCCGCTTCATAAAGTTCAGCCGGAATACCTTGTAAACCTGATAAGAAGTAAACAATATTGACACCCAACCAACGCCAAGTACAAAAAGTAACCAATGTAAACATAGCCGGAACTTTTAATTGAAGCCAAGTAATCGGTTTCAGTCCAAAGGTACCCGTGATCATATTAGCCAAAGTAGAGGTTTGCTCTCCAAAGGCAAACCTAAAAAATATTCCGGCTACAATAACCGAAGTCAATGCCGGAATAAAGAGCGCAGATCGAAAGAAATTCTTGAATTTTGTAGTTTTACCGTTTAAAATTACGGCTAACAATATCGGCAAAGGAATCAATATCAAAATCGTCCAAAAGGTATATTGGGCGGTTGTCGATAAAGCATTCCCAAAATGTTCATTCCATAGTCTTTGATAATTTTCAAGACCTATAAAGGTTACATCGCCAAAACCGGCTATTCTTTGAAAACTCATTTGAATCGTCGATATAAAAGGGTATAGATAGACTAAAAAAAAGGAAATGATAAAGGGTGCTACAAATAGATAAGGAACAACTTTGGTTGAGTTAAGACGTTGCCTTAAATTTTTTCGATTTGAATTAACCATAAAATTCGACCTGCCTTTTTTATCACGTAATACTTAGTTGCATTCAATTCAATGACAATATATAAGCACCTGAGTATTAAACAATCATCCCGAAATTTTTTAAAAATAAAAGGGCTGTAAATTAATTAGGAACGGAAAATGACCCAGTTTTTCTTTACAGCCCTTTATATCCATATAATAATCCAACTTAAAATGAAATGTTTGTTACCCTTTACCTGGCTTTTCTTAATTCATTGGCAGCCTCTTTTAAAGCTTGCTCTGGAGTTTGACTTTGCTCTTTGAGTGCTTTAAATACTACATTCTTCTTCAGGAGGTCTATTGCCATCGGATATTTTTCAGTCAGAACCGTAGGTCCAATTTCATTTTTAACTTGGGTCAACATGGTAAAGATATCCTTACCGAAATAATTAGTGAACGCATTAGAAGCCTTCATTGCGGGATCAGTCCAAACATCCCACCGGAGTGGGTCAAACCCTAAAATTGTCCAGGTCTTGATCGAACCTTCTTTGGTTAATTTGCCTGCTGCCAAAAATTGAAGCGCCAATTCTTTATGTTTGGTTTGAAGCGTAATTGCCGTACCGGTACCACCCATACCTGCAGAACGTCTGCCGCCTTTTTTCCATACCGGGAGCGGGCGAATGATCATTTTGCCTTTTAAGTCAGGCATATAATTGGTAAAACGATTCATATACCACATCGGCATCCAAAGAGAGGCTGCGCCGCCCTTGTTCATAAATGCCCAGTATTCCTCGGAGTGGGTAAATCCACCGGGGCACGGAATCGCTATTTTTTCTTTATAGATCATATCTTTTAAATATTGAAGAACTTTTACGTTGGTCGGATTGTCCAAAATCACGTTGCCTTTTTTGTCAAAAATGTCGGAACCGATTTGACTAATCAACGGATAGTAGGACCAGTGTTCGGTAACCTCGATAGTAGTCATCGGTTTACCGGTAGCTGCTACAACTTTTTTACCCGCCGCTACATAATCATCCCAAGTAACTATTTTGTCCGCATCAATTCCAGCTTTGTCTAGATATTCCTTATTATAATACATCACTTCTGCGCCGACATGATAATCAACACCATAGTATTTACCATTCTTGGCATAGTTATCGAATCTGCCCATTATGAGAAATTTCTTTACTGGGTTCACAATGCTGTTCAACGGTAATAACTGTGGATTTTTACCCTTTAAGTAATTCGGAAATTTACTAATTTCAATATCAACCATATCCGGAGCGCCTACGCCAGATTGTAAAGCCACCAACAGTTTATTATGCATTTCATCATAGTTGTAAACATCGGTCTTTAATACGATCTGCTGGTTGGGATGGGTCTTATTCCAGGTTGCTGTGGCGTCATCCCAAAACTGTTTGTGTAACTCCTGAAAAGTCCAGAAAGTCAAAGTAGTTGGTGCTGAAGCAGCAAAAGTAGGTAGAATCAAACCCACGGATACAGCACAAAGCAAAAGCAACATGATAACCTTTTTCATACTAGCTCCTCCTTTTTATATTTATATTTTCATTATAAATAGATTTCATCATTTTACACTCCATTATTTTTACCTAACACTATAAAATTGTAACGAAATTTTTACATATCGATTAAAAATTTTTTGACCCTATTAAATTCTTATAGTAAATTTATGTCCAAAACGAAAAATAAAAAGGGGCTGCCTTATATTTTCTTCCTGGCAGCCCCACATTTTAATGGAATGATCAATTTTATAAATTCATATCGTTTAAGATATGCCATGCTTCGTTAATATAAACAT
Source organism: Bacillota bacterium (assembly GCA_023426245.1). GTDB lineage: Bacteria > Bacillota > UBA4882 > UBA8346 > UBA8346 > UBA8346. Next base: position 174,145 of record JAFABB010000025.1, read on the forward strand.
CCTTGCCAATTTGTTTCAGCCAGTCTTTGGTCTTTTGATAATTAGGATTTGATGGAGTTTCGTCATCTGCCTTGGGTTTAGTGATTTCAATTTCAGTGCCTTGCGCGACAGGCAAATTTTGAAGCTGGTCCGCCTCTTCTTTAAGAAGTTTCTGATTGGCCATAAAATCACTAAATCTTAACGACTCCTTTGAAAACTCTTTCTGCTTTTTTAAACGGGCAACATCTTGAATAATCAGTTGAAAAGCTTTGCTCTTATTTACCCGCTGGGCACTTGCCGATTTCAGTGCCGTTATATTGGATGACCGGCCATTCCACTTTTGGTATGAAACAGCCCGTGTCGTGTCCCAAGGGAGAGAATAATCCATCGCTTTTTCCTGAATACCCAAGTAACTATAAAGGTCGGGCAATGAAATATCCGAAGCGACCCCTTTCCATTGAGTGGAACCTCCACTAACCCGGTAAAACTTTTTAATCGTTAAACGCAATGAACCCGCGGGTTTAATTGAATTTAAGTTAAGCGGTAAGTATTGATCAAGATCCGCTACAATCTGGACGGTACCCTTCCCGAAAGTACTTACCCCGCCTACGATAACGGCTCTCCCATAGTCCTGAAGCGCAGCAGCGAGGATTTCCGAAGCGGATGCACTCAAAGAATTCACCAAAACAACCAATGGTCCACTATATACAACACTGGAATCCGTATCCGATAAAACTTCCTTTTTTCCGGATCCGTCCTTGATTTGGACAATAGGGCCTTCTTTAATAAAAAGTCCGGACATTCTGACGGCATCATCCAAAATTCCACCACCGTTGTTCCGTAAATCCAAAATAATACCATTAACTTTCTCAGCATTAAGTTTCTGCAGTTCGGCCCGAACATCATCGGCTGAGTTGCGTGAATTGGTTTGATAATCCCGATAAAATGATGGTAAATCAATATATCCGTATTTCTTCAGCGTCTTCTTATTCCAAATCACAGCAGACTTTGCATAGGCTTCTTCAAGCACAACAACATCCCGGACAATTGGAATTACCGTTATCCGGCCGCTGGGCTTCCGGACCGTCAATTTTACAAGCGTCCCTTTTTTACCGCGTATCAGTTTTACAGCATCTGTTACAGGCATACCTACTACATCAACTGGTTCTCGATTGCCTTGAGCGACCTTCAAAACCGTATCATCAGCCTGCAATACTTTTTGCCGCCAAGCCGGACTCCCAGGTATAATTTCAACAACCTTGATATATTCGCCGTCTTCCTTCAGCGAAGCGCCAATTCCCTCCAACCTTCCCGTCAAATTCATATCAAAATCATCTTTGAGCTGGGGAGCCATATATTCGGTATGGGGATCAAAACTATTCGCTATAGCGTTTAAATAATAGTCAACCCGTTCTTCGTTCTTCTTTCTTAATATTCGTTCCAAGCTTAATTTCAGACTTTTGGCAACTTTCACTCGAGCCTGGGCCTCTAATTCCGGGTCTACCGACTGCGTCTTGGAGAATTTATCCTTATCCTTTGTGTTGCTTAGATCAAAATAGGCCAATAATGTTTGATATTTAAGATATAACCGCCATTGTTCTTTCAAGGCCTGGCTGTTTTGGGGATAATCGATTTTCGTAGCATCCGTTTCAAAATTTTCCATGGTCGAAAATTTAAAAGGCTTTTGTAGAATATTTTGTGTTAATGCATCGACTTCCCGAACCCGCTGCTCAAAGATCTTCCCTGTCAGTTCATAGAATTGGGAAGTTCCCCGTTTCAATTCGTCGTCGATTTTCTTTTGGTAAACGCTGATTCTTACGATATCGGATTTCAAAAAAAACCGTTTGTTGGGATCAAGACTTTTAAGATATAAAGAATAAATCCGTTTACTAAGTTGGTCATTAACGAGAGCAGGATTATAATGCTCCGCTTCTAAACTTTGATATAAAAAATGAGCCAAGGCATTCTCCTTGGTAGGACTTTTTCCAACGAGTACCGAAGTACATAGAACTATAACTACAACGACTATTGCTACTTTAAGCCATAAACGTTTCATGAATCTGTCCCCTAATTTAATAATAATACTTTAAAAAAACCTTACATAACATATAAGTCTACATCGTATTATACACTCAGTAATTAACTTTTTCAAAACCCAACCTTAGAAAAAAATCCTATTTTTTGTCAGCTGTCAGTTTAATTTTTGCATGATTTTTAAACCGGCCAGTTTATATAAATTATATACCTTTTCACAGTTTCTTTCATTTAAATCTTTTGCCACGCAATCGATACGAGTTACACTAATCACTACCACTTTGGCGTTGTTGCTAAGCAACCAAATACTCCCTTTTGGATAGGGTGTTAAAACCTTTGTTAAAGCCTCCACCACTGTGCGATGGAATTGAATACCTGCTTTATCCACAATTTCTAGATAAGCTAAATAAGTTGGCGAAGCAGGCTTGTAAATCCGTTCCGACGTCATTGCATCAAAAACATCTGCTACAGCAACAATCTGGGCATAAGGATGAATATCGGCACTAGTTAACCCTTTAGGGTAACCACTGCCGTCTTCTCTTTCGTGATGCTGCAACGCGATATGAGCGGGCAAAAAGCTTATGTGGACCGACTGCTTCAGAATATCATAACCTTCTGAAGTATGTGATTTCATCAAATCAAATTCGCAAGGTTCCAGTCGTTCTTTCTTGTTGAGTATTATCGATGCAATTCTCACTTTTCCAATATCATGAAGCATGGCACCGATGCCCAAGATTTGAAGTTCATTTCGGTCATAACCCATTACGGAACCAATTAAAGTCGCAATGACGCAAACATTGACGGAATGGCTAAATGTATAGCTGTCATGATTACGAATTGCAACCATATTATAAATAACCAACGGATCGGCAAGAATATATTCTATAATTTCTTGAATTACGGGGAACAAATCTTCACATTCTAGGATTCCATCTGTTTTAAGGTGCTTTATGGATTGTTTTAATAAAGCAACCGCTTTAGTGCGTGTTTCTTCCTCAATAGGCTCTATGGAAACTTCTTGTCCAAATTCATCTTCATTATCGTAAACAACGGCATGTTCACAATTATATTCTATTAATCTTTCAATATGATATTCTTTAATCACTAAATCAGCGCGTAATAGGATTCTGCCGTCATCTTTACGATAAATCGTCTTCGCAAGCTTCATTCCTGGTTTGATCTCGGCAATGGCTATCTTTCGCATCTTGTTCATCCCATCTGGAAATATTGATACCAACTTGACCCGAAACCTTTATTTGGGCAAATCAGCACTAAATATTGCTAGGAATTGAAATCCGCCTCCAAATTGCGGATCCCCGCCATGTCTGGTTATAATATTAAAGCTTACAAATATTTCTTTTTATCCAACATCAACTTCATAAAGGTCAAAAAAAATAAAATACTGTCAAAATTAATTTTTCAACTGGTAATCATAAATTTCCAGCTTTATAAGTTATCGGCACCCGCTAATTTTTTATAAAGTGTAATCTCCTTTTTTCAACATATTTTGGATAATCCCAATGGAATTTCGGAATGAATACAAGACTAAATGCTCACCTAAGTCGGGGACTCCTCCGGCGCACCGTTCGTAGACGTTCAGCCCGAATAGCCTTTGCATTTCTTCGTGCTTCCCGTTCCTCTTCATCGAAGGAAATAATAGACTGGTCTTCAAGAAGTTCCGGCATCCCGGGAATATTTAAAACTACAATGGTTTCTCCAGGATTAGGGGTAGTGTAAGGTGAGCCATCTTCGCCCCGATAAACCGCAGCTATTTTCTCCCGTCCAAACTCCGATTCCTGCAACCAATGCCGAACAAAGGATTTGATCACCGGGAAAACCTCACTATGCTTGCCCTGACCGTGAACGATGCACACCACCGTTTCACGGCGCTGATAAGCTCCATTGAAAAATTGAATTATTTTCTCTTGCGCCCCCGCTAGGGTTAGGCCGTGTAAATCAAGTGTAACCATAAAAAACCTCGAAATTAGCATATATTAAAATTTTCGCTGTTTTTCCAAAACTTCCTTCAAGATAATATCATAACCTCCTTTCAAAATTCTCTGCTAAACTCTTATTAATCCTTTATAAAACTAAGAAATTATAAAAAAGTAATAAAAAATACAATATATAATGTCATCTTTTTGACAACATTATATATTGTACACTTTAGAACTTTATCCAATGAATTCAAACCAAAGCCCAATAAATACTTTAGCCAACCCACCAATTATCCGGTGCTTGTTACCATAAACCGCCAGCCCGTTTTTAAAATAATCCGTCTATGAAACGATCCGTTTACTTTTTAAAACATTTCCAAATTGATCTACAGTTATCTCCAGGCGGTGCATGAAATCACCCAGTGAAGCCAATTTAGAAACACTTTCTAGTCTCATAAAGTCTCCCAACATTGTTTCAAGAATATTGTAAACTTCCGCCAATTCCTGTTCACGCTTTTTTAAGCGCTCATGTTCTTTTTCCATCATTAAACGGGCACTGTCATTTTCTGAAATCAATCGTTGTATCTCTTCCATCAATTTGTCTTCGCGTTTCAAATCTCTTTCCACAGCAAGGAGATGTTCAATAAATCCCTTTAAATCCAACTGATGTCTTTGTTGTTCTTCAATTAAACTTAAACGTTCTCCAATACCTCGAACAGTTTCCGGTAATGAAGAAATTTGGTAAAAAAACGATTGATCTTCGCCCTTGCTCTGGAATCCGGTTGAGGTTTTGGTTTCAGGTTCTTTCATTATTTTGCCATCGTTTACATCCGGTTTATTGGTCAACGTTGAAATAGATTCGCTTTTATTCAACAACTCTCGACCCTTCTTTAGCAAATCCGCTTCGCTGTATTGCAATGTTTTTACCAACCGGTAAAATCGCAACTTCAGAGCTGCAGGGGTAAAATCAGAGCCTAACTTATTTTGCAATTCCTCACAAGCCTGAGTTCGTGAATTTCCCAAAGCTTGGTGTCGACAAAATGTTTCTAAAATTAAAAGATCAATTTCTTTTAGTTCATGACTTCTTTTTCGGGTGGAAATATTACCATCATGTAAATGTTTAGATTGCATGATACTATAATAATCCTGGTTGCTTAAATGTTTTTCTTTTAATATCCGGCAAAATTGACTGCGCAAAGCGTTCATTTCCCGCCCTAAACGATTTTTAAGTTCACGCCTTTTTTGAGGTTCCCACCATGATTCAAAAATTAATTTGTTTTCCGCTTCCGTATAACGAGGTTTTGATTTGTGCATCGTTTGACCTGATGGTCCTGAAACCGCCAATGCATTTTTGGTCATCATTTTCACTCCTACAAAGATAGATACCTTAATATTAGGTTCTATCATATTGTGTTCCAGAGTAAAATGAATTATGCTAGGAATTGCAAAATTTTTCAATAGATATCTAAAACATATTCAATAAATTCTACTCGTCCGCTTTCGCCTAGATGAGGTAATATTTAAAAATCATGTAACGTATGGCTAAAGTATATTCGGTAGCAATAAAGGCATTTAATAAACCCGCTCACCAGAGCTAGATACCCCTAAATAAGATTTGCAATGAACACACTCCATAAACAAGTATACGCACGTGGGTGAATTGCCTGAGCGATTGTCGCTTAATGAAGCGTCACATTATCATCCTGGGAATTTTCCTTTTGATTACTACTTTCTTGGGATAATTGCCTATCGGTAGGATAATCTATTTCTCGAACGACTCGCCCTTCAGCAGTTAAAGCCCAAGCATGCTCCGGTGTATAATAAATCCTGGCATACACTCTCCTTCCGCTTGGGTCAATTGTAAGCCAATGTTCCTCCCAATGACCAACTTCTTGTGACTCTTGTTCAATTGTTCTCATGATTTCACTTATCTTTGGGTTTTCATCAAATTTACGCTGCTCTCTTTGGTTGATAATCTGAATGTCTTCTTCTTCATATCCAACAAATTGCCGGTTTTCAATATATTTGGGTTGCTGCTCCATTTCTTAATCCCTCACTTTATTTTTCTGAAGTTAGGATACCCCATTCCTCGACAATCATGAGGCTGTCTAAAAAGCATTTAAAAAAATTTCCGACTTATCATTTCCTCCTGCTTCTAACAATTTGGTCAGGTTAACGCGGCTTTTAACACGATAAAAAACTCCCGGACTTTCTGCTCCGAGAGTTTCAATAAAATGATTTTTTACTTTTCATCGATTTAAAATAACATCCTTAAAAATGCCGGGCATCATCCTCCAATGGAATTACATCCTCCGGAGAAATAACTTTCGTTTTTAAATTTGTTTTATCAGTTACCAACTTTTGAGAGTTGGAATACTCCAAATGAATCTCACTAGGATTCGTTTTGGGTCGCCCCTGAAGTTGTTCCAAATTGGGGATTCGTTGTCCTTGATATCCTATCTGGTTAATCGCAGTGACGGTTCCATACACCAACATGGAAAGCTCTTGAACAATTTGCTTCATATTCTCGGACTGTGCATTCAGTTCTTCTGCCGCTGAAGCACTTTCCTCTGCGTTGGCTGCGTTCTGTTGGGTAACAACAGTTACTTGAGCTATCGATTTATTAACCTGCTCAATTCCCAAAGATTGTTCCTGACTGGCTGCTGCGATTTCATCCATGAGTTCATTGACTTTTTTTGATTGAATCGTGATTTCATTTAAGGCCTCACGGACTTTCTCGGCAATCGATACACCCTTGGTGGATAGTTCTATATTGGATTCAATGATTGCAGTCGTATCCTTAGCAGCCTGTGCACTCCTACCGGCTAAATTTCTCACCTCTTCTGCCACAACCGCAAAACCCATTCCAGCTTCCCCTGCTCTTGCAGCCTCTATGGCCGCATTAAGAGCCAATATATTGGTTTGAAACGCTATATCATCAATTACTTTAATAATTTTAGCAATTTGGTCGCTGGATTTCTTAATCTCCTGAATCGAATTCATCATTTCTTGCATCTCATGATTGCCTTTATCTGCCGCAACTTTTGCGTGTTCCGACAATTGAGCAACTTGTTTTGTATTTGTCAAATTCTGTTCCATCATGGAAGCAGATTCCTCGAGGGTAGAGGAAGTTTCTTCAATAGCAGCCGCTTGCTCGGTGCTGCCTTGAGAAAGCTGTCCGGCTGAGGCCGATAATTGTCCCGAGGCCGCAGCAACTTGTTGGGCTCCCACACGAATACGGGAGGTAATTGAATTCATTGACTTGGTGATACTACGGGTAATATAATAAGCCAAAAATATTCCCGATGCCATAAATATGCAAAACAAGATTATTAAAAATGTCAGGGAATTACTGTATACCTGCTGGGCAATGCTCATTTCCAGTTGAATATTACGCTCTCCCAAACCGAAAGTCTCATGGAGATATCCAATCAATTCTTTTGTGGTAGGTGTTACTTGGTTTGTAAGGAAATCCTTTACTTCCGGGTTGTCAATATTTAAACTTAACTCAAGTGCTTGGTTCATTAAAGGCCAAACTTTTCCAGCCGACTCTTTAATTTGTTCCAACAATTTCTTCCCTTGTTCGGTTACAAATGTTTTTTCCGCTTCCTCAAAAGAACTTTGGAATTCCTGATAACCCTGAGTCATATCTTGTTTATTTTCTTCAATATCCACTCCAGCAAGAACACCCTGTAACCCTTTAGTGGCCGATATTACTGATTTTTCCATGCTGCTTAATAAATTTTGCCGGTTGTGAAAACCGCTAATTTTGAGTACTTCGGAATTAACCTTAACCATATTCATAATGGTAACCAGTGCCATGATTAACAATAAAACCATTAAACCGGCAAAACCCGAGATAATTCTGACACTTAATTTTACCGTTCGTTGCTTCATAATGTCCCCTCCTATTAATATTCCGGTTGTTTATCATCTTCTCCATGTCGATAATCAAAAGAAGCTTTATATTTAAAGTACTTTCTAGAACACCCTGAATGGAATCATACCCTAAAAAAACGCAAAAAACCTGCTATAAGTATATTCATACAGCAGGCATAAAAAAGATCCCATCGGCAACCCGGCTGTCATAACCCCTAGAGATTTTAGACCCGTGGCTTTGCGTCCGCAGCTTTTGCATGCGTTTGCTGTTATCGGTGAAACTATAAGTTTTTTGTTAACGTTTCCAAAAATATGTGTTAATATTATAGATCAGTTAATCAAGGAACACAATGAATAATCTGGAAATACAGACAAATTTTAAAGGGCAATCCATTCATTCAACTTTGGACAGTTTTATATCCAGTGTTCTCTCGAGACGGAATTAAAGAATAAAAAAAACTCTCGAATGGTAAACCATCGAGAATTTTTCATTTTTCGGCAACCGCCGTAAAGAATCTTATGTTTAACGACGAAGATATCTATCCTACAATCCAGTCCCGCATAAGTAAAAACCCTTTTTCCCTGCGATGAAACGGCCTTAACTTACTCTCCAACAGCCTTTTGAAAATTGACCGCGTCTTCCTTACTCATGATCTTCTCGATATTAATCATCATGATCACTTTATCATTGGATTTACCAAGGCCGAGCAGAAGGTCCCCTTCAATTTGGGTATTATATCCCGGCGCTTCCAATTCTTCTTTTTGAAAATTACGCACCTCGGTTACAGCATCAACCACAATACCGAGTAAACGTTTATTACCGTTTTGGTGAACCTCAAGGACAATAATACAAGTCCGGTCATTATAAGCCTTTTCTTCCATTTCCAGCTTCAGCCGGAAATCAATCACAGGGATAATTTTACCTCTTAAATTCATAACCCCTTTAATATACTCTTTTGTTTTCGGAACATGGGTTATTTCCTGCATTCCAATAATTTCACGCACTGTCTTAATGGGTATTCCGTATGTTTCTGTTTCCAAAGAAAAGGTGAGATATTTACCGCCGATGATTTGTTCCATTACTGTCCATCTCCTTTATAATATGTTGTCCTCAAAATCTGATTCAGACAAAAATACCCACGGCGCTGGCAAACAGCCGCAGGTAAAAGAGTTCCTTCGGTAACCCGGCTATCTTAATCGAATCTATCGATTGGATTTTAGACCCGTGGTTTTGCGTCCGCCGCTTTCGCCTGCGTTTGCTGTTATCGGTGAATGTTTATTGATTTTATTTTTATCCGTTTATGATATAATATGGATATTTAATTTATTATATCGCTGTTATTTGGATTGGGTCAAGCAATATTTGGATATTAGTCATTTTAACTCGCAATGTCTTTTAATACGGAAAGGAACTTCTATGAATATCCAAATCTTTGGAACTAAAAAATGCCAGGATACCCGCAAAGCCGAGCGTTTTTTCAAAGAACGTGCTCTAAAATATCAATTCATCGATCTCGCTGAAAAAGGGCTAAGCAAGGGGGAACTGAAGAGCGTTATGTCCTCGGTTCCCCTGGAAAATCTGATGGATACGAATGGAAAACAATATCAAAAACGCAACCTGAAATACCTGGTTCACAATATCGAAGAGGAACTGCTTTCAGACCCGTTACTTTTTAAAACCCCGATCGTTCGAAACGCTTCCAAAGCAACCGTGGGTTACCAGCCAGAGGTCTGGAATGAATGGCTTCATAAAGAATAATATCATTTTATTGTTGAATATAAATCAGTGTTCCTACTTCAACAAAATCAAAAAAGTCTTCCACGTCTTGATTACGAAGTCCAACACAACCCCAGGTCCAATTACTTCCTTGTTTCTTGGAACTCCCCCCGTGAATGCCGACTCCACCACCAAGTGCGGTATATTGCGGCGGTATATCTTTATTGCGGAAAGCCCCTATGATTTGATCTCGTGTATTTCGGTCAATTAAACCTTGACGCAGGCCTCTTTCGGCATCTTCAACATTAGGATAACTAATCCTGAGCCAACGGGTACCTAAAAATTGGTCAGCCGGTTGAAGGATTGATTTTTCAACCACATAAAAATCACCTTCCGGTGTTTTATGATCCCCCTTGATTTTCTTGTCTGCCAAACCACCGTCTCCCAAATCGATGGGATAGGATTTCAGGAGAGTTTTATCCTTAAAAATGGATAGCACATGATCGGATTTATCGACAAAAATTACCAAATTCAAACGATCCGTATTAAACCCTCGGTCCCGGAGAATTTCCCGCAACGGCCGATCTGTATCTTCGGATAGTGTTTTTTGTGTTTGGGGAGCCGGCGTATTACTCATTGTCACTGGCTTATCCGTAGCTGTTTCTATTTTTTCGGCGGCTGCCATTCTTTCTGAAGGAATGACCAACACTTGATGAGGCAGAATCAAATCACGCTGAATCCCATTGACCTTTTTCAAGTCACCTACAGTAACAACATATTTATCGGCAATAGCGCATAAAGTATCGCCATTTTTTACGGTATACCAATCGCCGGACGGCTCATTGGGAATAGTCAGCACCTGCCCGGGAGTTATTTTCCCATTGTCTAGACCATTGGCATGCAGCAATGCAGAGATTGATACGCCAAATTTACCGGCTATCTCAAAAATAGAATCGCCTTTTTTAACAGTATAATCACCCAAACCCGTTGCAGCCTCCACAGCATAGCCTGTTTTCAAATGAGGACGGTTATTATGCGCAATATAAATCCCAGCTATCAAAAGGACACTTGCCAAAATATATACATAAAACCTTCCATTGCGTGTCAAATACAAAATTGCACTCTCCCCTATTTTATGATGATCGAACGTTTTCGTTCATGATAAATAAAGCCTGTCCCGTACCGGTATTATAACGTTCAATTCCCTACAGCATTTCAGGCCAAATATTGGGAAACGATATGCTTTATGATATACTTATCCGTTAGAAGGTCCTTCAAACGTGCAAGTTCCGCCTCTTGTAACATAACAATATCGATTGGAATTGCTTTGAAGCGCCATCCCATCCATTAAATTACAGGATGTGTAACCATTGACTGAACATAGAATTATTGTATAATAATAGTAAATCAGCAAGCCGCATTTTGCGAGTAACTCTGCTGTCGCCGAATCTTTACGAAGGCGTCCTCTTTTCGTATTGGTTTATTAGGGGATGCTTTGAATTTAAGAAGCGGGGGAACCAATCTTGTGGGGTGAATTAATCTGCGGGTGAGTCGTTTCATAGATGAAGCCGCACATTATAGGGTTAACTTTCGATCCGAACCCGTCAGCTAACCTCGTAGGCGTTGAAAGAGAGGTGAACATGTAAGTGCGTGCGCACGCACGCGTCATATCCGATTCCCTTTTATTGCTTTAAAAAAATAACATTCATGAAAAGGGGTGTACTTATGATTATCAAAACATGTTTACTGGGTCTAGGCAGGACCGGATCGGTTGTAGCCGAACAAATCCTGAATTCACCGAATTTTGATTTGGTTTCAGTAGTCGCTAAACCAGGAAGTCCCAAGGCCGGACGGTCCTTAAACGAATTTATCCCCTGTGTTCAGGATATTGTTATTACCGATGCGCAGGATTTAGATAAAGAAATCGATCAAAAATTTTTTCAGGTAGCTATCGATTTTACCTCACCGGAAGCCACTCTCCAAAACGCTTATGTTTTAGCGAAGAAGGGGATCAATATGGTTATTGGTACTACCGGATTTAACAACATGCAACTCTATGAGTTAAAAAAAATCGTGGAGACATTCAAAGTAGGACTGGTCTATGCGCCCAATATTTCGGTGGGAATTAATTTACTGCTGTCCGTGGTGAAAACGATGGCCCGGCTAATTCCCCATTATGACGTGGAAATAACCGAATCCTACCACCGGAATAAAAAAGATACTCCATCGGGAGCAGCCCTTAAAATTGCCAGCGAACTCAGTATTATTAAGGGAGCGGCCAAAAACCAAAAAGTTACTGTGCGAGGGAGGATAAGCCGGAAAGATCCAAAATCAAAAGAAACCAATGAAATAGCCATACACTCCATACGGGCCGGTGGGACCATCGGGGTACATAAAGTACTCTTCGCCGGAGAAGCCGACGAAATTGAAATTACTCACCGCTCGTACTCCCAGGTTGTTTTTGCAGAAGGCGCCCTAAAAGCAGCAGCTTTTATCAACAATTTGAAAGGTTTTTTCCATATGGAAGATGTGCTATTGTTTGAGCGGATGGATCGGGACATGCGCGTAGCAGCAAACCGGCTTTATCTGAATTTTAATAGTTAACAGTATAGCAACAAAGGAATTGAAAAAACCACAATAAAGTTTATATTGAATAAAAGAGTTAGGCCTTTTACCATTAAGACCTAACTCTTTGCATTTGATCGAATATCATCCTTTAAGAAACCGAGCAGATTCTGGCTCATGATTTCTAACTTTAAACTTCCAAACTTCATATTTTTACATATACCCCTCATAAACTTTCCGAAAATGAAAGCCATAAATAGCGCAAGTTACAGCAACCGGAAATAAGCGCGGCCTTTTTAGTAACGACCAGCCTAGTAATTTCCAATATTGGACCCGTTCTTTCCCCAATACACCAATCACGACAATCGAACGCAAAAACGCTTTGATATCACACCAGCTAATCCGGATAACTTTCTTTGGTAAGGGTTGATACTCCCTGAGAAAATTTTTGACCCGTTGGTAGAACTCTTCCGGAGCATAAATCGTACCTACAATTTTCCGATAACCATTCACCAATGTTTCGTAAGGCATTTTGGGGATAAAGTTGACAGAAAAATCGGTATTATTTCCCGAACCGTTTTTGATAATCCGTTCCTCCTGGCTCAAACGTTGATAAAGCTTTGTTCCTTTCATGACGTTCAACATTCCGACCATTGCGGTGACAATGCCGCTTTTTTGGATGAAGTCAATCTGTTTTTCAAAGATTGTCAAAGGATCGCTATCAAATCCTACGATAAATCCTCCTTGGACTTGCAATCCGAAATGTTGGATTTTTTTTACCGCTCCCACCAGATCGCGGCGTTTATTTTGGGTTTTGTGGCATTCAGCCAGACTATCCTCATGAGGAGTTTCAATCCCGATAAAGACATCATCAAATCCGACGTCAACCATCATTTTCATTAACTCATCATCATCCGCTAAATTAATGGAAGTTTGGGTATAAAAAGTAAAAGGATGATGATGTTCTTCCATCCATCCATCGATTGCCGGTAAAATCTCCTCTTTAAGTTTCTTTTTATTTCCAATGAAGTTGTCGTCAACCATAAAAACGCTCCCCCGCCAACCCGTTTTAAAGAGGGCTTCCAGCTCTGCCAAAACTTGTTCTTTTTCTTTCGTGCGGGGTATTCGGCCATACAGGGCTGTGATATCACAAAATTCGCACTCAAAAGGGCAGCCTCGTGAATACTGCAGGCACATGGAGACATATTTCTTCTGATTAATGAGCTGCCAATCGGGAATTGGAGAGCGGGTAACATCTGCCCACTCGGGCGAAGTATAAATATGCCGGGGAATCCCTTTTTCCAGATCGCTCAAAAAAAGCGGCAAAGTGACTTCTGCCTCATTTAATATTAAATGATTAACATTTTTCCAACTATCCGGATCGGAAGTAAAAAGAGGGCCTCCGGCTACCGTTGGCACCGCAAGTTTTTGACAACGTTCAACCACCTTGAGGGTAGACTCTTTTTGAACGGCCATGGCGCTAATAAAGACAAAATCGGCCCATTTCAGATCGCCATCATCTAAAGCATCCGTATTCATATCCACCAGCCGCTTCTCCCATTCCACCGGCAACATAGCTGCTACAGTTAATAGTCCAAGCGGCGGATTGGTCGCCTGCTTTACGATGAATTTCAAAGCGTGTTTAAAGCTCCAAAAAGTGTCCGGATAGCCCGGATAAACCAGCAATATCTTCATAACTCTCCTACCTTTGATTTCGAATTGTATATTGGGTATTCAAGCTTACTACTCCTTTAAGCATTATTGATTTTTTTCCGCCGCTTTATTCCGGAAAAAATAAAAATCCGGCCGTTCGTAGGGACCAGATTTTTCATTCTTATTCATGATTCTTCTTTTTATGATTATTTTTTTCCTAATCGTTGAAATAATCCTGCTTTTATCCTAACCTGTAAATTGCTCCGATCTTACTTTGAATTTCTATACCCCCTTGAGATTCAATAGATTTCCGTTAGGCTTGGTTGATTGCAGATACCTTAATATCAATATTGAGGGGAAGTTTTCCATTTTTTGCTTCAATTTTCACAACCTTTTCCTGACCAGGCATCAGATCAAAATAATTATCACTGATCATGAATTGCTCCAAGTCACGAATAATCTCGATCTTGACAAATTTAGCGAAATAATCCGTTATCACCTTAAGTTCAAGTCTCTCTTCGCTTACCATTGTGCGATCCACGACCAGCCTGCAGTGGGGTAAGTTTAAGTCTTTGAAATCTTCAAAGAAATAAATATTGGAGTTAACCCTTTTATCTTTGGGTTTCCCATAAAGAAACTCGAAATTGCTATATGTTACGTTGATCCGGTTTTTAGAAAACTCTTTGACGCGGATGGTTTTGTTCGCCGGAACCGTCAGCTCCAATTCTTCCCGGTACTCAAGGTTGCCAAAAAAATCCATCATTCCGACTTCGATCCGATCTTGATACTCAGCAAGCAAGTCATTGCTGGCCCACAATGAGATAATGTCCGGTCCCTCTTCTTTAAATGAAAGCAAAATAGGATGATAGGCCCGCTTGACATAGTAAAAAGCTGCTTTAGGCCGGCCGTAAAAATCGACAATACTCCAACTAATTGCCGGCCAGCAGTCGTTGAGTTGCCAGATTAAGGTTCCGCTGCAATCCGGCTTACGCCGCCGGTAATGTTCAATCCCGTATTTCAATCCTTCTGCCTGGGCCAACATAGAGTAATCGATATATTGATACAAATCACCGGGGAGCCCGGTATAGCTTTGCATCATTAAAAGCCCGCGATTAGGCCGTTTATCCTTATTCCGGTAGCGCATTTCAAAGCTACCCCAAAATAATTCCTCTTCCGGCAGACAACTTTCAAGGGTCTGCAAAACCGGGGCGGCCTGTATCCCGAACTCTGAAATGAATTTGCCCCGATCCCGGGCGTAATTTTTAAAAGAGATACCACTTGGAGTATTATCCACAATTACTCTTTCGCCATGAAGATGCGGATAAATCTGGCCGGCCCATACTTGCCAGTTATGTTTGTCACCCTCCTCATCACTGTTGGGATCGTTACCTCCAAAAGGTGAACTTGGCCAGTACAGTCTGGAGGGATCCAGCTCTTCAAGAAGTTTGGGCATCATGTCATGATAAATCTTTTCCCCATAGAGACGTAAATCCTTCAAATCAGCCAGTTTCTGACCGTGGATCCATTGAATCTCGTTATTACCGCACCAAATTGCCAAAGACGGGTGGTTACGCAAGGACTTTACGGTATAAATAATTTCCTCCCGGACGTTATCCATAAACTCCTTATCAAAATCGGGGTAGGAAGAACAGGCAAACATAAAGTCCTGCCAAACCAGTAAACCCTGGCAGTCACACGCCTGATAAAAAGCTTCTTTTTCATAAATTCCACCACCCCAAACCCGCAGCATATTCATGCGGCCTTCCTTGGCAATGTCAATCCACCCACGGTAGCTCCGATCCTCAATGGAGCCGATAAAGTTATGGACCGGAATCCAATTCGCGCCTTTGGCGAAGATTGGTATTCCGTTCAATAGAAAGGTAAAGCGCTTCTCGCCTTGTTCTGTATATTGTTGAACCGCAAGCCTACGAATACCAATTTTATTGTGATACGTATCAAGTATTTTTGAGTCATCCCTCAAAGTGACAGTCAAATCATATAGGACAGGTTCTCCCAGATCATGCGTCCACCAGAGTTTGGGCTGATCTATCCCAATCTTTAAGGTCACACGGCCACTTACGGGCAAAATAGCATTTTGAGTGAAGGACTGGTCGCCTAAAGTCAAACTGGCCTCTACCGTCAGACTGACTCCAGGATGAAATACAGTCGTCTCCAACTCTATCAAAAGTTCCGCCAATCCCTCCCGTAATGTTTCAGTATTTGCAAAGACATTATCGATTCTGGCTAGGTGATAAATATTCAATTCAACATCTTTCCATATTCCGGCAGTTATAATCCGCGGACCCCAATCCCAACGAAAATTCATCTGCGCCTTCCGGGCCCAAACCCGGTTTGGGCTATAAGAATACCACATACCACGATAATCCTTCTCCGCAGTCACCGCCATTACCGAATCAAACCGGATCATTAAATGATTTCGGCCCGTCCGTAATTGGTCAGTGACATCAAAGACTGCCGGAGTAAACATATTCTCGTGACTGCCCAGTTTCAAACCATTCAAATAAACAGTTGCAAATGTGTCCAAGCCATTCAATTTAAGCTCACAGAGTCCACCCATTTCAACCGGCTGATCGAAATCGAAATCTTTTCGATACCACCAAACTTTCTCTTCAATCCAACGGCATTTTTCAACATGGGTGGAATAAAACGGATCTTTAATCCGCCCCTTCTTCAGCAATGTGGAATGAACATCGCCAGGTACGTTAGTGTCTATCCATTCATTATCAGCGGTTTCAATCTGTGCAATAACGTCCCTGACCGAATTCCTTTCACAACTGCAAAGTTGCCACCCTTCATTTAGCAAGATTTTCATGGGGATATCTCCTTTTTTAAACCAAGTGCCATATATCTCGGCGGCGTATCTGACCTCGCAAACACAGAGGGAGGTTATAAACCGTTATTTTTAATAACCTCCCGAAAACGAAGAGCACTTTTTTTCCAAATCCGTCGCCGGGTTGGATAGTCGATATAGATCAGGCCAAATCTTTTCCCAAAGCCATGCGCCCATTCAAAATTGTCCATTAAAGACCAAACATAATAACCGTCCAACTTGACGCCGGCCTCAATAGCCCGGTGGGCTGCGGCAAAATGTTGCTCTAAGAATTCCATTCGATCCTGATCGTTAATGATTTCCTCCTCCCAACGGTCATCCTTGAAGGCAGCGCCATTTTCCGTGATATAGATATGTGGATGGTTATAATCCCGATCGAGCCGGGTTAAAAGATCGGTCAGTCCCTGGGGTGTGATTTCCCAATTCATGGCCGTATACCGGGAGCCTTCCGGCTTAATTTCTTCAAATTGTAAGAGCGGGTGGTTTTCGGAATGTTGAACCACTTTCCGGAAATAGTAATTGACACCCAAGAAATCCATTGGGTTCGCCTTCATCAACTCCATATCGCCGGACAAAATAACTGGAGAATTTAGTTTTTCTTGATAAAGCTTCAGAATATCGGCAGGATACTCACCTTTGAATACCGGCTCAAGAAACCAACGGTTATTATGGCCATCAACCAAGGTGGCAGCCTGCCTGTCGGCTGGCGAATCCGAACCGGGGATACAAGGATAAAGGTTTAAAGTAATCCCAATGCTACCGTCATGATACTTCGAGCTACGGTAGGCCTGAACGGCTTTGGCGTGCGAGAGGATCAGATAATGGCTAACCTGGACCGCCAACGGGAGATCCTTTAATCCGGGAGCATGCCTGCCCTGATAATGTCCAGCAAATGCTACCACCCAAGGTTCGTTGTGTGTAATCCATTTCTTGACCCGATCGCCTAAAACCTCAAAGAGATATGCGGCATATTCCGCAAATTCATCCACTATATCCCGGTTTCCCCAGCCTCCTTTATCCTGCAAGGCTTGGGGTAAATCCCAATGATACAGTGTGACCGCGGGTTCGATTCCCTTTTCCAGTAATTCATCAACCAGTCGGTTATAAAAGTCCATTCCCTGGGGATTAATCTTTCCCCTGCCTGCCGGGAAAACTCGGGGCCAGGAGATTGAAAAGCGGTAGCTCTGTAACCCTATTTCTTTCATCCATTGCACATCTTGTTGATAAAGGTGATAATGATCACAGGCAATATCACCGGTGTCGCCATTGGTTGTTTTCCCGGGAATATGACTGAAACGATCCCAAATTGATTCACCCTTCCCGTCCGCATCGGCTCCTCCTTCAATCTGGTAAGATGCAGTTGCTGCACCCCAAAGAAAATCTTTTGGAAAATTCAACACTGTCATGATTCCATCTCCTTATCGGAAAATTCAATCAACCTTTTACTGCGCCGCTCGTCATCCCATGAATCACCTGTTCTTGAAGGATCAGGTACAGAACTATGACCGGGATGGATGATATTGTCAATGCCGCCATCAATTCGGCATAATTACTTGAGTAAGCGCCTAAAAAATTATAAAGTCCGAGCGGTAAAGTTTTCTTGATATCATCATTAATAAAAATCAATGCGAAAGAAAATTCCTTCCAATTATTTAAGAAATTTAAGATAGTAACGGTGGCAATTGCCGGCCGTGTCATCGGCAGGATTATCCTGACAAACAGTCCTGGAATCGTACAGCCGTCCATTATTGCCGCTTCTATCACGGCATCCGGAAAAGCCCGCATAAAGCTTTCCAAAATAAAGATCGTAATCGGAAGTCCAAATGCTGTATAGGAAAAAATCAATGACCACTGTGTGTTCAAGAGGTCTAAATTCCGCATTTGGATAAATAGCGGCACTAATACCGATTGCAAGGGAATCAGCATCCCTATGATGAACAGCGAATAGATCAATTTTTGCAGCCGGAAGCTAAATTTTGATAAAACAAAGGCCGCCGCTGCGCTGAATAAAACTGTCAATATGATAGCCGTGACGGCTACAAACACACTGTTGAATAAATAAACCCCTATTTTCGCTGTCTGCCACGCATTAACATAGTTTTCGAAGTGGAGCTCCGTGGGGAGCGCGAAAATATTGATCGATATCTCTTGATTGCTTTTAAAGGATGTATAAAACATCCAAACCAAACAATATAAGGTGATTACACTCAAGAATCCCAAAATCAGGTACAATACCGGCTTTTCCCAACGGCTTCGGAATTGCTTCCCGACCTCAACCCTGTCCGATGTTGTGAGAGATTCCATGGTTATACCCCTCCCTCTTCTTCATCGACTTGGCTATGACCCATTAATTTCTGACTGATCAAAATAAAACCAAAGCTAATTATGAAAATAACTAGCGATATTGCGCTGCCATAGCCGTATTTGTAAACTGAAAAAGTCTTATTATACATATAAGTTGCCATAAGTTCGGTCATATGGGCGGGGCCTCCCTGGGTCATTACAAAAACCAAGTCAAATGATCGCATACTTCCGGCAATGCACAATATCACGGCGGTTTTAACGGTAGTCCACAACATCGGTAAAGTTATCATGAGCAACTTCTGGCACTCGCTGGCTCCATCAATTTCAGCCGCCTCCATAATATCAACGGGAATGTTTTGTAAAGCCGCCAAAAAAATGATCATATAAAATCCGATAAATTGCCAGATCACGACCGCACTTACCGTATACATGGCAACTTTAGGCTCGCCAAGCCAATCCTGAGCCAGAGCCCCCAAGCCAGCCACCTGTAAAAAAGAATTCACTAATCCTGTCTGGGAATTGAGTATGGTCGACCAGAGTAATGCAATCACTACCGTGGAGAGGATCATCGGAATGAAGAAAACCGAACGAAAAAAGCTGGCGCCTCTGAGTTTGCGGTTCAAAATGATCGCAAGGATCAAGCCAAGGGGCACCTGTCCGAAGATCGAAGCCAATACGATGAAAATGTTGTTTTTAAATGAGAGCCAAAAAACCCCGTCGGTCAGAATATCGACAAAATTCTGAACCCCGATGTAAATTGGCTTACTTAAGCCATTCCAATCATAAAACCCATAAAAGAAGGAACGGAAGATGGGCCAGATAACCAGCACCAGATAAAAAAAGAGTGCCGGCGTCAACCCCATTACAATATATTTCTTATACTTGCTGGTGATATACATTTTCTCACTTCCATTCGCACGATAATCAATCTTTTAACAAAAGAACGAAATTGAAGACCCTTTTGCGAAATAAGAAAGGGTAAGCGGCGAATAGACTCAATCAATCCGGATCTCCTCAATCTCAAGCTCTGCGCGCCTACCCTTCAATGGATCCTATTGAAATTAAAACTCTCTTCAAGCTTACTTAACCGCTGCTTGTAATTGTTTGGCTAGGGCTTCGGGTTTCTGGACCCCCATCATCACAGCTTGCAGCCCATTATTGATGATTTCGGTTTGTTCGGAGTTCAGGGCCGAGTCGTAAACCGTTACAAAAGGATGTTTTCTGATCAAATCCACCAGCTTACCAAAGAGCGGGTCCACTTTGGCGGGGTCTATTTCTACATTTTTAAAGGACACGGGAATACTGTCTTGGACATATAATTGTTGCGCATTACTATCGGTTACAAATTGAATGAGTTTTTTGATAGCTTCTTTCTGTTTTGGAGAAGCCTTGGCATTGATGACAATCCCAGTGGCGCTGACGCCGGACATTACATTCGGGTCACCGGCCCCACCTTCGAAAGCGGGTAACACGTTCATTTCTATATTCTTTTTCAATCCATCCGGAGCTTTACTAATGATATCCGATAAAGCCCAAGAACCATCAATCATCATAGCCGCTTGACCCCGATAAAAATAATCACGCATTTGGACATTGTCTATACTTTTGTAATCTTTGTTGAATGCCCCGAGATCAGTCAGGTTCTTCAAATCATACAAGGTTTTAACGAATTGGGGATCGGTAAACTTGGCCCCTTTCTTCTCCAGTACATTATCAAGCCAGGCACTCCCGGTCCTGCGGTTTGCCATCAGACTAAAGATAGCGGACTGAACCGGCCATTGAGGTTTATTACCCAAGGTAATCGGGATAATCCCATTTTTCTTGAAAACCTTCACCACATTCAGCAGCTGTTTGAAAGTTTTTGGATAAACTACTTTGTATTTATCGAATAATTCTTTATTACAGAACACGATGGAGGTTACTGAAACTCCAATTCCAGCCGAATAGGTTTTACCGTTCACCGTGAACTCTTTCAAGGCCGGTGTAACAAAAGAGTTTTTCCAGTCCGGGTTTTGTTCCAATAAATCGTTGATATCGGCGATTAGATTAGCGCCCGCAAATTCACGAGTCATCGCGTTTGGCCATATTATAAAAGCGTCCGGCAATTGACCCGCAGCAGCCAAAGTCTTTAATTTGGTCTGATACTGATCGCGGGGTATCTGTTCCTCTTGAATTTTAATATCCGGATAAGCCGCAGCAAATTTCTTCAAAATCTCATCCATAAAATGGGCCCGCATATCTGCACCGACGTAAGAATGCCATAAGGTGAACTTTACCTGCTCATTATCGGCGTTTATTTGGATAGAGGAACCCATGATGCCGAATACTATCAATACTACCAGAAGCAACCTAATTAAACGTTTCATTACAAAACAAGCCTCCCTTATACTAAGCATTAGAAAACCGTTTCTTTGAAAGAGCGCTCTTTGAAACATTTTCATTATATATTTTTAAAAAGATGTTAACAATCCAGAATCCTTTGATTATATCCGATTTTCTTAGAACTTTCCTCATCCATCATTTGTTTTTGGACGGGAATGTCCCTTGGAAGATAATGCAGTGCTAAATCGCGGTATATTTCAGTACGGTCAGAATGGTTTGGATTCTTAACGGATCAGGAGTTGGGTTTCTCTTTTGATCAATTTTTTCCGGATAACAAGCCATGATAATCGGTTGGGGATACTCCGGTAATCTTTTTGAAAACACTGCTAAAATATTTGTAATCATTATAACCAACCATATCCGAAACTTCATATACTTTGTATAAATTAGCGACTAAAAGTTCAGTAGCCTTATGAATCCGCAACTGGTTCAAATAACCACTAAAACTTTCCCCGCGGACTTTTTTGAAAACATGGCTGAAATAGTCCGGGTTCAGCCCGACATAGTCGGCAACATTCTTGACGGATAAATTCTCCTGAAAATGACTGTTTATATATTGGATCGCTCTTTGAACCACGCCACTATTTCCCTGGATCTTTTGTGTCCCGATATCGTCAACCAATGAGCCGGTAAATTCTTCAAACCAGCCCGCAATCTCCATTAAAGTGGTCAAATGCCCCAAATCCCGGTACAATTCATCATTCTCAATCCGCCAGTTTCCGGATAATTGAATTCCGTCATGCTTCACAACCTCCAATGCCCGGTTGGAAATCTCCAGACATACTTGACGGAATTGATCCGGAGCGATTTTCATCATCATCAGTTTTTGAATCATTTCTTTCAAAAAATGAAGACTCTTAGAAGGGTCTCCCAACCGGATGGCATTGAGAAAACAATCCAGTTCCGAACGGATCTCTTTTTTGACCTTCACTAGAAACAAATCTGCCGAAAATTCCGCTTCCATCCCCTGAACTAATTTTTGCAAAACCCGGAAAAGCTCTTCTGCGCTTACCGGCTTTAAAATATAATCGGAGACTCCATATTCCATTGCTTTTTTGGCGTAGGCAAATTCATCGTAACCGCTGATAATGATGATTCTCACATCTTTCATATATTCCCGGACGCTTCGGATAAACTCCAGGCCATCCATTTTCGGCATCCGGATATCCGTCAAAATGATATGGGGCCGGGTCACAGCAACCACTTCAAGCCCGCGTTTGCCGTTCTCCGCTGTACCAACCACCTCAATTCCTAGTTTCTCCCAGGGAAAGGTCTTGACCATGCTTTCCCGGATCATTTTTTCATCATCCACGATCACGATTCTCAACAACGCCATTTTCCTCATTCCCCTCATAATATTTGGGAATTCTCACCCGTACCCGGGTACCTTTCCCCGGTTCGCTTTTGATAGTTATGCCATAGTCTTCGCCAAAGTATAGTTTAATGCGTTCATCAACATTTTTAAGGCCATAACCGCCTTGACTTCCATTGTCATCCCGAAAGACCTCTTGAATTTTCTCAGCTGTCATCCCAACTCCGTTATCGTTTACCTCAAAAACAAACTCCCCATCCACCTCAGTTCCGGTCACCGTAATTTTTCCGGGTTTTTCCAGTTCGGCAATGCCATGATAGAGAGCATTTTCGACCAAGGGCTGTAATATCAACTTAATGGTATGGTAAGGGTAAAGTGACGGTTCGATGGCGATCTCAATTTGTGGTTCTTGATCATATCGCATTTTCTGGATAAACAAATAACTGTTTAAATGCTCCACTTCTTTTTCAATGGTGGTGACTTCGTTTCCCTTGTTCAGACTGAGGCGGAATAATTTTGCTAAGGCTTCCACCAACTCCCCTGACTTCGAGGCATTCTCCTGGCGTGAAGTCCAATAGATTGTGTCCAGGGTGTTATAGAGAAAATGAGGATCAATCTGGGCCTGCAATGCCTTAAGCTCGGCTTCTTTTCGTTTCAGGCGCGTCACATAGACTTCCTCAATCAGCCGTTTCAGCCGTACGACCATACTGTTAAAGCTGGCAGCCAGTACGCCGATTTCATCTTTTCTGGTGATATTGATCACTACATTGAGATCGCCCTGCTCCACCTGCTGCATCAGGTTGGTTAATTTCTTAATGGGTTTGGTTACCTTGGAAGCGATTAAATACGACATCATGAAAGCGATTAACGAAGCGATGAGAATGATAAAAAAACTAAACCTGCCGATGAACATACTATCTTTCAGTAGCTCCACCATGGGCGCCACTTGCACATAAATGAGATTCTGTTCATCGGAGGTATAGTAAGTGATCAGCATGTTCCGGCCAGTGATCTTTTTCCGGTAATAGCCTTCTTTGCCATTAAAGATCCGCTTAAATTCAGGACTATCTTTGAGAAATTGAGAGATCTCTTTTTTTTGCGAATGAGAAATAATGTAACCTTCCTTATTCGCCACAAAAACGTAACCGGTTTCACCCAGATGAATGTTGCGGTAAAGCTGATTGATGGTATTTTCATTAATATCGATCCGCAGTACGCCCAATCTGCGGGTAAAGTTATTGATATCATTAATTTGACGGTAATAAGAAATCACATATTGATTGCCCGCTGATTGAAAGCTGCGGTGATAGGTAGGGGTAATCAAAAAATATCCGCTTTTGGGGATCCGCTTCTCATAATTGACGATCATTCCCCCGCTCAAGTCCTGGGAAGGGCCTTCGGTTTCCAGCTTCAGTCCATTATCGCCGTATATGTTGATGGAAATAAAATGAGCCGAGCCGGTCAGGTTGGAGATATTCTCATACATCCGCTGCATCAGCATTTCGCTGGGAGAATCTTTCAACTTCAAAAAGGTTCGGACGTCGTGATTGGCAATGATAAATAAGGAAACATCCTGAACATATCCTAGTATGGAGTGCATATTCTTATCAATTTGTTTTAAAGTTTCTACCGTCGAGTCGCTGACCAT
Organism: Bacillota bacterium; assembly: GCA_023426245.1. GTDB lineage: Bacteria > Bacillota > UBA4882 > UBA8346 > UBA8346 > UBA8346. The sequence continues at coordinate 198,406 of JAFABB010000025.1, forward strand.
TTTTTCCGTGCTAACCTTGGTCCAGCTGTAAAGGATCCAGCCCACCAGCGATAGCAGGATGACGAACAACACGATAAAATAAAGCATGAGTTCCGAGCGGAATTTTCGCAATTTCCCCGGCCTCCTGAAATGATTTTTTCCTCTTAAGATATTCCATGAATTGAGCAGGCATCCTTTTCCCAAAAAAATAGCAATTTTGATAAAATCCCTTTTCAAAAAGGAAAGCCGGGGCATCATAAAAAAAGGAGGCTGTCCTGTTTTTCAGGACAGCCTCTGAAAGTTATTGAGGTATTTGAGCTATTTTTTCAACCTAATTGAATATTCATAGCATCCAGCTTTTTCAAGATAATCTTTGACATGATTCATTGATCCATTATTCCTTATCTTCAGGCCCTTTTTTACTGAGGTAATTTTCAAAAGCGGCTTTTCCTTCCTCCCGCCACCATAGGTCATAACATTGCCAGTCTTTCAAATTCTGTTTTCTACATTCATAATAATGCCAATGATGGGGATACCTATATCGGGGATAATGGTGACCAGGGTAATGATGAGCGTCCCCATGGCTGTGCCCAAAACTACCGAAGATTAACCTAGCCAGAATAACCAAAGCAAAGGCTTGCCAATAGGTTATTTTGCCCAATTTAAACAGGGGCGGCATCAGCCAGTTCCAAATCCGTTCGACGAAAAAGCCAAACAGTAATCCGAAAATAACCGCCGTAACCAACCCGATAATTGCTATCCCCAAGATCCTCAAACCTTTGTAAGCCGGATGAAAACGATTGCTTGAATGTGAATCCATAGTAATCCTCCTGTTTATCGATAGTCTTTTAAGAGTGCTTGTAGCTTTTTTACCGCCCGATGTTTCCTGGCTAGCAACGTCCCAATAGGCTCATCCCACATTTGGGCCAATTCGTTGTAAGAATACTCCTCTATCTCCGTTGCGATCCAAACCGCTCGTTGCTTTGGTTCCAAAGTATTGATTGCCTCATACAATTTTTCATTAAGCTCCTGTCTGTCCAAAGATTTCTCCACATCTGCACTTGGATCGAATATTGTGTCATTCAACGTTTTGCCATCCGTTTGGTTAATCATTTCATCTAAAGACGTAGTTTTTTTCTTTTTTCGAAGGTAATCAATGATCCGGTTTTGAACGGAACGATAAATATACGCTGCTAGATTTTCAATATGCAGCGAAATATCAGCCTTGTTGAATAAATTAATAAACAAATCCTGTAGCAAATCTTCAATATCCATCTCACTGATATCCGTTAACCGACTACGAACATAATCATGTAAATGATTCTGCTCTTTGGCAAAAAAGTCAACGATTTCAGTTTGCCGCTCCATTAAAGCCATTTTTAAAAGTCCCGCCTAGATAAAATTTTTATTGCTTAATGAAATTCATTCATTTAATTTGCAACAATAAGAGAAATCGTTTTTTCAATTCTATTATCTTAGACGTGAGATACTACAATTTTATTGCATCAAAAAAATAACCTGAATTCGTTAGGAACTGGTACGAAAACAGGTATCAATGCTGATGGCAATCTATGAGACTGGCAATTATTTTCACTCACTCAATTTATTCATGGCCACACAAACTTTGTTTCTCCCGGAGTCCTTGGCTTTATACAACGATTCATCCGCCAATTGGAGCAGCCCCTTAAAGCTGTCGGTTACCTGCGGATAATTGGCAAGGCCTGCGCTAATCGAAACCGGGATGCGAACCCCCTCGGCAGTGATAAAGTTATGTTCATTGATTTTCGAACGCATGGCATCGGCCAATAAAAAAGCTTCTTTTTGGGCAACTTCCGGCAATAATACAACAAATTCTTCACCGCCGTAACGCCCCATGATTCCGGCCGGCAACATGCCCTGAATAATGGCGGTCGCGTTTTTTAAAACCATATCCCCGGCTAAATGTCCATATTTGTCGTTAATCTGTTTAAAATGGTCCATATCAAACATGATGACCGAAACCGTCTTCGGATTTTTGGAAAAAATTTGCCCCATGTAGTTCATGAGATACATCCGGTTGTAAATACCGGTTAAAGCGTCGTGATTCGCCATAAAACGTACCTGATCGTAAATATAAACATTTTCAATGGAAAGACTGATCTCCTGGGCGATCAGTTTGGCGAAATCCTCCAAATCGGAAGTAAAACCCCCGGCCAGCTGGTGTTCAATAAATATTAAACCTAAGCTTCCCCTCCTGCCGGTTAAAGGAAACCCATGAAAACTATTAACGTCATGATCCCTAAGATTTTTCAACTCCTTGGAAGTAGCATCGTTTTCGGAAAAAGGACGTTTGGTTCTCCAAAGCCTGGCAATCATATTATCGGAGTCCAACGAAATGACCTTTTTTTCATCATTGGCTTCACCGGTTCCAGTATCGGCCCGTACCATGAGATACTCTTGTTTTTGATCCAACAAATAAATCATACATCGTTTACTTCCGAAAACTCCCACGATAATATCGGAAGTCTTCCGGAGTAATTGGTCAATATCTAGCTCCCGGCTTATTTCTTCTAATATCAAACGGACTGTGTACGATTGGGCGTACTTTTCTTCTAAATTCATATTGGCGAGCAATAATTGATGATAGCGCTCTTCGATTTCGGACTGATTTTGTTTCACCCGTTCCAACATCTCAATCAGAGATTGGCGCAACTTTCCAAGTTCATCAAAATAAGGATCCGGTTTAAGATTTGATATGTTTTCTCCCGGATATACGCGGATAAAATCAGTGATTTCCTTAATTCGATTGAAGGCGGATCGAACATATAGGCTAAAGAGACCAATTACAATCACGCCGACAATCAATTCTACCAAAAAGCCGATTACATTTCCATGAATTAAAAATTCCTGAAATACCATACCATTGATATTTTTTTGAGCCCAAAAGATTAAAAAAAGCGCTAAGAAAATGAATACAGGGACGATACAGGCGATAATCAAAAATAAACTAAAGCGGGTATGAAGTTTCATATGTCTCTTATGTCTCCTTAACTAAGCCTGCCTTCTCTAAAGCCTGAAACCGTGGAAAAATATCTGTTTAATTTAAACATCGGTATTTTGCCTCAATTCATTTACAGTTTTTGCATAAAATCTGCCATAATTTTCAATCCGCTTCTTTAAAAATCAGGAATTCACGGCAATCAAAAAAGTTGCTCACCATACACACGGTCTGATCGATTGTTCCCAACCAAATATAAAAATAATAGCCACCTTGTATCGCGAGGGCCCAAGAAATACTGTAGAAATTGTCGGCTTATGACGAAGATCTGTAAAAGATCAAAAGACTTCCGGAGGAAAAAATGTCACTCATATCATCATCAAATCAAAAAGCATGGGTTGTCGCAGCGGACATGGGACTTGGCCATCAAAGAGCAGCTTATCCACTAAAGGACTTAAGCAACGGCCCAATCATCACTGCCGGCGCAATTGAATATTCAACTCCAAAAGAAAACAAACTTTGGAAACGAATGAGAACGCTCTATGAAGGGATTTCCCGTTTGAATCATATTCCGGTGATTGGGGGGTTCCTTTTTGGGTTGATGGATAAGTTACAGGATATCAATCCTTATTATCCATTTCGGGACCTTTCAACCCCCACTCTTCAAGTTAAATATCTGGATTCTTTAGTGAAAAAAGGGCTCGGAAAAGCTCTGGTTGAGCTGGTGCGCCCTACGGAGCTCCCTTTGATCTCCACTTTTTTTGCGGTAGCTATGGCAGCCGATTACCTGGGATATCCCAAAACCTATTTGCTGATTACCGATACCGATTTAAACCGGGTTTGGGTGGCTAAGAACGCCGCCAAAAGCAATATCATTTATTTTGCCTCCTGCGGACATGCAGTCCGGCGTTTGAAACAATATGGGGTTGCCGATGAGAAAATTTTTCTAACCGGGTTTCCCTTGCCAAAAGAAAATTTAGGAAGCCCCGATTTGGAAATTCTAAAACTTGATTTGGCCCAACGATTGCTTTACCTTGATCCAAACAGACGATTTTGGGCTTTGCATCAATTTGAAGTTGAACATTACCTGGGCGCCGAAAATTGTGTGCTGCGCAGCAACCGTACTTTAACATTAACTTTTGCGGTCGGCGGCGCAGGCGCTCAAAAAGAAATTGGCGCGGCCATCCTTGTCAGCCTAAAACCCCATATTTTAAAGAAGCAAATTCGTCTTAACCTGGTTGCGGGGGTCCGGAGTGAGATTTGGGAATATTTTATGGATTATATCCGCAATCTGGGACTTGAGGATCAATTGGGGCTCGGAGTGAATATCTTATATTCACCCAGCCGCGACAAATATTTTCCCCGCTTTAACAAGGTACTCCGGACAACCGATATTTTATGGACCAAACCATCGGAACTTTCTTTTTACGCCGGATTGGGACTTCCGATTATTATTGCGCCGCCGTTAGGCTCCCATGAACATTATAACAAAAAATGGCTACTGGATCATAGAGCCGGTATTCCCCAGGAGGACCCGAATCTATGCGCGGAATGGTTGTTTGATTTGCTGAGTGAAGGGCGTTTGGCCCAGGCTGCCTGGGACGGATTTTTAAACACCCGCAAGTGCGGTACCTATAAAATCGAAAGCCTCATTAAAACCGGGACTATGTCCCATGACCGCTCACCGCTGAAGAGGTAGGCGACAAATAAGACTTGGGGTAATTTGTTTTCTTAAGTTCACAATATCATATACAGTTTAATATGAGTAGGAAATCTTCAGTAAACTAATAGGGAGCAACCGATACCGGCTCCACCGGACGGGCCTATGCGGTTACCCTGTTTGAGGTCAGCTCGATCAAATGCCTGGCCGCCGCTGCTAATAAAAGCTATGGTGTAGGAGCGAGCGGTACAGCGGTAACGGTGACCAATTTATCCTATAACAGCGTAATCCCTCCCGGCGGGAGCGTTAACTTCGGGTTTAATATCAACTATAGCGGGGCTAATGCCAAGCCCACCGTCTTTACGTTGAACGGGGCCGCTTGCGCAGTGCAATAATCAATCCCCCTAGCGAAATGGGCCAGGACAATATGATGTCCGGCCTTTTTTGTTGGCTGCGGCTTAGCCCCATATACCGAAGTATGCCTCCCGGACCTTCAGCCAAGGGAAGGGAGGCACGTTCACGCAGGTTATCGCTCAGGCTACGATTACCGGCTATGTTTCCAAAGGGGTTAACCGAGTAAACGTCTATAGGTTCTTCTTTCCTCTTCCGGGTTATCCCATCTCTGCTTGCCGGGACTCAACCAATAGAATATAATGCAACAGTGGAATCATGGTTTGGATCTGGAATTCATATGAAGGATCGATGATCATTAATTGCTGATATTCGAAGGAGGAACGGCTATTATGACGATACAGAAGTTACGCTATATCATCGAAATCGTAAACTGCGGCTCGATCAGCGAGGCCGCAAAGCGCCTGTTCATCACCCAGCCCAGTCTGTCCAGCGCGGTGCGGGAGTTGGAGCAACAGATAGGTTTTGAGATATTCTTGCGCACCAATAAAGGCGTGGTGTTATCCTCCGCAGGCGCGGAGTTTTTAGGGTATGCAAGGCAGATTGTGGAACAAGCCGATTTGATGGATCAGCGGTACCTTAATGCCAAACCCTCCCGCCGGTATTTTTCAGTCTCCACCCAACATTACGCCTTTGTGGTCAATGCCTTCGTCAACTTGGTAAAAGGATACGGTTCTGATGAATATGAGTTTACCTTCCGGGATACCCGCACTCACGAAATTTTGGAGGATGTGCGCAATCTCCGCAGCGAAATCGGTGTTTTATATTTAAACGATTTTAACGCCAAGGTTTTGGGCCATATCATCCACCAAAACGGGTTGGAATTTCATCCCTTATTTATCGCAAAACCCCATATCTTTGTCAGTACGATCAATCCTCTTGCAAAAAAGAGTTTTGTGACTTTGGAGGATTTGGAGGAATATCCCTGCCTCTCTTTCGAACAGGGCGAGTATAACTCTTTTTACTATTCGGAGGAGATTTTAAGTACTTTATCGCACCCAAAAAGCATTCTTGTTTCCGACCGGGCCACTATCTTTAATTTGATGATCGGCCTGAACGGATACACCATTTCCACCGGGGTAATCAATGCCGACCTCAATGGAGATAACATTGTCGCGGTTCCGTTGAAGACGGAGGAGACGATCACTGTCGGATGGATTGCCCATAAAAAAGTTACTCTTAGCAGACTGGCCGAGCAGTTTGTGCAGGAGTTGAAAGAGGCTGTAAAAGACGTATCTCGCCCATAGGATAAACCTATATCCAATGGCTATGGATATGAATTACGATATACTCGAGTTTTATGATATGATTTCTCTACTAAATTAAACGGGGAGGATCATTCATGAGTAAATTATTTGAAAACGCCCGGATAAGGGAGAGGGTCCCTTTTCGTTTTGAGGTTGTGGGTAGTTTCCTGCGTCCGCAGGCCATCAAAGAAGCCCGAAAAAAATTGGCCGAGGGCGAAATGACCCAGGCGGAGCTGTCAATGATAGAAGACCGCGAAATTGAAAAGTTGGTTGCCAAAGAAAAAGCAGTAGGACTGAAGGCCCTTACCGATGGAGAGTTCCGGCGCAGCTACTGGCATCTGGATTTCTTTTGGGGGTTTGATGGTGTAGAGCATGTGCTCCTTGACCACGGCTATTTCTTCCATGGCGAAGAAACCCGCGCCGATTCCGCCCGCCTTTCGGGAAAAATCCGTTTTGTAAATCATCCATTTTTATCCCACTACAGTTTCTTAAGAAAAGTAGCCGGCCACGATATCCTGGCGCGCCAAACAATCCCCGCTCCGGCCCAATTCTTTGCCGAGTTGGTCCGGGGGGAAAATGAAAAAGCGGTTGCCCTTCATTACCCCGACCGGGAAGAATTGTATTGGGACATTTCCACCGCCTATCATCAGGCTATCATGGCGTTTTACGATTTAGGCTGCCGCACTATACAACTTGATGACTGCACTTGGGGGATGCTTTGCGATGAAAATTTTTGGTCTACCATGGCCGGCGCGGGATACGACACCCGGGCCCTACAGGAACTATACCTGCGTCTAAACAACGAAGCAATTGCCGGGCTTCCCGGAGATTTAACAGTAACGACCCATGTATGCCGGGGCAACTATCATTCCACCTGGGCCACCTCCGGCGGATACGAACCCGTGGCCCCCACGCTTTTGGCGCGTGCAAATGTAAGCGCCTTTTACCTAGAGTTTGATACCGAGCGCGCCGGGGATTTTTCACCCTTACGCCATGTACCCGCCAACAAACCGGTGGTGCTGGGGTTATTCTCTTCTAAAATCGGCGACTTGGAGGATAAGGAGGTCATCCTAAGCCGGATTCAAGAAGCGACCCGCTACCTTCCAATCGACCAGTTGTCCATCAGTCCCCAGTGCGGTTTTGCTTCCACCGAAGAAGGCAATATCCTTACCGAAGAACAGCAATGGGCAAAACTGCGATTTATCAAGGAGATTGCCGACGAAATCTGGAAATGATGCTCGTTTTTCCAATTGGATACCAAGCTTCAACCATGTAGCAGGGAGTTTCATTCCCGAAGCATCCTCAGCTTGGGACCGTACTGCGTAATTATCCATTCCCATGGGAACCCCAGTTCCGCACGCTACAGTAATCGCCACCGGGATTACTGTGGCGGGTTCCTATTCCATTTACCCATTTCAAGTTCCCTTGATATCTCTCCTGCTCCGGATCATCCTTGTTTTTCAATTCAACTACAAAAGAGGAGCGTTCTTGTTATCTCCTGCCACTTCCGGCGTTAAAGAACCCCAACGTCCGGTCATACTCATTCAATAAACGGTCAACCTCAATGCTGGCCGCCAAAACTTCATCATCGGTATAACCTTTTTCCGCCCATAACCGCTGCATCCGGTTACGGGCCTTATTAATCTCCTCTAAGAGTTTCTCCAAATTAGCAGAGTTTGTACCCATTGACAAGCAGAGGGATCGGAAATCAATGTTGCGGCACTTTTTGCCCCAGTGGATACCATTAGCGTCCACTTTAAAAATCATTCACTCTAGCAATCAATTCAATGAAAACCTTTATTTCATGCTCCCGACTTCAAATAGCGAAGCTCTTATCTTTCGAAAAGAAATGAGGCAGGAAGGAATTTGCGTGGCTTAATGCCATGAAGGAATAATTCTATGGGGTAATAAATCCCCGGAAATCGGGAAACGGAGCCTCGGCAAATTCATTAAAGGAAAGAACTGATTAATAATATGTTAATAAAACTCCTTCATTGCAATTTATTTCCGAGTCATCCGTTTACTATTTATCATGGGGTTATAAAATTTCTCTACATACCGATTTTGGTTTTGCAAGCTAATTATCGAGGTGTCGATTTTGTCCAAAGAAATTCAATTCAACGGCAATCCAGCTATTCATCATGACGGTAAAACAAAAAATACTCCCCAAAGGATAAAACCTGTTTACTTAAAGGGATTACGAATTTGCTTAATTTGCTTCCTGGTATTAATTTATCCATTGTATCGGATTCTTCCGTTATGGATGGCTTGGGAAAACAATATTTTAGAAAATACCCAAGCCGTGATTCTTTTAGCAGGGTTTTTAGTTGCGCTTTATTTTGCTTTTTTAACCCGGGACACGGTTGAAACTAAGTTCTGGCGGGCAATAGCGCCTTTTTGGCTGTTGGCATTGGGAAGAGAACTCAGTTGGGGCCGGGTTTTCTTAATGCCAATAAAATTCACCAGTCACGGACCCGTCTTCCCTCCTATGGATACAATACCTTATCACCCGGCGATTTATCTAGTGGTATTTTTATGCCTGGTTTTCGGTTTATATTCATTCTTTAAAAATCGTTGTTACCGGATATTGTTACAATCGGTCCGCCAAAAACGTTTTCCAATACTGGAATTCGCTATCATAATTGTGGCGGCAATATTGTCCACTCTGGCGGAGAAAGATCACTTTCACCTGTTAGGTGTACATAATGAGGCAATGGAAGAATTGCTGGAGCTCCTTTCTTATATGGGATTGTTTTTGACCCAACTGAATTTTTATTCTCAGGCCAAGCCTGAGCCAAATTAAAAACGGTATCTTCCTCCGGCACTTTTTCAGCATTTATCCGGCAACCATAATCTTAAAAAGGGTGCTATCACTTTATTATCAAATACCATTAAAAAACCCGCTACCATATATGGAGCGGGATTCTTAATGGTATAACCGGAAAGCCAGGATAACACTGCGTTTCTATTGCTAACCCCATCCGTTTCAATGACACTTCAAGAGAATGGCACTTAAAAATGATAAAACATTCCCAAATTCAGTCCGCTATCACTCTCTTTAATCTTGAGATTATTATCTCTCACCATCAGCCTTGTCCAATTCAATCCCAAGGAGAACCCCAGATTATCCGTAACTAGAGTATTCAATCTTATGTTAGCCACCCCATAACCTGAGTCAAACATATCTCCCCCAAGGCCGGAGACAGTAAAATCAATGCTGCTGTCGATGTATGACCGTTGATCCACGAAATACCGGCTTTCAATTCCCAGCAACACTCCGCCAAAGTCTTTATTCATTCCATCCGAATCAACATGCAAACCCATCACGGAAAAGTTACCGTACAGCATGGACACATTGTCCGCCATCAATAATATTCCATTTCGAACCATTATGCCTTCGGCTGTAATATCATGTACAGGATTAAAATATTCAATATTTAACTTGTTGAGAGTGGCTTCGCTCGAATGTTCCAATCCTAAAGAGTACCATTCAAAGTCGTCACTTGAAAGGTCTGATAAAAATAAAAAATGATGAACATTGCCATTTATGTAAATAGAAGCTGCCAAAACGTTCGTACTGATAAGAAAGATAAATAGCCCGGTCAAAAATACCTGGATAATAATTTTTTTCATTAAAATCACTCCCAAGACGAATGAAAACCCTATTTTACTATTTATTATATACAATTTCGGGAAATTAAACAATTTCAGCAAAGATAACGAATGATTAAATTTACCTCTCGAAATTCTTCTTATGCATCCAAAAATTTGATCCCATTCTTTTTATAAAATTCCGGGAGCAATAACCTTCATGGGGTATACGCCCATCCCAAAACCGCGGCCAAGATTAGATTCCCCTCATTCGGATTGGGATAATGAATTCTCCGGGTCTCTGCGACAATCCGTATTCAGGCCGCAGAAACGCTAGACATTACCGCAGCTTCGGCTAATTCCGATTTCATTTCTCCAAACATTTTTTTCATTTCTCCCGGTGGTTTACCATATGGTGTGTAAACTTCAAAAAAAGTATAATAAAAAGGCTGGAAAAAAGGAGAATACACATTACATATGGCCAAACTACATGAGAAATATTATAAACATCGGGATTTAATCCGC
>JAFABB010000044.1 GCA_023426245.1 Bacillota bacterium
GCGGATTAAATCCCGATGTTTATAATATTTCTCATGTAGTTTGGCCATATGTAATGTGTATTCTCCTTTTTTCCAGCCTTTTTATTATACTTTTTTTGAAGTTTACACACCATATGGTAAACCACCGAGGTAAATAATATTTTTTATTCTGAAAAATATTTGAACAGGAGCTGTCTCAATGAATCTCCCGTTCGTTCAGGAAAGCCCCATATTCCTTATCGGTTTGCATGATGTGGTCGATTAACCAGTTCTTCAGAAACTCAAGCATTTCCTGATTTAAAGATAAATTATCAGCGTGAAATTCCTCAATAAAACTGTTCACTTTCGCAATAAAGATGGCATGTTCATTTTTATGGATTTCCAGGGCCGGGTATTGATTTTCTTTGAGTAGTGTTTCTTCCTCCAAAAAATGACTTTTGGTATACTCGTTCAGTTGGGTCAGGATATTTAAAATGATTCCTTTACCGGCATTGTTCATTTTGGCATTGAAAACTTCGTTGGTGATTTCAACCAATTTTTGATGCTGAAGGTCAAACTTTTGAACATGAACGGTATATTTATCTGCCAGCCATTTGATATATTCCATCTCTTTGCCCCTGTTTGAATTAATCGGTAACCTTTTTTATTCTTCGTTGGGGGGAAATATCCTGCTTTTTATGGGAATCTCCAGGTGAGATATAGCAATTGAGTAATACATTTAATTGAACAGAATCCATTTAATTAATCCGTTTCAATTAAATGGAAACCAGTTCCACCATTTACAGCAGATGTATATTATGATATACTATTGCCAGGACGTCTGATTTCGATTGATTTTATTTTTTTGTAGTTTTTTATTCAAAGCGGGTTGATCATTGATAGTTTGTAAAAGGGCATTCACCTCTGGGTGAAATGTCCTTTGTGTTTTCTTAAGGCGATTTACATTAAATGGCTTTTGAAAACACGAAGAGGAAATGAACAGCCCGGCGATAGAAGTATACACCATATTCGGAAGACTGTTACAACCAATCATATGGCTTGAAGAAAGGAGTCAGCGATGAACCAATCGATTTTTTTAACAAAAACAGCTTTTCATTCATTACTTTCGAATCTACTGGAAATTGAGGAGGGAATGGAAGAAATTTTCGATGGATTTTTCAGGAAACCGTCAAAGGAAGCCGAGGAATTGCGGCAACTTTTGGCTAAGTCCATAACGGATCTTGATAATTTGCTTCCCCATATTGTGACGGTTACAACCGGCGCCAATGAATTTCCATACGTAGTGGTTGGTTCTGAGGCAACCATTGAGGATGTTGGCAATGGTGAAAGATGTTGCTATAAATTGATTTCTCCGCTTAAGAAGAGCACTGATTCTCAGGAAGTCTCTTTCTTGTCGCCAATGGGGAAGGCATTGCTCCTGAAAACGGTAAATGATCGTTTTCGAGTCCAGGCGCCGGGAGGCGAATATGAATATAAGGTTGTATCGATAAAAATCACTGCCTATTAAATACCAACCTTGCAAAAAGAAGGGAGAAAGAAAAATGCAGGCAAAAGATATTATGGTGAAGGATTTTGTGACGGTGGACGCCTTTGCGGACGTCCATCAAGCTTCTGAATGTTTGTTGGGAAGTAACCTTGATAACCTGCTGGTATGCGACAGTGACGGGCAGGTTATTGGAATTGTCGGAATGACAGAGATAGTCGAATTAAAACCTGGATTGCAAGTTCGCGATATCATGGTCAAAAATTTTATCAGTATCCCCAGAGATGCAACATTGGAAGAAATTGCCTCATTTTTTATTATGTTTAAAGATTTGAGGCAAATCCCGGTTTTTGAGGAACAAAAATTGGTGGGAGTGATTAACCGTCAAGCTATTTTAAGGGCATTGAACAATCAAACACTGCTGGATGGCTAGAGACTTGGATGCTTTTAATGCAAAAGGTTGAAACTGGCCGGAGATTGGAGAAGAGCGATTCTTCATCAAATTTATTTTGGTTTACTTCATAAGGAGACAGCGGAAATGGCCACCGATGAATGGAAGAGTATAGAGCTATTGGAAGGCGGCATTGGCGATTTAAAGTTTGTTTATAGGCGATTTGAGCTTGAGTTTGCAGCAAAGGAACGGAAGGACTATCAACAGCTCGCCTCATTGATAAACGGGGGGAATTATAAGCTTTTTCTGGCCAAGGATCAGAGGCTGAATCATATCGTTGGATATGCATTCGTTTACAAAATCAACGATCCGCTTGCATTGTGGCTGGATTATATCGCCATTGATGTTGCTTATCAAAATTCGGGTTATGGAACTTTGTTTTTTAATAAAATAGTTGAATATGGCAGTGAAATTCTGGGACTTTTTTTGGAAGTGGAAATTCCCGGTAAAGATGATTTTGGATTTGTACAGCAACTGCGGAGAATAAAGTTTTATGAACGGCTTGGCGCCAAAAGGTTGGCGATTCACTATAAATGTCCGACCGTCGATGACGGCTTGCCAATGTATTTATATTTTCGGCCATCTCCCGGTACATGGACGTTGCGCAAGGAACAAATTCAAGCAGCCATTACAGGTGTATTTAACGATGTTCATTCGGATCGGGCATGTCGATGGAAGGTATTGCGATCCTTTTATAATACCATTCAGGACGTTTGCTTTTTAGAACCTTTTGTTTAGCCTTATATCAAGCTCTGTGGTTTTGAATGTCATATTTTCGTCTGATTTCAAATGAATTGATACAAAAACACGCAATGGAGCTTACCATGAAAAGAAAAAGAAAAAATTTTAGAAAAAAGGAATTTCCTCATTTTTAACGAAATGATAATATGTTAAAAGTGAGGGAGTATTTTTTCTTAGATTTTAAATCTAAAATACAAAAAACAAACTCGCTAACAAATAAAGTGAGATTTTTCTCTGTAAAAGTTCTGTCCCTATCCTTTTATAAACTGGAAGGGCACTGCGTTTTTTTTATGACAGTAAGTTTCCGGAGGTATTCATTTTGTTCAAAACCATAGAAAACTTTGGTGCTAAACTGGCCAAAGTGTCAAGTACCATCGGCTTGATTCGTTTAAAAGTATTTCACCAAATACTGTTACTGATTATGGTATTGGTGGTCTTTTTAAGCATTCAAACCCTTGTAAATATTAATATTATTAATTCAATGCAAAAGGCATCCCATAATATTTATGGGGAAGGGTCCTACAAGTCAAGCCAAATCTCCAAGCTAAAGCAGGATTTGCTTAGGCTTCAGACTTCATACTTGGAGACGATGGCTAGTCCAACCGTATCAGGTTTTAATGAAAGTTCCATCCGAAAAATATTAATCCCGGACTGGTTTGATCAAGAAAGCAAAAAAGTGATTGCCGATAAACTGGATTCGATGAAGAAATTGGTGCTTAATCCCAATCAAGCCGATTATGAAGCTTTTCGGGCGGAGCTCAATGAAGCGCTCCTACGTGTCGGCATGCTCGAAGCCCAAATATCCTCTGACTCGGCGAAAAAAATAATGAGTAACGAACGATTTTTAATCGAATCCAGAATTAATGGTATTGTGATCGTGGTCATAAGTTTATTTTTCGCCGTATGCATCGGTTTAGTAATCGCAAATTCGATTTCCGTTCCTTTGAAACAAGTGGAAGCGGCTTCTAAGGCGATAGCGGAAGGCGATTTAACGCGAAATATTAAAACCGGCGGTTCTCCGGAGATTATTAGGGTCGTAAATGGACTCAATCAGGCAATTTATGGGTTACGGGAATTGGTGAGAAATATTGATTCCCAATCGGAAGCATTGTATCAGGCAAGTCAGGAATTGCAGACTGCTTCTTCGGAAACAGGAAAATCATCTTCCGCGGTAGCTCAGGCCATTGAAGAAATTGCCAAAGGTTCAAGCAAACAAGCAGAACAGACCATTCAAGCGGCTAATACCATTCAAACGTTGTCGGAAATCGTAAAAGGAGTATCGAGTGGTATTGAGAGCATTACATTGTCTTCTGATAAAGTGGCACAAGCGGCTCAAGTCGGCTTAAAATCCACCTGTGATGTTAGGGATGAGATTCAGGAATTATATCTATCGACTCGAAAAATTGCCGAAGTCATCCATGAACTTAGCAACACCACTGAAGAGATTAATGAGTTAATATCCACCATCCGCGGTGTTGCCGAGCAAACAACCCTTTTGGCTTTGAACGCTTCAATCGAAGCGGCGCGCGCGGGTGAGCACGGCAAGGGATTTGCAGTCGTTGCTTTTGAAACCGGTAAATTGGCGGAACAATCCAAACAGTCGACCGATTTAATCGTGGATCTGATTGGAAAGATTAAATCCGGTACGGACGAGGCGGTGACGATAGTCCGAAAGGGTATGGAGAGAGCGGAAAACGGTAAAAATTTTGCAATTCAGACTTCTGAAACCTTTGAGGATATTTTTAAATCGTTAAATGAAAATCTGATACAGATTCAGACGGTAGCTAAATCCGCCAAGAAGATGACGGAAGATAATAAAGTCGTTATCGAGGCAATTAACGAAATTGCAGCGATTAGTGAAGAAAGTATGGCCGGTACCGAGGAAGTCTCAGCCACCGCCGAACAACAAAGCGCTTCATCTCAAGAAGTGGCGGCTTTATCGGAAAATTTAAGCCAGATCGCAAGCTGTTTGCATCAATCGGTAGCGGCGTTTCAATTAGAACAAAAACCCGATAAGACTTGAGTACGGATGGAACAAAAAATTTAGGCAATATGGGATTGAAAAGCACTTTTAGAGAGCGTATGGATGTAAACCGATACTTTATATTTTATTGAAATAGGTTCATATCGAAAAATATCGACAAATGAAGAGGGAGTTCGGTAAATGATATTGAATTTTAAATTTTAAATCTAAAAACTGGAACTGACATGATACGAGTGGTTCAGTTTCAATGATAGGAGGAGTT
Source organism: Bacillota bacterium (assembly GCA_023426245.1). Classification (GTDB taxonomy): domain Bacteria; phylum Bacillota; class UBA4882; order UBA8346; family UBA8346; genus UBA8346. The sequence goes on from JAFABB010000044.1 coordinate 4,901, forward strand.
ATCGATTGGACTTGAAAGATTATCAATCTCAGACATTAGTGGAAGTAGCCTACAAAGCATTAAAAAAGGACATTACCGAAAGGGTTCTCCTTCCCGGCCAAAAGATGATCCTGAGGGAGATTCATGAACGGTACGGAATCAGTGAAACTCCGATTAAACAAGCTTTAAATAGACTTATTGCCGAAGGAATTGTTGAAAGCATCCCGCGAAGAGGGATGAGAGTGAGAACGATTCAATGGGAAGAAATCGAAGAACTGATGGATATCCGATTAATGATTGAAACCTATTATCTCGAACGGGTGATGCAGACTTTTCACAATGAAGCCGGTGTTAAAGAAACTTTTTCCCGTATTTTAATGGAGCATTGGCAGATTATCAATCATGTGACGGATGTAGATGATTATTTTAAGAACTATTACTTGGATCAAGAATTTCACCAGTTATTCGTTGAATGCTCAAAAAATAAAAGGATATTGCAAATATACAATAATCTAGGGACCCATGCTTATTCCTACTACGTTTATGGAAGACAGGGAAAAGAAGGAATGATAGCCGGTGTGAAAGAGCATGAGGATATTTATAATGCTCTGTTGGCACGGGATGAAGATATTCTTCGAAAGGGCATTGAAATCCATATCATCAATGCAAAAAATAATGTTCATCAGATGTTGGATAAAAATAAGCGCTAAGTTGGTTTCACGGGAAATGATCTCATAAATTGATGAAGGAGATTCGAGCGATGGATGTAAAAGTGGATTTGAAAAACCGGGTAGCGGTTATTACGGGCGGAGCGGGAATATTATGTTCCAGCATGTCAAGGGCACTGGCGGAGCAAGGAGCGAAAGTCGCCATTCTGGATTTAAGAAAAGAGGATGCCCAAAAGCTGGCTCAGGAAATTAACCTGTCCGGTGGAACGGCATTGGGCCTAGCGGTTGATGTTTTGGATAAAAGTTCACTGGAAACCGCTAAGGATGTTATTCTAAAAGAATTTGGAACGGTGGATATCTTGATTAATGGCGCAGGCGGAAACAGTCCGCAGGCTACCACAGGCCCTGAGAAATCGTTTTTTGACTTAACGACCGAGGGGATTCAAAAAGTTTTTAACCTTAATTTTTTGGGGACCGTACTTACCACCCAGGTTTTCGGCAAAATCATGGCCGAGAAAAAGAAGGGTGTGATTATCAATATCTCCTCCATGTCGGCTTTTACCCCTCTTACCCGGACGATCGCCTATAGCGCCGCTAAAGCTGCTATCTCTAATTTTACGCAATGGATGGCTGTTCATTTTAACCAGGAATATTCTACTGAGATTCGCGTAAACGCCATTGCGCCAGGTTTTTTGCTTACGGATCAAAACCGGTATCTGCTGACCGATGAAAAGACAGGCGATCCGACGGAACGCGGCCGGAATATTTTGCAGGCGACACCAATGGGAAAGTACGGAGTGGCGGAGGATTTGCTCGGAACGGTATTGTTCCTTTGCTCCGATGCGGCTTCGTTTATTAATGGCGCAATCATTCCGATTGATGGTGCTTTTGCGGCCTATTCGGGAGTATAACCCGAGAGGACTTGGCAACTAAAAAAGAGGTTGAAAGGAGGTGGGGGAAAGTATTGTGGGAGTTGCGTGCAGTTGAATGGCTAAATTCAAAAAGATCAAAGGGAGGGTTAATTGTATGAAAAACACTAAAAAAGTAATTTTGTTGGCAATGGCAGTTGTGATTGTATTTTCGTTGGGGCTTCAATGCATCTCGGCCGCACCGGCTAAATATGTTTTAAAATTCAACCATGTCTTGGCCGAATCTGAACCATTTCATCAAGGGTTTTTAAATTGGGCCAAACGCGTTTATGCGAAAACCAACGGCGGCCTGGAGATTCAAGTATTTCCTGCTGCTCAACTTGGTGTGGAAGAGGATATCATTGAGCAATTGAAACAAGGGGCCAATGTAGGCCAGAATACCGACTCGGCCCGCCTCGGCATGTATGTTCCCGATATCGCGGTAATGAATGCTCCTTATTTTGTGGACAGCATTAGTGAAGTCGAAAAGCTTAATAATCTTCCCACGGTTCAAAAATGGGAAAAAGAGCTGGCTGATAAACATGGCATTAAGGTTCTTTCTTTTAACTGGGTTCAAGGTTACCGGCACATGATGACCAATAAACCGATCCGTTCCCCGAAAGATTTGAAAGGTCTCCGGATCCGGACTCCCGGCGCACCGATTTGGCAAGAATCCATCCGTGCGATTGGCGCAACCCCGGTTGCCCTCAACTTCGGTGAAGTTTATGTCGGACTGCAGCAAGGCGCGATTGACGGTGCCGATCTGGTTTACCGTAACGTGACCGGCGCAAAGCTTTATGAAACGGCTAAATATATGAGTGAGACCAAACATATCCTGTTGATCAACTTTGAAATCATTGGATCCAAGTTTTTTGACAGCCTCCCCGCCAATTATCAGAAAATTTTAGTGGACGAGTGCTCCAAAGCGGGAGTTGAAACCTCTAAAGTGATGGAAAAGGAAGTTGTAACCCTTAGGAAAGATCTTGTTAAAAAAGGCATGAAAATCATTACCAATGTTGACATGAAAGCGTTTAAAGCGGCGGGAGAAGCGGCCTACAAAGCATTAAACCTGACCGCGGCAAGAGATCAGATTTATAAGGAAATGGGCAAGAAAAATTAAGTTTGAAAAGATCGTTTAAGTTTTCGAGTGCCGCCTTATTAAGGGCGGAGCTCGAAAACTTATTCCACAACGCATCAACGCATCGGAACGGTATCATTTACTCGCTCATCAGGAATGTTTGTATTGAAAAGAAGAGCCATTATTCGATTCATACGCTGTTTTCGGTACTAAAAATTTGGAGCGGACCGTATTATGGACTCAAGATATCAATGTCGGGACAACTCGTTGGTAAACTGTCCGCAAGGATAAAGGCAGGGGTGAAAATATGAAAAAAATTTATGAAAATATCTGTAAGGTTGAAGTTTGGATAGTAATGGCCTCTTTGGCTATTCTGACTGCATTGGTGTTCTTGTCGGCGATTGCACGATGTTTCCATTATCCAATCGCTTGGGCGGTTGATGTGGCGACCTTCTTTTTTGCCTGGTGTGTTTTTCTGGGCGGTGATATCGCAATGCGAAGCGACAAATTGGTTTGTATCGACGTCCTTACATGCAGACTGCCTAAAAATGTCCAGAAATATCTTCAAGTGACCAATTATGTTATTATTGGCATATTTCTGGCATTTTTGATCGGATACGGTTCGATGCTTTCCTATACGACCCGCTTGAGAACTTTTCAAGGGCTTCCCAGTTTCAGTTATACCTGGGTTACTCTCAGTGTGCCTGTTGGATGTATCTTAATGCTGGTTAGCGCGATTCGCAAGATTAAAATATTATTTTCAAAAACCAATACGGGCGAACAGATCAAACAAGAAGGAACCGTCACTGAGTTGATTTAGGCTTTTTTAACATGGCAGTAGGAAGGAAAGGGAGGATCAAAAGATATGACAATAGTTTTAGGTTTGTTTTTCTTATTTATGCTGATGGGAATGCCGGTGGCTTTTGCAATAGGTATTTCAGGAACTGTTTTTTTTCTGCAGCAATCGACATTGCCATTTACCATACCTGCCCAATTGGTGATCACGCAGACCCAAAGCTTTACCTTACTTGCAATTCCGCTGTTTGTCTTCGCCGGTAATCTGTTGAATGAAACAGGCATTACTCATAGGTTGATGAAGCTCTCATCGGTGCTGGCGGGTCATTTGCGCGCCGGCTTGGCTCAAGTTAATGTGGTGTTAGCGACAATGATGGGCGGTATTACAGGTTCAGCCATTGCCGACGCTTCCATGCAGGGGCGCGTGCTGGGTCCGGGCATGCTGGAAAGAGGTTATTCCAAAGGATTTGCGGCAGGCATCATCGGCTGTGGTTCATTAATCGTTACCATGATTCCGCCGGGGATTGGGCTTGTTTTGTACGGGAGCATCGGCGAGGTTTCCATCGGCCGGCTCTTCACAGCCGGTGTAGTGCCCGGTCTGTTGATGGCGATTTTTATGATGGCCGGGGTGGCGGTTACCGCCAGGAAAAAAGGTTATCGTCCGGAAAGGGAACAACGGGCTTCCCTGAAAGAAGTCGCGACCACTTTTATCGATTGCATCTGGGCTTTCCTTTTCCCGATCCTGTTAATCGCCGGATTACGGTTCGGTCTGTTTACCCCTTCGGAGGCCGGAGCTTTTGCCGTAGTCTATGCGATTGTGGTGGGCATCATCGCCTACAAGGAGTTCACCTGGAGCAAGTTTGTCAAAACATTAGAGTACACTGCTATTGATATCGGTATGATAATGCTCTTAATCGCTTTGTCGGCGATTTTCAGCTACGGGATAACCTGGGAGCGGTTACCTCAGGCATTGGCCCAATTTATGCTGGGGATATCCAATATTCCCTGGGTCATCATGTTGATTATCATCGGTCTTTTAGTCGTTGCCGGAATGTTCATGGACTCAACGGTCCTGATTTTGTTACTTACTTCAATCCTGATTCCCGTAGCCAAACAGTTGAATATCGATTTGGTGCATTTTGGAATTGTGATGGTGTTAACACTTACCATCGGGCTTTTGACGCCGCCGGTGGGGATGGTAATGTATATCGTTTGTTCCATCTTTGAATGTTCGATTTGGGAGTTTGTCAAAGAATCCTGGATATATATGCTGGCTATCTTGCTGGTCATTTTGGCGGTTATCTTTTTCCCGGATCTCGTATTGTTCCTTCCCAATTTGATCTTTGGAAAGGGATAATTAAAGCACCTGACTTTATAGGGTTTTTAGAATTTCGCCGGGCTGGAGGCGGTACGTTGGCTTAATGGTCCGGCGAAACTTTCCATTATTTTGTATTTTCCATATCTATCTGCCAAAATGTAGTAACGTTGCAGAGATGATATTGACTCGAAATATGTTTTTTTGGAGGTAACCATGGATTTTTCCAACAAGGCCGTGTTGATAACCGGTGCGGGAGAAGGCATAGGCCGGGCGGTTGCAATCCTGTTCGCTAAAGCCGGCGCTAAAGTGGCGATTAATTCATTGAGGCCCCGTTATGGGGAAGAAACTTTGGAATATGTCAAAAAAGAAGGAGCCGAGGGTCTGTATATCCAAGGTGACGTTTCAGTTACCGCTGATGCGGAAAGAATGGTCCGCGAGAGTGTGAAAGCCTTTGGCAGAATTGATATTTTAATCAATAACGCCGGGATTGTCTTGCCAGGCAGAGTTGACAACATGACGGAGGAAGATTTTGAAAAAACCATGAATGTCAACGTAAAAGGGGTGTTTTTGGTATCCAAATACGCGATCTTGGCGATGAGACAGTCAGGTGGAGGCGTTATTGTGAATAATGCTTCGGCTGCTGCTTTGAAAGGCGTAATGGACCGGAGCGCTTATAGCGCCTCGAAAGGGGCTGTAATATCATTGACCAAAGCAATGGCGGCCGATTACATCCGGGAAAATATCCGGGTGAATTGTGTCTGTCCCGGAACGACTGCTACCCCATCACTCAATGAAAGAATGCAGGCTTTTGCCGATCCCGGGGCCGCTTTAAAGGCCTTTATAGCCAGACAGCCCATGGGCCGTTTGGGAACAGAGGAAGAAATCGCGCAAGCATTTTTGTTTGCATGTTGTGACGAGGCGGCCTTCATGGACGGCAGCGTGATTACGATTGATGGTGGCATGACCTTATGAGGTTTTTATCGATATGGATAGGAGGATAAGCTATGGCAGAACCGAAAGTGGCTATCGTTACGGGCGGGGTTACCGGTATAGGGAATGCAATTGTTAAAGCTTTACTTCGGGAAGGGGTCATTGTTAATTTTTGTGATATTGATGCCGATAGAGGCGGGGCTGTCCGCAATGAGTTAGCTGCGGGCGGCGGCAGAGTATTTTTCCGGCTGTGTGATGTCTCCGACGAATCCCAAGTGCAGGCAGTGGTGGACCAGGTATACAGGGAATGCGGAAAAATCGATTATTTAGTGAACAATGCCGGCATTATCCGGCGGAAAACCGGAACGGGAATTAGTGTTGCCGATTGGGACATCGTTTTTAAGGTGAATGTCCGCGGGTCCTTTCTTTTTTGTAGATATGCATCGGAGCGTATGATAGCACAAAAATGCGGGAAAATCGTTAACGTCTCTTCCATCGCCGGAAAGATGGGGGATATTACCTCCGCTCCCGGTTATGGTCCTTCAAAGGCCGCCTTAGACTGCATGACGAAAACTTTTGCCCGGGAACTTGCTTCCTATGGAATTACTGTCAATGGGGTAGCCCCGCATGCTATCGCCACTGAAATGAGCTCCCAATGGTCTGAAGAAAAGCGGAAGGCTATCATCGAGTCGATTCCCTTGAAGCGTTTGGGCAGGCCGGAAGAAGTGGCAGCCGCGGTTTTATTTTTGTTATCGGACGGGGCCGATTTCATTACCGGAGAAATTATTGATGTCAATGGTGGTTTTCTAATGGATTGATATCGTGTTCCATTTCTAATTTTTTTTAAATCGGTATCCAGTATTTGATAGAGAAGCGTTGTGTTAAGAAGAATCTTGAAAAGGCAATAAAGTGGATGAAAGTAGCTATTATGATTTCCATCTGTAACCACAGGGCAATCAGGGTGTTGATAAAAAGCCAGGTATTCGACGGGCGGAGATTACGAGGAGGAAACTCAAATTGGTTAAGAATTACGATGTGCTGATTATCGGTGCGGGCGTGGTAGGCAGTGCAATCGCCCGTGAGCTGGCAAGGTGGGAATTGAAAATCGGGGTTTTAGAAAAAAACCGCGATGTTTGCCTGGAAACCAGCGGGAGGAACTCCGCCGTAATCCATGGCGGGTTTGCCTATGATCAAGGAACCCGTAAAGCGGAATGTTGTATCGAGGGTGTTTTGGAATTCGACCGGGTCGCCCGGGAACTGGATGTTCCATTCCGGCGTACCGGCAAAGTACTGGTTGGAAATACCGCTGCAGATTATGAAAGTCTGCAAAAGACGATTGCCAATGGAAAGATAAACGGCAGTATCGGACTGGAAATGATCGATAAAGAGCGTCTTAAAGAGCTTGTCCCGGCAGTAAATGGCGAGTTCGCCATGCTTTCGCCGATGAGTGGGATCGTTGATCCTTTTCAATACACTGTCGCTTTGGCGGAAAACGCCAAGACCAACGGGGTTGATTTTTATTTTAACCATGAGGTGACAGGCATTCGGCTTCAAGCAGGGGGTACATACACCATTGAGACCGCGGAGGGAGATTTCCAGACCCGTTGGATTGTCAACAGCGCCGGGCTTGGCGCTGTTAAAATCTCGGAAATGATCGGCGTTTCCGGATACAGAATCGGGGGCACCAAGGGTGATTATATTATTTTGGATAAAAAGGTCGGACCGTTACTGCCTATGCCGGTCTACCCCGTTCCCAGCAATACCTATATGGGGATCCATGTTACTCCGACCATTGACGGTAATGTAATCGTCGGTCCTAATGCCGATGATGTCAGTAATCGTGATTACAGTTATTACGGAGTACCGCAACGGAATATGGATTATTTGGCGGAGAGCGCTTTCGCTTTGTGGCCCCATATCCATAAGTCCGATTATATCCGTAACTATGCGGGTATTCAGACCACCTGGATGAAAGGCAAGGACATCGTGAAAGATTTTGTGATTGAAGTCCGTCCGGAAGCCCCTCATGCTATCAATCTAATCGGTATTGAGTCGCCGGGGCTCACTGGCGCATTGCCGATTGCGCGCCGTGCTGTTAAACTGTTGACCGACCGGGAAACTTTGCGGCCCAACCTAAATTTCAATCCGAACCGGACAGGGATTGTCCGTTTCGCCGCGCAAAGCGATGAGCAAAAGGCTCGTTTGATTGAGGAAAACCCCGACTATGGGGAGATCATCTGTCGCTGCGAGTCGGTAACCAAAGCGGAGATTTTGCAGGCAGTGCATAATTGTTTGGGGGTGGATACCATGACCGCTGTTAAATACCGTACGCGTTCGATGATGGGCCGGTGTCAGGGAGGTTATTGCCAAATGAGAATCGCCCAAATTATCCAGGAAGAGCTTGGCAAGGAAGCTGCGGAAATACTTTATGCCCGTAATGGTTCCAATATGTTTATAGGCAAGGTGCGAGAATGAATAAGAGCAAAAAGGAAGTCATCATTATTGGTGGAGGACCGGCGGGCCTTGCAGCCGCCGGTCGGTTATACCGCAACGGAGTCCGGGATATTTTGATCATTGAACGCGAAAAAACTTTAGGCGGTATTTTGCGTCAGTGTATTCACGATGGCTTTGGTTTGACCCGCTTTAAGGAAATCCTGAGCGGGCCTGAATATGCACAGCGATTCATCGATGAGGTGGAGCAGCTGGGGATTCCTTATGTCACCGATACGACAGTTATTTCAGTTTCGCCTGACAAACAAGTTACGGCCGTATCCAGAGAAGGTTTGGTTACCTGGGAAGCCAATGCGGTTATTTTGACGATGGGTTGCCGGGAACGTACTCGCGGCGCTTTAGGTATCCCGGGAGAACGGCCGGCAGGGGTAATGACTGCGGGAGTGGCCCAGTCGTACATGAACCTTCACAATAAAATGGTTGGCAAGAATATCGTGATTCTCGGGTCGGGAGATATTGGGATGATTATGGCGCGCCGTTTGACACTGGAAGGTGCAAATGTCAAAGCCGTATTTGAAATCCTTCCTTATCCCAGCGGTCTCCCCCGTAATATAGAGCAGTGTTTAAATGATTACAACATCCCGCTTTACCTTAGCCATACCGTGACCGATATTCATGGCCGTTCAAGGTTAACGGGGGTCACTGTTTCAGCAGTAGATGAAGGGTTGAAGCCGATTCCGGGAACTGAAAAAGAATATGAATGCGATACTTTAATTCTTTCGGTAGGGCTAATTCCTGAGAATGAGCTCTCGCTTGGGACGGGAGTCGAGTTGGATGCGCGTACAAAAGGAGCTGTTATCGATGAGCATTACCAGACCAGGGTCCCAGGTGTGTTTGTAGCAGGGAATGTTTTGCATGTTCATGATTTAGTGGATTACGTTTCCATGGAGGCCGAAAATTTAGCCGATGCGGTGGCCGAATATGTAAGTGCAGGTAGCTTGCATCCCTGTAATATTCGGGTTTCAACTGGCCCTGAAATTGGTTATAGTATCCCGCAATATATAAGCGGAAGGAAGGATGTTCAGCTTGCAATGCGCGTAAAACGGCCTTTCCGTGACTGTCTCATCGAGGCGAAGCAGGGCGGGACTGTTGTTGGTTCGGTTACACTTAAAAAAGCGGCACCTGCGGAAATGATTCATATTCCGGTAAATCATCTGTTGTTGCAAAACTCTGAGGATTTGGAGGTGCATTTGAAATGATAAAGGAATATACTTGTATTATATGTCCAAATAGCTGCGAATTAAAGGTCGAATTTGAAAATGGCAAGATTTTGGAACTTCAAGGTGCATCCTGTAAACGGGGGCAAAAGTATGTTGAACAGGAATTGACCGATCCGCAGCGGAATATAGCCACCTCCATTCTGCTTGAGAACGGCGATTTGCCGTTGGTAAGTGTAAGGCTTTCCAAGCCCGTCCCCAAAAACAAAATCTTCGATGTCATGGCGGAAATCAAACAGACTCGTTTGCAAGCGCCCGTGGGTATAGGACAGGTGGCCATTGCCAATGTGTTGGGCCTTGGCAGTGATGTTATTGTCACGAAAAATGTAGCCGCGAAATAGGAGACAACCGCTAAGTAATTTAAATTCAGTAAGAAAAATTTCTTTGGATATGTTCATTTCTAGATATCGTATTTTTTTATTCTGCTTGCGACTGCGCAAGGAGTTTACTTTTGGGACAGCTCTTTTATTAAAAAGAATCCCTTACAAAAAAGTGAAGAAATAAATCACAAACCTCTGTTCATTTTATAGAACGGAGGTTTTTTATTATGCCATATCACCTATCTAGATTATCAGAAAACAAATAATTCGTATAGTAGGGAGAATGATTTTTTTAAAAAAGACCGAATATTATCCTATTGCTGAAAAAATTGGGAAATTTCTATTAACCCATTGGATATTGAAATCATTGATGTCTTGGAGGTGATTGCATGTTGGCCAATAGCCCCAAAAAATTGGTTGGATTTTATGAAACTCTTATTGAAAATATTCATATTCATCTAGCTTATCTGGACAAGAACTTCAATTTTATCATTGTGAACTCCGCTTACGCAAAGGGTTCGGGTCATACAAAAGAAGAATTGATTGGGCATAATCATTTTGATTGGTTTCCCAATGAGGAAAATAGGGAGTTATTTGAACAAGTCCGTGATACGGGACAACAAATTGAATATAAGGCTAAGCCTTTTGAATATGCGGATCAGCCTTGGCGGGGAGTTACATACTGGAATTGGGCCTTAACGCCTATAAAGGATGATTCCGGTGTGGTTTCGGGATTTGTTTTAACGGCAGATGATGTCACTGAACAGGAAAAGTCAAAATCGCGTTTGGAAGAGGAAATTAATCAGCGCCAAATTGACCAAAGCAGAATTAAATATTTGGCTTCCTATCCTGAACAAAACCCAAATCCAGTCATGGAGCTGGATTTAAGCGGCAATATCCGCTACATTAACCGGACAGCAAACATACTATTTCCAGAACTAAGCAGTCAAGGACTAAAACATCCTTGGCTGGCTGATTGGAATGATATCGTTAACCATTTTATTCACGGGTCGGATGATACCTTTATTCGGGACGTAATGATAGGCGAGTACCATTATTATCAACAGGTAATTTATTATTCCGCTTCAGGGCATTTTATCCGGATTTATGGTTTCGATATCACCAAACGTAAACATTTAGAGAAAATTTTGCAAAAGAACAATGAAAGGCTGGCAATATTGGCTGATTCGGCTAATGTTTTGCTGTCCAATGCAAAACCCGACAGTATGATTCAAACCATTGCCGACCGGGTTATGCGTCACCTTCAGTGTGATGTCTTTTTTAACTATATTGTTGATGAAAGCAAGGGGCGATTGCGACTTAATGCCTATGCCGGAGTTTCCGCCGGATTTGCCGGGAAAATTGAATGGCTGGATTACGGGGTGGCAATTTGTGGATGCGTTGCCCGGGATGGTTGCCGGATTATTTCAGGAAACATCCCGGAAAACGGTGACCCAGGGGCCGACCTGGTCCGTTCCCTGGGAATTAAGGCCTATGCGTGCCAACCGTTATGCTTGGGAGAAAAGATCGTCGGTACCTTGTCCTTTGGTACCCGTTCCCGGAATGGTTTTACCGTTGATGAACTTGAACTAATCAAAACTGTAGCCGACCAGGTGTCCATCGCCAAGCAACGAATGCAGATGGAAGATACAATCCGGGCTTCTGAAGAAAATTACCGCCGGATGATTGAAACCGCCAACGAGGGTATCGTGATTTGTAATTCCGATGATAGCATTAGTTTTGTGAACCAAAGAATGGCGGAAATGCTGGGGCATACAAGTGAAGAATTGGTAGGAAGAAAAAGTTCGGAATTTTTGGAGCGGGACCAAGAAGACAATCCGATTGAAACTGGGGTTGGCCGGAAAGGAGATCTTAAAATCCTTCGAGAGGTTAATTTTCGCCGTAAGGATGGTTCGTCTCTATGGACTGTTGCCAGTGTTTCTCTATTAGCTGACAGTCAGGGAGAATCCATGGGTAGTCTCATCATGTATACTGATATTACCGATTATAAACGGGTTAATAAAGAACGGGAACAATTATTACGAAGGATACAGGAAGCCTTTAGTAACGCGGAACATAACCGTGCGCAACTCGAAGCGATTTTTACTGCGCAGAAAGATGTCATTCTTCTCTACGATACTGGGATGAATGTATTGAGAGCTAATCCTAGTTTTCTTGCAAATTATGGTTTTAATCCCGTAGGGTTCAACGTTAAAGATATTATTCGGCGGGTATCTTGCCGTTGGCTTGATGGCCGGCCATTCTTACTGGAGGAACAACCTACACTCCGGGCGCTACGGGGTGAAAAAGTAACTAGCGCTTTTTTTACTGTCAAGAAATGCGACGGCGCTGAGGCGATAGTTGAGATATCGTCAGGACCTACATGGGAAGGAAAAGATATCACGGGATCAGTAACCGTGTGGCATGATATTACGGAACGTAAACAGGCGGAAGAATTGCTGGAGAGAGCCAAAAACCAGGCAATTAATGATAAGAATCGCTTTCAAGCAGTGATGGAGGCATTGCCGGTTGGCGTTGCCATAACAGATGAATGCGGAGGCAACGTACAATCGAATTATACTTTCGGGCAAATCTGGGGTGGAGAGTGTCCTAGGGTCGAAGTAATTTCTGATTATGCCGCATACAAAGCCTGGTGGGTGGACTCGGGTCAAACGGTTCAACCGGAGGAATGGGCATCGGCACGGGCGGTCTGGAACGGTGAAACAGTTATCGGGCAACAAATGAAGATCAGGCGGTTCGATGGGACATATCGGTTTATATTGAACAGTGCCGCACCGATTTATGATGTCCGGGGGGAGATTGCTGGCAGTGCAATGGCGATCCAAGATATTACCACCCTCAAGCAGTTTGAAGAAATCTTACAAAGTAAACAAGACGAACTGGCGGTTGCCAATGAAGAGTTACAGGCCCAGCAGGAGGAATTGATCGTTATCAATGAAGAGCTCCATACCCAACAGGAGAAGTTAAATATTACTTATCAGGAATTGCAGTCTCAGGCGGAGGCAAACTGGAGATATGCCGAGGCTACGGCCCAGGCCCTTTATGAAGCAAAACAGCGGGCAGTTGAGCTGGATGCCACGATTGCTTCTATCGCCGCAGGGGTATTGATTGTCGATCACTTGGGGAATGTTATTCGGATTAATGAATTTGCCCGGAATTTACTGGGGTATGCCGGTGAAGATCTCAAACTGCCGTTTCAGGAGCGTGTTGCCAAGTTAAATTTGATAAAAACAGACGGTCTTCCTTATTCCACCAATGAACTACCCTTATACCGTGCCCTGCAGGGAGAGATCATTCGCGATGAAGAAATGAAGATTCAAAAATTATTTGATAAGCTGGTGTGGATCTCAGCCACTTGCGCGCCGATTCACGGCGACCAAGGCAATTTAATGGGTGCGATACTGATATTTACAAATATCACCAAGCAAAAGCGCAAGACCGAAAATCTTCTGGCTTCCGAAAGAGAATTGTTGCAGGTAACCTTAAACTCCATTGGTGAAGGAGTGGTGGCAACGGACCCGGAAGAGCAAATTATCTTCATTAATTACGCTGCCACCAATATAACCGGTTATTCCCAGGACCAGGCGATAGGCCAACCACTCACCAAAATTCTCTATATTTTCGATGATAAGACCAGTGAGCCGACAAATAAAATACCTTCCGGGAAAGAGTTTAACCATCTTGTTTTAGTTACCCGGGATTTAAAAGAAGTTGCCATCTCCCTGAGCAGCGCACCAATAAAAACAGCCAACGGCCAAATTATTGGAAAGGTTATTGTTTTTCAGGATATTACCGAGAAACAGAAAACCGAGCGTGAACTATTGAAAGCGGCCAAACTCGATTCGCTCGGTATTTTGGCGGGAGGAGTCGCCCATGATTTTAACAATATCCTGGCGGGGATTTTAGCCAATCTGCAACTGGCGGGTGTAAAGTTAAGAAAACACCAGGATATATCCCAACATATCAAAGGCAGTATTGAAATTACCCGCAAAGCCAGCAACCTTACCAAACAATTGCTAACATTCGCCAAAGGGGGCGACCCTGTTAAAAAGGCTGCTTCCATTGCCAAACTGGTAAAAGATACAGTGCAGTTTGCCTTGAGCGGTTCCAAAGTAAAAGCGGTGTTTAATCTTCCGGAGGATCTTTGGACAGTGGATATTGATGAGGGCCAAATCAGCCAGGTTATCAACAATCTCACCATGAATGCAGAGCAGGCTATGCCTATCGGGGGCACCCTTGAAATTACGGCCGAAAATGTTGCTTTAGTGACTGGAGACCAATATAATCCAGGCCAATATGTGAAATTGGCGATAAAGGATCATGGTATCGGGATTCCTACCGAAATCATGAATAAAATTTTTGACCCGTTTTTTACTACTAAAAAAACAGGAAATGGCCTCGGTTTATCAACTTCCTATTCAATCATTAAAAAGCATCAGGGTTATCTGGAAGCGGAATCAATGCCGGGAATTGGAACTACCTTTTGTATTATGCTTCCGGCATCATTGTCAGAAGTTGCCTTAATAGAATCTCAAGAGAAAATTGCCATCAGTGGGGGAGCGAAGATATTGCTGATGGATGATGAAGACACCATCCGGAACGTCGGTGGTGAGATGTTGATTTGTTATGGATATAGAGTTACATTGGCCCGGGATGGACAGGAGACCATTGAGCTTTATAAAAAAGCCATGGAAATGGGCGAACCGTTTGATACGGTAATTATGGACCTAACGGTTCCTGGGGGGTTGGGGGGTATCGAAACCATGACTATCCTGCGCCGGATTGATCCGAAGGTTAAGGCTATTATTTCCAGCGGTTATGCCAATGATCCGGTGATGTCCGATTATGAAAGATATGGTTTTAGCGGAGTTGTGACTAAGCCGTACAAGTTTGACGAACTCAATGAGATTCTAAATAAAGTGATCGAAAGGAAGCAATTGCCGTTGGATTTCACATACTAAAGTAAAAAAAAGCCCCACCTAAACATTGGAGGGACGGTTTCATACGTTAAATTCAAATATCTATAGTTCATGTTAATGAAAGCCAAGCACATATAAGAGCGGGACCCAACCTGCACCCGGAAGAACTGTCTAAAGTATTTCTTGCTCTATTGAATGAATACTTGATAGCGTTTTAAATTTAAAACCGGTCTGAACTTCAACTTGTAATCTCTAAGACCTCCCGCCCCGAGATCGCTGCCTACATTCATCAATTCAAGAGTGGGGTTGATTCGATTAAGTTCCCGGGCAAATTCGATAATCAGTGTTTCCGACAAGCCGGGTATCCCCGCTTCATATTTTATGATACTGCCCCAAGCCTGCCCGGTAGGTAATTGTCCGCCTGCGACCATCCCAATAATTTGAGAACCTTTTTGAAAAACCAAGATGATATGTTCCAATTCACCACAGTGCTTGATAAGTTCGCGATAATATACTTTATCGAATACCGCTAAGTTCCCCTTTTTTGCCGCACTTGCCCAATGGTTGCCTAATTCGATTAAGTCATCATAATCCTCCGGCTGATATCTCCGGATGGTTACATCCTGATTCTCCTTGGAAAATTTGTTGACTCGACTTCGAATATTTCTAAAGTCTTTTCCATAAAGGGCCGCCAAATGTTTAATTGAGAAATGCCGTTCAATTCCCTGCAAGGTTACAGGTTGAAAAAGATTATCAAATTCTGGACAACTTCGCAAAAATTCGAGCTGACAATCATTGATCATCCTTACCAAGGTGCGGTGCTTTTCTTGATGATTCCAGTCATAGCAATATTTCATACATTGATGCAAAACGTCCGTTGCTTGTCCGGAATTGCCTTTTCCAAAGGGTAAACAAAACAAATACAATGTGTTTTTATAAGAGTGGCCGAAGGTCACCAACATGCCATCGAGAACTTTCCAAAGTATTTTTCGCAAACTTGATTGGGAAGATGCCCAAAGATAAGGGAAATTTGATGACCATAAATTGGCTGGGTATTCAGTGGCTTGGATATACTCGGAAAACATGCTCTTATCCCTTAATTCTATTTCATGAAAGTCCCATTTGCCCAGTTGAATTTTATTTGAAGATCGCTCAACCAAAATCGACGCCTCCCTATATAGCAAGTATTGTAGATAGGGATTTAGATTTTATTGGTTACTCATGATGAATTATCCCTATCTGTTTTGAAGCCGGCTAAAAATTTGGCGTAAAATAGGGGGCCGGTTTTCAAATCGTGGTATAGTTCTTGGTCTTGGATATCCAGGGCAATCGTCGGGTCGGGATCGCGGTTGTTGATTTCAATAAGCCAAAGTTGCCCCCTATTGTCAACCCCGATATCAAGCCCAAGAGTTCCGCAATGGATGCCGAATTCATCTAAGGTGGTGCAAATATTGCAGGCTAAGGCCGCGATTCTTTCTTTTATAACCAAGACCTCTTTTCTAGGCGCAGCTAAAACCTTTTTCAATAACTCTTCAGCCGGAAATGCCGCTCCACCGCTGGAAATATTACTTACAATGCTGCCATTTCCACCGGCCCGCCCAATAATAGCCTTACACACCCAAGCGTTGGATTGATTTTTTTGGACGACACATCTGAAATCGACGACTCCGCCCTGATGTTTCAACAGATCGACAGCTTGCTGGATGAGGTATCTTCCATGAGCGAAACGTTTTTGCATATATTCCCAGGCATCATTTGAAGTTTTCAACGTGACGCTGTAATTTTCTCGGTCTTCATGATATTTGAAAAGGAATAACTGGTCTGCGCTGCTGATCTGGACGATACCGCGGCCTCTGAGACCTGAAACCGGTTTCAGATAGACTTTTTGAAACTTTTTGAGCATATCCAGTACATCTTCCGGCGAATGATAAAATGTGGTATAGGGAATGTAGCGGTTAAGAAACTTATCGATGGAAAACCATTGATACATCTGCCATTTGTCAAAATAGCGGCTGTTGAAAATTTTATCACCGATAACTGACAGGAAGTGGTTTTTCCATTCTTCGCTCAACCCAATCGTGCGATATATGGATGAAGGATAGGGGAAAGTCCCTTCCCGCCAGCAATAATGAGTGGGATCGTAACAATAACCTTCAATAAACCGTTCGGCCCGGTTCACTTTATCCAAAGCAAACACAACCACCACCCCGTGCAGCTTAGAATATTCACTGACATAAACCAGCATTTTTTTAAGACTTGAAGAGGTCAGACGGCGGTTTTCCTTACTTAGCAGCAATCCGATGAAAGGGCCGAGAATGATCTCTCCATTGGCAAAAGATATTTCATATACAGGATAATCAGGCAGATGGAATGTAGCGATAAGTTTCCCGGAAAGCAAAATCTGATCGGGCGGGATTTTGTCATTGATAACGATACCGACGGAACATTTTTGGCTCCCAAAGCTTATCACGGCAAATTTTTTTCTTCCTAGGCCAATCTCAGCTGCCTTGACTGGATGGATGACAAGATCGGAAGGACCGTCGGCATTGGTTTTGATGATGATCTCATTTTTCATTTTGCTTTCTCCTCATTGCAGATTATACCAATTTGCATTCATAACCAAATATGAAGCAAATTGGTATGAAATACTAAGTTGCTCTTGAATGGTTCTCAAATTGAAAGCAACTTAGCATTATCCTCCGAATTGTGTAAGCGAAAGCGCATAAAGCAACGGAGTATAACGTATGGAAAGATAAATCTGGGGATCCATCTTTTTAAAGCCTTTGAAGCTTGGAAATACGTTGGCTTCAATCAGCCAGAGGTTTCTAGCATCATCGACGGCAATATCCAAACCAAACTCTGCATAATGTTCTCCGCTGCTGTCCATATACAAGCAGAATTTATAACATAGTTCCTGAATTTGCTGTTTCAGTATTTCATAATCCGTAGTGAATGCCTTACGTAAAGCATCATCCAGCGATAAGGCGTAGCCACCTCTTGAAATGTTGGTTATATGGCTATTGCCATTGGAAACCCGGCATTCAATTCCCGTACATCCCCAATCTTTATCCGGGTGTCTTTGCATAACCACGCGGATATCAAAACGCGAATTTCCGATCTTGGCCAGAGGCAGGTACTTTTGGATCAGATATTTGGTAAACAAATCCTTGTTGAGGGCAAAAAAGTTTTTTAATGCCCCATCATTGTCAAGCTCGGAAACAATGGGAATTTTATACCTGTAATCACTGATTTTATACCGGGAACCTGTTTTTTCGATAACACATATACCTCGGCCCCGAGATAAATCGATTGGTTTTAAAATAACATTCAAATGACAGTTTATAAATTCTCTCACCTGGTCAAAATGAAGCGACAGTTCTGTGGGAGGTAGGTGCCTGCTTAATTCAGGATCCGGTTTGAGAAAGTCATATAAATCATACTTGGAAAAACGGTGAGAATTAAAAAGCCTGTTCCCTGTGAACTCAACCAACCTTTTAATAGATTCCGGACTGGTATGAAAATCCCGTCGGTAAATAACTTCAGGCAACGGAAAAAAACCATAGTCCCAAGATGCTTTAAAATAATCATAATAAAGGGCATGAACTGTTTGGGTTTTCCAATGAATCCACTCAGGGGAAAAGGCGTAAATCAGTCCGCCGACTTCGTGATAGATGCCAAACCGGTCGGAATACTTTTCCATATGTTCAGGATGATAACGCGGAGTATCATTGCCGAGCAAAAGACCGATAACCGGCCCGATAGCAATGATGGAAGCCGATATTTTCAACTGATAAACGAGTGGTTCCACAATGAAGATTTCGTCCCTTAACTTGTCCGAAAGCATGATTTGGCCGGGCCTTTGAAAAGAGTTTTCTGCTGTTAATTCAAGATCATCCCGGTATTGAATTTCGGCGGAGGTTGATTTTCCACCAAATATCACGTTGATTTGTTTATGGTCGAAAGACAATGATGAAGGCAAATAGATAATGCTGCGGCTTGATGGAATAGTTTTTATTTTAGCCCACATGCTCTCCACCTCTTTTTAAAGAATATAAAACTGGGAGCTATTTCGGAGATGCCAAGCAGGCATTGCTTTATTGGAGTTCACTCTTCCGGTACTTCATATTCAATGAAATTGTCTGATATGAAATCTTCTAAATTACCGGCGATATGGTTTGCTTTTTGTAATAAATATTTCTCAATAACAATGGATTGATTAATATTAACAATTGCTTCTTCCAGAACTGCAACGGAGAGGGTAATGCTGGACATTGGAATAGCTATTTTTGTGCACCTCCAAGGTTAAGAATATAACCATTACAAATTATGTGTGTTTGATACATTATGTTACAACATTAAAAAATATTTATTTTAACCTACATATTTTGTAATAATTCAGGATATATGAGATAAGAGATAGAAAGTTTAAATATTTGCAGTTTTAAGAGTTTCCAACCTTTCCGTGTCAAATGAGAGAAAAGTAAAGAAATGTATAAGTTTCTGATGGGTCACCCAAATCGACAGCATCAAACAATCATATTTCCCATACGATTTGATCATTGCGTTCGCTTTGGACCAGCTTCTCAAAACTATTATATTGGTTAGTAAAACAATTCCATTATGATTAATAAAATATAATAGAGAGAAGGGGATGAAAATGGAAAAAATAAAAATACAGGAACTGGAAGATATACCGAATGGGAGAGTATTAACTTGGAGCAATAATCCTATAAAATATATTGTGAAAAATCCGGATGAACTTGATGAAAACTGTCTTTATTTCTGTTCCCCAAAAGATACGGAAGAAACTTTATTGAAAAAAATGGTGATGTGCAATGCATCGGGCGTCGTTGTGCATAAGCCATGTGGGTTTACTATTGAGAGATGGAAAGAGGCCGGAATTGGAATTATAGAAGTTGACAATTGGATTATGTTTCAAATTGCATTGGCGAGAATTTACCGCACGAAATTCAATATACCATTGATACAGGTTATTGGAAGTGCCGGAAAAACGACTACCAAAGATATGATAGGATCAGTTCTTAATGGCGGGATGCCCGCGCTGGTGGGGTATGCCAATTATAATACTGCTTTTGGAGCTGCTTCAAACATCCTGAATTTAAGGGATTTTCATATGGCAGCGGTTGTGGAGGCGGGGATGAAAAGTATGGGCTATATGCGCTTTAGCTCCAGTATTATTAAGCCTTCCATTGCTGTTTTGACTTCCATTCAGCGGGCTCATTATGTTACATTAGGTTCAATTGAGAAAATTATTGAGGCGAAAGCCGAAGTTTTGGAATTTCTTGATCCAAATGGTGTGCTGATCATCAACGGTGAAGATAATAACTGCAATAAATTCCCGGTAAACAGATACAGCGGTCGAGTGCTACGATATGGATTTTCCGACAAGTATGATTTATGGGCTGAGAATATTATGTATGAAAAATTTAAGACCTATTTTGTCGTCAGGGGAAAGGGAATTGAAATGGATTGTACCCTGAATACTGTTGGGAAATATAATGTTGCCAATGCCCTTGCTGCTGTTTTGGTTGGACTGGAACTGGGAATGGACCCTAAAGATATACGCCAAGGCTTGGCAGGTTTCAAACCAATGACCAGAAGATTAAAAGTGTCTGCTGGACCCTTTGGTACGATTTTGATTGATGATAATTTTAATGCAAACCCCGAGTCCACCCAATTATTATTAGAAGAAATCCCGAAGTTCACAGAGAAAAGGCCGATTATGTTAGTGATGGGAGACGTTGAAAGGCCGGATGCTCAGATCGAAGAATATGCAAAAAAAGTTCACTTTGTCATTGGACAACAGATAGCGCGGATCAACTTTGAAAAGCTGATTGCGATAGGTAAATGGGCTAAGGAATATGTAAAAGGTGCCAAAAGTGAAGGTGCCCCAGACTCTAAAATGGAATATTTCGAAACCGTGGAAAATGCAGCAAAGCATTTCCAATCATTCATTATTCCCGGAAGTGTTATTTTATTTAAGGCGTCAGTATATGTAAATGTTAGAAATTTGATAAAATCTTTGGATGACCGGAAATAAAAAGCTGTCAACGAAACCTTTGGGTATTTATGGGTACACATCAAAATTTTAACCTCATACTATATAAAAAAATGCTCTCGCGCACGTGCTGCGAATGAGCATCATCAACATACGGAGAATGAAGATGGAAGTGCAATTTTTATCTTCTGTTGAATTGAATACCGGAATGGAAGATGGCTCCGTTTCCAACACGCCCGGGGCTACAAGGAAACCGGAACTCGAAGGCATAGAAAAAATCAACCTATTGAATAGTAGAATTCTTATTATCGATATAGACGGTGTGCTTGCCATCGAGCAATGTAACATACCTTTAGAGGAGAGAGCTGTTGTTGAGGGAGCTCAGGACGCCATTAGACGGTTAAAACAAAAAGGTTATAGCAT
Organism: Bacillota bacterium; assembly: GCA_023426245.1. Taxonomy (GTDB): domain Bacteria; phylum Bacillota; class UBA4882; order UBA8346; family UBA8346; genus UBA8346. The sequence goes on from JAFABB010000044.1 coordinate 26,007, forward strand.
TATCCTGTGCACTTCACGCTTCCGATCACAGAAAGACACAACAATTGAATGGCTGGAAAGAAACAATATTCCTTTTGATGATATCGTATTTGGGAAACCCCGTGGAATTCTATATATTGATGACAGGGGATACCGATTTAAAGGGTGGGATCGATTTTTTGATGAGGTTGAACTTTAGATCTTTCATTTTATCAAAGTAATTGGACTCATCCTAAAAAGAGCAAACATAACAGGTAAAGCAACCGGACGCGTATTGGGCGGTGACACGACAAAACATAAAACGGTGAGGAAAAATCCTCACCGTTTTATGTTTTGCGGTGGTAATCAGACTATTACGTCTATTGCATCTAAGGCAAACGTAGAAAATGCTTATATTATTCAGCTTCGTGACTTTCTATAATAACGTAAAATGAGCACTTTCGAAAATTGATGTCATTTGACATAAGCAAAAAGGATGCCCCGCGGGGTCAAACATAACTTTCCAACTATCAGAAAATTGTTCATCTGCGATTGTTGCTCCACAATGGATTGCATATTGAACCGCTTTTTCTAAATTATTAACGGCGAAGTCGATATGCGCCATTTGTTGTTGAGCATCAGGCTCTGACGGCCACACAGGCGGCTTATATTCAGGATTTTTTTGAAACATTATACCGGGATATGCTCCCTGATTTGTTCCCGGAGCACCAACACATGCGTATTCCTCATCATAAAACGGTATTTCCCATTGGAGCAGCGCTGCATAGAATTTTGCTAATTCATGCGGGGCTTTGCAGTCCAGCGTTAATGCGTACATTTTTATTTTCAGTTCATCACCCATAACACTAACACCTCCGATACTATAAATTTTCTACGTTTATCTTCCATGTCTAATGAATACAAATAAATTTACTTTTGGGACAGCCCCTATGCTTGCTGTTCCATTTTAAATAATAACAAACCATGATACAGTTTGCAATAACCGTATCATGGTTTGTTATCTTATCTCACCGGCCTTTAACCCGGGCGGTTGCTTTTATTGTTCGCCCGACATGGGCAGTAACAGGGCCGTGAGAGTTCGTTGGTAGATGAATGAATCACCTACCTCTTACTCAATACCGGATCAATGTATTGAAACGCTCTCTGTCGAAGATAAAATTTCCAAAATGGATTTGAAAATCCGCACAGTGGGAGTGTAGACCGGCACAACGGGAGTGTCGGTTTACAAAATGGATTTGGGAATTCACACTGCCGGAATGAAAATTTATACCGCAAAGAATTCGGAACACGTACTATCTCCAGCAAGTCTTCATGTTTATCCTTTTTTTATTATACTCCAATCTTTAAATATTCCCCGGTTACGGAAAAGTAAACCAGTGGATGAGTGATATTTGTAACGTACCTATTGCCTGTATACCAAACGTGTCCATATATAGTTTACAAATATCCGTCCGAATTGGATAACTTTCACTAAAACTCAAACCAAAGGCAGGAGAAACCCTAACCCATCCGGAATACTATTTTCGAACTCATCTATGATAGGGTAACCGTTATGATAGGGTAAACGTAAATTATTTCCGGGAGTGATTTTGTATTGGATATGTTAGCGAATCTCAATGAGCCACAACGTGAAGCGGTCTGTCATACCGAGGGACCGCTTCTGATTTTAGCGGGAGCCGGTTCCGGCAAGACCAGGGTTTTAACCCAACGGATCGCTTATCTGATTTCCAAAGGAGTGCCGCCATGGCAAATCTTAGCGGTGACTTTTACCAATAAAGCTGCAGGGGAAATGAAAGAACGGGTGGAGGGACTGATTGGTCCGGCTGCCAGTTCCATGTGGGTTTCCACATTTCATAGCGCCTGCGTGCGAATATTACGTCAGGATATTGGTGAGCTCGGCTTCGAAAAGAATTTTGTGGTCTTTGACACCCAGGATCAATTGATTATCATCAAAAACATTCTCAAAGAGATGAACTTGAGCGATAAAACTTATCATCCCAAAGCGCTGTTGAGTTCGATCTCCAGTGCCAAAAATGAATTGATTGGCGTGGACGAGTACCAGCATCAGGCGGCCGACTATTTTGCGCGTATTACGGCAGAAGTTTATAAACAATATCAAAAAAAGCTCCGCGGCAACAACGGATTGGATTTCGATGATTTAATCATGCTGACGGTGCGTCTTTTCAATGAAGCTCCGGCAGTACTTGAAAAATATCAGGAACGGTTCCGGTATATTATGGTGGATGAATATCAGGACACCAATCATGCTCAATACATACTCATTAATTTATTGGCTTCCAAGTATCAAAATTTATGTGTGGTTGGAGATGACGATCAGTCGATTTACAGTTTTCGAAGCGCGGATATCCGTAATATCCTGGAGTTTGAACGGGACTTTCCAGACGTTAAAGTAATCAAATTGGAACAAAACTACCGTTCCACCAAGAATATCCTTCACGTAGCCAATGAGGTTATCAAGAACAACCGTGGCCGAAAGAGCAAGAAATTATGGACCGAGAATTATGAGGGAGAGAAAATTCAGCTTTATCAGGCGGACGACGAAAGAGACGAAGCCCGTTTTGTAGCCGAGGAAATAGCCAAATTGACACGGGAGGAAGGACGAAAATTCAGCGACTTTGCTCTCCTGTACCGCACAAATGCACAATCCCGCAGTTTTGAAGAAGCAATGATGGGCCGCAATATTCCTTACCGGGTCATTGGCGGGGTGCGATTCTATGAACGGAAAGAAATTAAGGATATTTTGGCTTATCTACGATTAGTTTATAATCCGGCCGATAAAGTCAGTCTGGGGCGCATCATTAATACCCCCAAACGCGGGATTGGCGAAGCAAGTTATGATCGTTTCCTGTATTTTTTAGAAGATAACAATTACACAGTTTTAGAAGGATTTGAACATGTCCTGGAAGTTCCCAGCCTAACCAGCCGGGGGATCAAACCATTGCAAGAATTTCATCAGTTATTACAAAGCTGGGTTAGTAAAAGAGATAGTTTGAGCGTAAAAGACTTAGCGGAGGATATCCTCCAAACCAGCGGTTATTTGATGGAACTGCGGAATGAAGGAACCATTGAGGCCCAAAGCCGAATGGAAAACTTGGATGAATTTATTGCATTAACAGTGGATTTTGAACGCAATAGTGATGATAAATCGTTGGCCGCCTTTTTGGAAACAGTCGCTTTGGTGGCGGATATTGATAATTATCAGGCTGATTCTGACGCAGTCGTAATGATGACGTTGCATTCGGCAAAGGGACTTGAGTTTCCGGTCGTTTTTTTGGTTGGACTCGAGGAAGGCCTGTTTCCGCACAGCCGTTCTTTACTGGAGAATCGGGAACTCGAGGAAGAACGGCGCCTTTGTTATGTTGGGATCACCCGGGCAAGACAGCGTCTGTACATTACTCATGCCAATATGCGAACCATGTATGGAAATTTTAACAATTCAATTCCTTCCCGATTCCTAATGGAATTGCCAAAAGAGTCGATAATTAATATAAAGATGCAACGGAGGAACTTATCTCCGGGTAATAATATACCCCCAAGGCCAGTTGCAGGAGAAAAGAAATCTGTCCTTCCGTCCAAAACGGTTACGACAAAAGCAAGTAATCCCGATGATATCCAGATTGGATGTAAGGTCAATCATCCCAAGTGGGGAGTTGGAACCGTAGTTACCAAGGAAGGCGCAGGGGAAGAAGCACAGGTAAAAATCGCCTTTCCTGGGCTAGGCATTAAATCATTGATTTTAGCCTATGCAAACCTGGAGAAGATAGACTGATTTGTATATTTTTCCATTCTTTATAAAAGCAGGAAGCGAAGAAATCAACGGCGAAATGTCATCTAAGAGCTCTTTTACCTAAAAGTCCATTGGGATCAGGCGTTGAAATTATTAAGTTATTTTTAGTTCTTGTTTTCATTGAATCCGAAAGGTGGGACTATTTGTTGTACTTTAAAAAAATATTCGTAGTCTGGGTGCTTTGCATGCTCCTGACAACCGGAGCGGTATTTGCAGAAAGCCGTAACAACATAACCCTTACTTTCGGAGGCGTGAAATTAAGTTCGGATATCCGGGTGACTGAGAAAAACGGGGTCCGATATATTAATCTGCCGTTTTTAAAACATTTGAATATCGGCAATGATTGGGACCCTTCCGATGGCAATATTGATTTACATTTTGGAAAATATAACATTCATATGAATACAGGGAGCACAAAATATCGATCCAATGGCCAAACCCGTTATTTAAAACATGCTCCATTTGAACAAGATAATCAAATTTGGTTGCCGGTGGAATTTATACTTCGACTGGGTCTGGTGGTAAAAAAACAAGATTGGCGCCATTTGGATTTGGATTGGGAACATAATTACTTACTGGGAATTGAGAACGTCAAATATAAGGAAAGACCGGCGTTTCTTTTGGTGGGGGCTCATTCTTTTAAAACCAAAGGTACTATGCTTGGAAACCCCAATCGTCTGGTAGTTGATGTTACAGGTGTGAAAGCCCATTTTACTCTAGATTGCAGGATAGGTGAGGACCCGGTTGTAAAAAATATTCGTTTTAACCAGACGAACCCCACTACGGTAAGGCTTGTTTTCGATTTGACCCGGGCTGTGGGATATAAAATTATTCCGAGTCCCGATCATGACAACCAAGTATATATTGTTTTTAATTATCTAGTACAGGATATTAGTTTTTTTCAAAAAGATCAAGAACATAAAGTATACATAAAAACTTCATTTCCGGCTGTTTACGATTTAAAGACAGCGGTGAATCCGAACCGTCTGATTATTGATTTCGACGGAGCCACACTGGATGGTTCTACGAATCCGCTCTCCGGTGATGGTAAATGGATTAGTCAAGTTAGGATGAGCCAATTTAATCCCGACACAGTTCGAGTCGTTCTCGATCTGAATGTAAATGATACGGCTCCTTGTTTTGTTCTTCATGCGCGCGATAATCCCAACTTGCTTGAAATCCGGACGATTCAACAGATTCATCAAGTCAATTGGTCTGATACCGAGCAGGGAGGACGTTTGACGATAGAGGCCGATGGAGAATTGGTTAGCGAGATATCTAAATCAACTAATTCCGATAAGCTCCAGATTGACCTGGATTATTCCCGGTTTGGATCGGGGTTGCCCGTTCCGAAATTTAGGAATAGTTATGTTAAAGAAGTACGTCTGGTACCGGTGAGTACCACCGAAGTTAGAATCGATTTGGACCTGAACCGCTGGACAGGTTATGATACGCAACTTTCTTCCGACCGGCGTAAATTGACCATTAATTTTAAAAGATCGCCACTGATTGGAAAGACGATTATCATCGATCCGGGGCATGGCGGGGTTGATTCGGGAGCCTGCGGACGGCAAGGTATTCGGGAGAAAGATGTTAATCTGGAAGTGGCGATGCATTTAAAGGACTACTTGGAAAATGCCGGAGCCAGCGTGGTCATGACCCGGATCGACGACTCATTTATTGGACTCTATGAACGGCCGTTTTTAGCTAATTTTCTGTATGCCGATTTATTTGTGAGTGTGCATACCAATACTCATCCCGATTCAAGCGTCAACGGCATCGAAGTCTGGTATCGCCAGAACCGGAGCGAGTCCCAAACTTTGGCCAAAGATGTTTTAGAGCAAATCATTCAGATCACTGGATTTAAAAGTCTTGGTATCAAATCAAACAGAGTCGATGATGATTTTGTAGTGGTTCGCGAACCCCAGATGCCTAGTATTTTGGTTGAGGTGGGATTCCTTTCCAATTTTCAGGAAGAAAGTGTGATTACGACCCCGGAGTTTCGTCAAAAAGCTGCTTCCGGGATTTTCCAGGGCGTGATGAATTATTTTCAGAAATAAACATTTGTTTGGTTTCCTCGTTGAATTGTCGTATACTTTTATTTAAAAATTCGGGTTACATAAATTGAGCAAGAACTTGAGCAAGCCTTTTGATTCCCTCAATGATTTTTTCCTCCGGCATGGTTGAGAAATTGAGCCGCATGGTATTTTCCATGCTCCCATTGGGATAAAAAGCACCGCCCGGTACAAAAGCAACCCGGTGTTCCAAACTTTTCACCAGGACGTCCCGGGCATTGATTCCTTCCGGAAGTTCAACCCAGGTAAACAATCCGCCTTTGGGGTGAGTAAATTTTATGGTGGAGGGGAATTCCTTTTCCATTGTCCGGATCATGACATCGCGGCGCTTTTTGTAGCATGAGCGGATTTTTTGAATATTGGCGTCAAAATCGTACATTTCCAGATATTTGGCTATTTTATGTTGGCTTAGGCTGGAAGAATGTAAATCAGCGCTCTGTTTGACCAAAACGAATTTTTCCAGAATGTCGGACTCGGCAGCAGTCCAACCAATCCGTAATCCTGGACATAATGTTTTGGAAAAAGTCCCAAGACAGATAACTTGTCCTTTTTTGTCCATGGATTTGACCGAGGGTAGCATTTCTCCTTCGTATATCAGTTCGCTATAAGGGCTATCTTCTATCACCGCGATGTCATATTGATTCACAACATCCATAAATTCAAGGCGGCGCTGGAGTGACCAACTGATGCCGGTGGGGTTTTGAAAATCGGGTACAATATAAATTAATTTGGTATTTTTGGTAACTCGCAATAGTTGTTCCAACCCCTCGGGTATCATGCCGTTTTCATCGGTGGGAACTTCGACGAATTTCGGCATATAGGCCTTAAATGCATTGATGGCAGCCAGATACATAGGCTTTTCACAAAGAACTACATCACCTTCATTTAAAAAGATTTTTCCGGCCAGGTCCAAGCCTTGCTGGGAACCGCTGGTGATTAGAATATTATCCGAGGTGTAGTGCGTTTGAAATTTGGAGTTCATTCTCTCAGCGATTTTTTGTCGCAGGGGGGGAAGCCCTCCGTAGTACTGTATTGCAGCGCTTTCTTGCCGGATTCTTCCAGAACTTTGCATGTCACTTCGGCTATTTCCTGAATCGGAAAAAGATCCGGTGAAGGAGTTCCCCCTGCAAATGAAATGATTTCCGGATTTTCAGTGAGTTTAAGTAGTTCTCGGATTTCGGAAGCCCTCATATACTCCATACGTCTGGCAAATTGAACAGACATGCTAAACAAGTCCCCTCTCCATATTTAGGTTATATATGACTAATATGGAAATAAAACTTCGCCGGTTTAGGGTGTATCCTTCGGCTCGTTTTATTTTCATTGATTCTTATGACAGCCCGTTTGAAGGGTTGTCATGCGTGCTACCTATAAAATAGGCCGTATTTCCTTCTCATAATGAACTAGCGGGCTTTGGTAAAGAGCGATCACTTCTCCAAGGGCTTGATTAAGAGCCTGAATGCCCGGTCCAATCTTGTCCGGAGCGATTGAGGCAAAACTCAATCGAATATAATTTTGACCGCCGTTTTGGGAATAGAAAATATTTCCCGGCACAAAAACAACGTGTTTGTCGTTGGCTTTGGCGACTAGACTCGTCAGATTAACATTTTCCGGTAACCGGCACCAAAAGTAGAGGCCACCCTCGGGTATAGCCCATTCCAATTCGGGATGCCCATATTTTTTCAGGGCCTGAGCCATAATATCCCGGCACTTGCAATTTTCCTTTTTTAAAGTGGCAATTCTTTTGGCAAATACACCCCGCCGTATCAGATCATCCATAATCCACTGTCCCAAACTATTGGTATGGAGATCTGCCATTTGTTTCATCAGGGTATACTGGCGGATTATGGGCAGGGTGGCTGCAACCCATCCAATCCGCAATCCGGGAAACATTATTTTAGAAAATGTCCCCAAGTAGATTACATATCCATATTGATCCAACGCTTTAAGGGTGGGAATAGATTTTCCATCGTAACGCAGTTCACCGTAAGGATCATCTTCGATAATCGGTACTTGGTATTGATATGCCAATTCCAGGAGCCTTTTGCGCCGTTCCAGACTGAGAACGCTGCCGGATGGGTTTTGAAAGGTAGGAACGGTATAGATGAATTTCGGTTTATATCTCTGCAATAAAGGTTCCAATAGGTCTACAATCATACCGTTTTGGTCAACCGGTACGTCGATCATTCGCGCTCCAGCACTTTGAAAAATTTGGAGAGCTCCGAAAAAGGTAGGCTCCTCGACGACAATAATATCGCCGGGATCCACAAAAATTCTGGTCGCAATGTCAATACCTTGCTGGGATCCTGAAAGTACCATAACTTCTTCCGGAGAGACCATGGCTCCCCGATTCTCCATCACGTGGCAGAGACTTTCTCTTAACGGATAATGTCCTTCAGTGGCGCTATACTGGAGCAGTATACTTCCATAATCTTTAAGTAAACGGTTTTGGGTTGTCAGGAGTTCATCAACAGGGTCGGCACTATTACCTGAAAAACCGGCTGCAAAGGAAATTACACCGGAACGATTAGCATCTTTGAGTATATTACTGACCAAAGGTTGTTGCATTCGGGCGGCACTCATGCTAAAGTACTGCCGCCAAGGGAGTGGATCGGGTTTTATACTGCTCTTTTCAGTAATTCCCAGTGCGGGTGAAGCTACGACTGTACCCTGCCCGGTATGGGAACTGACAAAAGCATCGGCCCGCAAATCGCGGTAAGCGTTCAAAACAGTACTTCGGTTTACCATCAATTGTTCCGCCAGTTTTCGTTCGGGAGGAAGTCGAAATCCCGGTTGTAAAACACCGGATAAAATCATTGCTTGAATCTGGTCACGGATTTGTTTGTATACAGGTATCGGGCTGTTTCTATCGATGAATAAATTCATGTCACACCTCTATATGAAATCCCAAATTGGTACCAACCAATTTAATTATAGCAAAGGAAATGAGTCTGTAAACGACCAATTGGGCTGATATGCGAACCAACCAATTTATAAATTCAATGGTGGTATTCCTTTAAAGGAACTTTTGGTGAAACTCACAAATTTTTAAAGGAAATGGGTTACAATACCAGAACATAAAACATTGGGAATCAAAATGAAAGGTGATGCATCAATGGAATTAAGAAGATTGCTGATGGATCTTTCAAATGCTTTCGGCCCTTCCGGTTTTGAAGGAGAGGTTCGAGAAGTTTTTCAAAAAGAAGCTGCTCCATTTGGAGAAGTTTCTTATGATAATCTTGGCGGTATTGTCGTTGCCCATCATGGGAAGGAGGCAGGACCAAGGATATTATTGGCGGCTCATCTTGATGAAGTGGGGCTGATGGTACGCGATATTCTGCCCAGCGGGTATTTAAAAGTTGTGCCGCTGGGAGGGTGGTATGCTCCGGCTTTACTTGCCCAAAGTGTCCTGGTTCGTACCAAAATGGGTGATCGGATCGGGGTAATCGGTGCCAAACCGCCTCATTATATGACTGAAGAAGAGAAAAACCGTCAAATCAAGATCAGTGACCTTTATATTGACGTTGGTGTCAGTAATAAAGACCAGGCGGCGGCTTTGGGAATAGAAGCGGGGAATCCGGTAGTACCAGCTGTAAAGGCTTCTTTGATCAACCAATCATCCGCTATTATCGGGAAGGCCTTCGATGACCGGGTCGGTTGCGGAGTTGTTTTGAAAGTCCTCAGCGAATTGGATCACAGCCACCCCAATAGGGTTTTCGGCGCCGGCACCGTTCAGGAGGAAAATGGGACGAAAGGGGCCCGAACGATTGCCGCCTTAACCAAGCCCGATGTTTGTTTAGTATTGGAGGGAACTCCGGCTGATGATTTCCCCGAAGGCGGTAGCCTCATTCAGGGGCGGCTCGGCGGTGGACCTCAGATTCGTTATTTTGATCCCTCGATGATCGCCAACAGAGCTTTGGTGAATATGGTAATCGAAGAAGCGCGAAATTTAGGCATTTGTTATCAGGTAGCAGTGCGGGAGGGCGGCGGCACCGATGGTACAAATCTTCAATTATATGAGACCGGCGTACCGACTGTTGTTATTGGGATACCGGTACGGTATGCCCACAGCCATCATAGTATTATAAGCATTAGCGATGTAGAAGCAACAGTGCAACTTGTGAAGGTCCTCCTTTCACAATTTAACCAACAAGTGGTGGAAAATCTGAAACAGAATCCTTGGTAAAAGATTTTAATTCAAATCCAGTAGAAACGATTCTGAGAAAGGCTTGGGTTTTATACGGATTAAGACTAGACGTAGGACGGCTGCATGGTTTATAATGGAAAGAATCAAGCCTTAAGCTTTTTGGCTTACTTTGTTAAGAGGTGTTACAGATGGCAGTGCGTCATATGTTGAACTTTAAAGATTGGTCCGGTAAAGAATTACAACAGATTCTTGATTTGGCAATACGCGTAAAGAATAATCAGCCTGAATACTGGAAAGCCCTCGATCATCTCACTTTGGGAATGATTTTTCAAAAGACCTCTACACGGACCCGAGTATCTCATGAAGTCGCAATGACTCAATTGGGCGGCCATGCAATTTACCTGGATTGGCGGAGCACCAATTTGATATTGGCGGAAATGAAAGATGAAGTGCGTTATTTAGCCCGTAATGTGGATGCAATAATGGCCAGAGTACTGACGTTTGAACAGGTCCAAGAAATGGCCGAGTACTCGCGCGTACCGGTCATCAATGGTTGCGATAATAAATATCATCCAACCCAAGCCTTAGCCGATTTTCAAACAATTTTAGAGCATAAGGGACGCTTGGAAGGCGTTCATTTGGTTTATGTCGGAATTCACAATAACGTTGCCAATTCACTACTTGAAGGCGGTACCAAACTGGGCGTGAAAATCACTTTGGTAACCCCGGAAACAAATCAGGCAAGTTTGGATCAGGAATTAATGACAGCTGCGGAGAAAACCGGGTTGTATGAACATACCCTTGATATTAAGGCAGCGGTGGCCAAAGCGGATGTGGTTTACACCGATGCTTGGGTGGATATGGAATTTTTCTTGGATCCGAAGTTTGCGGATGAAAAAAAACGGCGGATTGATAAAATGCTTCCCTATCAGCTGAATGAAGAATTGTTAAAGGACAGCCAGGCTCTGATTATGCACGATATGCCGATCCACACCGGCTATGAAATTAGCCGGGGCGCTATCGAAAGTCCGAATTCAATCCTGTTTGATCAGGCCGAAAACCGTTTGCACGTCGAGAAAGCGGTGCTTTTGACTTTATTGGGGAAAGCATAACGGGGAAAGAATAAAGTATTCAGGAGTTAGGCTGGAGTCAGTAAAGAATATTCTGACTTCCGAATTCCATTCTTCCCAATCCTTTATTCAATTGGAGGTATTAATCCATGCCCTGTCCTCAATTTGATCGCAATCAAAAAAATTGTCCTTGTACTTTTACCTCATGTTCACGGCATGGGGTTTGTTGCGAGTGCATCCAATATCACCGGGAACATGGTGACAAACCGATGTGTTTGAATAAAACCAAATCTTAAATTATCCAAATCCGGCGAGTTACTAAGAATCTTTACTAAAAGTATTTTCTAGGTAGCATTTGCCGTTTCGAAAGGAGCCTCCCATGCGGGAGATTGCAGCTGAACAGATTACTACTCTTGTTGCTCAGTTATGTCAAACAGCGAACACTGATCTGGGAAACGATGTTGTGAAAGCATTGAGAGATGCTCTTCAATTCGAAGAATCGCAGGTAGGCTGCGACTGTTTGCAAAGGCTTATTGAGAATGCCCAAATTGCAGCGGCAGAGTCGATACCAATTTGTCAGGATACCGGAATGGCTATTGTGTTTGTTGAATATGGTCAACAAGTGGTAATCAAAGACGGCGACTTTGCACAAGCTATCCATGAAGGGGTTCGGCGCGGCTATAAAGAGGGATACCTTAGAAATTCAATAGTGGCTGATCCTTTGGAGCGGGTTAATACGGGTGATAATACACCCGCAGTCATTCATACCCGGATTGTTCCTGGTGATCAATTGAGGATTACCGTGGCCCCAAAGGGTTTCGGCAGTGAAAATATGAGCCGTTTGAAAATGTTGACCCCTGCAGCAGGTATCGAGGGGGTCAAAAAATTTGTCATCGAGACCGTAAGTATAGCCGGGGCTAATCCCTGTCCACCCATCGTGGTGGGAGTTGGCATCGGCGGAACGATGGAAATGGCAGCTTTGCTTGCAAAGGGAGCGTTACTTCGGGAGATTGGTTCACCGAACTCCAATCCAAGTTTGGCTGAATTAGAGTCGGAATTATTACGGACAATTAACGAACTAGGGATCGGGCCTCAAGGCTTGGGCGGGCGTTGCACGGCTTTAGCAGTGCATGCCGGCGTTTACCCGACCCATATTGCCGGACTTCCGGTAGCTGTAAATATTTCGTGTCACGTGACCAGGCATAAGAGCGGAGTCATTTGAAAATCAAAAGAACCGGAAGAACATGAGGAGCGTTTTCTAATTTCCTCAATGAGCGGGTGCTATAATGAAAGGGATTAAAATACAATTGCCAATTTGTGAAAGCGATATCCTCAGGTTAAAAGCGGGCGATAGTGTGTTATTAAGCGGCCCATTACTTTCGGGGCGTGATGCCGCTCACAAGAGGTTTATCGCTGCTTTGAAAGAGGGGAATTCGCTGCCGGTGGATTTGAGAGGGGAAACCATTTATTACGTTGGCCCTTGTCCGACCCCGCCAGGACGAGTTATTGGTTCGGCAGGACCAACCACCAGCGGGCGCATGGACTCATATACTCCCGATTTGCTTCGCTTAGGCCTCAAAGGGATGATTGGAAAGGGACAACGTTCTCTGGAAGTTGTCAGCGCTATTAAGCAATACTCGGCGGTGTATTTTGCCGCACTGGGGGGCGCCGGAGCGTTGATTGCCCGTTCAATTGAAAATGCGAAAGTGATAGCTTATCCTGATTTGGGTCCGGAGGCGGTTTATCGCTTGGATGTGGTAGATTTTCCAGTCATTGTGGCGATTGATGCTGACGGAAATGATCTTTATAAACTGGGACGAGACAAGTTTGCCCGTGTATGCTCGTAGACTATAGAGAATGAAGAATGATAAGTGAAGTAAATGAATGTTGAATCTCGGATAATCCTATTGACTCCAAAGGGGATGTTGTTGAATGGAAAGAATAGACGGACGTAATTTGAATCAGTTGCGGGAGGTTAAGATTCATCCAGACTATATTATCCACGCTGAAGGATCTGTCTTAATTGAAGTTGGCAATACCAAAGTGATTTGCACGGCGACGATTGAAGATAAGGTGCCGGTGTGGCTCCGGGGACAAGGAGTTGGATGGATCAGCGCTGAATATTCAATGATCCCCAGGGCAACCCCTCAACGAAATATTAGAGAGGTTTCCAAAGGCAAAGTCAGCGGTCGCACTCAAGAAATCCAACGGCTGGTTGGGCGTTCCTTGCGTGGGGTGGTTAATTTAAATGCCCTTGGCGAAAAAACAATTTGGATCGATTGCGATGTGATCCAAGCGGATGGCGGTACCCGGACGGCATCAGTAACAGGAAGCTTTATCGCTTTGGCCTATGCTCTGCATAAGGTAACCCCGGAGAATAAACTATTGCCATTATATGATTTCCTCGCTGCAACCAGCGTCGGCATTTATGATGGGGTTCAATTATTGGACCTCTGTTATGCGGAGGATTCGAAAGTGTCCGTGGATATGAATCTGGTGATGACCGGAAGCGGAAAAATAGTTGAAGTTCAAGGAACAGCGGAAGGGAATCCATTTTCTTGGGATGAAATGCTTGATTTGATGGATTTGGCCAAACATGGCATTGACGAACTGGTCCAGATTCAAAAAAATGTGTTGGGGCCGCTTGCCAAACGTATCGGAGGTATCGACGGTGCGAAAACTCGTCCTGGCGTCGAGGAATAAAGGAAAGATTAAAGAACTTCAGGAAATGCTCACGGCTTTTCCTATCGAAGTTGTTGGTATAGACAGTTTCCCGAATGCCCCTGAAGTGGAGGAAACGGGGAAAACTTTTCAGGAAAACGCTTTTTTAAAGGCGAGAACCATTGCCGACTATACTCTTGAACTCACGTTAGCCGATGATTCAGGGCTTGAAGTCGATTTCTTACATGGCGAGCCTGGAGTCTATTCCGCCCGCTACGGCGAACCCGGTTGGAATGATCAACAGCGGTACCGGTATTTGTTAAGTAAACTGGAGAACATTCCTGAGAATTTGCGAACGGCACGGTTTCGATCCGTAGTGGCTGTTTATGATTCTCAGGCCGGAAAGTCAGAATTCACGGAAGGGGCCGTTGAAGGGATTATTTGGACTGAACCCAGAGGAAGCCACGGTTTTGGCTATGACCCTATCTTTTATTTGCCGGAATTTCATAAAACAATGGCAGAACTTCCGGCTGATCAAAAGAATGTCATAAGCCATCGGGGGAAGGCTATTCAAAAAATGGTTCCCATATTACAAAAAATGATTCAGGTGTCTGATACAAGTATTTGAACTTGTATCTTAGGAGTTTAGTCAAATGCGCATCGGAGTGGTTGGAGATATTCACGGGAATTATTCCGGGTTAAAACAGGCAATCCGGGATATGGGCCGGATCGATCTTCTTTTGTTTACAGGTGACGGCTACCGTGAAATTAGCCGTTTAAAAGATGAAATCGATATTTTAATCGAAGGGGTAACCGGAAATTGCGATTTTTGTTCCTCTTACCCACCGGAACAGCTTCTTACCTTGAACGGGTACAGGATATTGTTGACCCACGGTCATTTTTACGGAGTTAAAAATGATTTAATGCGTTTAGGGTTGGCAGGAAGGGAACAGCAAGCCAATTTGGCGGTTTTCGGGCATACCCATGAAGCGATTTGTACGGCTTGGTATGAAGTAAAACTGTTTAATCCGGGTTCTCTTTCACTGGAACGTTCTTACCGCGGGCCATCCTATGGAATTATTGAGTTATCGGATTCTGGCATCAACACGTCGATCAACCGGATTTAATGTAAGGTCAAAGGAGATTGCGGGACTCCAAAATTTGGAATTTTAAATATCAAAGGCGGAATCCCTTGACGAAGAAAAGGATTTAAGGTATACTATTAGAGCGTTACGGAAATCAGTTGCAGACAGAGAAGTAACATATTGTTTTATCTATCGGGGCGTAGCGCAGTTTGGTAGCGCACCTGCCTTGGGCGCAGGGGGTCGTAGGTTCAAATCCTGTCGCCCCGACCATTAAAAAATATTGAATTGACGGTCCTTTTGGCCGTCAATTTTTTTTGTGTATTTGAAAACCACCGGCTAAGCCGGTGGTTCCAAAAAGGCTATGCCTATAAGTAGAAAAAAAGGAACCTCCCTTGCTAAAATAAATGTGGTTCGCCAACCGCATAAGAAGCAAAGGAGGATATCCAAATGGATAGAGAAAGTTTAGCACATACAACCTGGAATTGTAAATACCATATAGTCTTTGCACCCAAGTATAGGAGGCAAATTATTTATGGAAAAATCAAGAAAGATATTGGAATCATACTAAGAAAACTTTGTGAATACGAGGGTGTAGAAATAATTGAAGCCAACGCATGTACAGATCATATTCATATGTTGGTGAGTATACCGCCGAAATTGAGTGTGGCCCAATTTATGGGATATTTAAAAGGGAAAAGTTCGCTACAAATTTTTGATCGACATGCAAACCTAAAATATAAATATGGAAATCGACAATTT
This sequence comes from Bacillota bacterium, assembly GCA_023426245.1. Classification (GTDB taxonomy): domain Bacteria; phylum Bacillota; class UBA4882; order UBA8346; family UBA8346; genus UBA8346. The sequence goes on from JAFABB010000044.1 coordinate 41,591, forward strand.
TGGTGTCGAGGATATTATGTAGATACAGTAGGACGTAACAAAGAAGCGATCGAGAAATATATAAGGAGTCAATTGCAAGAAGATATAATTTCCGATCAATTAAGTTTGAAAGAACTATTTGACCCGTTTACGGGTGAGCCAGTAAAAGCAAGCAAGAAAAAATAAGCCCCTTTGAGGGGCAGCTTGTAAAAGAAACGCGGTTGGCGGGCTTTATTTCGAAAAGTCTTAAGACTTCGCTAGTAACATGCCCTTATAGGGCGGTTATGATTTGACGTTCTAATTTTAAAAGGCACGTCAATGCTAGGCTTGTTCCTACTGTTTATATATTCTTTCGAAATTATTAAGGTGATGTATAATTAAAAGCCTGAGTAGAGTAAGACTTCTCCGTTATTTGTTTTAAGATGAAGTGCTTCAGTCATATCTTGATTGACATTCCTTTGCATTCCAGGAGAGGCTCAGCATTGATTGGATGGAAAAATGGTTTGCGCTATGGTTTTGAATTATGGGATTGGTTATAAAATCAGTGATGGGCATGGGGACTTACTTGCGGAATGATAAAGAGGGGATACCCCCTTTTTTGGAATTACCATGAAGTCAATTTATCATGATTTCATGAAGTTAACCGGCAAAAATCATCAACGATACTTGCAGGAAAAGATCGTTTGGGGTTGGACTAAGCGCGTATTGAGAGATTAATGGTATCTCTCGCTACTTTATCGATGAGATCTGCTTTGGTCGAAATAAATGCCTCCTTTTTGGTTTGGGGTAATGAGCAAATCCTTACAGCTTTAATCTTCGCTCTTACCATGTAATTATTCGGCAGATATTCCAGGGGTCTTTACGGATATTTTTAGCAGCGTTTATCAAAGAGGGATGGTTATTCCAATAATTGCTAAAGTTCAGGACCCTTTGAAGCGCTTACGCGGCATCGAATTTTTCAGAAATTTTTCCAAGACAATCTCGGGGTCTCCCACAAGGCCACATTCCCAGCTAATTATCCATCATCTGTAATTTTATAAGGAATGCCTATGCAGGGTGAGGCTCTGTGCCTATAAAAGAATATATTGTAGAAGTCACATCTTGGCTTTATGCAAATATAATGATTTTATAAGTTATATCATGAAGGGAAGTACGTTCATGCAGTTTTATTATGGAGAGAAAAACCTATCCAAGGTCCTAGATGAGATGGAATTCTGGAAGCGGCAAGAAGCAGAGCATACAGTCGTTATTCGCCAAATAGCCAATAATCTGGAATCAGACTTTGTCGGCCAATTACAACAGTTTGAGCAAGTTTTTCAACAAGCGGAAGGAACGGCTGTAAAATATATAGAGACAATTATCAGGTCAAAGGGTAATGTAAGCTTTACCATGCAGCAGCAAATTATGCAGTTGATCAGCTTCGCGCTTAGTCAGAGTCAGCAGTTCATTATGCTGCTCGATCAAATTTTATCTGAAAGCCAAGCTGTAAGAAACAATACTGTGGCTCGGGTAGTTATCAATCATATCCGCCGTGAATCGGAATATTTTATTGGAATAGCACAGATAGTCTTGTCGTAGCGTGACTATTAAATAATTCAACCCAACGCAAATATACTAGCGTAAGTCTGAATCCACTTGGCGTATGTCGGTTTTCAGCTAATGTTTTATATTTTGAAACTGCTTCTGCATCTTCAGAATTGCTTATGAAGCCGCAACTTGTTTACGAATTTGCCGTCGTGCATAGAAAAAGATGATTACCTGACCGGTTCCTGCCAACGTCCAGGTGAAGGGATAGGCAGCGAAGAGCCAGAACTCTGTAGGATACCAGGAAAAGATCGTAACCAACCACACTATCCGCAGCAGGCAGGCGCCTACCAACGTGCAAAGCATAGGCGATATGGAATAGCCCATTCCATAGGACAAACCGGGATATACATTCATGATGCCGCAGGTGAAGTAAGCAATTATTATGATATTCAGACGCAGCATCCCCAGTTTAATTACATCCGGATCAGTTGTGAAGATGTCGAGCAAAGACCTGCTAAACAGCATGGTCACCCCTCCAAGAAAAATCCAGGTAGCGAAAACCAATATTGTGCATACCTTTGCAATGGTATCGATACGATCATACTTTTTTGCGCCTACGCTTTGGGCGGTAAAAGTTACAACTGCGCTGTAAAAGGCATTCACGGTAGTGCCGATATAGTTTTCAATATTGCTTGAGGCAGCATTGGCCGCGATCATGGCAGAGCCGAAAGAATTGACGGCTGACTGAATCAGTACATTGGAAATGGAGAACAGCAGGCCCTGCAATCCAGCAGGCAATCCAATCCGAATAAGCTCTTTTAACTTCTCTCTATCAATACCCATTTTCCGGGGTATGAAGCGTATGGCTCCGTCGTAGCGAGACAGGGAAATCAGAATCAGCAGCGCCGAGAGATATTGGGAAATGACCGTAGACCACGCTACGCCGTCAACGCCTAGGTGCAGAACAATCACGAAGAAAAGATTGAAACCCACGTGCAGAATGCCGGTTATAATCAAAGAATACATCGGACGATAGCAGTCACCTGCGGAGCGCATGATAGCCGCAGCGAAGGTGAATACCATGCTGGCGGGCATGCTGATGAGGTAGATTCTTATATACAGGACCGCAAGATTCAATATGTTCTCCGGCGTGCCCATCATAACAAGCAAAGGCTTGCAGAACGCGAGGCCCACGGCCATGAAAATGAGCCCGCCGATTATGCTAAAGACCATAGAAGTATGAACAGACCGGCTTACGGCGTCTGCCTTTCCGGCACCATAATCCCGTGCCACAACGACGCTCGTCCCTATGGACAATCCCATAAATAAGGTGATGATGAGGTTAATAAGAGCACCTGTCGCGCCTACCGCAGCCAGCGCGTCACTCCCCGAAAAGCGACCGACGACAATCATGTCAGCGGTGTTAAACAGTAACTGTAGAATGTTCATGGCCATGATAGGCAAGGAGAAGAACAATATTTTGCCGAAAAGCGGCCCGTCACCGATATCCGTATCATGGTGTCTCTTTGAGGTCAAATAGAAATATGCTTTCTTAGCAATTTTTACATTCAATAGTGGCATGATATTGTGGTTCCTTGACTATGACTTAAAGCATCAAAAATCCGAAATTTTCTCAATTATAAGAGATTCGGATTTTTTATGCTCGATGCGCATGACAGAATTTGAATTTGCGTCATTTTGAGTCAAGCCTGACGCGCCACCCATCTGCGCCTATCCGTTTTAGGTGGCGCTAGACCGCAGTGGCCGAACTTACTGTTTCAACTGGAGGTCAACATAGATAAATGTAGCAGAATTTGCTTGTCTTGTAAAGCAAAGCTCGTCATACGCTTTGCTTTTTATATACATCAGCATGCTGGGCTCTATTCCGAGCATGTTTATGGCTCCAACCACGTTTTAATATTATTGTTAAATAGGTATGCCTTAAATCACGAAAACAAACGTCGGTGAACTTGCATGCTTTATAATGGATGGCTTTGAGACAAGATATAAGGGGTCTATAGTATGTAAACTCCAAAACAAGTATAATAGAATCACTGGAAAAGGAAAACACATACGCATGGCCAAGCCACATGAGAAATATTATAAACATCGGGACTTAATTCAGAGAACTATTAAGCGATTATGAGATCAAAAATGTCGAAGATTTAAGCAACGCCTTGAAAGATGGGGACGATTCACGATATGTTGGAAGCCGAATGGGACGAGCACCTGGTTAAGATAAAAGTGGACGGAAAATCTCAAAAAAGCAGTTTATGCTATCATCGATACAAGACACGTGAGACAGTTATTGAATGATAAGAGTGGATTAAAAATCATAACGATATTGGAAGGAAAAATAAAAATGGGTAAGGAGAATTCCTATGACTGCTAAAGACGAAAATTACCAAACCTTATATCAGGCCTTACAGGGTTTAATCCAAGACGAAACTGACGCTTTAGCCAATTTAGCCAATAGTGCGGCACTTTTGTTCAATATTATGGAAGAGATTAATTGGGCAGGTTTTTATCTTTTTAAAGAAAATCAATTGATTCTCGGACCGTTTCAGGGGAAACCAGCCTGTATCAGAATTGCCGTAGGGAAAGGAGTTTGCGGCACGGCCGCCCAAAATAAAGAATCCATCGTGGTACAGGATGTACATCAGTTTCCTGGACACATCGCTTGTGATAAGGCTTCCGCATCAGAAATTGTCATACCGATAATCAAGGATGATCAATTGATTGGCGTCTTGGATGTCGACAGCCCCGTTAAAGCCAGATTCGGCGAAAGGGAGCGACAAGGCCTGCAAGGCTATATAGATATTTTATCTGCTAATATCCATTGGGAAGACTTGCTTTGTTGATCGGTTAAGAAAAGTTTGATTTTTTTGGACAGCTATCTGACACCAGGGGGATACTAGATCCATATTGTATCTTTATTGAATAAAATTCAATAAATTAGACTAGAGAACATTGAAAATATTGTACGGGGCCAGGTTCAATCCTGTCGCCCCGACCATTAAAACATTGAACTGACGACGGACCATTTGGCCGTCAATTTTTTTGGCGTCCCATATTATTAAGATGTCAGTATTGATCCTGTGGCCTTGATCAGTAGAAAATGTTGATTTCACGGTACTTTGGGTCACTAAAATTTTGTTTCCGGCGGAGTTGTAATCAACTTATGCAATAAGAACTGGTTGAGGTTTTGAATAAAGCGCTAACGATGGCTTGCGCTTACTTTAGGGAGTATCGATACTGTAATCTGGTAGATCGTGATTTGATTGAAATAGGCAATCTTAAGCGCTCATGCACACTAAGGCCGGGAATACCTCAAGCAGAATCCTCCATAATGTTAAAAAAGCAACCTCCAACTTACATTCATGAATTACTTATTCCATCTTTGCGGGCGCATTCACCGGTTTGACCTTTTAAAATCTGGATGGCATGAGGAAGAACAGGCAGGATTACCTCTAGGTTCTCCCTTACCCCTTTGGGACTACCGGGGAGATTGATGATCAGCGTTTGTTTGCGGATACCAGCGATGCTTCTAGAAAGCATGGCCTGGGGGGTTATTTGCAAACTTTTGGCGCGCATGGCCTCAGGAATCCCCGGTACCTGGCGATCAATGATATCCAATGTCGCCTCGGGGGTAATGTCCCGGGGAGAAAATCCGGTCCCGCCAGTGGTAAGGACTAAATCAAGCTCAAGTTCATCAGCCATTCGTTTTAAATTTGCTGCTATCAGATTGCGCTCGTCGGGAACAATGAGATAATCGACAATTTCGGCATCGATCTCACGGAGCAGTTCCCCGATGACTTTTCCGCTTTCATCAACTCTTTCGCCGGCATGTCCTTTATCACTGGCTGTTAAAATCCCGGCTTTGATCATTCAGTGGCCTCCTAATTAAGTTGTATTCTTTTAAAAATTGAAGCTCGCTTCAATACGTTAATGGTTTACATAGCGATTTAATTCATACTGGAGTTTATATTGTTTGGGAGTAATGCCATACTTATTTTTGAAAAGAGCAATAAAATGGGAGATATTCTCATAACCCAAGTCCAAAGCCACTTCGGTTACATTAGTGAACATTAACATATCTTTGGCCTTGGTTAATTTAAGATTTGTTAAATACTCCTTCGGAGCAATTCCGGTTATTTTTTTAAAAAATTGGCAAAAGTTGGCCTCGGACATTTTAAACTCCGAAGCGATTTGTTTAATGCTGATCGGCAGCATATAGTGATCCTTCATATATTTTATCGCTTGATAAACGGGATGATCAAATTCCAGGTTAAGAACTTGGTAGGTGCCTTTAATTTGGATCAAATTATAAACTAATTCCTGGGCATACAAATCCAATAAAAAATCAATGTTTTTATCAGATTTTATGATGATGTTGGCAAATTTATTTAAACTTTTCTTAATCTCCGAAGTGTCTTCCCCTACAAACAGGCTATCTTTGGCTAACAATTCACCATCAATCTCATATTGCATACTGATTCTTTTACTAACATTTTTAATTAAATCGTTATTTAGTTCAAAAACCAGAGCCTTGGTTGGAACGTCAATGGTCATATGGACTTGAGAATCAGGAGGCAGTAATAAAAATTGATTTTGATTATACGTAAATTGATCCGTTTTATTGACCGTAAGGTGTTTTTGGCCTTCAATAATTGTACAAAGTCTATTATATTCATAGGACTTATAAATGCCGCTGAATTTTAGAGAAAAATCATAGTAGAGTATTCTTAAATAATCGGTTTCTAAACGATCAACCTGCTCCAATTCCCTACTAAAATCAGTGAGCATAGTCCACCTCTTTCGTATTTCATACGTTAATATTATATAACAAATTTATTAAAATTCAAATGGACATAGAATGATAACTTTAGAGAAACTGTTGGACTGGGTAATGCCTCGGCAATAAAGTTAAATTGAATTCATCTCGGGGTATTTAAATCTTGACTATTTTTTAAAAGAAAGGGTTAGAAGTGATACTTGATTTCATCATATACTTAAAAAACAAGATGGGACGTGCGGAGGTTTCTTCTATGAAGGATCAGTATGGAAGAGAAATTGAGTATCTGCGGATCTCCATTACTCAGAAATGTAATTTGAAATGTATCTACTGTTCCCCTGGTGGGATTAAAAGCCGGACCCAATGCTCAGCATTGACTGCGGAAGAATTTGAAAAGGTAGTCCGCTCCATGGCCATGGTGGGAATTCATAAGGTGAGGCTCACGGGCGGCGAACCTTTGACCCGCGCCGACGTATGTCAAATTATTGAACGGATTGCAATCGTACCCGGCATACAGGATATTTCCATGACGACCAACGGGATCAATCTGGGTAAAATAGCCGGGAAACTCAAAGCCGCGGGACTCTTGCGGCTGAATATCAGCCTGGATTCTCTGAAAGCAGATAGGTTCAATTATCTAACGGGCGGAGGAAAGCTTGCCGATACGTTGCAGGGTATTGAAAAGGCATTGGAAGTTGGTTTAACACCGATAAGGATCAATACCGTGTTGATTAAAGGCGTCAATGAAGATGAAATCGACGATTTCATCCATTTGGCGAAGGATAAGCCATTGGAAGTGCGGTTTATCGAACTGATGCCTATCGGACGGTTCGGCGAGGAGAATCCGGATAAAATCGTTTACAATTCGGAGATCGTTCAGGCCCGGCCGGAGCTGATTTTCTGTGAAGACAGCTTGAAAGGCCATCCGGCAACTTATTATAAAATTGAAGGATATCGGGGAAAAATCGGATTTATCAGTCCGATGAGCCATAAATTTTGCGCTAGTTGCAACCGGATCCGGCTGACATGTGACGGTAAAATTAAACCCTGTCTTGGTAACAACGGAGAGGTGAATATTATCAACATATTGCGGCAAAACCCTGACCGGTTGGATACCGCGGTCCGCAAGGCGATTTTTGAGAAACCCCGCTGTCATCATTTTGAAAGCGGATATTCTTCAACGCGGAATATGAATATGATAGGAGGCTAAAATGGGACTCACACATCTTGATGAGCAAGGTAATGCCCGTATGGTGGATGTTTCACCGAAAACTGTCACCTTGAGAGAGGCTGTGGCAACCGGAAGAGTATTGATGAAACCAGAGACCCTCAAGATGGTTTTAGAAGGGAACATACCTAAAGGAGACGTCTTTTCCACGGCGCGAATCGCCGGTATCATGGCGGCTAAACGGACCCAAGAATTGATACCCATGTGTCATAATGTGCCATTGGATGCTGTAACGGTTGAATTAAAGGCCGACGAGACACGGCATTGCGTTGATATCAAGGCCGTGGCACATTGTACTTGGAAAACGGGTGTAGAGATGGAGGCGTTAACGGCGGTATCTGTCGCCGGACTGGCAGTTTACGATATGTGCAAGGCGGTCGACAAGGAGATGGTTATCGGGGATATTATGGTAATCAAAAAAAGCGGTGGAAAATCCGGGGATTATACTCGAAAAACCGGTAATATTTGAGATTAAGGCGGGCATCGACATGGCTAAAGTTGTGGCAATCAATATCAGTGAAAAGAAAGGTGTTCCCAAAACAACCGTTCCCGAGGGTGAGGTTATCGCCGATTTTGGGCTTAAAGGCGATGCTCATGCCGGGAATTGGCATCGTCAGGTGAGTTTCTTGGGACAGGAAAGCATCGAAAAGGCGAAAACCCTGGGCATCAAAGATTTGTACGCCGGAATATTTGCCGAAAATATTACCACCGAGGGGATCGTATTGTATTCTCTCCCAATCGGTACACGGTTTGATATCAACGGGGTCATTTTTGAAGTTACCCAGATCGGCAAGGAATGCCATCAAAAATGTGCTATTTTTCATCAGATTGGCAATTGCGTCATGCCCAAGGAAGGCATTTTTGCGCGGGTGATCCAAGGTGGGATTGTTCGTTCGGGGGATCAGATAACGATTGAAAAATGAGGCAAATGCTATCCCGGTGCTGCAGATTCATACAGGAGGCGGCTGTCGCCTGGATGTCAATATGATCAGGGGGAAGAAGAGTAAATAAAATAACTGCCCGGCGCTGATGAAGTGAAAGTACATTAAGATCTCCTCAAGAAGTACAGATTGCTTTAATAGGCAAGTTCGACACTATTTTAAAGCATAAGGAGAAGTAAATGGACGCCTTGTATATCGCTGGACACAAAAATCCGGATACGGATTCAATTTGCTCCGCCATTGCTTATGCTGATTATAAAAAAGCTTTTGGTATCAGTGCAATACCCGTCAGGCTCGGAGAAATCAACAAAGAAACCAAATTTGTGCTGAGTTATTTTGGGTTTGAAGCCCCACAGCTTTTGACAACGGTTAAAACCAAAGTCAGGGATCTGAATATCGATATCATCGAGCCGGTTTGTTCCCGTATTTCAATAAAAACCGCCTGGACCTTGATGCAAAAAAATAATGTAAAAGTCTTACCAGTTGTCGATGAAGCGGAGAGATTTCAGGGAATTGTTTCATTGTCGGATATTACCAAAATATATATGGACCTCCCAGCTGTTGATAATACGGCCATGAAAAAAACTCCATTGAATAATATTATAGAGACTCTGAATGCTACCTTAATCTATGGCGGCCAAGTAAATTTCAAAAAAACAGGGAGAGTCCTGATCGCCGCAATGACGCCGGATGAAATGACGCCATTTAGTAACAAGGGAGATATGGTCATTGTCGGTAACCGGCGTGACAGTCAATTGAAAGCGATTGAGCTTGGCGCCAGTTGTTTGATTATTACTTGCAACGGTAAAGTTGATCCGGAAGTTCTGAAATCGGCTCAGGAAAAAGAATGTGCTATCATGACCACTGCCGAAGACACTTTTTCAACAGCGCGATTGATTAATCAAAGTGTTCCGATAGGCTTTTCAATGACCAGAGACAATATAATCAGCTTCAATATTGACGATTTCATTGAAGATATTAAAGATCAGATGTTACAGACAAGATTCCGCAGCTATCCCGTTCTGGATGACAGCAAAAAAATAAAAGGGTTTATCTCCCGTTATCACTTGATTTCACAACGAAAGAAAAGGCTGATTTTACTCGATCACAATGAACGCTCGCAAACAGTCGAAGGCATTGAGCAGGCAGAGATTGTTGAAATTATCGATCACCACCGCTTGGGCGATATCCAGACCGGGATGCCGATTTATTTTAAAAATGAACCCCTGGGCAGTACTGCAACGGTTATTGCCAATTTATTTTCGCAAAGTCAAATTCCAATTCAAAAGCCCATTGCCGGACTTCTCTGTGCTGCCATTATCTCTGATACCGTTGGATTTAAATCACCGACTTGTACGGAGATTGATAAACAAACTGCTTATGCAATGGCGGCAATTGCTGATATCGATATGAACTCATTTACTTTGGCAATGTTCAGGGAAGGAACATCACTTTCGGGAAAAAAGCCTGAGGATATTTTATTTCAGGATTTTAAGGAATTTCAATTGGGGAATTACCGGATTGGCATCGGCCAGGTTAACACGATGGATCGAAATTGCATCAATGATTTAAAGACCCCTTTGATTGATTTGATGGCAAAGGTGGGTAAGGAGCGGCATTTTCAAATAATAATCCTACTAATAACCGACATTATCAATGAGGGTTCGGAAATGTTATATACGGGCAAGGGAAAGTCTTTGGTCAATAAAGCCTTTAATATTTCCTATAACGATTGTTGCGCTTATCTTCCGGGTGTCATCTCCAGAAAAAAGCAAGTAGTACCTGCACTCTCGTCAGTACTTTGAATCATTAATCGGAACATTCAGTCGACGGGATGGAGAATTTTACATAATTATCTATCCGGAATTTTTATCCGTATTCGAAGAATGGAGGGAATTTGATGGGTAGTAGAGAAATGGCCGCCAAAAGTGACTGTATTGCAAATTCCCATGAAAGATGCAAGAGATATCAAGTTGAACCGGACAGGATATATAGCAGTAAGATTATTTGTGGACATGAACTCTTGAAGAAGCTTGATGAAAAGAAGGAACTTTTGGTAACGGCTGAGCTCTATATGAACCAGTTATATAATTTTGTGAAAGGATCGAATTTTTTCTCCATACTGACCGATGAGGAAGGCTGTATTTTAAGTGTAATAGGAGACGAGGGAATTTTATCTGAGGCCTCTTCACTTAAAATGGTACCGGGAGCTTATATGGATGAATGCAGCATCGGGACAAATGCCATGGGTACGGCGCTTGCCGAGGGCAAGCCAGTACAGGTATCAGGTGCAGAACATTATATCAGGAATTATCAACGTTGGACCTGCTCAGCTTCACCGATACGAAATACCGAGGGTGAAATCATCGGGAGCATTGATTTGACAGGTTACAGTGAATATGTCAACTCGCATACGCTGGGTATGGTCGTAGCAGCTGCGAATGCAATCGAAGAAATGCTGGATATAAAGAGATACACTGAAGAATTATCCATGGCTAAGAAGTTTACCGAGACTATCATTGATTCTATTGAAACAGGTATATTAACCTCTGATTTAGAGGGTAATATTAAAACAGTCAATCGTCATGTTGCGGATATGTTTGGCTATCCCCCGGATGAAATGAAGTTGATGAAAACCTGGGATTTACTGGAGAATTGGGAGAATGTGAAAACTTCAATCATTCACAAACAAAGTTTTACAGATGAGGACGTATTCGTGAATTCCAGGAGAAACAAGCTTCAATTTAACTTAAGTGCTTATCCGCATCTTGACAGCGAACAAAATTTAGTGAATATCGTCTTTGTTTTCAAGGAAATCAAAAAAGTTCGTAAGTTGGTTAATAAAATCATGGGGCACCAGGCTGTTTACACTTTCGACAACATCCTTGGAAAGGATGAGAAATTTGTTCGGATCATTGATTATGCAAAAAAGATTGCCGATAGCCGATCCAATGTGTTGATTATGGGTGAAAGCGGTACGGGGAAAGAACTCTTTTCACAGGCAATACACAATTACAGCAGCAGAAAGGATGAACCTTTTATCGCATTAAATTGTGGAGCAATCCCAAGGGACTTGATAGAATCGGAACTGTTCGGGTATGAGGGAGGAGCTTTTACAGGTGCCAAAAGCACTGGTCAGCCTGGAAAATTTGAAATTGCAGATGGCGGTACGATTTTTTTGGATGAAATCGGTGAAATGCCTTTGGATATGCAGATTAGGCTGCTGAGAGTCCTTGAGGAAGGCACTGTGAACAGGCTTGGAAGTGTCAAGGAGATTGTGGTGGATGTAAGAGTGATTGCAGCTACCAACAAAGATCTGAATGAAGAGGTCAGAAAAGGTAATTTCCGTAAGGATTTATACTACAGGCTGAATGTCCTTCCCATAAGGCTGCTGCCATTAAGGGAAAGAAAAGCTGACATACTCCTATTGAGCCGGTTTTTTATGGACAGAATATCGATGAAACTTAACAAAAAAAGGGTCAATATCGATGAGGAGACTATGAAATGTCTTTTGGAATATGAATGGCCAGGAAATGTAAGGGAACTGGAAAACATCATCGAGCTGATGGTCAATACGGAGTCGATTCCTGACAGCTTTGTGAAGGCAGAATGCAATATTGTCGGAAAAGTTAAGACAAACCTGAATCAGTTGGAACAAGTAACAACCAGCGAAGTGATTGAGGAAAGCCTGAATCTAGAGTTCATGGAAAAAAAACATATACTCAGGGTATTGAATTTGTATAGCGGGAATATCACTTTATGCGCAAAGACACTTGGAATCGGAAGAAACACCCTTTATCGAAAAATGGAAAAATATTGTATCAAGTGTTCTGAAATGGAGCGGTGTTCCAATTTGTAACAGATAATTCCGATGATAAATGCTCCATAACGGTGCATATCAAAAAAATATTTATTATATATACATTCCTTCATGCTTTGAAGAGGTTTTCTTGTTGGCACGAATTTTGCTTATCATTATTGTTTAGGAGGATAGAACATGAAGAGGATACCTGTAGAAGAAGCTGTTGGAATGGTACTCGCCCATGATATGACGGAAATCATTCCGGGTCAATCGAAGGGCGCTGCGTTTAAAAAGGGGCACATCATAACCAATGAAGATATTCCTCATTTGTTAAATATGGGAAAAGAGAATATATATGTTATAGAGTATAAAGAGGATGAAATTCATGAAAATGAAGCGGCCATTAGAATGGCGAGAGCAGCAGCGGGCCAGGGCATAACATTTTCGGAACCCTCGGAGGGGAAAGTTAACCTTTTAGTAGGTTGTAGAGGACTTCTTAAAGTTAATGCGGGAGCATTATTGGAGATTAATTCAATCGAAGAAATTGTTTTTTCAACACTTCATTCCGATAGGTTGGTTGATGGAAATACGATTGCCGCCGCTACCAAAATAATACCTTTAAAAATAGCAGAAAAAAAGATAGCATCCATGGAAAAGGTTTGTTCAGAAAATTATCCGGTTATCCAGGTAATGCCTTTGCATCAATTAAAGGCCGGTGTTGTGACAACCGGGAATGAAATATTTTATAAAAGAATTCCCGACCAGTTTGGACCGGTTCTCATTGAAAAGTTTAGAGAATTGGGCTCCGAAGTCATCAAACAGATTTTTTCAAAAGATGATCCCGATATGATAGCTGAATCCATCAAGACATTAATAAAAGAAGGGGCGGATATGATTCTGGTCACAGGAGGAATGTCTGTTGATCAGGATGATGTGACCCCAAGTGGAGTAAAAATGGCCGGAGCACAAATATTATCCTACGGCGCTCCTACAATGCCGGGAGCTATGTTTCTCCTTTCATATATAAAGGATATTCCGGTATTAGGATTGCCCGGATGTGTTATGTACAACAAAAGAACAATTTTTGACTTGGTGGTTCCGAGATTGGCGGCAGGAGAAAAAATTGAAAGAAGAGATATTATCCGGTATGCCCACGGAGGATTATGTTCAGGATGTAAGGATTGCCGATATCCGAATTGTGGATTCGGCAAAGGGTGAACTAAGGTCGTGAAGGAGTAGGGTATGAAAGAGGAAAGCGGACAAAATTTTTCATGGATATGTGATAAATGCAAGGAAAAATTGGTACCAGGCCAGGTTAAAGTATCCTATCTGGGAGGAAATTTTGAAGTGGAACTGTTGAAGTGTCCTCGGTGTAATCGTGTATTTATCAGTGAGGATCTGGCCCTGGGAAAGATGCTGGAGGTTGAAAAGGGACTGGAGGATAAATAACGTGAAATACTGCAATGCATATGAAGAGGATCCCATGACCGAAATGCTGGGTGAAACTCTCAGACCGGGAGGATTTAGCCTGACTGAAAAGGGTGTGCAGTTCTGCCAGATTTCACCTGAAGATACAGTGCTTGATTTGGGTTGCGGCCGGGGAGCCACTGTAAACTACCTCCGTGATAAACATCATATAAAGGCAGTCGGTATCGATCCTTCCCTTAAACTGATCAATCTTGCAAAAGAGGAGTGCGGCTATGCCGGCTTTTTTCTGGGGAACGGGGAAAATCTTCCGTTTTCCGATAATACTTTTCATTGTGTGTTTGCAGAATGCACCTTGTCTTTGATGGATGACCTGGATAGCACGATAAAACAAGTACACAGGGTATTAAAAGAGGATGGCTGGTTTGTTATTACGGATGTCTTTGCTAAAAATCCGGATGGAGTGGGTGAACTGAATCATTTTGCCTTTAACAGTTGCATGAGGGGCCTTCATAACCTTGCAAATTTGATGGAAAAGCTCAAGGGAACGGGTTTTATCATTGAGCTTTCAGAAGATCACAGTCATCTATTAAAGGATTTATTGGTTAAAATAGGATTCCGTTATGGATCGATGAGCGCTTTCTGGAATGTAACTGCCCATGACTGTATTGATGGTTGCAGGTTTCAGGAAACTCTGAAGCTTTGTAAACCCGGTTATTTTATGATGGTTGCCAAAAAAGGAGGAGTCGGTATTGGATGACTTGGCCTTTAAAATGTTCAAATTGGTAAATTTAGGATATTGCTGCACTCAAATTATGATGAAAATGGCACTGGACGAAGAAGAAAAAGAAAACGGGGATTTGCTAAGAGCTGTAAATGGCCTCTGCATGGGTGTCGGCCGTACGCAGAAAACATGTGGAGTGCTGACCGGCGGAATTGCAATTCTGGGGCTTTACGCTGGAAAAGGAAATGACAGGGAATACCCCAAACAGGAGTATTCCGGGATGGTTGATGAATACAGGGAATGGTTTGAATTGGAATTTGGAAGCACGGAATGCGTGGATATTATCGGAGTATGCAGTGTGACGGATTATACCACCAATCAAGAGTATCGACTAAAATGCGGGGATACCCTGAAAAAAAGTTATCAAAAGATACAGGAGATATTGAGGGATCACAATTTTGAATTCGGAAGCAGGGAATAATCATGGATGTACCCATGCGTGTCGGTAAAGCTGCAGATGTAATCCATACAACTGAAAGTTTATGCCCGGTATGTTTGGCAAAAATACCAGCAAGGCATGTTTTGGTAAATGAAGATATTTATATCCAGAAAACCTGTGAAGAGCATGGAGATTTTTCTACTATCATCTGGCGCGGGCAAAGCGAACCGGCTTATACTTCCTGGAAAAAGAACAAATGGCCGGTGCACTCTCAAAGGCTTTTGACGCCGGTGGAAAGAGGATGCCCCTATGACTGTGGTTTATGCGCCGAACATAGACAGCAAACATGTTGCGTGTTGCTGGAGGTAACACAGCGCTGCAATTTGAACTGCAATTTTTGTTTTGCCGGCGCTGGAGGAGATAGTATCGATCCCTCCTTGGATCGTATCAGGGAGTGGCTGAAAATTCTTGTCGAAGCTGGAAAACCTTTTATTCATATTTCGGGGGGAGAACCGACTGTAAGAAATGATTTGCCGGAAATCATTCAAATGGCAAAGGAAATGGAATTTCCATATATCCAATTAAACACCAATGGACTTCGTTTAGCTGGGGAACCCGAATATGTAAAAATACTTAAGGAATCTGGATTATCTGCGGTTTTTATGCAGTTTGACGGAACGGAAGACGGGATATACCGGCAGCTTCGGGGAGATAATCTGCTTGCGGTGAAAGAAAACGCCATTAAAAACTGCGCTGATAATAACCTTGGAGTTGTGCTGGTACCTACCGTTGTCCCGGAGGTTAACGTGCACAATATTGGAGAAATCATTCAGTTTGGATTGTCAAAAGCTCCTGATGTCAGAGGAATTCATTTTCAACCTGTAAGTTATTTTGGCAGATATCCGGCTCCTCCTTTGAATCATCAACGGATAACGTTACCTGAGGTATTAAGAGAAATTGAAAGTCAGAGCGGTGGTAAATTTAAGATCGGAAATTTTGCGCCATCGGGTTGTGACCATGCACGCTGCGGGTTTCATGGGGATTTTGTAGTCATGCCGGATAGCAGTATAAAACCGTTGACAGTCAAAAAAGAGGTAAGTTGCTGCTGTAAAAAAGATTCCTCCGGAGTTGAAAAAAACCGGAATTTTGTAGCCCGCAGATGGGTAAGAGATAATTCTCAAGAAAACCAAAGTTTGAATAAATCCGGCTGTGAAATGGATGAATTGGATATCTTTATTACTCGAGTCAAATCTCATGGTTTTACTATAACCGGAATGGCTTTTCAGGATTGCTGGAACATTGATCTTGAAAGACTGCGGGAATGCAGTTTACATGTATTAAACCCCGAGGGCAAGATCATTCCCTTCTGTGCATATAACGTCAGTAGTAGTGAGGGAAAATCACTTTACAGGAAAAATGTTGAATCGTCTAAAATGAGGAGTTAATCATGAAGGTGACGCCGCTTGAGGATTGGATTATTGACAAATCAGGAATCAAGGAGAAGAAACCGGAGCTTCTTGCGGAGTACCAACTGAATAAGCTAAGAGAGACCTTGTATTATGTTAAGAAAAATAGCCGGTTTTATGGCGAAAGATTAGGCAGTATCGATGAGGATAAGATTAACTCTTTCAATGATTTTAAAAATATTCCTTTTACCTATCCGTATCATATAAGGCAAAATCCGTTAAATTTCTTGTGTATGCCACAGGGAGAAATCACAAGAATCGTCACCATTAAGAGTTCAGGAACAAGCGGAGCAGAAAAGAGAATCTATTTTTCAGAACAGGATTTAAACCTGACCATTGATTTTTTTAAAGTTGGAATGAGTTGTTTAACTGACAAAAACGATCGGGTTATGGTCCTTCTTCCCGGAGAAAGCTTTGGCAGTATAGGAGATTTATTAAAAAAAGCTCTGGAAATGTCGAATGTAGAATGCATTAACCATGGTGTTGTTGTAGATCCGGAAAAAACAGCTAAAAGCATCATGGAAAATGATATTACCTGTATTGTTGGAATTCCTATGCAGGTGTTAAATTTAAGCAGATTGAAAAGGGATGTATTTAAAAGCAGGATAAAGAAAGTCCTTTTGAGTACGGATTATGTGCCGGATGTTTTAATTCACGAATTGACACATCAATATGGGTGTAAGGTCTTCGCACATTATGGAATGACCGAGATGGGTTACGGTGGAGGCGTGGAGTGTGGAGCCCTGGATGGGTATCATATGAGGGAGGCCGATTTATATCTTGAAGTAGTAAACCCTGATACAGGAGAAGCAGTTCCAGACGGACAATCAGGTGAAGTGGTATTTACTACCCTCACCAGGAAGGCCATGCCTTTCATAAGATACCGAACAGGTGATATAGCTTCCTTCGCTTCAAACCCTTGCGCCTGCGGTACTTTTTTAAAAACAATGAAAAAAGTTTTGGGGAGAATCGCTAATAAGGTACTAATCGGTGAGAATCAATTTTTATATTTAAGGGAACTGGATGAAACGATCTTGAAATTTAAGGAAGTTTTGGATTATCAAGCTTATATTGCCGATGAAAACCTTCTCAGAGTCGAGATTCAATCAGATAATCCATCCATATCAATGAAAAATGATATTGAGCAGAGTGTTCAAACATTATTGTATCAAAATCTCGGGTACGAAATGAAGCTTGATGTTATTACCAATCCTGACAGCAATCCGGAAAAAATAACGAATAGTATGGTAAAAAGAAAAATTGGCGATTTTAGGGGAGCTGGGATATGAAAAATAATAGCATAGCATCTATTATTATATCCGGTGGCTATTCCTCAAGAATGGGGAGTTTTAAGCCGTTTCTAAATTTCGGGGAAAAATCAGCAGTCGAAATGATTGTTGATACTTATAAAAGCTCTGGTATTCATGATATTATCGTTGTGGCAGGTTACAAAGGCAGTGAAGTTGCAGAAAAACTGAAGGGCTCAGACGTCCTATGCATCCAAAACGAAAATTATGCAGAAGGAATGTTTACCTCGGTAATCAAAGGTGTTAAAGCTTTAGACGGTAATGTTGCCGCATTTTTTATGCAGCCGGTCGATATTCCTCTTGTAAAGAAGACTACGATCGAGGTATTGAAAAACAAGTATCTGGAAAACGGTAAAGGTATCATTTATCCTGCTTTTTGCGGCAGTCTGGGGCATCCTCCGCTGATAGATTGTAAATATAAAGAGGCAATATTAAGGAGTAACGGGGAAGGCGGATTGAAGAGGATTCTAAAGGAATATTCTGGTGATTCAATCCATGTACCTGTTTTTGACAAGGCTGTACTTATGGATATGGATACCAAAGAGGACTATGAAAAACTGCTTGGATATTTTAACGCTGCTGCACCTGACTTGGAGGAGTGTTACAGCATTCTGGATATTTATAATGTACCTGACAATATAAAAAGACATTGCAGTAAAGTTTCAGAGGTGTCTGCTGGAATTTTTCGCAGTCTGGATAATGCAGGATATGAGCTTAATGAATGTGCCTTGAAGGCTGCGGCGATGCTTCATGATATTGCAAAAATGGAAGAAAACCATGCCCGGACAGGAGAAAATATTTTGAAAGAGATGGGGTATGGGAAAGTAGGTTCAATCATTGGTAGTCATACCGATATTGAAGTAGCTGATGATCCAGGGAGAATTACCGAAGCTGAAATATTATATCTGGCAGATAAACTTGTTAGAGAAGATGAAGTAATATCCATTGAGGAAAGATTCAAGCTGTCCCTCAATCATTATAAAGATAGCCCTGAAGTATTGAGGAAGATAGAAAATAGAAGGGATGCTACTTATAAAATAATCAAAAAAATTGCGGCAGCAACGGGCAAAGGTTTTATATATGGATAGGAAGATATTTTTGATAAGACATGGCCAAATAGAATATGGAAGTGAAAAACGCTATATCGGTATGACGGATATACCGTTAAGCAATACAGGGATTGAACAGGTAACAAAACTTAAGAAGTTTTTTTCAGGTGTAGCGATTGAAAAGGCTTTTACCAGCCCATTAAAAAGATGTATGCAAACCGCAGAGATCCTGCTTGAGGGCAGTAATATTAGCTGGGTAGTAGTTGATGAATTAAGGGAAATCAATATGGGGGAATGGGAAAACCAGACTCTGGATTATATAAAAGACCACTTTCACGAAATGTATGATAAAAGGGGATCAAATATTGATACCTTTGTACCGCCGGGCGGAGAAAGCTTTGAACAGCTGCAAAAAAGAGTCATGCCAGTCTTTGAATCCATCGCTCTAAATACTACTCGGAATACTCTCATTATCAGTCATGCCGGAGTAAACAGGGTTATATTAAGTAAGCTTTTCGATTTTCCTTTGAAGGAGATATTCAAAATCACTCAGCCTTATGGTTGTATAAACCAGCTTAGCTGGGATATAACCTGCCACAGGTGGCAGTGGAAGCAAAAACAAATCAGCAGGAATCAATAAAATGAAAGAGGAGTATAAGTGGGATGAGTGCAGATATTTACAGAAGTCTGAAAAGTGAATTGGATAAAGGGAAAAAAGCTGTAGTGGTTACATTCATGAACGATGGAGATAGTGGCAGAGGTTCTTTTCATCATAAAATTATTCTTACAGAAGAGCAGCTGCATACTTCTAATACTATCCATTGCCTGGATGAAACGGCTGTTGATAAGGCAAAATTGGCTTTGAAGACAGGAAATCTGCAATATTTTCAATCTTCGAAGGGTGCAAGTAGCTTGATCGAACCGTATTTTCCTGAACCTCATCTCATCGTTTTGGGCGGTGGGCATATTGCGAAGCCTTTAGTTGAATTTGGCTCTAAAGTCGGATTTTTAGTTACTGTGGTTGATGACAGGCCGATGTTCGCCTACAAGAGTAGATTTCCCGATGCTGAGAAGGTAATTTGCGAGAACTTTAATAATTGCTTCACAGGGCTTAATCTGAATGAAGCATCTTTCGTAGTTATTGTGACTAGGGGACATCGGAATGATATGGATTGCCTGAAACAGGTGTTGAACTATAAAACCGCCTATACGGGAATGATTGGCTCCAAACGGCGCGTGAAAATTGTTAAAGAACAGCTTTTGAATGAAGGATACCCGGGTGAACTGATCAATAAAGTTAATGCTCCCATCGGTCTTGAAATAGGAGCCATTACACCCGAAGAAATTGCAATATCTATAATAGCACAGGTCATCAGTTATAGAAGACTTGTAAGCACATCAACAGAAACTTCCGTTAAGGTAAATTGGCCTGAACTTGACCGGTCGGTACTGGATGAACTATGTAAAGATACGGGGGAACCCAAGGCACTGATTACGATTATTGAGACGGAAGGTTCGGTGCCGCGAAAAGCAGGAGCTAAAATGCTTGTATGGCCGTATGGAATGACGATGGGAAGTATCGGCGGTGGATGTGCTGAAGGAGAAGTAATTAATACTGCTTGGCGGATTATAGGAAGCGGCGGGTTCAATATCCATGATATCGATATGACGGGTCAAATCGCCGAAGAGGAAGGTATGGTTTGCGGTGGTATGATGAGAGTGTTGATAGAAGACTATACTGGATAAGCAGAGAAGGATTCGTTATTTATTAACTTCATAATTGAATAACCATTTTAAACGCTGTTAATCGATATTCATCATTTCCAACGAGGGCCAATCTACGATTTTCTTCTTCTGAATCATTGTGATTGCTTTGGCTTGAAAAATTGCATTTTCCGGTTGACGGAATTTATTTCCCCAACGCCAGGCATACTTTCCCGGCTTCTCTGGATCGTTTGCAAATTCGCCTAAATTTTTACCTCAGGTATGAAATTGAATGTTCCAAAATGAAGCAGTGTTCCAATTTATAACATGTAACTTCGATAATTTATGTTCCACAACAGAACAAAACTTAAAAATATATCGATTATATTCGAATACTAACGTATTTTAACGGTTTTTGTGGTTGGCACGAATTTTGCTTATTACTTAGTAATAGATGTTAAGTTGAATGTTGAGAGCAGTTCGAAATGCCAACAACAAATTAACTAATTTTATGTGAGGAGGTGTAACTGGTATCGCACGTGCGGTAACCAGGATGATCGTGAGCAAAATTTTAATGATTTCCCCTAAAAAATGCAATGACTGTTTAACCTGTGAGGCGGTTTGTCCGAATGCTGCAGTAAATGTAATAACTTTTGAAGAAGTGGCAATTTCAGTACCTGTAATGTGTGTACAGTGTGAAGAAGCTGCATGCATGAATGTATGTCCCGTAGGGGCGATTTCGAGAATTGAAAACGGCGCGGTTGTATCCGATCCGGATAAGTGTATCGGATGCAAATTGTGTGTTAGCGCTTGTCCCATGGGAAATATTCACTACAGCACCAGTGAAAAGAAAATAAAGAAGTGCAATCTGTGCGACGGTAAGCCACAGTGTGCCAAATACTGTCCTACCAGAGCCATCGAGTATGTTGATGGCACTACGGCCAACATCAGCAAGAAAAGGGTAGTTGCATCAAAATTTAAAGAATTATTTGCAGCAGAAGAAAATTAAAAAACGTCAGAAAGGAGATAATCGCATGATTACTAAAACCTTGTTGATTAATGGAATGAAGAAACAACTTACGGTGGATCCCGAAGAAACTCTGGCAAGTGTATTGAGAAAACAACTCCTACTCACAGGAATCAAGATTGGCTGCGGTGGGAAGGGAGAATGCGGCGCATGTACGGTTATATGGGACGGTATGCCTGTAAGATCTTGCCTTTATACTATGGAAAGAATCCCGGATAATGCTCAGATTACTACGATTGAAGGCGTAGGTACAAAAGGGAACCTGCATCCGATTCAGCTTGCCTGGATGATTCACGGATCAGCACAGTGCGGTTTCTGTACCCCGGGATTTATTGTTTCTGCTAAAGCTTTGTTGGATAAAAATGCCGATCCTACCAGGGAAGAGGTAAGAGAGTGGTTCCAGAAAAACAGAAATCTCTGCAGATGTACAGGATACAAACCGTTGGTAGATGCAGTGATGGATGCCGCCAGACTTATAAAAGGTGAAATTAAAAAAGAAGATTTGTGGGTTAAACTGAAGGATGGCGAAAGTATGCTTGGCTCAAAAGTAGTCCGTCCATCCGCCGAAGCCAAAGTGACAGGGACCTGGGATTTCGGAGCCGATTTGGGAATCAAGACACTGCCTAAAAATACTCTGCATATTAAGCTGGTACAAGCAACAGTGTCTCATGCGAACATTCTTTCCATCGATACTAAAGAAGCTGAGAAAATGCCGGGAGTATTCAGGGTTTTAACCTATAAGGACGTTCCTGGAACTAACAGAATCAATGGTTTGGCGTTCCCGGAGAACAAGGGAGACGGTAAGGAAAGACCGATTCTTAACGATAAGAAGGTATTTCAGTTTGGCGACGCCATTGCCATGGTCCTTGCAGATACTCCGTACCAGGCGGAACAGGCGGCTGCAAAAGTTAAGGTCGAACTGGAAGAACTGCCGGCCTATATGAGTGCCCCTGCAGCCATGGCTGAAGGCGCCATTGAAATCCATCCCGGTACCCCGAATGTATATTTCGAAACCCAGACGGTTAAAGGCAAGGACACCGCGCCGTTAATGAAAAACCAACCATATGTGGTTGAGGATGATTTTTATGTCGGAAGACAGCCACACCTTCCGATTGAGCCGGATGTAGGGTTTGCCTATCTTGATGAAAAAGGAAATTTAATTGTTCATTCAAAGAGTATCGGGATCCATCTTCATGCTTTGATGGTTGCAGAGGGTATTGGAATTCCTGCGGAAAAGTTATTTATCGTACAGAATAATGCAGGAGGAACCTTTGGATATAAATTCAGTCCGACAATGGAAGGTCTACTTGGTGTGGCTGCGCTGGTTGCCAAGAGACCTGTATACCTCGAATTCAACATGTACCAGCAGATAACTTATACCGGAAAAAGATCGCCGTTCTTTATCCATCTTAAGATGGGTGCTGATAAGGATGGAAAACTTGTTGCCATGGAATCAGATTGGACGGTAGATCATGGTCCGTACATGGAATTTGGCGACCTGCTTACAATGAGAGGTCACCAGTTCATAGGGGCCGGTTACAATATTCCAAATATCAGAGGCGAAGGCAGGACAGTTGCTACCAACCATGCCTGGGGTTCAGCTTTCAGAGGTTATGGTTCACCGCAAAGCTTGTTCTCATCGGAAGTATTAATTGATGAACTGGCGGAAAAAATCGGCATGGACCCATTGGAGTTTAGATATATCAATGTATACAGAGAAGGCTCGACCACACCGACCGGTTGTGCACCGGATGTAATTGCTTTCCCGCAGGCAATTGATAAATTAAGACCCCTTTACCAGGAGGCTAAAAAGAATGCTGCCGCCAAGAATGCAAAAGGCGGAGATGTCAAATATGGCGTAGGCGTGTCATTGCTTGAGTATGGCTGCGGACTTGACGGCGCAGATTCCTCGGAAGCATGGGCCGAGATAACAGCGGATGGATTCACAGTTGGAAATTCGTGGGAAGACCATGGCCAGGGCGCAGATATGGGAACACTGACCATTGCCTATGAAGCATTAAGGCCGCTAGGAATAAAGCCTGAGCAAATAAAACTGGTTATGAACGATATGAGATATACACCAAACAGCGGACCTGCCGGCGGAAGCCGTTCCAACGTTATGACCGGTAATTCTACAACAGTTGCCTGTAGAAACCTTTTGACTGCTCTGAAAAAACCGGATGGTACTTTTAGAACGTACCAAGAAATGATGGAAGAAAAGAAGCCAACAAAATATGAGGGAAAATGGACTGCGCCATGTACTGCGTGTGATGTAAAAACAGGGCAGGGAAATCCATTCCCCGTTTATATGTATGGTATTCTCTTGGCTGAAGTGGCGGTTGACACGATAACAGGTAAAACCAAAGTTGAAAAACTCACGATGGTATCCGACTGCGGCACTATAATCAATAAACTGGTTCTTGAAGGTCAGCTTTATGGCGGTCTGGTGCAGGGAATCGGTCTTGCGCTTAGCGAAGACTTTGAAGATTTAAAAAAGCATACGACCCTTATCGGTTGTGGAATCCCACAAATTGAAGAGGTTCCCGACGATATCGTTCTGATTCACCAGGAGACTCCAAGACCCCTTACCTATAATGGTCAGGCAGGTGCTGGAGAAATGCCTCTTTCAGCTCCGCATGCAGCGATTATCAATGCAATATACAATGCGACCGGAGTTCGTATCACCAAGCTGCCGGCATATCCGGAAAAGGTCCTCGAAGGATTGAAAAAAATGTAATGCCGGTTTAGATGTCAATTAAAAATATGGAACTGGAGCAGTGTTTCGATGATCGAAAAGTTCCAGTTCCATACTTTGGTATTTGGAGGTACTTGAATGGACAAAGAAAAGCTGCTGAAAACGGGAGACCGGTGTATTCATGATGAACCTGCGGCATGCACGGCATGGTGCCCTATTCACATGGATGTGACAGCATTCGTGGCCGAGATGGAAAAAGGCGATTTTAAGAAAGCTTATAAAATATTGGAGAAGCGAATGTCTTTTACAAGAGTGTTCGGCATGATTTGTGACCATCCTTGTGAAAACGTATGTGTAAGGGAGGCTGCCGGTGGAGCAATAAGAATATCGGAGCTTGAGAGGGCAGCCGTAAGGCATGGATATACACCACCTAAAAAGACACTGCCCATTCCGAAGAAAGCCGGCAAGGTTGCAGTGATTGGCGGAGGGATAAGCGGGATTTCGGCTGCTTTGGAACTTGACAGAAAAGGTTTTAAGGTGACGATTTATGAAAAGTCGGAGAAACTGGGCGGCAGATTATGGGATTATGAAGAGGCAATCCTTGATAAAGCTATCCTAGAAGAAGAACTTCAAATATTTAGCAAGTCAGATATCGAGGTCGTTTTCAACAGAGATGTCAGCCAAAATGAATTAAAAGAAATTATGAAAGAGAACAATGCGGTTTTCCTTGGTACGGGAAAGTGGGATGAGAATCTGCCAATTGATCCTGAGATTTTTCAAGTACAGGGTTCATCCTTATTTGCGGGAGGAAGACTTTTATATAAAAAAGCTTCGGTTATTTTGGCGGTAAGTTCAGGCAGAAGAGCCGCAGCTTCCATAGAAAGATACGTTAAGGGAATTTCCATGACGGCTGCCCGGGAAAGGGAGGGGTCATTCGAAACGCCCCTTCAATATGAAATGGATGATATTGTTTCTGCAGCGCCGGTTGTAGGGACTACAAACTTGTATAGTGAAGATGAGGCTGTCAATGAAGCCGGACGTTGTTTAAAGTGCAGGTGTACAAAATGCATTGATTCATGCAGTCATATGAAAAAGTTCGATACGGATCCCAAAAATTATGTTAGGAAAATTCTTCATAATGAAGATACATTCATGGGTACACGCTACGCCAATAAAATGATTAATTCCTGTACAATGTGCGGGTTATGCGGCGAACGGTGCCTGCTAGACATCAGTATGAAGGATATCATCCAGGAGACCAGGGAAAGTATGGTAGAAAAGAGCAAAATGCCCCCTTCGACCCATGATTTTGCGTTGAAGGATATGGAATTCAGCAACAGCAGTCAGTTCTTTATGGTTAAATCGTCTCCCCAGAGGATGAATGGTAAAGAAAATGCGGAATATCTGTTTTATCCCGGATGCCAGCTTTCGGCGTCTTATCCGGAATATGTTGAAAAAGCTTATCAATACCTTTTATCCAGGATCAAAGAAGGCGTCGGAATCATGCTCGGCTGTTGCGGCGCCCCAGCCGACTGGGCCGGCAGACAGGATTTGATGGAGCATAGTATTCAGAGATTAAGGGACGGATGGACCCAAATGGGCAAACCTGCTTTTATTCTGGCCTGCTCAAGCTGCTGTAGTATATTTGAAAAATATCTTTCGGAAATTCCTTTTATATCCTTATGGGAAATCTTTGAACGTTACGGGCTTCCGGAAAACGTACAAAATGGGAAGAAGCATGTTTTGAATGTCCATGATGCCTGTTCTACAAGGCATAATCAAAATGTCCACCAAAGTCTGAGAAATATCACGGTAAAGCTGGGTTATGAAATACAGGAGTTGAGATATTCCAAAGAAAAAACCAAATGTTGCGGATATGGCGGTCTCGTCTATTTTGCCAACCGGGAACAGGCAAACGATTTTGTGAGAGACCGGATCAACGAAAGTAAGCAGGATCTTTTGGTTTACTGTGCGATGTGCAAGGATTTGTTTGTGGAGGGAGGTAAAAGAACCTATCATATTTTGGATTTGATTTTCGGGGAGAATTTGGATGAAGCAGCCCATAAAAATATGCCGAATCTTTCTCAACGGCACGCCAACAGGGCGCAGCTCAAAAAAAAACTACTGCGAGAATTATGGAATGAAAATCCGGAAACAGAATTGACTCCCATGGAGAAGTTGATTATTTCCGATGAAGTATGGCGCAATATGGACCAACGGTATATTCTTCTGGAAGACATAGAAAAAGTTATAAAGTATGCGCAGGAATCCGGCGAACGGTTTTTTAATCCCGAAGATTCAAGCTTTTTAGCTAATCAGCGCATTGCCAATGTTACCTATTGGGTGCGCTATTTTGAAAAAGCCGGATCTATTGAAGTTATCACAGTTTACAGTCATAGAATGGAGGTTAAAAGAGAATAGGAAATTAAAACAATAGGCGAGAGGTGCGAATGTTATGAGTGAATTAACTGTTACGGGTGCGGTAATTCTTCTGCTCTTTGAAATACTTGCTTTAATGCAGTCACAAAATTTAATGAGGCTGCTGGTATTGTCTACAATCGCTGAAGCCGGATATATTATGCTGGGCTTGGGTAGTGGAACTTATTCAGGGCAGACCGGCGCCTGGCTTCATCTGGAATACCAGATACTAATGCGCGGCATGGTATTTATAGTTGCCGCCGCGATTATAAGCTTAGGCGGTTCCGGTAGCATTGAAAAGCTACGGGGAATCGGCAGGAAGTCCCCCTTTCTGGCCACTTTTTTTGCTTTTGGCATATTTTCGATCATGGGTCTGTCTCCTTTCAAAGGATCCGTAAGTAAATTCCTTATTGTATATTCCAATATCGAAAAAGGTTCTTATGTTTATGCTGCCCTGGCTATCGTAGGGAGTGTCATCGAAGCATGGTATTTCATCCATCTGATTCAGGGTATTTGCTTTGAACAAAAAGAACAGGATACACAGCCTGCAGGCAAATCGGAACAGAAACCTGCAGGCGCTGTCACATTGTTAAAAGTTTTCATCGTCTTACTGGGAATCCTGACAGCACTTACTTCGCTGTTCCCGGAACCGATGATCCGTTTGGCAGAGAACCTTGCTGGACGGTTGTCCGGCAGCGTAACTCCTGCAAAGCTGCCGGCTTTCGATACGCCATGGCCGGTTCTTGTTTTGGTACCATATATCGGCGCTTTTGCGGTGTTTGTGATAAGCCACTTCCTGCCAAAGCTCAGAGGGATGCTGGCTATTGGTGTTGTAGCGGCAACGGTGGCGCTCGTATGGCTTGATGGGAGTATTGACGGTCTTTCCAGGATATTCTCATTGATTATTTCCTTGATTGTTCTTATGGCTGCAATCCATTCAATCGGATATTTCAAAGGTAAGGAGCATAATAACCGCTACTTCTTTTTTCTGCTGCTTACCTTGGGTAGCCTGATTGGGGTTGCCACCAGCACCCAATTTGGTAATTTCTATGTGTTCTGGGAGTTGATGACCTGGGCGTCCTATCTGCTGGTAGTTCATGACCCGACCGAGAAAGCCCTGAAGGCCGGCTTTAAGTACTTCATGATGTGTACAACCGGCGCCTATTTCATGCAGTTTGGCATCCTGATTATTCATCAGAAGCTGGGAACCTTCGATATGTTGGCGGTTTCAAACGGGCTTCCTTCTTTGGCGCCCGGATTGCTGTTTGTCCTGGCAGTCATGTTTATCATAGGAGCAGGAGTCAAGACCGGTCTGGTGCCAATGCACAGCTGGCTGCCTGAAGCCCATCCCGCAGCTCCGTCCCCGGTATCCTCCATGTTATCAGGTATTTTGACTAAGATAGGGGTTTATGGACTGATCAGGGTGTTGTTTGCCGTTTTCGGTCTGGGTGTGTTGACCCAAATCGGATCCCTCGGCAAGTTTTCAATTGTCGGCTTACTAATCTCGATCCTTGGCATATTGACCTTATTCTATGGCGAAATCATGGCGCTGCTGCAAAAAGACATCAAAAGGCTGCTGGCGTATTCAACAATGGCCCAGGTCGGTGAAATCATAATTACTATAGGGATAGGAACTTATTTAAGCATGGTGGCAGGGATTTATCATGTATTGAACCATGCTGTTATGAAAGGAATGGTGTTCCTGGCTGTCGGCATCCTGATACACGGGGTGAAGACCCAGGAAATTGTCAAGCTTAAAGGAATCGGAAAGGTGATGCCTTTTACCTGCGGTTGTATGTCTATCGGCATTCTGGCATTGATGGGATTGCCGCCTTTTGGAGGCTTCATCAGCAAATTTCTGATGCTTTATGCCTGTGTACATTCAGGTTTATGGTATTTTGCCGCCTTGATACTTTTAGGAAGCATCATCGGCGCCATTTACTATGCTAGGATTATCAAAACCGTGTTTTTTGAAAAATATGAAGGACCTGCCGTGAAGGAAGGACCGCTAACCATGTTGATTCCGGTGGGACTTTTGACGGGACTGGTGGTCTTTAACGGGCTGTTCCCACAGGTGGCGCTGAATCTTGTCAAATCGGCAGCGGATGCCGTTGCGGTCCAGGGAAAAATGGCAGTAACGGCTATTCCGGATATAACCATTTCCTGGCCGCTGATAATCATTATCCCGATGATTGGCGGATTGGCAGCGTATTTCCTGGGCAGGCGTTCTCCAAAGATCGCCGGATGGGTTGCCGTGGCGG
The DNA here is from genome assembly GCA_023426245.1 of Bacillota bacterium. GTDB lineage: Bacteria > Bacillota > UBA4882 > UBA8346 > UBA8346 > UBA8346. Next base: position 70,378 of record JAFABB010000044.1, read on the forward strand.
TTATGTCGGCAACTTTGATTGCATTAGCCGTTTCATCAGGAAAGTTTGATATATACTCACTTAGTTTTGCAATCTTGATTGTTTTCGTAGGAGTATTGAATTTACTCTACTCGCTGGGATATATGGCTCATGGTCATGCCCAAAACCGTTATTATATGTTTTTTATGATGATGATCGGCGGCCTGATCGGAGTGGCAACCAGTAAAAACTTTTTTACTTTCTTCATTTTCTGGGAAATCATGAGCAGTTGGACATTGTACTTTGTAATCATTCACGAGGAAACCCGGGATTCGTTGGAAGAAGGCTTTAAGTACTTCCTTTTCAACTATATCGGAGCCAGTTTTGCTTTCCTGGGCTTACTTTTGCTGACTGTAAATGCTGGGACTTTTGATATGAGTATGCTGGCCGGAAGGATGCATGACCTGCCAATAAGTATTGCAGCATTTGGGATTATTCTTATGACAGCAGGTTTCCTGATGAAAGCAGCCGCACTGCCTTTCCGTATTGATTATCAAATGCATCCTGCTACGGCCCCAACACCTGTCAGCGGATATATTTCGTCGGTACTTTTGAAGAGCGCTCCGTTTTGGTTGGCAAAGCTGTTCTTTATCCTTGGCGGTGCTGTGATCATAGCAAGGCTTGGTATGAGCGGCAATATGCCGGCTGCCATGCTTGCAGTATCCTGGATTGCCGGACTTACGATCCTCGGCGCCGGAGCTATGGCGCTTGTACAGAATGGAATTAAACGAATGCTTATTTACAGTACTGTCAGCCAGATCGGTTATGTCATCCTGGGTATAAGCCTGGGAACGACCCTGGGCCTATCCGGAGGACTTTTGCACTTTGTAAATCATATGTTTTTCAAGGATTTGCTCTTCCTGGCTGCCGGTGCCATCATGGTACAGGCGCATGTTAGAAATCTGGATGAAGTCGGGGGACTAGCCCGGAAGATGCCCCTGACATTAACCTTTTTTATGGTGGGCGCGCTTTCACTGGCAGGCATACCGCCATTTAGCGGTTTTACTTCGAAATGGCTCATTTATGAAGCGGCAATGGAAAAAGGCCAAGTTGTACTGGCCCTGCTTTCATTGGCGGGCAGTGTCTTATCCATGGCCTACTTTGTGAAATTCATGCATTCCGCATTTTTCGGCACACTTCCCAGCAAGCTGGAAAATGTCAGGGAAGCTCCTTGGACGATGTTGTTGCCGATGGGGATATTGTCAATAGTAAGCATTGTTTCCGGAATTATGCCCGGACTGCCCATGCTTGTCATCTCAAAGGTCTTGGGTTTGGCAGGAATTGCCGCACCGAGCTTTACCTTGTCTGGTATAAGTACTCCACTGGGTGCATGGCGGGTCGGTGTTATTGTAATATTCATGCTGATGGCAGTTGCAGCCGGAGTTGTGTGGCTGCTCACAGGAAACAGGAAGGTAAGATATACCCATACTTATACCTGTGGAGTTTCGGATTTAACTCAGGATGATCTCCATTTGGCGTCACAAAACTTGTACGAATCACCGGACAATATGATTAAAAAAATACACAAGGCAATCATTGTACCCATATTCGGTAATGGTGAGGAGGTGCAAAAATAATGGATGCCGTTCAAATGGTTATTAACATGTTCCTTTTCCCGGGCGGCCTTTTTGCCATCCTGTTCGGAATATTGCTGATGGGAACCGACCGAAAGATTTATGCGCGTTTGCAGAGGCGTGTAGGGCCTCCGCTTTACCAGCCGTTAATTGATTTGGTCAAACTTCAGTACAAGGAAACCTTGATTCCTCAAACTGCGCAGTATACCGCTTTTAGAATTGCGCCATTGCTTGGATTGGTAGGCATGCTTGTCGCGGTTGTAATCATTCCCATTCCAGGGGTGTATGCCGGTACCAATCATTCAGCCGACCTCTTGGTTTTGTTATACTTACTGGCTACCCCGGCACTGGCCATAATGATCGGGGCCTCTGCTTCAGGTTCACCTTACAGTGCTGTGGGATTGTCAAGAGAAATGACCTTGACCATGGCCTATGAAGTACCGTTATTGATGGTTTTCCTGACAGTAGCCCTGAAGGTAGGGATGGCATACGGAAAGCTGGGCGACTTCTCTTTAGGGGATATTATCAGCTTTCAGCAGCAGAATGGGTCGCTGCTTTTGGATATTACCATGCTGCCGGCAGTATTGGCTTTTATGTGTTGCATTCCTGCGACTATAGGTGTGGTACCCTTTGATATACCTGAGGCGGAGACGGAAATAGCCGAAGGCCCCTTGTTGGAATATTCCGGGACCGGGCTGGCTATGTTCAAACTGACAGGCGGATTGAAAATGATGGTAATTTCCGCACTGGCAGTCGTCTTGTTTTTTCCAACTGCTTTCGGTGGATTTTGGTTGATCAATCTATTATGGTTTATGATTAAGTGTTTGCTGGTAATTACGATAACAATAACGGTTGTACGCGCGACAAGGGCTAGAATGCGCATGGATCAGGCATTTAAGTTTTATCTTTTGTTTCCGACAGCATTAGCTTTGATCAGTATGATTTTAACCATGTTTTCTGTGAAATTGTGAAATGAGGTATTTTAAATGGCTAATTTACTTCAACAAATCGTGAAAAAATCCCCTTGGATTTATCGAATTAATGCCGGATCATGCAATGGCTGTGATGTCGAAATGGCCACAACGGCATTGATACCAAGGTATGATGTGGAACGGCTTGGGTGCAGGTACTGCGGCAGTCCGAAGCATGCCGATATCGTCTTGATTTCCGGACCGGTAACGGCAGTGGTAAAGGAGAAGGTCATCCGGGTATTTGATGAGATTCCAAACCCGAAAGTCGTTGTAGCGGTAGGAATTTGTCCGATATCAGGCGGAGTGTTCAGGGACAGTTATGCGATTGCCAGTCCCTTGGATGCCTATATCCCGGTTGATGTGAATGTTCCGGGCTGTCCACCCCGTCCCCAGGCGATTATCGACGGGATTGCCAAAGCACTTGAAATTTGGAAAACGAGGGTATGAGGGGGTGCTGGTATGAGTTCGTTTTTGAAGATTGCATTGAAAAATTTGTTTCAAGGGCCATCCACTGACAAATATCCTTTTGGAGAAACCTTTGTGCCGGAGAAGCTGCGCGGTAAGATCTGCCATAATCCAAAGGCCTGCATGGCGTGTCACATGTGTGAACATGTTTGCGCCGGTGGAGCAATACGGATCAAAGAGGCCGAAGACGGCAGCGGAATTGATTTCACGGTGTGGCATAATTCCTGCGCTTTCTGCGGTTTATGTGAGCACTATTGCCCGACCGGGGCGATTCATTTGACAAATGATTACCATACTGCTCATTTGCAGGAGGAAAAATATAGCTATGTTGAAAGCAGCTTCATCAAATATGAGCGTTGCAAATGCTGCGGCCGGCCTATGGTGCCCCTGGTCCCCGAACTCTATGAAATGGTTTATGGGAAACAGGAAGATGCTAAGGGACTATCTAAAATGTGTGAAAAGTGCCGCCGGAAAGCTATAGGAAAAGCTATATGGAAAGCGGGGAGTTTAGGTGATGGGACAAGAAGCTAAAGAAATTTTTGAAAATAAGCTGGTAATGAAGCTTGGAGCAGAATATTCACTGCGTTGGGAAATTGATAGGAGAGGTGTGGTATGCTGCTGGTGCAGGTTGAATAAAGCTGATGATATCACCCTTGTTGCAGAATTGGTGGCCGAGTTGGGAGGACGTGTAATGGCGATTACTCCGTTGATTCCATCAAGCAATGGGTTACCCGGGCAGGTGGAAATAAACTATCATTTTTATTTTGACGGAGTAAACTGCACGGTCAGGTTTCATTTACCGAATGGTATGAAAGAGGTACCTTCCATTACTCCGATACTTAAAAGTGCGGACTGGCAGGAGCGAGAAATGCAGGAGCTTTATAATTTAAAGCTGACCGGTCATCCTAATCCCAAGAGGCTGTTCCTGGACAGCAGCATCCCATGGACAGACAATACGATGATACCGCTGTCTGAGGCAATGAGCGGAACAAGTACCAATACCTTATGGGAAAGGATTATGGGGGAAAAAAACAGGGGGGTGAAGGCCGGTGAGTAGTTATACAATTCCAGTCGGACCTCTCCATGTAGTGTTGGAGGAGCCGATATATTTCAAGTTGCAGGTGGAGGGAGAGACTGTGGTCGGTTTGGACATCACTGCCGGTCACGTCCACCGGGGTATCGAGTTTTTGGCAATGCAGAGAAACTTTTATCAGAATACTACGCTCATTGAACGGGTGTGTTCACTGTGTTCCAATAATCACCCTTTTACCTACTGTATGGCCATAGAAAAGATTGCCGGCGTAGAAATACCTGCAAGGGCTGAATATTTGAGGATTGTCGCTGATGAAACCAAGAGGATAGCATCGCATATGTTTAATGTAGGTATTATTGCGCATAATATCGGGTTTGACTCGCTGTTCATGCAGGCTATGGAAGTCAGGGAAGTGATGCAGGATGTAAAGGAGACCATATTTGGAAACCGTATGAATATATCGGCTAATTGTATCGGCGGAGTGAGGTATGACATAACCAAAGAAAATGTCCAGTTTATCCTTGAAAGCCTGGATAAAATCAAAAAACCGCTTGCAGAGTTAAGTAAAATCTATAAAAACGACGCATCCATCCGTCGGCGTACCGTGGGAGTCGGTATTTTACCCAAGGAAAAGGCGGTAAAATATGGTGTTGTGGGACCTGTGGCCAGAGCATCCGGAATCGCCTATGATGTAAGGGTTCAGAACCCCTATGCGGCCTATGACCGGCTCAAGGTCAATGTTGTAACCCAGCAGGGAGAGGATGTATATTCAAGGATTCTGGTGCGTCTGGGAGAGATCGTCGAGTCGATCCGTTTAATTGAAGATTGTATGGGGAATCTGCCGGAAGGGCCGGTATGCCTGGATTATTTGCCGACCATACCGGCGGGTGAGGCGATAGCCAAATCAGAGGCGCCGCGGGGCGAATTGATTTACTATGCCCGTTCAAACGGATCGGATATTCCGGAGCGTTTAAAATGGCGAGTACCGACATACCCCAACTGGGAGGCTCTCAATGTCATGATACCCGGTTGCAAGGTAGCCGATATACCTGTAATTGTTGCGAGTATCGACCCCTGTATTTCCTGTACCGAGAGATAACCGAAGAGGTCTGTTGCAAAAGAGTTTTTATTGATAGAGATATACAATATATCGGTAAGATATTATAAAATGGTTTAATATATTGGATATCTCATCGTTTTTATTATTTTGCAACAGACCCAAGAGGTGAAGACCTTGCATGAGATGGCGTTGGTAAGCAGTATTTTCAATGTTCTTAACGATAAAATTGCGGAATATAAAATCCATCAGGTACTGCAGGTTAAGCTGATGGTTGGAGCCATGACAGGCGTTGAGGATGCAACCATGAGAAACTGCTTTGAACTCTTTGCAGAAAATACACCGGTGGAAGGAGCCAGGTTGGTGATAAAACGTATCCCAATCAAAGCACAATGCTGCAGCTGTGGAAATGAGTTTGTAGCACAGGGCTGGGGCTTTCAATGTCCTGACTGCAATCATATCGGTGTCAAGATCATTTCCGGGAAAGAGCTGTATATAGACAGTATTGAAGCAGAGTAATTCATAATTCACTAGATATGGAAAAGGTGAAATCCAATGTGCGTAGCAGCTTTTGGAAAAATAGTCGAGCTTCAGGGGAAAAAAGCAGTTGTAAGCTTCATGGGTGTGATGAAGGAGGTTTCCATCACACTGCTTCCAAAGGTAAAGGAAGGCGACAGTGTTGTGGTGCATGCAGGCTTTGCGACTGAACTCGTCAAGGAGCCGCTTAAATTTTATAAGGAAGTTGTAACTACAGACGCGTATGCCCGACATATGCTCGATGCAATCCAAAAAGAGAATGAGAAGTATCATGGACGGCAGTTCAGAATCATGAATTTCTGCGGTACCCATGAAAATACCATCGTCCAGTATGGCTTAAGAGAACTTTTGCCTTCTAACATCCAACTTTTAAGCGGTCCCGGATGTCCGGTATGTGTCACTCCGGAAGAAGAGATTGCCATGGGGCTGGAGGCGGCAGGAAAAAAAGGGATCATTCTGACTACTTACGGCGACCTTTTGAAGGTACCGACACAGTGGGGATCTCTTGAGCAAATGAGAGTTCAAGGTGCAAATGTTAAAATAGTCTATGATATTAACCAGGCTTTACAGATTGCCAAAAGCTGTGCGGAAGAGGTTGTCCATTTGGCAGTAGGTTTTGAGACAACGGCTCCCGGTACAGCTGCAGTATTGAAAGAGGCTGAGGGGGTTGAAAATTTTTCGATTCTTTCGGCTCATCGAATCACACCTCCTGCTATGAAATATGTACTTACTCATTCCAAAATTGATGCTTTAATCTGTCCGGGACATGTAGCGATGGTCACCGGAACGGGGATTTTTGACCGTATTTGCAGAGAATACAGTGTGCCCGGTATTGTAACAGGATTTGAGCCGATTGATGTCTTACAAGCCATACTGATAGTGCTTCAAAATTCCGATAAAAAGGAATATTTTATGGTTAACCAGTACGCAAGAGTGGTTGAAGAACAAGGGAATGAGCTGGCTCAAAGCTTGATTGACGAGGTATTTCAATTGGAGGATGCCAATTGGAGAGGCATAGGGGTCTTGCCTGGGTCACGCCTTGTTTTAAAACCCGAATTCAACAGCTTTAATGCGGAATTGAAATTGGGTATCGAGGCAAAGAAAAAAACCGAGACCAACCAGGAATCCTGCATATGCGGGGAGGTACTGCAAGGAGTCAAGCCGCGGTTTTGTCCAAACTTTGGGCAAAGCTGCATACCGGAAAACCCTAAGGGATCTTGCATGGTTTCCAAAGAAGGCGCCTGTAATATAGCTTATATGAATTTAGGTATTGGATACTTTGAGGGTGAGGTCCTACGATGAAAATTATGGTTATGGAAGAGATTATGTCCTGCAATGAAGAGCTGGCGGAGGCCAACCGGGCGGATTTTACGGCGAGGGGGATAACTGCCTTTAATGTAATGGCTTCGCCGGGCGCCGGTAAGACCAGTTTGATTATGGAGCTCTTGGGCAGGCTCTCCGGTGAAATTTCCTTCAGTGTCATTGAAGGAGATATCGCTTCGGCCATCGATGCCGAAAAAATCGAAGCCATAGGCATTCCGGTGCTGCAGATCAATACCGGCGGTGGCTGCCACTTGGATGCCAATATGATCAAGGAAGCGGTCGCCCAGTTGCAACCTAAGAATAACTCAGTCATTTTCATCGAAAATGTGGGCAACCTGATTTGTCCTTCCGCTTTTGATCTTGGGGAAACCATTCGTCTGGTGATTGCCAGCGTCCCGGAGGGACATGACAAGCCGTATAAATATATAGGTATGTTTGAAGCTGCGGATGTGATCATTTTAAGTAAAACCGACTTGCTGCCGTATATACGCTTTGATAAAGAAAGCTTTGTTAAAGGGATTCGGGCTTTGAATCAAAAAGCCCCCCTATTTGAGGTTTCCTGTACCACAGGAGAGGGGGTGGAGAAATTAACCGGATGGTTGAAGGAGATTGTTAAACACGGACAAATTAAACGTTCGTGGTGATGAGAGTCAACAGAGTTAACCGAATTTGAATTCAACCTACAAAATCAAATTTATCCGGAAAAACCCGAAACTACCGTTTTTTTCGTTTTATGAGTTCGAAAACCACTGGCTTAGCCAGTGGTTCTAAAAAGGCTATGCCTATGAGTAAAAAAAGGGAACCTCCCTTGTTAAAATAATGGGGTTCGCCAACTTGCAATCAAGCGAGGAGATACATTGCCTATTACAAATAATAGTGAAAGGAATTTACAGAAAATAATTTTCGATAAAAAAATTGCTTAAAGTATTTATGCTACTTTTTTTATAGATTGGTTTAGTTTATTGTTTCTGAGGGTCATTACTCCTTAAAGTATAACAGATAAATATTACAGCATCTTTGAATTATCCAATAATGGTTCCCGCCTCTTTTGTTTTACTCGGCAATTTTTCAATTATTTCACTTATATCCTAAAAGATATTTAGTATTTTTTCCAAAAGATAATATGTAATTTATGGGATGACCCAATACAACATTTTGACAATATAAACATTCTATCTTTATTGATTTGTTACGTACAATTATTACTGAATGGATCGACAAATAATATTATCAACACATAACGATAGCTTTTTTAAGCTAATAAAAAAGAAAATTGATCCTAAATATTTTAATGCAAAATATTTAGAGTTAAGAACTTATGGAGTATTAAAGCAGAGCTAAAGGAAAACGACTATATCAAATCAATCTATTGGTAGGTACTCTTCAGTAAAACATTAGGAAATATTGTACGGCCACAGGTTCAAATCCTGTCGCCCCGACCATTAAAACATTGAACTGACGACGGACCATTTGGCCGTCAATTTTTTTGACGTTCCATATTATTAAGATGTCAGTATTGCTCCTGTGGCCTTGATCAGTAGAAAATGTTGATTTGATGGTACTTTGGATTACTAAAGTTTTGTTTCCGGCGGAGTTGTAATCAACTTATGCAATAAGAACTGGTTGCGGTTTTTGAATAAAGCGCTTGATCGTAAGCAAATGCCGTTGGATTTAACTTCCTGAAACTCCCGGAAAGATACAATTGGCTCATCAGATAATAAATATTAATTCGAAGGTAAATTTCTCCATTATACCTAAACAGTGGGTAATCCACTGGAAAGGGCGATTGGGCGATAATTCATTGGAGCTTGCTTAAAGTGAATGACATAGTTAGCCCGTATATCATTGAGGCAATCCAAAGCAAAAATGAGGCTAAAGGTGGCATGTTAGTAAATAAAGCCATTCGATAATAGTTACCTAAACCTACGAACGATATAAAAACCATTGCTCCAAAGAAGACTCCCTTTGTGATTATATATTCTCGAGCAGTTGCACGGATAAAATAGGCAAATATGACCCCTAATGCGCCACCAATTCCTAAGTGAACAACCGACCCCATAAAAAAGGCCAAAGCGCCAGCATTCTCTTTCGATAGAATAAATACTTGAGCTAAGTTGTCAAATGTTCGATCTGTCAAGCCCATCCACCGGAAAATCAGTCCGAGTACCAAACAACATGTTGAGCCTGCCACACCAGATAATATGCCCGCTAAAGTAATATCCATCGGTAATTCTGCGTTCCCATAATTAAACGATTTTCCATGTCCTTAAAGTAACCAACTATATAAATTCAATTCATGTATGCCGTCTATCGCAAAAAATGTCTTAGAACGGGTATAGATCGGATTATGCTGAAAAATTATTCAACCAAACTTGTCAATGAGCAAAGTTTACCCCCCATCGTTGCCTTCACAATCTTGTTCTTTGGTCCATGATGATTCAGACGAAGAGAAATTTTTTATTGGTGGCCAATCAGGGTACAGATAATGCGGTGGTGTTTAAGAGTGATAACCGTACCGGAAAACAGGAAAAGATCTCCAAGGTGAAGGTACCCACTCCGGTGTGTGTGAAACCCTATTTGATGGGTTAATAGACGGGGCTACCGTAAAAACATACAATCAGTTAGTTCCTTTGTCCCTATCCTTTTTACAAAATCTTACCGATGATCATTTTTTTCTCAGTGGGTCTCATTTCGCGACAGAGATTGGAAATTGTGGCTGGATTTACAGGTTAATGCGGATAGTAGAAGGGAGGGAAGGCTTAATGTTTTTCTCCAATAAATAAAAGCCCATGTTTGCCTGGAAGGCTTTTATTGGAGTAGTTGACCAACCGATTGATTGCGATAAAAAAAAGTGCTACACTGATAGCAAATTGTGAAATATGATTTCAAAGGCGGGGCACCAAGATTTTGTTCCGGTGGTGGGCTCGGACTTAATGTAAGATTGGTCCATATGCACAGAAGGTTCTCAGCCATATTTTATATTCTGGCAGTGATAATTGTTAAAGAACGGGTATTGTTTGATGAATATGATGAATTGGGGTTCCGCGTTTTTTCTGGGTGCCAGAAGAACGGATATGACGACTAATGTGGTGAGTCATCTTCATGATTATTTTGAGTTGAACTTTTTGACCAGCGGTAAAACGAAAATGCTTGTATGTGAGAAAGTAATTGAATACAACTCCTATGATTTCATATTGATTCCCCCGATGTTAAAACACATATTATATGAATCCGAGTATCGGAAATTCGATAATTATGTTATCTGGTTTAAATTCGACAAGGACATCGTCGATTATAATCAAGTTATCAAGCTGCATGATTATGAAGGATCGGTGCAGTATTTGTGTTCGGAAATTTATCGATTACACCATATGTCGGATACCGGGGATATAGAGCTGATCAATACTTATTTAAAAGCAGTTTTGTTGCTTATGAATAAGGGTTTAATTATTAACACCGATAAGCAGATTCGAAAGGATATCGATATCATCGATAATGCGGTAAAATATATCAATACCTCGATCTGCAACGAAAAAATCACTGTAGATAGTCTGGCAAAAAAGTTCAACATTTCAGAGGCGTATTTTACTAGATTATTCAAGAATGCTATCTTTATCTCGCCGATAAAATATATTAACAACGTGAAAATGGCTGAAGCCAAAAGAATGCTCATGAATGAAAGCTACTCGATTAAGGAGATTGCCAGTCGTTTAATGTATCAGGACCAATTTTATTTCTCCAAACAATTCCATCAATTCACGGGCCAAACGCCTTCAGAATATCGAAGAATGAGGAAAGCGGTGAATAGCCCGCTTTTATAGAAACGAGTTATCGGCCTGCGAAAAGAAGACTCCCACCATGTATTATGCCATATACACCGATCCCCTATCCAGTAGGATAAGGGGTGAAAATCTTATCCAGCGAATTTAAAAAAACTATATTAGAAAAAGATGGAAAATTTCTTTGAAATTTCCGTCTTTTTCTATGTTGGGGTGCCAGGAATATCATCGTCACACAAATATCAAAAAATTACATATTTTTGTCATGATAATATATATGGATAAGAGCTTTATACTGTTATAATGTAGTTACGATTCAGTTAAGAAAAAATTAATATAATCACTAATAGATGGTTTTACATCGAGTTTAGTTTATTTTATAGTGCGGGGTGGGGTATTGTTTGAAAGCATAATCAGGAAATATTTAACAGGAAATTATATGTATTTTTTTGTCAAAATACTGGAGGACACTAAATGAAAATTATTGAAGCCAAGATTTATTCGGTAAAGATTCGCAGCAATGTCAAAGGGGGTGTATATTGGTTCTTTGTTAAGCTGACCACCGATAGCAAGGTGGAAGGTTGGGGAGAAATCATTTGGAATACTTACCGACCGGGCACATTGAAAAAGATGGCCGAAAATATCGTGGAGAATTACATTATCGGGAAAAATCCTTTTAACATTGAACAAATATTCACACGTATTTTTGCGTTACATAGCAAGTTGCACACCGATTTAAACACTATGGGTATCATTAGCGGATTGGAGATGGCCTGCTGGGATATTATCGGCAAAGAAACCAATCAGCCGATTTATAACTTGCTCGGTGGAATGGTTAATGAACGGATACGTACTTATACATACTTATACGAAAAAGATGATGCAATATATTGTGAAGATTTTTGGCAGATGCCGGAAGCTTGCGCCCAACGGGCCTATGAATATGCGCAAATGGGTTTTACTGCGGTCAAAATCGATCCCATGTTTCCCTATGCCAAAAGCAATATTGCTCATCAGCCTTCAAAGGAATCATTGCGACTGGCCGATAAAACCGTCGGTTTAATTCGTAAAGCTGTGGGAGAGGACTGCGATATTATTATCGGTACGCACGGGCTGTTTACCGCGGCGGGGGCCATCCGTGTCGCGAAGCGTCTTGAAAAGTATGATCCATTATGGCTGGAGGAACCGACACCTCCTGAAAATTATACTGTGCTTAAAAAAGTTTCAGAAGCAACCACCATTCCGATCGCCACCGGTGAGCGACTGGCTACAAAATATGAGTTTGCGCCTTTGATGCTGGATAAGTGCTGTGATATCTATCAATTGGATATTTCAGGCTGCGGAGGAATTTTGGAGGCCAAAAAAATTGCGGCTATGGCGGAAGCATTTCATACCCAAATTACCACCCACTTTTGGGCTGGGCCAATCAATTTTGCCGCTCAAATCCAGCTTGATGTATGCTGCCCTAATTTTTTAATTCAGGAATCCATTGAGACCATGGGCAGTTTCGGCGGATTCGATAAAATAATGAAACATCCGTTTGTGTGGGAGGAAGGGTATATTATTCCATCGAAGGAACCTGGCTTGGGTATTGAGATTGATGAGAAAAAACTGGAGTCATACTTAGTTGAGGATTACGATGGTCAAAACGTCTTAATTTTGGATATTTAACTGTGGATCCTGATGACGGGCAATACGGTTTTCTCGATGAACAGTGGTTTATGTTAAATAAATCAGTTCATACCAACAAAACAAAAGGGGGGGCATGTAAGTGAAAATCAAGCTAAGCAAAGAGAGAATGTGGGGATTCCTAATCGTCGTTACGGTCTTTGTTGTTTGTCTATCGAGTTATGGCAGGGCAGCTCAGAAAAGAGTGGTAACGATCTGGACGGATGGCACGGAAGAAGCGCAAAGCAAGATTGTCGAAGAAAATTTTGAGAAGATTCATCCGGATATTGATTTAAAATTTGAAGTTATTCCTTACAGCGATTTAGCTACAAAAGAGATGGTTGCTTGTAAATCGAAAACCGGTCCGGATATTATGTGGCAGTCTTATGCCTGGACAAATAGTTTTGCTAAGATGGGATTGTTGGCTCCTTACAATAAATGGCTCGCCAAGTCAAAAGCTATTGATCTTAAAAAGGATTTCAACGCTGTTGCTTTGGAATTAGGCACAGTTGATGGCAAAACCTACGGGCTTCCTTGGAAGCAAGAAGCAATGGGATTAATCTACAATAAGCAGATGTTCCGCGAGGTCGGACTCAATCCGGATAATCCGCCTACCACGTGGGATCAAGTTGTTGATTATGCGAAAAAGTTGACGAAAGGAGATCAGTTTGGGTATGGCCTTGTCGGGAATGCGCCGGGAAATATGTGGTTCCGGTTTGTACCCGAACTTTGGAGCGCCGGAACCGATGTCACCAATAAGGATATGACCAAAAGCTTGTTAAATTCGGCGCAAGCTAAGGCGGCGGCGACTTATTACACTGATTTATTGCTCAAATACAAAGTTGCTCCTCAGGGGTCGATAAATAACAATTCAGGTGATGTTCGAACCTTATTTATCAATAAAAAGGTTGCAATGTATATTGACGGTCTGCCTGCGGTGACTACGATTCATAAAGATGCACCGGATATTGATATCGGTGTTGGGCTGTGGCCGGGTAAGAATGGGCCTGCTAAGGCGCCATTGGGGGGGTATTACCTGGTTTCACCTAAGAATGCGCCTAATTTAAAAGATGCGTGGACTTTTATCGAATATTTTTTAAGCGAGGATGTACAAGCGATGTATCCGGCCGGCTTCCCAGGAAGGGTATCCGCGCGTCAAGCGAAACGTTTCAGTGATGAACTGTCTCAGAAATTTGCCAAACAGCTCGAAAGTACCAGGAATTTCTTGCCGCTGGCGGATACCCCGAAAGCGCAGGAAATTATCATGAACGAATTGCAAGCAATCTTGACTGGGAGCAAAGATGTCAATCGGGCAATGAACGATGCAAAAATCGAGATTGATGCGACTTTAAAACCGAAAGGGAAATAAATAAAGAATACTTTGCGGTGTCGTCAGGAGGAAATCTCATGCGGCACCGCAAGTTCCATCCTTTGATTTTAAGAGGGTTTGCACGATTTTCAAAGCCGGATTTTCTCCATATCGGTTTAAGTTGAGATGAGTCTGGTTTTTTCTTAATTGGGCCATTATTTTTCATGCCTCCATGCTGACTTTCCGTCGCTGGTTTTTTAAGGATTGGCAAAGTAAAATAGCTCGGAAAACTAGTAGAGCGTATCGTAAATAAATGGCAATCAGAAATTGGGAAGATGCGCTCTACTTAAGTAAAACGTTCACAATCAATGGGTAGTTATTTAGAAAATGTTTTACTAAACTTATCCAAAGATGCGGATTCGCTTAAAAAAAATATACGAATTTGGGATTTCGGAAATGGGAGATAAAATGAAAACATCAAAAGTATTTCATAAGGATCATCCGGTACTTTACTTGTTACCTGCCTTGATTATACTTGCCACTTTGGTCGGCTATCCGTTAATCAACAATTTAGTCAGCAGCTTTCAATATGATGGAGTCTTTCCATCCGTACAGAATTACGCCAATCTTTTTATGGATAAAATTTTTAGGAATGATTTGAAAAACACCTTTACCTGGCTGCTCTATACGGTTTCATTAGAAATGATCATCGGCTTACTGATCGCGGTTTTGTTGAATATGAATATCCGGTTTAAAAAATTGTTCCGAACCATTTTCATTATTCCTTGGGTTACTCCAGCGGTGGTTGTTTGCGTGGTCTGGAAGTGGATCTATAATGTGGATTACGGTATTTTAAATTATTTGTTCAAATCAGTCGGAATAATAGCTCAAAATCAACTTTGGCTGTCGGATATTAATACCGTTTTAATCTGCATTGCCATAGTATATGTCTGGAAATTATCTCCGTTTGTGATGATAATGTATTTAAGTGGATTGCAAACCATTTCCAACGATATTTACGAAGCTAGTCGAATCGATGGTGCGGGCTGGTTTAGGCAACTTTATTCAATCACGATACCGCTGCTGTTTCCAATCATGCGTTCCGTAATTCTAATCTCCACGATATGGTCGTTAAATTCTTTTGTCTATGTTTATAACATGTCGCGCGGTGGGCCGGCGCGAATGTCAGAATTGGTTCAGATATTCGTTTATAAGACTGGCATTGAACAGTTCAACACAACTTATTCGGCAACCGCTTCTATCGTATTTTTGCTGATTGTAATGATGATCGCTTATGTCTATATTGGCACTACGGAAAAGTATGAAGCTTAAAAAGCAGCTGAGAGCTATAAAGGAGGTCTATCGTGAAAATATTTCGAGCGAGTGGTAAATATATTGTAGTGGTGCTTTTAAGCTTGTTTGCAATATTCCCGTTTTTTTGGATGATTTCTTGCGCCTTGAGAAAGCCGTCGGAACTAATAACCTTGCCCCCCAGAATGCTGCCGCAGTTTCCGACCTTTGAAAACTTTAGTTACGTTCTCACCAAGACGGATATGCCGGTCTACTTTTGGAATACCATCATAGTAGCGGGAGTAGCTACGTTCATGTGCTTATTGGTTGCAGTGCCGGCGGGTTATTCCATTGCCAGACACAATTATCGCGGTAAAAATATCGTGATCGTTTTGATACTCGCTAGTAACATGGTTCCGCAAGCGTCGACGCTTGTGCCGATATACAACGCTCTGAATACTCTGAACCTGATTGATAATAAGTTTAGCCTATCCTATACCCATCTGCTGTGCATGCTCCCGTTCGCCATCATGATGATTAGCGGCTTTATCAAAACCATCCCCAAAGAACTTGAAGAGGCGGCAATGATGGATGGTTGTTCTAAAATAGGTCTTATCCGTAGAGTCATTATTCCGGTGGCGACTCCTGGAATATTTGCCACATCGATGTACGCATTCATGATCTCTTGGGAAGAATTTTTGTATTCGCTGACTTTTACAACAGGTAAAGCTGCCAGAACGATTTCGGTGGGGATTGACCTGTTCGCTGCGGAATACAGGGTTGACTGGTCTTCGATTTTGTCTTCAGCGGTATTAATGTCGCTCCCGATTTTGATTTTGTTTTTATTGATTCAAGATATATTTATAAAAAGTGCTGTAGGAGGCGCTATTAAAGAGTGACTTAAGGGAAGCTTCTTGTTGATTTATTTTTGGAAAAAGAAAGGATAGTAATGATGAAGGGGATTATTCATTGGGGTGTGTTGGGATGGGCTGGAATTGCCAGGAAAGATGTTATCCCTGCGATTCTCAAAGCCAGTAACTCTGAGTTTTTTGCCATTGCTTCACGGGATCAACAAAAGCTTGAAGAATGTAGTCGGCTTTTTCCGTATAAAAAGAGCTATTCTTCGTATGACGAGTTATTGAACGATCCTGAGGTGGATGCGATATATATCCCGTTGCCGAATTCATTGCATAAAGAATGGGTTATCAAGGCGGCACAGCATAAAAAGCATATTCTGTGTGAGAAACCTTTGGCTTTAACCGAGCGAGACTGTATCGAAATGGAGGCGGCATGTACCGCCAATCAAGTCAAATTGATGGAAGCATTTATGTACCGTTATACGGTCAAAATGAAGAGAGTAACTGAGCTTCTCGACAGCGGTATTATCGGAGAGATCAAACACATCAATTCTTCGTTCCGCTTTTTGTTACGGGAGGAGAATAATATCAGAATGAATGCTGCGGTTGGAGGGGGTAGTTTGTGGGATGTCGGATGCTACCCGGTTAATCTAATCGGGATGTTGCTCAACGATTATCCAATTGGAATTTCAGCACAGCAGATTGTAAAAAATGAAGTGGATATAGCACTTTCGGCAGTGCTGAAATATAAAAGCGGAGTCCTGGCAACACTTAATTGTGGTTTTAATTCACAATCGGTTCTTAATACAGAGATCAATGGCACCACGGGTACGATGTTCATACCGGAAACATTTTTAGATACACCCAGCCAGATCATTATAACCAGTAATGGAATTATCTCGAAACATGAGGTGGATTCATGTGAACGATATGTCTTAGAGATCGAAGATTTCGCGGATGCAATTATTAACCATCGTGATCCGGGGTTTTCATTGGAAGAAACCAAGCGCAATGTGAAGTTGATTGGGGAGATCTTAGAGATTGCCCAAAAGGCATAATAATATTGAGGTGAGTTGTCATGTTTCGGTTTGGTATTATAGGAGCAGGCAGTATCGCAAATAAATTTTGCGAGGCGGTGAGGCTGCTTGAAGATATTCAGGTTGCAGCCGTGGCTAGTAAAGATAGGGAGCGGGCGAGAATCTTTGCGGAGAACAACGGCATCGCCGCCTATTATGACAGCTATGAAGAAATGCTGGCGCGCCAGGATATTGATGCGGTTTATATCGCGACCACCATTAATTTTCATTATGAAAATATGATGTTATGTTTAAAATACAATAAACCGATCCTTTGTGAGAAATGTTTTGCGCTCACCAAAACAGAGGCTGAAACTGTATTTGAAGCCGCGAAAGAAAAGAAACTCTTTGTTATGGAAGCCATGTGGTCCCGGTTCTTTCCCGCCATGAATAAAGCAAAGGAATGGATCGAGGAGGGAAGGATAGGGACAGTAAAGATGGCCAATTATTCCACGGGAATCCGGGCTGATTCGGATCACCACATTTTCAACCCTGATTTAGCAGGGGGGGTATTATATGATATCAGCGTCTATGCTATTGAAATCTGTTCCTATTTAATTAATCAACCACTTAAACAGGTAGAGGCTAAATTCTACTATGCCGGCACAGGAGTAGATAGTTCCGATTATATTATGCTTGAATTTTCCGAAGCTATTGCCATTTTGCAATGTACTGCACTGGCGAAAGTTCCTACGTCTGCTTTTTTTTACGGAACAAAGGGATACATCTCGCTTCCCATTGCAGAGCATGCAGCCGCATGTTATCTCTATGATGATCACCGGGAAATAGAACGTTTCGAATATCCTTTTGAAAATGGCTTTCAATTTGAAATTCTTGAAACAGTGAATTGCATCCGGAATGGTAAAACAGAGAGCCTGATTATGCCCCATGTAGCTACGATCCAGTGCATGGAGGTATTTGAGGAATGTTTGAAACGACAGGATGTCAGGTAATTTCTTCGGTTTTACGAAAGCGGAAAATTTTTTGCCGCGTCTATTTTGTATAGATATAATTGAATTCACCGTAACAGAGGCAGACCGTTTTTGGGAAATCTTAAAAAACAGGAGTGAAAGTGGTGGATACGGAAAAGCGGGAAATGACAGATGCTGAACAAAAAGCTGAATACCAAAAAATTTTGAAACTATTGGAGGGACAGGAGGAGACCCTGCAATTTAAGGAATTTACCAATGAAATGGCTTTGGAAATCGGATTGAATATTCTCGCTCAAGTCAAGCAGGAAAACCAAGTGGTATCCATCGATATTACCCGAAGCGGCCAACAATTGTTTCATTATGCCATGGCTGGGACAACGCCTGATAATGATCAATGGATCATACGAAAAATGAGAGTCGTGAACCGTTTTCAGAAAAGTTCCTATCATATTGCCACTTTATTAAAAAATAGCGGACAAACGCTTGAACAAAAATACCATGTCAGTTCCGCTGAATTTGCCTCTTCTGGCGGCTCATTTCCGATTATTATCAAAAATGTCGGTGTAGTTGGAACCATAACTGTTTCGGGATTGCCGAATGATGGGGACCATGCGTTGGTGGTGAAAGTGATTCGTGAGTTTTTAAGAAGAAATAGTTAGTAATATAAAAAAGGGGCTATTGCACAAAGAACTTAAAAGTTCATTTGAGGCAGCCTTAGACTTGTTAACTTCATCTTGATCCGGAGAATAAAATAGTCATAGGTCAACTTTTTCCTCTTGATTCCGTTCGCGGGAAGGGATCGTTTTGTAGTTTTGATTATGGATCGATTTAATGTAGCGTACCGTTTTATATTTGGACCGCATCACTACAGAATGGGTTATCATGATTATCCATTCCGTTTCTGTCGCTTTACAATTCTGAAGCGGCAATTTTTCGTACTATGGGTAATTTAAAATTACTCATGAAGGTGATGCAGGTCATGGATATGGAGCACTCGCTTAGATCGCCCAAGAAATCGTCCTTTATATACAGATATATTAGCGGAAAATGGGCAGTGTTTCATGGAATTTAACCTATCTCAAAGGTGGTTTAATATCAATAGGACATGGAACATATTAGATATACGACATATTGTTACAATTAATGAACAAAACAAAGAGGATTTATGGTAGAGGGGGACAGCGCTCATGCGAAAGTTTATCATCATTCAGCGCAAGGATCTGAATGATACCGTGGTGCTGATGAAAATCGATGCGCCGCTTGTCGCCGTAAAGGCCGAGCCGGGCCAGTTCATTATTCTTCGGGTGGATGAATTCGGCGAGCGCATACCGTTGACCGTCGCGGATACTGACCGCGAAAAAGGCAGCGTCACGGTTATTTTCCAGATTGTTGGAACCATGACCTCCCTGTTGGCGAAAAAACAGGAGGGCGATTTTATTGCCGATTTTGCGGGGCCCCTCGGTAACCCGTCCGAGCTTAAAGGGTTAAAAAAGGTTGCTATGATCGGGGGCGGCGTAGGCTGTGCTATCGCCTATCCACAGGCAAAGAAGCTTCATGTCATGGGCGCGCTGACCGATGTGATCACCGGTTTCCGCAACAAAGATCTCATTATCCTGGAGAATGAATTCAAGGAGGTCAGCACCAGGCTTTTTGTCACTACTGACGATGGATCCAACGGAACTAAGGGATTTGTGACCGATGTGCTGAAAAAATTGCTCGAAGAAGGCAACGAGTACGATGCTGTCATCGCAATCGGCTCGCTGCTGATGATGAAGATGGTCGGTGAACTGACTCGCCCTTATCATATCAAGACGATTGTGAGCATGAATCCGATTATGATCGACGGAACAGGGATGTGCGGCTGCTGCCGGCTAACGGTGGGCGGCAAGATGAAATTCGCCTGCGTGGATGGTCCGGATTTTGACGGGCATAAGGTAAATTTCGAAGAAGCGATGATGAGGGGTCGGACGTATTTTGATCAGGAGAAGGAATCTCTTCACAAATTAGAGTGTAATCTCTTACGAGGTGTTCAATAGGATGACAGACAAAAATGAAAAAGTGAAAATGCCTCAGCAGGATCCTAAAACGAGAATCACTAATTTTGATGAAGTTACGCTTGGTTATACCAGGGAGATGGCGCAGGAGGAAGCTTTTCGTTGTTTGAATTGTAAAAACCGCCCCTGCGTTTCCGGCTGCCCGGTGGGTGTGGCGATCCCTGATTTCATTACCCGTCTCAAAAACGGCGATTTTGAAGGCGCTTATGCCGTCATCAAGGAGACCAATGCGTTACCTGCAGTCTGCGGCAGGGTCTGCCCACAGGAAAACCAATGTGAATCTAAGTGCGTCCGTGGGCTCAAGGGGGAACCGGTGGCCATTGGCCGCCTCGAACGTTTTGTAGCCGATACCTATATGGACAGCGCCAATGCTGACACAAAGCCGCAAGTTCCTGCAAAACGGAACGGAAAAAAGGCTGCGATCATCGGTGCGGGACCGGCAGGCTTGACCTGTGCGGGCGGTCTTAATGACCGGGGCTATGATGTCACAGTATTTGAGGCGTTGCACAATCCCGGTGGCGTACTTGTTTACGGCATCCCGGAATTTCGTCTTCCCAAAAAGATTGTGGCGGCAGAGATCGATTCGCTACGCAAGGCGGGTGTCACAATCAACACGGACGTGATCATCGGTAAGACCATTACTGTGGACGAACTGTTTGAGCAGGGATTCTCCATGGTATTTATCGGTTCGGGGGCTGGCCTGCCGTCCTTTATGGGGATTGAAGGCGAGAATCTCAATGGCGTCTATTCGGCAAACGAATACCTCGCCCGGATTAACCTGATGAAAGCTTATTCGGACCAATACGACACTCCGGTGAAGCGCTCACGGAAGGTCGCGGTCATCGGTGGTGGAAATGTGGCGATGGATGCTGCACGCTCAGCGCTCCGCCTTGGCGCTGAAGTTGTCTATATCCTCTATCGGCGGGGAATAGAGGAAATGCCCGCGAGAAAAGAAGAAGTCGAGCACGCCAAGGAAGAAGGCGTTGTTTTTAAAACGTTTTGCAACCCCCAAAAATTTATTGGCGACGACAAAGGATGGCTCGCGTTGCCTGTAATCGGATGGAGCTTGGCGACCCTGACGCTTCTGGACGCCGTCGTCCGGTGCCGGTTGAGGGCGGCGGATTTACCATTGAGGTGGATGCGGTCGTTATTGCGGTGGGAACTACACCCAGTCCGCTGATTCGCAATACGACTAAAGGTATCGAAGTCAATCCTCGCGGCTGCTTCGTGGTTTCGGAGAATACCGGTCTTACCAGTCGGAATCGCATCTACGCAGGCGGTGATGCAGTGACCGGCGCCGCGACCGTCATCCTGGCTATGGGCGCCGGGAAAACCGCCGCTAAATCAATGGACGAATCCATGCAGACACTCTGAATCGGATATCATGGACAAAATGCCTCTTATTCTGCTAGCGACTTGGGTATGATTTCCCAAGTGCCACAAATATCCACTTTGAACAAATAGATACTCAAAAAGAAGAACTGATGGAATGAGTTTCACGATTAACTGAGGCTTAAAAAGAAGTACGATTATTGAAACTAAAAAGGAAAACAAATCAAGGAATAGTGAAAATGAGAAATGTTACATTTCAGGCGTAACATGGGCGACAGTTTTTTCGTCGACATGATGCGCCTTATTTTTGACATGTTTAAGGCTTCAACCACGTTTTAACATTATTTTTATCTTTTAAATTTTTAAACTTTGCTTAAATATCCGGATCTTCGCATGGATTGGCGAACGGAACTTTCAGTCACGGTAGGGTGAAAAATATTTTCACCTTAACAATCATTTACACTCAAACTTATAATGAAATAAAAGTCATTTTGGTTAGTTATTTCTTTCTTATATCCGAGTTAAAGACTTTTTCAACCCTCGCCCCTGCTCTGACCGAGTGCGTAAGGATGGAAATGGGGCTAGGGTAGAAGCTTTTTGGGTAGTGATTTTTATAGTAAGGAGTTTTCGAATGGCATATCAATATGACACACCCGATTACATCCGTAGTCCCTATACGGGAATGGTCCGCAAGCACTGGGTCGAAGCAGCCAATTTTTTATTAGAAGGGGCCTTTTCCCATCTATCTTCAATAACTGAACCGCTGGTTTTTCCCCATGCCCAAAATAATCAACTTTATCCAAAGTCGGGCGACCCCGAGTGGCGTTTTGGCGCTGAACGGTTCGAAGGGATTGCCAGGACATTCTTGATTGCCGCCCCGTTAATTCGGGAGAACCCGAACTTAAGAATCCACGGCTATCATTTAAAAGACTATTATGCCACCCAAATTCTACGTGGAACCGAAGCGGGTTCGGTTCAAGGTTTTCGGACCTTGGCGGAGATCGTTAAAGAACATGGTTCGGAGCGGCCTTTTCAGCAGACATGCGAATGTGCATCCTTAGTGATTTGCCTTTTCTTTACCAAAAAACAGATCTGGGATCATTATTCCCCTGCAGAACGAGACCAGATCGCCCGCTATCTTTCGGATTTTGGCCATGCCCAGACCAATATTCATAATTGGCGCTGGTTCAACGTTTTGATTCTTACCTTCCTTGAGCTTAACGGTTACCCTATTAACGAAGGAATCTATCACGACCATCTCCAGAACTTACTCAGCTATTATGCGGGCGACGGTTGGTACCGCGATGGCGATTTATTCGACTATTATTCACCATGGGCCTTTCAATGCTATGGACCCATTTGGTGTTTCTGGTACGGATACCGATATGAACCCGAACTTGCCGCAGCCATTGAAGCTAACTTCAATGATTTAATGAAAAATTATGATCGCTTTTTTGATCGGGATGGTCACAGTATCATGTGGGGCCGAAGTAATATTTACCGTTCATGCGCTTCAACCCCGTTCGCATCGGGCTTCTTTTTGAAAAATGCTTTCCTCGATCCGGGTCTGGCCCGGCGAATTTTATCTGGAAATCTGCTTCAATTTATCACCAAAGAAGAAATGTTTGTTGACAATATCCCTTCCCATGGCTATTACGGGACGTTTGAACCGATGGTTCAATCCTATAGCTGCGCGGCAAGTCCCTTTTGGATGGGCAAGCCTTTTCTCTCGGCACTCTATTTTACGGAAGAATCCCCTTTATGGACTGCTACTGAA
Organism: Bacillota bacterium; assembly: GCA_023426245.1. GTDB lineage: Bacteria > Bacillota > UBA4882 > UBA8346 > UBA8346 > UBA8346. The sequence goes on from JAFABB010000044.1 coordinate 93,430, forward strand.
AATAATGGCATTTGGGAACAATTAGGGACCTCCGTCCACCAGCTCACCATAAAAGGTCCGGGGATTCAAATAACCAATTACGGACAAAACGGAACCACCGAAATCAAAACTTCCAAATATCTAATAGACCCCCAAAATAGCAGCTATATGCTAAACTATTCCCGTTTGGCCTTTAATTCCGACTTCCCCTGGGAAGCTTGGAACGGCAACGGTCCGGAAGCAATGAATTATACTGTGAAGTATGATGGCGGCCCGGATGGTTATCTTCTTCCCAATCTTTGCTTGTTTGGCGGTGAAGAAAACGGCGTACTGTACCGAAGAATTTATTTCAACTTTCAATACATACTGCGGGATTCTTTAATCGATCTGGCTGAAATCGAAACCGACTTCGGCGTCATTCGGGTGGATCGACCCCGGATATCGCGTAAACCTTATCAGTTATTTTTAGGTCATTATGGATTACCCCACCAGGGCGGAAAAATCACTCTCTCCCAAAGAATTGTTGAAGGAAGGAAAGCCTATTTGGCTGCAACTGAATCATTGCAGACAGCGCTAATTCCCTATTACGGCTGGGATGAAGGCGGACAGGTGACCCGCTTCGGACTCAATGCTGTTACCACCGAAAGCACCTTGTTGTATGCCTCTTCGCAAAAAAAATTACGATATGAGGGTGTAGAGCTATTGATCACAATCATGCTCCATCGGAAGAACGGGGAATGGACTGATACGGAATTGGCTCCGATTGTTCAGAGCAAGCAGACCCCATTTGGGGTTGAATTGGAATTACGGGGTGGCCGAAAAGTAGTGGTGGATTTTCGCAATGCAGAAGGCAGATTTGGCATTTAATGCCAAACCGCCTTCAAGCCAAGGCTAATTTTCAGATTACCAATATAACTTCCAATCTTTAGACAATCTGACTAAGGCCTCAAAGTAAAAATAATCACCCCAGATTGAACATTCATCGACACCCTTATTGGAGTTTTTATTATACACCGAATGAAGTATTAACCCATTGGAGTCCACTTTAGCAGTAGAATAATTATTAACCAGCGATTGGACAATATGTAACGCCGCATTTTCATAGATGGATTTATTTTCGTTTCTATCAGGCATACGCTTACTTAATTCCAATAATCCGCAGGCGGCAATGGCCGCCGCCGAACTGTCCCGTTCTTCATTGCCCTCCGTAAAGATCAAATCCCAGTAACAAATATAATCTTCCGGCAAACGGTTTAGAAAATAGTTGGCAACTTTTTGCCCCAACTCCAAAAAGTTCTGGTCATGGGTATATCCATAACTTAAGGCCAACCCATAAATACCCCAGGCTTGGCCCCGGGCCCAGCAGGAATCATCGGAAAATCCCTGGTGGGTTTTGCCGAACCGCGGCTCTCCCGTTACTACATCCAAATAAAAGGTATGAAAAGTGGAGGCATCCTCGCGAATGAGACATTCCGCCCCGCGACGGGCATGGTTATAGGCTATTTCATAATATTTCTTTTCTCCGGTAACCTGAGCAGCCCAATACAGCAGGGGCAAATTTAAATAACAATCGATAATCATCCGACCGCGTTGCTGCGGGTCGTTTAAATCACCCCAAGCCTGGATGATTCCGGCTTTGTCAAAATAACGGGTTATCAGTAATTCTGCCGCTTGCAAAGCGGTTTCTTTGGCTTCCAGATTTTGATTGCCCGTTATTTTATATGCAGCGACGCAGGATAGGCTATATAAGAATCCCAAATCATGAGTATCAACGGCAATTTTTTCCCTAATCCGCCTTTGAAAACTTTTTAATTGAATTTCAGCCACCAGGCGGTATTTTTCGGCTCCGGTGACCTCATAGGCTAGCCACAACATACCGGTCCAAAATGATGAAGTCCAATCGATATTTTCAATTGCCGAATAGATATTATTCACACTGGTTGGAGCCGGAAATTTATCGGTAAAAAGTGGCAGATTTTCCTCCATTTTTACAAGAATATCATCGATGGCTTTTTCACAAAGGCTCCGCGTTATTTCGGGATGATGCTGATCGGAGTATTTGGCGATCTGCCGAATTCCTTCATCCTTAACCTGTTTCAAGCGAGGTCCCCCCAAAATATATTAATAGCGAGATTCGTATTTAAAAAACTACCCGAGGCAAGTATTATTCTTTCAAAGATCCTACCATGACCCCTTTGATGAAATATTTCTGCAGGAACGGATACAGACACAAAATCGGCAGCGTTGCAACGATAATCACCGCATATTTAATGGTTTCACTGACCATTTCCTGATCACCCACATTCGCTCCCATCGCCATTTGGAAAGAATCATTCATCAGCAAAATTTCCCGCAAAATAAGTTGCAACGGAAACAGTTGCCTGTCCTGGAGGAAAATCATTGCCTGAAACCAGGCATTCCAGTGACCCACTCCGTAAAACAGGATCATTACAGCGAGCGTTGGCATAGCCAACGGAATGATAATCCGAAACAAGATTGTCAGGTGCCCGGCGCCGTCCATCTTGGCTGATTCTTCAATACTGTCGGGTATAGACATAAAGGCAGTCCGCATAATAATCAGATTAAAGGTATTGATGGCCGTCGGCAAGATTAATGCCCATAGCGTATTATTGAGGTGCAATCCTTTGACTGTCAAATATAAAGGTATTAAACCCCCATTGAAGAACATGGTGAACACAATGAGGAACATGATCGCTTTGCCCCACAAAACATTTTTCCGCGATAAAAAATAAGCCCCCAAAGAAGTCATGATAATATTAACAGCCACACCCACTGTCACCAAAAAACAGGTATTCAGATATCCAGTAAAGATATTAGGATTTTTAAAGACCGCTTGATAGGCGCCAAGTGAAAAACCCAATGGTTTATAAAGAAGCCCGATGTGAGCCATAATCCGATATGGATTACTTAAGGAAGCAAAAATAATGTACAGGAACGGATATAAGGTAATTGCAATTAAAAACGTCAATATGGTGATGTTAATAAAATTAAAAACGTGGTCATTTCTACTTTTAAGATCACTCATTGATGTTTATCCCCCTTACCACAAACTAGATTCTTTGGTCCGCTTACTGAGCCAATTGGCAACTATCAGGAACCCAAAATTAATCGCCGAATTAAACAAACCCACTGCAGTACTATAACTCCAATTAAATTCCTGGAGACCTTTCCGGTAGACAAAAGAGGAAATCACATCGGAAGTGTCATAAATGGCCGGATTATATAAGAGAATAATCTTTTCAAAACCGACATTTAGAATATTACCCATCCGCAAGATCAACATGACCAAAATCGTCGGTAGAATTCCCGGTAGGGCCACATGCCAGATTTGCCGTAAACGACCGGCGCCATCCATTTTGGCCGCTTCATAAAGCTGAGGATCTATGCCGGTCAGAGCAGCTAAATAAATAATGGAACCCCAGCCAATCTCTTGCCAGATTCCGGATATCACATAAACCGGCACAAACAGTCCCGGTTGACTCAGCATGGCTACCGGATGCCACCCCAAAAAGCCCAGCAGGTAATTAATAATTCCATTCTCCGCCGTAAAATCCCTAATCAAACCGCAGATGACCACCAGGGAAATAAAATGGGGCATATAGGTGATTGTCTGGACCGCGCGTGAAAAATATTTATTATGCAATTCATTAATCAGCAATGCCAGAATGATCGGGGCAGGAAAACCAAAGAGTAATGAATTTATACTAATCAGAAAAGTATTCTTGATAATCCGCCCAAAATAATAGCTGCTGAAAAAGTCGGAAAAATTTTTAAACCCGATCCAGGGACTATGGATGATGCCCTGAATGGGGGAAAAATCCTTAAATGCAATGATCGCTCCGTAGATTGGAACATAATTAAATAGTAAATAAAAGGCAACCACCGGTAGGGCTAAAAAATATAGAGTGCGATTATAGTAAAAATCCGACTTCACTCTGGACCAAAAACTCCTGGGTGAAGCTTCGTATGGCATTAGTTTAGCCAGCTGCATGCTCATAAACGCCTCCTCCTTTAATCTGAATTTTAAAATACATTTCATGAATCCTAAACCGATATCATCATAATCTGGAATTTTCATAACTGTAAAGGTGAATAAAACTTTCACCTTAACCGGTATCCAAAATTTAATTACAATAATGTTAATAGATTGTTAATACAGATAATCCATTGTAATATAGAAGAAGGGAGGAGAAATATCTTTTTATTCTTACATGGAATCCAGATTATACTTTGATATTTTAAGGGAGGAACACACAAGTGATCAGACAATACTCTTTTAGAGTTATGGCCTTATTGTTCGTTGTATTAATAAGTACCACGGCAATATTCGCTAAAAATGTTTATCCAATTAAAACCGATACCGTTTTAACCTGCTGGGCGCCATTAAATACCAATACCGCCTTAGCTTATAAAAATATAGGCGATACTCCGCTTTATAAAGAACTGGAAAAAAAGACCGGTGTCAAAGTAAAATTTATTCATCCTGTAGCCGGTAACGAACTGGAACAATTTAATATTATGCTGGCTGCGGGTAATCTGCCGGATATCATTGAATTTTATTGGTTTACCATTCCCGGCGGCGCTGAGAAAGCTTTAAAAGACGGCTATATTGTGCCCCTTAACGGTTATCTTGACAAAGATGCGCCCAATTTAAAAAAAGTCATCAACTCCAATAAGGATATCGCCAAACAAGTAAAGACCGATTCAGGAAAAATAGCTGTTTTCCCCTTCGTACGTATGGAAGACTCCTTGCTGGTTTTTAGCGGCCCCTTCTTACGAAACGATTGGATGAAAGAATTGGGTTTAAGTGTTCCAACAACCATTGATGATTGGTATCGTGTTTTAAAAGCCTTCAAGGAAAAGAAAAATTGTTCCGCTCCATTAACTTTTTTCTATGGCTCCAATCCAAATACCAATGCTCTTGCCACCACCAACGCCTTTGTGGGGGCATTCGGCACCACCATGGATTTTTATCTGAATAAAAACAAAGTGGTTTATGGACCGACTCAACCGCAATACAAAAATTTTCTGGCGACTTTTCACAAATGGTATGATGAAGGACTGATTGATAAAAATTTTGGACTCATTGACCGCAAAACCATTGATGCCAAAATGTCTAATGGCCAGGCGGGTGCCTCCATTGGCAATACCGGCAATGGTATCGGCCGTTATATGGATGCCAATGGAAATAATCCCAAATATGATCTGATCGCTGCCCCCTATCCCACTTTAGTCAAGGGCGCGACCCCCGAATTTGGCCATAGGACGCAAAAGGTCGGTCTGACCGATACCATGGCTGCAATCACCAGTAGTTGCAAAAATAAAAAACTGGCTGCCCAATGGCTCGATTATGGTTATAGCGAAGAAGGACATATGCTCTTTAACTTCGGCATCAAAGATGTCAGTTATAATCTGGTCAATGGTTATCCCAAATACTCCAGTCTGTTGCTGAATAACCCCGACGGTTTAAATTTCGGCCAAGCCCTCGCCAGTTATACCCGGGCAAATTATAATGGGTCTTTTGTCCAAGATACTCGTTATCAAGAGCAGTATTTGCAACGTCCACAACAAAAAAATGCCGTCACCATCTGGATGAAAACCAATGAAGCCAAACATTTGCTGCCTAATTTGACTCCGACGCTGGAAGAAAGCACCGAACTGGCTAAAATTAAAAATGAAATCAATACCTATCGGGATGAAATGACTCTCAAATTCATTATGGGCATCGAACCCCTCGATAATTTTGATAAATATGTGGCCACTTTGAAAAAAATGGGCGCCGACCAGGCGATTCAAATTTACCAAACTGCCTTAAACCGTTATAAGGACCGGTAATATTTTCTCTCAAACGATAAAGGGGCTGTCTCAAAAGAGACAGTCTCTTAGTATATCAAAGGGATCGAAAGAGCAAGAAAAATATAGTAAAATATACATATGAAAAGACAAAACAATAAAAAAGTAACCTTTAAAGAATACACAA
>JAFABB010000026.1 GCA_023426245.1 Bacillota bacterium
GTTTTTAATATTGAATTGATTTTATATAGCCTGTCGATTTGGCCCCGGGAACTCTGCGTTCTCTGTAGCCTAAAATACCGGTTCGGCATTTTGGGCATAAAAAAAGCCCTGTATAAACTACAGCGGCATTTTGGGAATGATTAACCACTATCATTATATCACCTTTTTTTGGAAAAAGTGTGTCGATTTTGTGTCGGGAACTCCAAATGATGATAGGGCGGCGGTTCGCGAGCTTGGATATAAAAAAATACCATCTTTAACTGGTAAATTAAATTCAACACCAGGTAATAATTTTAGAAAACTCTTTCACCACACGGGTTTGATGAACCGCAGAACTCTTGGAGATTATAAAACCGGCTTTTTATTTTTACACCCTCATGCCCCTCCTACCCCTCTTGATTATAAATTGTCTACCAGATGTCTCATCAGTTCAAAATGATTTTGAAAATTTTGTGGAGCTATATATATAAAAATTGGCCTAAAAAAAGTTAACGGAGACAGGATTTACGGGATTTACAGGATTCACAGGATTAAAACCTGGTAAATTGGGCTGAAAAAACAGATAATTCATAGGGTTTTAAAGAAATCCCGTAAATCCATAAAATCATGTGAATCCCGTTTACGTTCTTTTAGTTAGGCCCGCGGTATAGTTTAACCATGCATGGTCAGGCTCAAAATACCTATTATTTCATCCGATATAGAATTTTTTTGCCTTTTTTACGAGGGAAAAGAGGGGCATGAGGTCCAAAAAATAAATAAAAATGAAAAGGATTGGTTTTTACAGATAACGGTAAGGTTTGATGAAATGAAATCAACCAAGGGAGAAATGGAAAAAATGTTTGGAGAAATGAAATCAACCAAGGGAGAAATGGAAAAAATGTTTGAAGAAACGGAACCGGAAATCGCTGGAGCTGCGGAAACGGCTCTCCGGCTACCGGAAGGAAACCGGAAAGCCGCTGATTTTATAGTTGCATTCCAAGAATATAGCGCTGTTTCAGCGGTGGCCATTATCCCGTGAAAAGCACGAATTCCAGGAAAAAGGCGTTCCCCGTTTTTCGTGCTTTTCATAGTCCGGCGCATTCATGGATAGCGCTATATCATCATCATCCTTGCTGTTCTAAAATAACGACTTCTTTAGGGGCCAATGTTATTTTATCCGTCACCGGGCGATTCGTGATCCGATCGCTGTAAGTGCCGGCCGGTAAAGTAACAGTTATTTCGTGGTCATTGTGATTCAGGATAAAGTAGTAGTGCCGGTCTTTTTGGGAACGCTTGCGAACTTCCACTCCGGATGGGGCGACTATTGGCGCGGTAATTTTCAGTTCCCGGCATAGATAATCCAAAAATTTGGTTAAGAAGTAAGGCTCCGGCTGTGTTGCCAGATAGTAAGCTTTGCCCTGACCCAAAATATTCTCCGTCAAACAGGGATCGCCTGCATGGTAATCATCGAGAAAGCTTGCCAGCACTTTGGCATTTTGGGGATGAACAACCTCACACCATAAATTGCAATCATATTCCCCCTTGAAGTCCCCCAAAGGATGACTTAGGCGGATGCGGTTTGTCATATGAGGCTCCAAAGGATCAAATTCTTCCACCGCCAGACCCAAGAGCTCTTGAAGCGGTCCGGGATATCCGCCCGGGAAAACGCCATCGGTTTCATCCACAATGCCGCTGAAGAAAGTGGCAATGAACGTACCGCCGTGGGCCACATAATTCTCCAGGCTTTCTTTCAGCCCCGGTTTCACCATATACAGCAAGGGAGCAACCACCAGTTTGTAGGGAGTCAGGTCGGCATCAACCGGAACAAAGTCAACCGGGATGTTCATTTCATAGAAGGGTTTATAAAAATTGCGGATTTGTTCCAGGTAATTTACGCCGGCGCTGGGTCTTTGGACGTATTCCACGGCCCACCAGTTCTCATAGTCGAAAAGAATGGCCACTTTGGATTCGATCTTTGAACCAACCAGGGGAGCCAGAACTTTCAATTCGCTCCCGAGTCCGGCGACCTCTTTAAAGACGCGGGACTGGTCGTTTCCGGTATGGGTCACGACTGCGCTGTGGAATTTTTCCGCCCCTTTGCGGGATTGGCGCCATTGAAAAAACATGATGGCGTCCGCACCGTGGGCCATGGCCTGATAGCTCCAAAGCTTCATTACGCCCGGCCTTTTATTGGTGTTGACCGGACGCCAGTTTACGTTATTCGGAGCCTGTTCCATCAAGATAAAGGGTTGGCCGTTTTTCAAGCCCCGCATCAGATCGTGGTTAAAAGCCGCCCAGTCCGGCGAGGTATTGGGTTCGGGATCGGGGTAGCTGTCCCAGGAAATCATATCGATCTCCGTGGCCCATTTAAAATAATCCAACGGTTTGAAATCACCCATAAAGTTGGTTGTGATAGGGACGTGGGGAGTGATGGATTGAATGATTTGCTTCTCCCCCAGATAACACTCAAAAAGGCTGTCCGACATGAAGCGTTTATAGTCCAACACCTGGCTGGGATTGGGGAAAGTGGAAGTCGTCCTGGGAGGAATGATTTCCGACCATTGATAATAGTGCTGACTCCAAAAGTTGGTACCCCAGGCCTCATTCACTTTTTCAATGGTTCCGTATTTCCGGGTGAGCCAGTTCCGGAAGGCCTCGGCACAGTTGTCGCAGTAACAAATCGGGGTATGGCAGGCGTATTCGTTGTTGATATGCCAAAGGGCAAGGGCGGGATGGTTTTTATATCTTTCCGCCATTTTGGCGACCAATGCTTGTCCAAGGCGGCGATAGCTAGGGCTGTTGGGACAATAGGACTGACGGGAGCCATAACTGATCCGGTTGCCGTCGGCGCTCACCGGCAGGATATCGGGATATTTCCGGGACAGCCAAGCCGGTTGAGCAGCCGTTGCAGTGGCCAGAACCACGGAAATACCGTTTTGAGCCAAAAGATCCAGCAAGCGGTCGAACCATTCAAAGTTGTAAGTTTCTTCACTTGGTTGCAATAGGGCCCAACTGAAGATACCGACACTGACCATATTAACCCCGGCCTTTTTCATGAGAGCCATATCTTCCTGCCAGACCGACTCGGGCCACTGCTCCGGATTATAGTCGCCTCCATAAAAAATTTTCGGGGATGGGTTGGGATTGGGAATCATTGGAATCCTCCTTGTATTTTTAATCAAAAGGTTTAACCCTTTAAAATGATTGATCTACTTAGAAAATACTTTTAACCCAGATTCTTCGGCTCGTTTTGCGAGCCGCCGTCGAACAGCCACCCTGGCGGTATTTTCGCGCGCATTAATGCGCGGCTTCGTTGCCCGGGCAAAGCCAGGGTGGCTGACTACCTTGCAATCAGGGATGAATCTTTGTTTACGGATGCAGATTGTTGATGATTAAAAACACCCCGCTGACAGCCATTAAGGCTTGAATTCCCTTGCGGATATGATCGTCGCGAAGATGCAAATCCATTCTGCTGCTTAACCCCATTCCGAGAAGGGCCGCGGGAAGAAGCACCAGAGATAGCTTTATGATTTGCCAATTCAAAATAGATTGCCACCAGTAACTCAGGCAACGGAAAATATTGTCGAAGATAAAAACGAAACATAAATTACCCCGGTACTCGCTGCGGTTTCCGGCAAATCGATCGATGGCTGCCGCCAATAAAGCCCCGATTCCAAAAAGCCCCATTAAAACTCCGGAGATGATTCCAATAAGCCAGAATAACTCCGGACGCCATTTTTGATTGCTTGCTTTTGATTTGTGAAATTGCATTTCCAGAGCCAATAGGATGAGCACGACACCCAGGATAACTTTTAAAAGATGATCCGATCCCTTACCAAGCAGGAGAGTGCCCGGGATATTGCCTAAAATCACCGCAATGGAAAGTGGAATGACGATTTTAAAGTTGATATGGCGGCGGTTCTTCCAAGCCAGATATGCATTGGTGGGAAGGCTCAACAATAAGTCGACCGGAGTAACAAGGCGGTTTTCTTTAAAAACCGAAAGGAAGGAGTTCATCACCAAAGTATTGCCAAAACCGGTGAGAGTTTTGATAAAATAAGCCAGCATTGTAATGGTGAAAAAGAGAAAGACTGGATTTGTCATTTTCATGATTTCCATTTTTATGCTATAGTATAACTATATTCATATTATAAGATTATAAAATTGCTCCATCAATCAAACGATATGAAGATGAGTATTAAAATTTGAAGGGAATTTGAAATCGAGTGCTGAATCACATTTTTCCGGTTGTCAGCGAATCCGAAAGGGGGCTCCCCTTATATTTGGCGGGAGTGGGATGTCATCATCATCAAGAACATATCACAAGACCGGATGGATATCCGACGTTTCAGTGGATTCAGTGCCATAAAGGACAAGGAGAGTTAATTGTGGGAGGCCAGTCGCACCGGGTCGGCCCGGAGCAAGGCGTGCTTTTGTATCCGAATGAGGCTCATGAATATTATGAGACCAACGGACCTTGGGAGGTTGACTGGATAGGTTTCAGCGGCGCTTCGGTTGAGGGGTTTGTCAATCAGTTAGGCTTTAGGAGCTCCAATGTTTTTTATATCATTCACGGAGAGAAGACCCTTGCCAAAATGCGGCTGGCCCTTAAAATTGCCCAGTCCGGCGACTCTTTTAGAGGTTTGCAATGTTCCGGCATTATTTATGAGTTATTGTTGGATTTGTATAAGTACACCTCCTCCAGTAATGATGCTTCGATACTGCAACAACATTCCCGGATCAAACCGGTGCTGGATTACATGGAAGAAAACTACTCCAGGGTCATTACTTTGGAAGACCTGGCCCATACCATCCATATTTCCCCGCAACATTTATGTTTGTTATTTAAAAATACTCTAAAAATCCGGCCCTTTGAACATCTTAACCGTGTTCGAATCAATAAAAGCAAAGATTTGATGTTTGCCGGACGGGACCTGGAGATCAAAACCATCGCCGGAATGGTGGGGTTTGATAATGTCAGTTATTTTTGCGCTGTGTTTAAAGAACTTGAAGGACTCAGCCCGGGACAGTTTCGAAAATTGCACGGAATATAATCTTAGGATTGCAGGCAAGGAGGCGCCATGATCTCCTCGAAAAGTATCGCCGCTCATTATTTGAAGGGCTTTATATTGATGATTGTTTTACCGGTTTTGGTCGTCCATATCCTCTTCAATCACTTCTATATTCAAAGTTTACAAAAGAATGCCTCCGATCAAATCCTGCAGGCGATGGATCAAATCTCCAACAGACTGGCCGATGAAGGAAAGCGGGCTTCTCTGTTGGGGGCAACCATTGCCAGTGATGATCAAATCCTTGGTTTGGCAAACCGGTGGAACCATGAAAAGGATTTGAATCATAAATTGACGCTGGCTAGTGAGATCGATTCCAAACTCGACTATTTATTTAATTATACCAACGAGGTCGAGTCGATCATGTTCTTTTTTAGGAATTCCGGAAGTTATTTTTACAAGACTCCTCTGGCGGCTGAAGAATCCCTGGTTCGCAAAGAAACAGGGTTTGCCGCAGCACTCCGAAACAGAAACAAAGCGATACTCACCGGTTCAATGAACTCTATCCTCCTGAGCAACAGCCCCCGGTATATCCTTTCCGTATGGATAACCCCGGCCGTCGCCGATTATCACAATGATGTAACCGTTATTCTTTGCGCATTCCGCTCCAATGGAATGAACAACATTCTGTTCGAATCGGGGAATCCCCGCTTGGGAGAGTTTTTGCTTGCCGGAAGCGATGGACAAATCATCGGGGCCGGGGATCAAAGGTATTTCAATCAAAACATCCGGGATCTAAAATTTTTGAAAAAGCAGGCGGTTTCGGATCGTCAATCATTCACCGCCACTGTAAAAAAGCGAAAAATGTTTATTTCCATTTGCAATGTGCCCAAAATGAACTGGGAGCTCATTAACATCCAGGATTACCGGGTGATAACCCATAACATTGACAAGTTATGGCGGTATGCAACGCTGATCATCTTTTTGTTCATTGGCTTATTTTTGGCATTTAGCGCCTTGTTTTTTCGAAAGATTATCTTGCCGCTAAACCGGCTGATCCGGCAGATGAGATTGGTGGAACAGGGTAATTTTGAAGCCCAGATTGAAGTGGGGGGCAACGATGAACTTCATCAACTGGGAGAATCCTTTAATAAAATGGTGTATGAGATCAAAAACCTGATGATCGAAAGGGATATTCAAGAGAAAGCACGCGGCAAAGCCGAGTTGGAAGCCTTAAAATCACAGATCAATCCGCATTTTATCGCCAATACCTTGAATTCGATCCGGCTGATGGCCATGATCGCCAAAGCCGGCAGTATTCAGAAGATGATTGAAGCCCTCATGAAACTGCTTTCTTCCTCGCTTGGCAAAGATGAAGCCACGACTGCAATTGCCGAGGAAATGGAAAATCTGCAAAATTACGTTCACATCATGAAAGTCAGGTATGGTGACAAATTCGACGTCATTTTCAATATTGATCAGGATTTACTGAATACCGGCATTTTAAAAATGATTCTGCAACCGATTTTAGAAAATGCAATTCTCCATGGGATGAGTGAGAAGGAATCCAAAGGCGTCATTAAGGTCTCCGGCAGCCTCATTTGTAATGACCTCATCCACGATGGTCTCATTCAAGATGGCCCCATCCGGGGGGATGTCGTCTTTGAAATTTATGATAACGGAGTGGGAATCTCACCCGATCAGGTCCGTGAATTGCTGAAGGGGGATTTCAGGAATCCCAAGGGTTTCAGCAGTATCGGCATTGGTAATGTGGAGAGCCGGATTAAGCTTAATTACGGTAACCGCTATGGATTAACAATCGAAAGTGTCTTGGGGCAATATACCCTTGTGAAAGTAAAGCTGCCGCTGATCGGTGTTGCGAAGGGGGAATTCGGGAATGTATCAAGTGATGGTTGTGGACGATGAACCCATTGTCAGGTTAGCCATCAAATCCTTGGTTGATTGGGGGAATCATGGATTTATCGTTGAATTTGAAGCCGCCAATGGCAAGCAGGCGTTGAGACTCCTGGAAGAGCATCCTGAAATTGATATCGTAATTACCGATATCAATATGCCGGTAATGGACGGTTTGACCCTCATCGCAGAGGCCAAAAAAACAGATACCGCTGAAGGTATCATCGTACTTAGCGCTTATAATGACTATAAATTGGTTCGCCAGGCATTTAAGCTTGGGGTTAAAGATTACATTCTTAAAACCGAGATCAATGGCGAAAATATGTTGGCTCTCCTTATGAGCGTCGCCGCGGAACTGGAAGAAAACCGGAACCAAAGTAAGAAGGCCGCTTATCCCGAAAGTTATCAGACCCGCTATATGAAAGAAAAAATATTAAGGGATTCAATGTATACAACCGGCTCAGAGCTGGTGGAACAGATAAGGCAAACGGGGATCCGGCTTCGGGAAAACAATATTGTGCTCTGTTTTCTTTGGATTGATGATTATCAGACCGTGAGCGGCCGCTATGGCGATAATAGCCTGAAGTCATTTATGGATACGGTAGTCAATGCCATGGATCAGGTTTTAGCCGCCAACCGCCTGGGTGAAGTTATTTTAATTTCACCGGAGGAATATGTGCTATTACTCTCTTTTCCCGAGTTCAGCCAGCTTCGGATGAGAGAAAAAATACTGGAAATCCTGGGTCAGATCAAACATTCCCTGGTCAATTACTTGAATATCGATTTCTCTGCCGGGGTAAGCAAGGCCCGGGATGGCTTTCCATCGATCCCCGGTTTGTTGAAAGAAGCGGAATCCAATGCCAGATTACGCTTTATCTTCGGCAAAGGCCGGATTATCTTTCCCGAGGATGCCGCGGGCATAGGCGAAGTCCCCGCCAAGGGATTTTTTTGGAATCCTAACGATTTTTTGAACGCCCTGAAAGAAATGAATTCCGAACGGGCCATCCGGGAGCTGAAAACGTTACTAGCGGCAATGAACTCTGCCAAAACCGTGAAGATGGAAAAGGGACTGGCTTATTCCATGGAATTGATTTTGATTTTGGCAAACTTCCTGAATGAAAAAGGGGACGACCTCTTTGAGTTGCTGGGGACGGAAGAGGATATTTATACGAAGATTGCAGCTTTTGAAACCCAAAGCGAACGCAACGAATGGTTTGAGAAAACAACTTGTGAAATTCTGGAGTACCTGCGCGAAAAGAAGGATTATAAAGGAAACCGGGCTATTGCCAGGGCGCAAGAATTTGTCCGCCATTATTATCAGCAGGATTTGACTCTGAAAATGGCTGCTGATTATGTCGGACTCAGCGAAAGCCATTTCAGCTACATGTTTACCAAAATAACCGGAACCTGTTTTATTGATTATCTCACCCATGTCAGGATCCAGAAAGCCAAAGAATTGTTAGCCAACACGAATTTGAAAATTTATGAAATCGGTTTGGCTGTGGGTTATAACAGCATTGAACATTTCAGCAGGGTGTTTAAGAAGAGCACGGGCTTTAGCCCCAATCACTACCGAATTTCCTGAGATAAAAGAAAAATTGGTTATAAAGTAGATTCAGTAGACTGCCTAAAATCAACTCACCCCTTTTGTTACCCATTTTTTTGTAGATACCCATAGCAATTCCCCTCTCTCTGACTGTCGGCAATTTCATGAAGCCTGAGAGAGGGGAAAGTCGATTAACCGGAGTTCTTAATACGAACAGTCTTTTTCCGGGCTGATATATTCAAGTTTTTAAGCTAAATCTTTATAGCTTGCTTTTTTAACAATCAAATTGCTCAATAAAATTTGCTTCCCCTCTCTCAAACATTCATATAAAACGATCGTCGGAGAGGGGAATAGCAACCATGTTGCTATAACCCATAAGATAGCTGAAGGGGTGGTGCGGCCTGGCAAGGTCGTATAGTTAAGCAGGTGGAAATCCTGTCTGGAAAGACTTAGCCAAGTCACCAGAAGCAAGTCTTGAAGTCGATGGAGTAATCCAAAGATTTAAGCGTAGACAGTAAGGTAATGGGCCTGAGTGATAGAGCTTCGAAATGAGTAAAAGGGAAGGTTGACAGCGTCACCCCACTGGAAAACAAAACTTCGCTGGACGATAAGGCAAGAAAAGTGAAGCTTCCCCGGAGTCTAACAGAACCAGGCACGTTACACAACGACTATACGGAAACCAGGGAGGTCCTGTCGAAATCTTCAAAAAAAAGGAGACGGACAAACAACCGATAAAAAGGAAGGATGTCGCAGCGGCAGGAAGTCGGATAACCTCATAGTATCGAATAAGAAAAGGAGGTTACATGTTATCGTTCTTGGGAAAGAAACATTAACTACGCTCAGGAGTAGGAAAATTAATGGAAACAAAACTCGCAAGAATAGCAGAGATTGCTCGGACAAAGCCCAAAGAAGCATTTACCTCGCTGTATCATTACCTGAATGAAGCAATGTTGCTCCAGAGCCATAAAGAACTAAGTGCAAACAAAGCGGCTGGAATCGATGAAGTAACTAAAGAAGAATATGCTAAAAATCTTGAGGGAAATATCAAAAACCTGGTGGAAAAGCTCAAAAAGCATAGCTATAAGCCACAACCCGTGCGAAGGGTATATATTCCAAAAGACGACGGCCAAAAGAGGCCATTAGGGATTGCGGCATACGAAGATAAAATTGTGCAACAAGGATTGAAGAAGATACTCCAAACTATCTATGAAGCAGATTTCCTCAATTTCTCCTATGGATTTCGACCAGGAAGAAGCTGTCACGACGCGTTAGTAAACCTGGACAGACAACTAAAATGGAAAACCAGTTTCATAGTCGATGTGGACATTAAAGGATTCTTTGATAACGTCAGTCACGAATGGATGATGAAATTTATTGGAGTGCGTATTGCTGACCCGAACATTAAGTGGCTAATCTTGAAGTTTTTGAAAGCCGGAGTGATGAATGGGGAAGCCATTGAACCAACGGAAACCGGCACGCCCCAAGGGGCCATAATTTCACCGTTACTGGCCAACATATATCTCCACTACGCACTGGACCTATGGTATGCTAAAGCGATGCAACCGAGGATGAAAGGAGCAGCGGCCTTGGTAAGATATGCGGATGATTTCGTCTGCTGCTTTCTGTTCAAAGAAGACGCCGAACGGTTTTATACGGAGCTGCAAGAGAGATTGGGCAAATTCGGATTAGAGATAGCCGAGAACAAGAGCAAGATTATTGAGTTTGGTAGATATGCGGCGAGGACTCGTAAAGCAAAAGGACTTGGTAAACCGGAGACCTTCGATTTCTTGGGATTCACACACTATTGCAGCCAGAATCAATGGGGGCAGTTTACAGTAAAGCGGAAAACCAGTAAGAAGAAGTTCAAGGCCAAGGTAAAAGCATACGCGAATTGGATAAAAAGTGCCAAAGACAGAGAAAGTATCCATCAAATCTTCGAGACGACCCGTGTCAAACTGATAGGTCACTATAACTATTACGGAATAACTCATAACTCGCGGATGATAGCCACGTACTATGATAGGGTGGGAGAATTATTGTATAAATGGCTCAATCGTAGGAGTCAGCGGAAAAGTGTCACTTGGGAAAGCTTTAACAAGTATCTGAAACTAAATCCGTTGCCAAAGCCGAGAATAACTCACCGGTTATCCAATGGGCAATTTATCTCTGTAAGATAATATGAAGAGCCGTATGCCTTAATTGGGCACGTACGGATCTGTGAGGAGTGAGGGCTCAATCTGATGGTACAAAGCATCAGAGAGGCCCCGCTTACTCGACAGTTGATAGACAAACAGCTTTACTGCGTTATCTTTATACTCATAAAAGAAAATATCAAAAAATCGATAGATAAATCATTCATGATATGGAACGGAAAGGTTATATTGGTAATCAAGAATCGATTCTTCGAAAAGTTTCATAAGGGGGATTGTGATGAAAAACCGTATCTTACGAAAAAGTTCAATCGTATGGTTTATCGTAATGCTGATTTTTTGCCTGGCAATGGCGGTCAACGGAGCGGGAAAAACAGTCGTTTTGAGGATGAACAGCGGCCAACCCGACTTGGAATATTTCACCAATATCAATAATCTCAACCGGGCTTATCAAAAAGTAAAGCCCTATGTCCGGATTGAGCTGGAAAATTTCAAAAATGACGGTGAATTTAATCAAGCCATTAAAATTCGTAAGGCTGCCGGCGAGCTGCCGGAGATTATGGTTATGAAGCCCAATATGCTGGCAACTTTTGATGATACTTTCGTGCCTTTAAATGATCTGGAAGCGGCCAAACAAAATAAGTTCGCTAAATCTTATGCGATGAACGGCCATATCCTCGGAGTTCCGGCCACCTCTTTCAACGAATTCGTCTATTACCGGAAGAGCGTTTTTAAAGAATATAAACTGACGCTGCCGAAAACGTGGGATGAATTCATCCAAACAGCCAATAAAATCAAAGCGGCCGATCAATATATCCCGATATTGATGGGGGCCAAGGATGCCTGGCCGGTTTACCCGTTTAACGAATATATGCCCTGCTTGATCGGTGATAATGGCAACCTTTGGGATACCATGGCCGGTCAGGACGAGCCCTTTACCAAAGATAAGCCGTTTTACCGCGCTTATGCCAAAATTCAAAAGCTTTACGATGCCAAAGTATTCGGTCCCGATCCGCTCGGTATCGGTTTTGATCAAGCCAGAAGCATGTTTATCGCCAAAAGGGGAGCGATGATCTGTGCCGGTCAGTGGTTTCTATCGGTTTATAAGTCGAACGGGGGGGATATGAACGATCTTGGAGCGTTTTTGCTTCCGGTCAGAGATAAGGCCGTGGATACCCTGAATACCATTACCATGGTGGATGCCTTCTATTGCACTCCGAAAGACAATCAATACCTGAAAGAAGCCAAAGATTTTATCAACTGGTTTTTCAGCAAAAAATATTATCCCGGATATATTTCCTATGTGGGTCAAACATCGACCGTCAATGGAATTGTTTCCGATGTTCCCTTGTTTAAGACGGCTCTGGCCGAGCAAAAGGTTAAATATATCCTTTATGGCGGCGGCGGGTTGGAATTCACCAAGATTTCCAATGCCGTCAAATTTGATGTCAAACGGATGGGTCAGGAAATGATCGCCGGTAAGGATTTAGAGCAAATGATGAGCGATCTGAATAGGAATTGGAAAGAGGCCCGTGCCAATTTAAAATAAACCGTAGATAAAGTCCAATGAGTCGAGAGGCTGCTTCAAAGGTATTTTACGATTAAAAAAGATAATTGATTATGAAGATGAAACAGCAAATAAGAATAGTTGTTCTGTCCGCTGCGGGCGCGTGTCCTTTAATGGACGCGAAGAGCCAACACGGAGACGTGTTAAAAGAGCATCACAGAGCCCGGTTTCACCGGGCTCTGTGATGCTTCGAAGCCTATATATGTTGAAATAAATAATTTGACCAAAATCCAAAAGAAATGGAGAAATTGGGGTTATGCCTAGGCCGACAGTTGGTCGAGACCTCACTCTCGCTCTCCCCCTGAAGTGGGAGAGTAACCCCACGCACAAAGTGCGTGCTGCCTTTGGGGCCTAAAGAATTTAGGGGACATCGGCTAGGGTTACCCTTCCACTTGAATCAACAACTTGTTTTACTTCACAAGGGGAAGGGCTTCGCGTCCGACAGGACACGCGGGTTAGGTCAAATAGGCGTTCACTTTCTAACAGTGATTTCTGACAACAACAAAATTTAATTCAATATATATATTCTAAAAGTTTGAACAACAATTGTAAGCCGATCCCCTGAGGGGATTTAAAAAGTTTTTAATCGCCCAGCCGTGTGGGCGGGGCTGTCCCAAAAGGAAATTTGACGATAAAGAAATACAATATATTGAAACCGACATATTCGATGAAGCTATATATTGTATTTCTTATTGATTTCGAATTGCTTTTTAGACAGCCTCGAATTAGCCCGTGGCGGGGATTATGGCTTACGGCTTACCTGAGTCATCTAAAACGAACTTTTGGCAAGGAGTCCTCCAAACATGGGCTAGCGAAGGAGTTGTTCCATGAATACCTTGCATTACCAAAAAAGGTTGGTGTTGTTTAGTTTTTTGATAATCCCAGTCGCTTTGTTGCTATTATTTGTAGTCTATCCGACAGGGAAGTTGTTGCAATTGGCTTTTACGAGCTGGGATGGGATTAGCCAAAGCTTAACCTACATCGGAAGCAGAAATTTCTCCACTTTATTTTTTAAATCGCCGGAAGTCTGGACCAGTCTGAGAAATAACTGGATTTATTTTTATGTTCATTTACTCTTTATTCCGGTGGAACTCCTCATCGCCGTATTATTAGACGGTAAAATCCGGGGCGGCAAGTTTTTTAAAAGCGTTTCTTTTATGCCCTATATTTTAAATGGGGCGGCGATTGCCTATATATTTTCCTATTTTTACAGCCCGGTCGACGGCGCCTTGAATATCGTTTTGAAACAGTTTGGACTGGGAGCGTTTATCCAAAACTGGTTAAGTAATGAGAAAATCGTGAACTATACCCTGGCGACCATATCCATTTGGCGTTTTTCCGGCTTTCATATTATTTTATTTCTGGCCGGACTGCAGTCCATTCCCAAGGAAATCTTTGAGGCCGCCGAAGTTGACGGAGCCAACTTCTGGCAGAAATTCGCGCGGATTACGATTCCCAGTATTCATACGGTGTTGGAAATTATTCTGTTCATGAATGTGCGGGGGGCATTGCAAGTGTTCGATATCCCTTTCCTCGTTACTAATGGCGGGCCGGGATACGCCAGCAGCACTTTTACCCTCTACACCCTGGATACGGCCTTTAAATACAATAACATCGGGTTGGCTTCCGCAATGGGCGTCACCTTATTATGGATGATTGTAATCTTCAGTTGGTTGCAGCAGCAAATTTTTAATGCCAAGAATGAAGGAGATTCATGAGATGAGGATATTGGATGGTTACGGAAATGGGGCGGCAGGGATAAAAATCGTTAGTTATATTCTATTTGCCGGAATTTGCATGGCTGTTTTGATACCGTTATTGATTACCCTGTTCGCCGCCTTAAAAACACCGGTGCAGCTGGGAGCGGATTTCCCTTTGATGCCGCCCCGGGAACTCTACTTTAAAAATTTTGCGGCCGTCTTTCGGGAGCCCAATCTCTGGACCGGTTTTAAAAACTCCTTTTTCCTGGCGGGTGTGAGCGTAGTTCTCAATGCTTTAATGGGTTCCATGACGGCTTATTGTTTGAACCGCTTTAATTTCCGGCTGAAAAAGGTAATTTTAGGCCTGTTTTTATTGGGGATGATCATTCCAATTTATGTGACGGAAGTAGCCCGGTTTGGGATTATTAAAAATATGGGCCTCTATAATACGATTTTTGCGCCCGTTGTTATTTATGCGGCTACCGATTTGCTGCAAATTTATATTTACTTGCAATTTATTCAAAAAATACCGGTGTCCTTGGATGAAAGCGCTATGTTGGACGGCTGCACTTATTTCGGGATATTCTGGAAGATTATTTTTCCGCTGTTGCTTCCGGCTACGGCTACTTTGGCGATTATTAAAGCGGTGGAAGTTCTTAATGACATGTATGTCCCTTATCTCTACATGCCGGGAAGCGCCCTCCGGACCATGACGACGATGTTGATGGGCTACAGCAACGCGATGTATGGTTCATGGAGCTCTTTAAGCGCGGCGATTTTGATCATCATGGCGCCGACTTTGGTGATTTATTTCATTTTTCAAAAGTATATTTTTGCAGGGATTGTTGCCGGAGCCATCAAGGAATAATGGGCCACAGCGGAGGAAAAACAAACAAGATGCATGGATGCAATAAAGAGTATCAAGGTTTCCATCGGGGCGATGACGGTTTTGGGCGGCAGGGGAAGAAAAGGGAATGGCCTTGATATGAATAAATTGATATCCTTAATAAAATATTGCGATTGATGAAAGAAGAGCTACAGGATATCATAAGAATATAATAACATTCTCGATAGGAGGCCTAATCCATGATCAATCCCAAATTACCGGCGGTATTTTACGGCGGCGATTACAACCCCGACCAGTGGCCGGAGGAGATTTGGCAAGCAGACATGCGGATGTTTAAAAAAGCGGGGATCAATGTTGTAACCCTGCCTGTTTTTAGTTGGGCTAAATTGCAACCGTCCGAAGATGTTTATTCCTTTGAGTGGCTTGATAAAATCCTTGACACCATCGCCGCCAACGGCCTTTACGTCTGCCTGGCCACATCCACCGCAGCCCAGCCGGCCTGGATGTCCAGAAAATATCCGGAAATGCTGCCTGTCAATGCCGAGGGGAAGAGACGGACCCATGGCGGCCGGGTTAATTTTTGTCCCACGAATCCCAAATACCGGGAGCTTTCGGTGAAATTGGCCCGGAAAATGGCCGAGCGCTATCAAAATCACCCGGCTTTGCTGGTATGGCATATCGGTAATGAATATGGCAATTATTGTTATTGTGACCATTGCGCCGCCGAATTCCGGAAATGGTTAAAGGCACGCTATGGAACCATCGAAGAGCTGAACCGCCGTTGGAATATGAGTTTTTGGGGTCATACGGTTTACGATTGGGACGAGATCCTTCCCCCGTCTTATTTGAATGAAATGGGCCGCGATTTTTATTGCGGATATCCCCGGGAGTACACTTGTTTTCAGGGTATCTCGCTGGATTACAACCGCTTTATGTCGGATGCCTCCCTGGAGTGCTATTTTGGGGAATATCAGGCCATCAAACAAATTACCCCCCATATTCCCATTACCACCAATTTAATGGGTACCTTTAAACCGTTGGACTATTTTCAATGGGGTCAAAAAATGGATGTGGTCTCCTGGGATAATTACCCCTCGGCTAAAGACTCCATGGGAACGATTGCCTTGCGCCACGATTTAATGCGCGGTCTCAAAGGCGGACAACCGTTTATGCTGATGGAGCAGACGCCCAGCCAGCAAAACTGGCAGCCTTATAATAGTCTAAAGCGGCCCGGTGTCATGCGGCTTTGGAGTTATCAGGCCATGGCCCACGGGGCGGATACTATCATGTTTTTTCAGTTGCGCCGGTCCTTCGGGGCTTGCGAAAAGTATCACGGCGCTGTGATTGAACATGTCGGGCATGAGGAAACCAGGGTTTTCCGGGAGTGCGCCCAGTTGGGCGCGGAACTTCAGAGGCTGGGCGATACCCTCTTGGATTCCTGGATCGAAGCCAAAGTTGCCATCATGTTTGACTGGGACAATTGGTGGGCCGTCGAGTTTTCCAGCGGACCCAGCCGGGATTTGAGATATGTAGAACAAATTGAAAAGTACTACAATGCGCTTTATAAGATGAATATTCCCGTTGATATTATTCCGCCCGATGGAGATATTTCCAAATATGCAATTGTGATTGCCCCGGTATTGTATATGGTTAAGCCGGGCGTAGCCCATACTATCGAAAAGTTCGTCGAGCGAGGCGGTACCTTTGTAACGACCTTCTTCAGCGGGCTGGTGAATGAAAACGACTTGGTCGCTTTGGAGGGGTATCCGGGAGAACTCCGGAAAGTCATGGGTATCTGGGCTGAAGAAATCGACGCTTTATATCCTGATCAAAAGAACCAAATCGTGATCAAAGAACCGGTAGGGGATTTGAACGGAGTTTATGAATGCGGAATGCTTTGCGATTTGATTCATTCCGAAGGGGCTGAAGTATTGGCCGTTTATGGAAAAGATTTTTATGCCGGAATGCCGGTGCTTACCGAAAATCATTTCGGCAAAGGCAGGGCCTATTATGTGGCGAGCGTTCCGGAAACGGCATTTACAGAAGGTCTGATGAAGTATCTCTGTGAAATCAATAACCTGCAAGCGCCGCTGGAAACCGTTCAGGGCGTTGAGGTCACCCAAAGGTTTAAGGGAGAGGATTCGTGGCTATTTGTTTTAAATCACCGGGATGAGCAAGTGGAAATTGACTTGAATGGCAAACGTTATCGGGAAATAATCTCCGGCCGGGAAAAGTCGGGACGTTTAGCCTTGGCTGCAAAGGATGTAGCGATTTTGCAGCGGATTTAGGGGCTCTCGCTTTTAATAGATGTCCTCAAAGTTCAATCATTACACTTTGTCTTACAATCCTTGAGGATATGGATGATCGATTTTTCGAAGGGTAGGGGAAATTGTCCGGATGCCAAAGGTGATTATTACGCCTTTGGTTTTTTGCTGTTTATCACTTTCCTGTTTTACTATATTTATGTTCTATATATTTTCTGAACTCTTCAATCTCTTTAACTGCCTCTAGAGGTAAATTTGGATACTCCGATTTAAGCGGGTTTCGTATATCCGAATGCCCTAATAAGTAATCGGTTGATACCTCAAAGAAAACTGCCAATTTAATAATGGCATCTGGAGAGGGAGTTCTTTGATCAACTTCATATTTACCAATTGTTGATTGCGATACATCCAGAAGATCGGCAATTTCTTTCTGAACCATCTTTTTTTCTTCTCGTAATAGCCGTAGTCTTTGCCCAAAAGTACTACTCATCTTAACACCTCAACCATATTTTCATCTTTCAATGACCTTTTGTCTATAGATAATAAGTATTTATACCAATATGTCATAATTTTTATTGACTCATACCAATATGTATGATAAAGTTAAGGAGAACGACATATTGTCTTGCGACAAAATTTAACACCTATATAAGCCTTCAAGGAGGAAGGCGTTTCCGCACCGCCTCTGGTCAGGATGAATACGGCGGTTGCCATCGGAAGCCTAAGCCAAGTAGCCAGTCAGAAGGCCATGGAAGGCGAAGAGCTGCTAGAAGCCCTGGATGAATAAGAGGAGGACCGGAACCTAGGTTCCGGCGGCTTTTTGGATACTTTTGGGCCGCTCCAAAAGGACCTCAGCCGGTAAAATCCGTGGACAATAATAATCGGCATTCATTTATCAAGAAATTAAAGGCGAAAAAGGTTTAAATTTTAAACTTACCATAAGGAGGTATACCCCATGCTTTCCGACAAAGATTTCGGCATCAAAAAATTTATCCTCGACCGGATCATGCAGATCAACGACGAGATCATCGAATCCGATCCGGAATATAAGAAGCTTGAGGAGCGTCCCAACGAATTGTTGAGACTGATGGAAGCCAAACTGACCCCGGAAGATAAGGAACGACTGATGAAAGAATACGATAATACCTACTATGGCCCGATTTGCCGCAGGGAAGAGATAATCTATAGTGAGGCGCTGATGGAGGGTATAATATTTGGATATTGGGTGGCACTGGTAGTACGGGGAGTGGAAAAGATAAAGGTTTGAAGTGACCGACCCACCCCATAAGGAACTTGCCCGAACTGTTGCCTTCACGACAAAACTTTTTCAAGGCTTTCCTTTATATTGGATAGAAATAGGAAGGAGCCCCGCCATGAACTCTCACGACCACACCGTCTATTCCATCCTGAGCAACGGCAAAAAAGTCCCCATGATCCGTCTGTCCGGCCAATAAAAAATTGAAAATAGAAAAGAATATCTACCGGCACAGATTTAAAATCCGTTTCATCAGTTAAATCCGTTGAATCCTGGTTCAGACGGTGTTTTAGACAATAAGAAAAAGCCCCTCAAATAGACCCGACTTTCAGGTGATGCCGGGAGAGGGTATGAATGCTACAACAAGGAATTCCTGAATATTCTGGGATGATTTTATTGACGAAACAGGTAACGGATGATATGATAATAATATATTATTACGATAATAAATTTTTATCAACATAATCTTTTACCTGTTTTGGAGGGGCGTACTACGAATCCTTTATTGCAAAAGTATATACCAATGGTTGATTTTTTAGCGGAAGTACTGGGAAATGATGCGGAGGTTGTCCTTCACGACGTATCCGACATGGATAATTCGGTGGTAGCCATCCGGAACAATCATATCAGCGGCAGAAAAGTCGGAGCTCCGGTAACCAATTTGGCTTTAAAAGTCATGAAAGACCAAAAATATAGCAATACCCCTTATATTGTCAATTATAAAGGTATCTCCGAAAAGGGAAGCATCCTTAAATCTTCTACTTATTTTATCCGGGATCAGCAAGGCGCTCTCATCGGCATGCTTTGTATCAATATTGATTACAGCAAATTTGAACAGTTCCGGAATTATCTGGACGGATTCATCCGTCTTCCGGAAAACAATGCTCAAGCAAGTCCGGTCGAAGAACGGTTCAGTTCTTCGGTGGAAGCCGTTACCCTGGATGGCATTGAGACCATTATTCACAATATTGGAGTATCGCCGGAACGGATGTCCCAGGATGAAAAGATTGAAGTCATCAAAGAATTGAACAACAGCGGTGTCTTTTTGCTTAAAGGGTCCGTCGCCGAAGTGGCCTCCCAGTTAAAAGTTTCCGAAGCAACTATTTATCGATATCTGACTAAAATTAAAAAGGAGTAGTATGATGGCTGAAATTATCAACACCAAGAACGCGCCGGCGGCTATTGGCCCCTATTCTCAAGCTGTGAAAGCCGGAAATATTCTTTTTATTTCCGGACAGTTACCCATCGATCCTGCCACCGGGGCCATGGCTGATAAGGATATAGCCTTGCAAACGCGCCAATCCTTGTCGAACATTAAGGAAATTCTGGCCGCTACGGATATGAACCTGAGCGATGTCACGAAAGTGAATGTTTTTTTAGCGGATATGAATGATTTTGCGGGGATGAATGAGGTTTACGCTACTTTCTTTACAGCCGACTATCCGGCCCGCGCTGCTGTCCAGGTTGCCCGTTTGCCGAAAGATGCCCTGGTTGAAATTGAAGCGATTGCGGTAAAAGAGTGACCTAATTTCATCGAAGATTACTGTCAACTAGAGCGGGACCTTATTTTAGCCAAAGAATCCGCCCTAGTATTCTTATACCTTGTTAATGTCATGTTTGCGTTATAAATTTTATCAATATACGTTAAATATGACATAATACGAGGGCCATCTTTGAAAATAATAACATCAATATAACAAATTTCCCGGCTGGATGGAAGAGATTTGATGCCCGGAGAGGGCCTTCCATTTGAAAGGCTGTTAATTTGGAAGAGACTCACCCCAAAAAATTTAAAGGAGGTGAAAGCGCAGGCTGTCCGTTTTGATTGTCCAATGCCCAAAGTCCGGTTTTAAAAAATGAAAAAGGAGTATGCTACATGAAAAGAATATTGTTAATTGCCCTTTTACTAGTTGCCCTAACCGGTCTTCCTGTTTTGGCCCAAACCAAGACCCTTAATTTTTTGGAAGTCATGACCAGTCCGGAGCGGACTGTACTCCTCAAAGGCATGATTGCCGAGTATGAGGCCAGTCATCCCGGAGTTAAAATCAATCTAATTTCTCCTCCCTATGAGCAAGCCGATCAAAAAGCCACTTTGATGTTAAACTCCAATCAGCCCTTGGATATCATTGAAGTCCGCGATAATACCATCAAACAATTCGTCAATAATAAAAAATTAACGAATTTGAATAAATATTTTAGCAACTGGAAAGAAGCGAAAACGCTCACCCCGGTGGCGATGATGGCGGCCAGAACCGTCGATAACACGCTTTATATCGCTCCACAATGCATCTTCGTCAAGGCCTTATTTGTCCGTAAGGATGTTTTAGAGAAGAACGGCATTACCACAGTACCTGAAACCATTGACGATTTGATTAAAACCTGTATCAAAATCACCGATCCTGCCAAAAATCAATACGGTTTTGCCTGGCGCGGCAAATCCAGTGAAATGAAGTTTTCGGATTTCTTCGCTTCAGCCGGCATCAATGATATCAAAAAAGACACCTTGTTATACTCGGAGACCAAAAATTACTTTACCGATCCCCGTTATGCCCAAGGGATGAAAGCCTATATCGAATTATTCCAGAAAGGCGCGCCCAAAGACGGAATAAACTGGGGATTTAATGAACAAATCAATGGCTTTGTTTCCGGAACCACTCCATTTTTAATGCAGGATCCGGACGCCATTCCGTTAATTGATAAAATGCTGGATCCTGATCAATATATCGTTATTCCCGTTCCGGTCGGTCCCACCGGGATCGCTTACCTTGATTATGGTTTCACCGGGCTCGGCATTCCTAGTTATTCCAAAAATCCCAAACAGGCCTGGGATTTTATTGCCTGGATGAATTCAGCCGAGAAAAACGGTTATTTCTGCGAGCACTATGGAGCCCTCCCCGTTCAAAGCACGGCTTTTAATACCAACAAATATTTCCAGGGTAAACATTACACGGCTTTCTTAAAAGAAATGACCACCACCACAAAATATATTTTCAGACCCTTCCCGCAGTCTTCCCCGAAATGGCCGGGATGGGGTTCGGTTCATGAAGCCGATATGCAAAGTCTTTTGCTGGGACAAGCCAAGCTGGAAACGGTTTTGGCAAAATGGAAAGAATATTGGAGTAAATAAATCCCTTGCGGTGTAACAGACGGAGGCATCATCTTTGTCAGTGCCTCCGTCTTTATCAAGCATCATCTTAAAAAATTACGAAAGTAACCCGCAAATTGTTCGACCATAGTTTGGAGGTGCCACGATGCGGAAAAATCATACCGGTTTTCTAGCGACGCTTATGTTTCCAGCCTTTCTACTATTGGCTCTGGTCATTTTTTTCCCGTTGATTGAAGGCATAGTGATTGCTTTTCAAAATTATAACCTTAATAATTCCCTTTCCTTAGTCCGTTTTAACGGTCTGGATAATTTTAAGGCTATTTTGACCGATACCAATTTTAACTTTTGGCAAATCATTATTAATACGCTGATTTGGATCTATGTATCGTTATTTTTCCAATTTACCTTAGGGCTTATTTTGGCATTGTTATTAAGAGAGCCATTCCGGGGTAGAGGAATTTATTCGGGTCTGGTATTTTATCCCTGGGCGCTTTCAGGCTTTGCCATTGGACTGATTTGGTCCTGGATGTTTAACGGCCAGTTTGGAATGATCAACGATTTACTGCAAAAAGCCCATCTGATTCATCTCAACATCGGCTTTCTGTCCGATCCGAACTTTGCCATGATGTCGGTGATTATTGTAAACATTTGGTACGGGGTTCCCTTTTTTGCAATTATGTTACTGGCGGGATTGCAATCCATACCCAAAGAACTTTTTGAAGCCGCCGCGATTGACGGGGCGGGTTCGGTAAAACGCCTTTTCTTTGTGACGCTTCCGTATATTAAATCTACCATTGTCAGTACGGTTCTGCTTCGGACCATCTGGATTATGAATTTCCCGGAAATTATTTATGCGATGACCAGCGGCGGTCCGAATAATGCTACCAATATTCTTTCCACCCAAATGATTAATAAGCTGGTTAAATTTTATGATTATGGACAAGGATCAGCTGTCGGAGTCATCATTATGGGCATTTTGTTCCTATTCGCCTTTGTTTATTTGAAAGTTTCCGGAGCGAAAGAGGAGGGCGCGGCATGAGTGCGAATCTTGATATCAAAAGGATAAAATCACTTGAGCCTGGTAAAGCTGGAGCCGGTCATCAAAAGATAGTTTATAAGGTAGCCCGGTTCCTATTATTAGCCCTTTATCTCATCGGCGCTTTATTACCTTTATATTGGATTATTGTAACATCGTTAAAAGGCGGGCGGGAGGTTTATACTTTTCCCATCCGTTATTGGCCGCAGTTTTTAACCTTGGAGAATTATGCCTATCTGTTTAAAATCAGTAATTTCCAAGTGTATTTTCGTAATAGCGTTGTTGTTTCGCTGCTTGCCTCGATGGGGGCCTTGTTCATCTCGATGTTGAGCGGATATGCCCTTTCGCGTTTCAGGGCAAAAAAAACCCGGATGATTTTACTCCTGGCGATGTATTTTACGCAAATCATTCCCACCTATATGATTATGACACCTATGTATACCTTTTTGGCCCGTTTGGGGTTAAGCGATAATCTGTTATCGTTAACAGTGATTTATATCGGCATGATGATCGCTTTTTCGACGATTATGGGAAGCGGATTTTTTGCCATGATTCCCGTCTCTATGGAAGAAGCTGCTCAAATTGATGGATGTAACCGGATTCAGGCGCTTTTTCAAATCATTATTCCCTTGGTTTTGCCGGGGTTAGCCGCTATTTTCAGTTTCGCCTTCGTGAATATCTGGAACGAACTATTCTTAGCGGTCATGCTGATGAATTCGGATCAAAATATGACGGTTCCGGTGGCGTTGAATTCTTTTATTTCCAAGGCCGGCGTCAGCTGGGGCGTTCTAAGCGCAGGCATCGTGGTTTCCTTGTTACCAACCTTGATCGTATTTGCGGTCGCCCAAAAATATATTGTCATTGGCCTAACCGAAGGGGCTATCAAAGAATAAGCATGCTCGTTTTGAGAAGGGTTATAAAACCTGAAGGGTCTGTTGCAAAATAAGATTTATCGATAGAAAAATACGATACATGGAAGGCTTTTACCCGTTATTTATGGTATATATCGTATTTCTCATTGATTTTAATCACTTTTGGAACAGCCTCACGGGTTATTAAGATATGGCAAAGGAGCATTCAAGATGAGTGAAAGAAAAAATGTGACAGACATCCTCCATCATTTGGGGGAAGACGATTTTCCCTTCGGAGCGGTGAGCCCGCCGATATTTCAAACCTCCATTTTTTCATTTCCGACATTTGAGGACTTTCAGCGGGCTATGGGCGATGAAGTCCACAATTATCTTTATAGCCGGGGCAATAACCCTACGGTAAACCTGTTCGAAACCAAAATCGCCGCGCTGGAACACGGAGAACGGGCTAAATTGGTCAGTTCGGGGGTGTCGGCCATTTCCGCCAGCATTTTAGCGTTTTTAAAGTCCGGCGATCATATCGTGGCGGTGAAAGATGCTTATAGTTGGGCTAAAACCTTGTTGGAAAAATATCTCACCCGTTTTGGGGTGGAGTACACTTATGTAAGCGGCACCGATCTGCAGGAGTTTGTTGCGGCCATCCGCCCGAACACCAAGATCATTTATTTGGAGAGCCCGACCACCTTCCGGTTTGAACTTCAAGATTTAAAGGCGGTCGCTGCATTGGCCAAAGAACGGAACATCAAGACCATTATTGACAATACTTGGGCGACTCCTATTTATCAAAATCCATTGGATTACGGTATCGATATTGTGGTTCATTCGGCGACCAAGTATTTCGGAGGACACAGCGACCTGGTGGCCGGGGTGATTGTGGGGAAAGAGAAAGATATTGAACATATCTTCCAAACGGAGTTTCAAAATATCGGCACGGTTCCCGATCCTTTTATGGCCTGGTTGCTGCTGAGGGGTATCCGGACCTTGCAGATCCGGATGAAGGCTCATTATGAGAATACCTTGGAAATTGTGAAGTATCTCTCGGGGCACCCTAAAATTACTGAAATCCTCTATCCGTTCCATCCGGGAAATCCCCAGTATGAACTGGCGAAAGCCCAGATGCGGGGCGGCTGTGGGTTGTTTTCGTTTCAATTAAAGACCAAAGATGCCGGCCGGGTGGCCCGGTTTACCAATGAGCTGCAATATTTCAGACGGGCAGTCAGTTGGGGAGGATATGAAAGCCTGGTATTTCCTTATGCTGCATCTCACCCCAATGCCCCGGAGAATTTGGTCTCATTAATCCGGGTCCATATCGGCCTGGAAGAACCGCAACTATTAATCGAGAGTCTTGAGAATGCCTTGAAGTGCGTGTAAAAAAATAAGCAAAGGGGGTGTCCAATCAAGATAGGTTGGACCCCCCTTGTCCCGCTACACCAAGCCGGGCTTAATCAAAGTTCATCCGGATTGTTTTTGCGAATCGTCACACAGTACTCCGGGATGATCTCCATGGTCCGGATCTTGGCAATCTGTTCGCCGTGGAATTGTTGTTGAACCGCCATGGCGGAGTCGTAAGAAACCATTTTGCCCCGGCGTAAAGGGCTAATGTAGAAATAAATTTCCTTTTCAGCCAGTTCCCTAGAAAACCGTTTCAATCCGATTTCCCATTTTTGGCCGTTGCAGAAATGATCGTGGACCAACCGGCCGTCAATGAAAGCGTGACCTACGTCCCCTTCGTAATCGATTTCCAGCAACAGATCGTGAACATCCTGAAAAGAAATGGGATCTACCTTTAAAACCGCCTTTTGATCGTTGATGGGAGAGATCTTGTATGTAAGCTCCTTAGGCGGCCGCGCGATAACATATTTTGTATACATTCCGCAGGAAACTCCGGTAACTTGACCGTATGAAGTCGTTAAACGGTTTTCCGGAGCGGGATAGATGAATAAATCAATCTGCGGGGCCCTATGGAATAATTGCAGAGTGTTCTGTTTAACAACCAGGCCGGCGTCGCAGAAGATAACTCTTTCCGCCCCCCAAAGTGAAACTTTCCAAAAGTCAAGGATTTCCAGATGGGATAAAGTACAAATCCTGATTCGTTCACCTTGGCCGGAGAGTAAATCAATCCTACATTCTTTTCCTGGCGCAACCGTAACGAAAGTTAAACCGGATTGCCTTTGTAACTCTCCCTGATTGACCTGGATATCCTGGAAACTGTCATTTTCAAAACAATATTCACCGGAAAATCCTTCCGGCACAAAAAAGAAATAGCAACGGATATTCTCCGCCATAACGCTGGTAACCGGTTGAGCGGTGGCGTATTTTAGTTGGACGCCCCCTAGGTCCATATTCAAAGGGAGAATGGCGCTTACTCCGCTTTTTAAGGTTAGTCCTTTTCCCCTGGGCAGAGTGATGGTTTCATCCGGAAGTTCCAGGTTGAGGGAGATGTCATCATGGTCGGCTAGCGGGACATGATCTTGATAATTATGAAGAAATATAAAGCCGGAATTACCCTTCACCCGAAGAGCATACCGCAAGGTTGCCGTGTCCTTCGGGGTGATTGTAGCGGCCTCGGGCGGTAAGACGGTTGCCATCGGACAAAGTTGATCCTGAAATTCATTGAAAAAGTAGAATAGGGGCTTTAAGGTCCGGTAAGATTGCCGTATTTGTCCGAATTCCCCGATGGGCGCCTGGTAGTCATAAGTAATTTTGGGATTGGTATTTTCGTTTAAAAAGCCGTGTTGACCGAGGGGCTGAGACCCGCCATGGAACATATAGTAGCCTATAAAATTGCAGCCCCCTGCTACCTTGGTCAAGGTCATGGCGGTCACGCTCTCCGGTGGGACCACAAAACGGGCCTTGTACCAGGTTTGCATTCCTCCGCCCATTTCACAACAGGCATAAGGATATTTTTCAGGAGGGTAGGGCGGGTTAAACCCCCGGCATGGAGAATGATCATCGTGAAAACTCTGAAAAAGATACTCAAAGGTCGGTTCCTGCTCCGGTTTGGCTTCATGGATATTCCAGGGGCAGAAAGCATAGCCCCCGTATAGGGGGAGAATTTCTCCTTCCAGCACAGGAGCGCCGCCCCAGCCGGTTGAGGTATAGATGGGGGCTTTTAAACCGGATTCTACGGCGATTTCTTTCAACTGCTTCATATGGGCCACCCCGTCCCGGCCGCCGGGAAGGAATTCATCTTCGTGTTTGCCCGTTAATTCCCAGGGGGCCGCAGCGTGCATATATTCGTTTTCCAATTGTACGGCGACAATTGGCCCCCCGTCTTGAAAGAAAAGGCCATGTACCTGGCGGGCAATCTCGGAATATAACCGTTTAACGTAAGTTAAATACCCCTGATCATTTGAACGGAGTTCAAATGGCCGGCCGTACAACCAGTCGGGAAATCCTCCGTTGCGGCACTCGCCGTGACAAAATGGTCCGACCCGGAGGAAAACATACAGATTTTCCTTGGCGCAGAGCTCTATAAAGTAGCGGAGATTACGGTCTCCATCCCAGCGGAATATGCCCTCGTCCTCTTCATGATGATTCCAAAAGACGTAGGTTGCCAGGCAATTCATACCGGCTATTTTCATTTTGGCAAGCTCTGTTTCCCATTCCAGGCAGGGATAACGGGAATAGTGAAACTCTCCGGAGATGCCGAAAAACGGTTTCCCGTTGCACTCCATATAGTAATTGGTAAAACCGATCACTTCTCCCCGGGGATTGACGCCTCCCAGGCGAAGGCTTTCATGAGTGATTTTTTTGGTTATCTTTTTCAGGTTGATATGATATTGGGCCATGGCGATGCTCCTATTTTCAGATTGGGCGTTGTTTTCAACAAGGATTGATCCTTCTTCGCGTCTCCGTACCCTTGCGGGAGATATTTTTTTGGCGTTTCATCCTAACCTTTCACAGCACCGGCAGCGAGTCCCTTGATAAAGCTTTTGGATCCCAAACAGAACAAGATAAGGATGGGAACCACCGCAAAAGCCAATCCGGCTCCTCTGGCTCCAAAGTCCACCACATAGGCATTTTGTAGTGACTGTATCCCCAGGGGAATTGTGTATAATTCTTTGTTATAAATCGTGATCAACGGTAACAGGAAATTGTTCCATGACCATAAGAAAATCAAGGTTGCCATGGTGGCCAGGGCCGGTTTGGTGAACGGCAGGACAATCCGGGTGAAAATCGAAAACTCGCCACAGCCATCAAGGCGGGCGCTTTCGATGACTTCATCGGGGACATTTTCCTTGATAAACTGGGTCATAAAAAATACCCCAAAGGCGTTGGAACACCAGACCAAAATCAAGGGCGTCAAAGAATTCATTAGGGACATGGCCTTCATTTCCATTACATAACCAATCATGCCGATTTGTCCGGGGACCATCATCGTGGCCAGGATAAAGAAAAAGCAGAATTTCTTAAGTTTGAAATTGTATTTGGATAGGGCAAATCCGGTCAAGGCGCTTATCAAAACGCTAATCACAGTGGATACTACCGAGACAATGGCGCTATTGAGATAGCAATAATGAAATTGATTGATGAAGATGGTCTTCATATTTTCCCAAAAATGATTTCCCGGCATCAGAACCAGTCCGGAAAAAATTTCAGCCGTAGAATGAGTGGCCATCATGATAATCACATAAAAGGGAAGGATCGAAAGTACGGTAAAGAAAAGTAAAGGGATGACGGATATAATTTTTTTCATTTATTTTTCCTCCTTCCCGGTAAAAATCTTTAGGCTCAATAAGGAGAAGACCAAGATAACCATAAATAGGCCGTACGATATGGCGGAACTCAGGCCAAGTTTGGTGGTGCTCCGGAAGGCGGTATCAAAGAAATACCACACCGTGGTCAAACAAGCCCTATCGGGTCCGCCGACGATTTGTAAACCGTTGCTGGCCATCCCGCCGCTGAATAACAGATAGGGTTCATCGAATAATTGAAATCCACCGATGATACTGGTCACCACTAAAAACAGGGTAATCGGTTTCAAGAAAGGAAGCGTGATCGAAAAGAAAATCTGCCGCTTTGAAGCGCCGTCCACAAGGGCCGCCTCGTTGATTTCAGCAGGGATGCCTGTTAAACCGGCCAGGTATATCATGAGATAATAGCCTAAATTGCGCCAGAAAATCATCAAAATGACCACGACACGGCTCAAGTCGCCGATGCCCAGCCAGTTGACGCCGTCCGGTACCGCGTGAACCGCAAGTAAGAACCGATTTAACAACCCGCTGGACCAATCGAAAATAAAGGAGAAAATAATGCCGATGGCCACCGGGGTTGTAATATAAGGCAATAGATTCAAGGTCTGAAAAATCCGTTTGAATTTGGGAAGATTGAATAAAGTGACCGCCAGCAGCAAGCCTAAAATAATAATCAGGGGGATATAGCCGATCATAAATAAGGCGGTATTGCCCAGAGATTTCCAAAAGAAAGGGTTGCTGGTGAATAAATGGATGTAATTGGCGAGCCCGACGAATTTGCGTTCGGCCAAGTATAAACTGTCCCAATTGGTCAGGCTGATGACAAAGGAAAAAATGACCGGATAAAGATTAAACGTGAAATAGATAAGGAAAAAAGGCAAAACAAATAGATACGGCCAACAATGTCTTGTAAAGCGTGTTTTTAAATCCACGGTCCCTGTTCTCCTGGTCTGTATCGAGTTCATGGACGGTACCAGCTTTCTTATAGATTGATGAAAAAAGGGTAAAAGAATGGCAACCATAAGGTAGCGCACTAAAGTGCGGGCTAAAGCCCCTATCGTTGCCATGAGATGACTTTTTGATTTTACTTTACATTTAGCTCCGGAGCCCTGTTTTTAATCTCGGTTACCAGTTTTTTCATGGCTTCGGTGGCGGTCATTTTGGTATCGTTGTTTAACGTGGTGACAATTAAATCGAGAGAATCTTTGATGACATTATCATATTTGGACATCGGACGGATTTTAATATTGGGAGCCACATCCGAAATCCAATAATTGCCGATATCTTGTTTGCCGAACCATTCGTTTTTAATCGAAGCGAAATTAGGATCCTTATAAGCAGGCCGATAGGAAGTCAAATATCCGACTTCATGGGCGGCCGTAGCGCCTTCAATGCTTGACGTGGCAAATTTAACAAATTCCCAGGCGGCCAACTTGTGTTTGCATTGTTTGGAAATGCCCCAAGTGGTTCCGCCCCAGCTGAAGTTGCCTCCCGGGGTTTTCATCAGGCCCCAGTTCCCTTTGCCGTTGGGGTCGTTGGGCTCGATGACATATTGAGGAGACCAAGCGGCGCAACCTGCGAAAATATGTTTTTGCTGTCCGAAAGAAGCATACCAAGCGGGAGTCCAGGCGGCCAATTTATCCAGAACTCTGGCGTCCCGGAACTGAATGACTTCGGCAATGAGAGGTTTGAAGATCTTGGTTGCTTGGACGGTATTGCCGCCGCTCACCCAGGGAGTCGGGTTTTGGTCGCGGATAATTTGGTAGATATCGCCGATACCTTGCATCATGAATACTTTGCCAGTGCTCTTGGCGACGACTTCTTTTCCTTTGATGATAAAAGCATCCCAGGTCGGTAACATTTTAGCCAGTTTGGCCGGATCATCGGTTCCGAAATATTCTTTGGCCAAATCCCGTTTATAAGCAAGGGCGGCAGGGTTGATGCCTTGTTCAATCCCGCAGATGTCCCCTTTGGAATTTTTCATGATCGGGAGTAGGTAGGGGAAAACATCCTTGGGGTTCATATGATAGGGAGGTTTGTTTAAGGCTTCCCAAACATCGAGTTCAAAGGCCCTCCCCCGCGAGTCGATAATGGCTACAGGTAAGTCCGGTATCGGAGTCCCCGCAGCCAGGCTGGTCTGTAATTTTTGGAGATAATCCCCGTTGGCGACCGGAGTAATATCGAATTTGATGTTGGGGTAGATTTTATTGAAGGCCGTAATAATGTGTTTATAGTAGTTTTCGTCCCAGCCCCAGATGGTCAGGGTACAACGATAATCCTTGGGAATTCCGGTAGCGCCTTGGACAGTAAACATAGAGCCAAGCAAAATGGTGAGCAAGAAAACACCAAGCAATACCTTCATGCGACTTTTCAATTTCTCTCCTCCTTAGATTTTTTGGGCGTTCGTCTCTCTGTAACCATATTGTAACTTGAATGAAATAAAAAAGGAGTATGACGATTCGATGATTTTGTATAAAATCCTAGGATCAAGAACTCAGGAGTCGGAAGCTTTTTGAAACGGGATCTTGATTGTAATGGTCGTTCCTTGGCTTGGAACACTTTGAATGGAAATACCGTAACGTTCGCCGTAAATAAAACGGATTCGGTCACGGATATTGGCAAGGCCGATGGGACGCAACTTGGTTTCCGGCTCGTCGATTTTTTCACCCTGAAGAAGTTTATCAATCATTTCCTGCTCCATCCCGACTCCGTCGTCGGCGATTTCCAGGAGGATCTCTTCCCCGGTCCGGGCTATGGTCACCCGGATCGTTCCTTTTTCTTCTTTAGGACAGATGCCATGGAACAAGGCGTTTTCCACCAGCGGCTGAATGATGGTTTTGGGCAGTAAACATTGGAGAGACTGGTCATCCACATTCCAGCGGATATCGAAGCGCTCGGGGTAACGGTATTGCTGAATTTCAAGGTAATGCTTGACGACTTCGATTTCTTCCTGGACGGTGGTCAACAATCCCTGGTCGCCGACTTTGATTCCATCCTGCAAAATCCGGATGAAGGAATCGGTCAGGGTGGCGATATCGTAATTTTTATCCCTGCGGGCGAGATAGATGATGGTGTTTAAAACGTTATAAATAAAATGGGGATTTACCTGGGAAAGTAAGATTTCAAATTCCATGGCCCGTTTGGTTTTTTCATTTTCAACGGACTGGGCCAAATAGTTTCGCAGATCCCGGGTCATCCGGTTAAAGCTTTTCGCTAAATCCTCAAGCTCATCCCCGCTGGAAATATGGAGCGATATATTCAAATTTCCAGCGGCAACTTCATTGGTGGCCTTGGTAAGCTGGGTGAGGGGCCGGGTAATCCGGAGAATAATCGGCAAGACAATGAAAATAATCAGGCCCAGGCTCACTAAAATGAAGAAAAGAAAAAAGTAGAGAATAAAGCCGATGCGGTGAAAGAGTTTTTGGTTGGATGTAAAGGAAACCAATTCCCAGCCGTTGCTTAGTGGAGGATTAATGATTCCGTAACCCTTGGATTTCTCCACATAAGTGATTCCGGGCTTTTTATGCCCAGGAATAAGGCTTTTTAACCGGGCCTTGGGGATGGAACCCCGGTGATACATGGAGGTGCCTTCGCGGTTCACCCAAAGAAAGCCGTCATAATCGGAGCTGTTGAGTTTGAGATTTTTTTCAAAATAATTTTGATAAATATTCAGTACCAATAAGCCGGCTATCTTTTCGGGTTCTTCAATATTCCGGAACTGAACGATGCAGCTGATCACTGTCGCTGTGGGAGTGCCCCGGGTGACGTTGGAAATCGGATAAGGGTCGGAAAAATAGTACTGTCTGCTATCCCGGCGGTATTTGCGGAACCATGTTTCGTTAAGCTTGCTTCGAAAATAATCATCCAAATTAGGGTTGGTAATGGAGTACCACATGAGTCCGTCGTTATTGACAATCGCCGCGCTATGAATATATTCCCGTAAGAAGATTTGCTTTTGAATGAAATCCAATTTCAAATTGGCCTGGGACAAGCGTTCGTAGTAGTTCCGATAGTTTTTGTATTTTACAAACGCTTGCACTTCCGGATTGACAATGATACTTAGTCCCAGCTTTCGAATATCATCGATTTGATATTCCAGTTGCTGACTGATTTGATTCATCCGGGCGATATCATCTTTAACGGCTTTTTCCTTAAAGATTTTCAAAAAATAATTGTAAGCGAAACTTCCGCTCAAAAGCAAGGAAATGCACACCACCAGAATGGTTGAGGCCAGAATTTTGGTTTTAATCCCGAATCTTTTCATGGCTTGCTTCCCCGCTCCCGATAGTCAATGGGATAAACACCGGTTACTTTCCGGAAAACCTGGCTAAAGTACTGGCTGGTTTTATAACCCACGATTTCCGCCACTTCATACACTTTGTAATCCCCATTTTGCAATAAATTTTTGGCGGTCTCGATCCGGTAGTCAGTGAGATATTCCAAAAAAGTCCGGCCGGTTTCCTTTTTGAAAATCTGGCTCAGATAAACGCCGCTGAATCCCAGCTCTTCGGCGACTTTGTCGACGGTTAAATCTTCGGCGTAGTGTTGATGAATGTATTGAAGGGCCAATTTGGTTTTCTTGGAGAATACCTTTGAATTCTGCATATTGACTTGTTCTACAGCGGCGCTAAATTCCTTAAGAAAGCCAGTGCATAATTCGTCGCAGGTATATCCGGATAAAGGATTGGGAACGCCACCAGGATATTTTTCGGAAACAGCGGGAAGATGATTTTGTTTTTGAAAAAGTTCCAGGAGATATAGCAAATGATTCACCGACTTCCTTAGCTCCTCGGGATTTAAAACCGGATCGGCCGCTTGGGGAAATAAATCCCCAATAAGCCGGCAAATACGGTCCAAATCAAGGTGAGCAAGACTATCCGAAAGTTCGCTAAAAATATCGTCAGCCGGGTTCGGGGAATTTTTCTGCACAATAACCGGGAAATCTTCACTGTAAATGACTTTCCCCCGGTGGAAAAATACCAGATACGGCAGGATAGTAAGGGCTTTTTGATAGAGAGAAGCCAGTCCGACTGGGTCCGGGCAGGTTTTGGTCAGAATGATGGAGCAGGTTTCCCGGGATTGACTTTGGATAGAGGATTGGATTAACGCGGCGAGGGCCAACATTCGCTCCCGGGTTTCCGATAGGCTGTTGGTCCTTTTAACCGTAAAAATAAGGACGAAATGTCCGTTGATATTCAAAATATCGTACTCCGCCACAAATTCGGGAAAATTCATATTATCAAAATCGGCTGGTTCGATAGGGGAGGAATTGGAAACCCGGAATTGCTCCAAAAAAGGGTGATTGGGGACAATGAGGGACAAAGTGTATTCCTTTTCTCCGCAGGGAAGGGTTTTCTTTTGTACCCATCCGGCGGTATCCGTTTCCTTGCCTTCCAGGAGATTGCGGAAATAACGCTGGCGGAGAATGCGGTCTCTTTCCGCTTCTTCGGTCAATTCCCGCCGGAGCTTATCCAATTCTTTGATGATGGTGGTTTCATTGATATCGTGTTTGAGGAGATAATTGGAAACACCGATTTCCAAGGCTTTTTTGGCATAATCGAAATCCCGGTAGGCGGTTAATAGAACGATTTTTACGGGGTGTCCCAGGGCGAATATCTGCTGGCTCAATTGTAAGCCGTCCATGATCGGCATCCGGATGTCGATAAAAATAATTTGCGGGTAATGAAGCTGATAGAGTTCCAAGGCTTTGGCGCTGTTGGTAACGGTGGCCGCAATCAAAAAGCCCCGTTCTTCCCAGGGAATCAACCCCACCAGGTCTTTGACGGCCAAAATCTCATCATCGACGATCATTACTTTGAGCGGTTTCATAAAGTCCCCCCTTGGAAATGTTTAAATGGGTTGGTTATATCTTTCAATTCGTCAACCTAAAGAGGGTTCCTCTATTTGGGAGGGGGGAGAGAAAATTCCGGTTAGAAAATCACGTTTTTGCGGAAAAACATAAAAACGAGGGGAGAAATCATTTTGCAGACCGGGAAAACAACATTGCGGATGAGAGGAATAATTTTGTAGGTCTGCAATGTCATTTCGCAGATCTTTCGGAACAACCGGATGGTTATATTTTTATGGCCGAGTGCCGAGGGTGGCCCGGATCAATCGGGTTTTAGTACTTTTTCTTTTTTATAGATATTTTTTGCACCCCTAACAACCTTATTCCACATAGGACCCATCATAAAATATCGGTGGGGGTGATGGTAGGGATATGTAGGCATAGGGGATTGATTTTTGTAAAAGAAAAAAAGAAAAAGAAATCTATGAAAATATTTTTGGTTGGATCCCCTCGGTGGACTATCTTATTCCTCGTCATATTATAACTTATTTGTAAATTTTGCAAACATTCATAGCGGACCTGAAACGGATGTTATGGGCGGGAGAGGTATAGCGGTTAAATGCATTGTTAATATTTCCCCGATGGTGGGCCAACCCTTAGTAGTAGAATAATAGTGATGATTTTAATGTAGGTATAGGCCGTATGTTTATATTATAGCATTTTATGTAAAAGTATGGTAATTTATATAATATAAAGAATAAAATTGTTTATGAGGAAATCGATTATGAAAAAGATAATAATAGCAATATTGTCCATATTCTTATTTACGACAGTCGCCAATGCCTCTGAAAAGAAATTCAATGATCCTTCGACACCAATGCAAAAGCTTGCGATAATCGAATTCGCAATTCTTCCTCCGATTCCCGGAATGGGGCTAGCAGGTGCTATTGCCGGTGAGATTAATGCTGCACTAACATTTAAATTTTATAAGGGAAACGCTACTCAATATAACGAATTATTAGGAGAAAAAATAGATAGCAGTGAACCACCTTTCAGTTTGATATTTGGTAATGCATTATATAATTCTTCCGAATATCTTGATCTGAAAGGTCAGGAAGTTAATTTTTATAATACTAACTCCGTTGAGGCCTACATACCAGAGGGAAGTTATAACTTCATAGATTTTGACAAGTATGGCGGAACCCAAAAAATTATACAATCCCAATATGAAGATGAAAAAGATAGTATTTCCCAAATATGCCGTTCCTTAAATATAGACGGGGCAATAATTTGTTATTTTTACATGAATGGTGATGATGTGATGTTTTTAGAAGCCAACTTTTTTGATGACGCTGGGACTTATATAAAAAAAATATCTATCACCCAAGGCAATATGTTTTTGACTAAAAACAACTTCGAGAATACTTTTACGAAAGCGGTTAATAAATTAGTTATAGCGATTAATAGAAGATGAAATACAAGCAATCCGAATATTAAGCCAATCCAGCAGAATATGCTTGAAATGTGGAGATTATATATAAAAAATTGCGGTGAAATAGACAAAGCTCAGACCGTTATGCTGGATGTATCGTTTTGGTTTATGGAGCATTCGCTCAGACTGGTATACGTGAGAGATCCGCTGCTATGAATGGACAGATGGGGTGAGGGGATAGGCCGTCAGAAACGGAGAGGGTATAGACCATCAGAAATAGGAAACTCAGTAATGAACGGAATTAAGTTTTAAACTTCTCGTTTGCAGACTGCATAAAGTTTGAACGTTCTACCTCTTAGGTAATCATAAATCCTTTTCAATAAACGTTTTGACGCCTATTGCGGACTGGTATGCCTTCTCTGCTTGAACGGCTGAAATTTCATCAAAAAAATCGCCGGGATATCGGGCCTCAATGGAAAAGAGATTCAGTAATTCAAGATCTTCTTGAAGAATATGAATTTGGGGATTCACCTCAGAGCACTTTTTGGCCAGAAATAAAAGATCGTGGGTTTTGGGCAATTCTTTACCCTTTGCTAAAAGAAAGGCCTTCAGTATCTTTTCTGCTGCCTGTTGCGCTAAATAACAATTGACTGATGCTAAAAATTCCGGATCATCTTTGAAGTTGTTTTCTATGGTCCTCAGATCCTGAGACGCCCTGATCATCCATTTTCCATAATCAGTTGAGTCGACCATAAATAACTCTTCCTTCCTTAACGATTTGTGAGGTAAAAGAGTGGGGTTCGGCTAAAGCTTTAGCCAGTTCCGAGGATGTGCAGGTCAAAAGATCAAGAGGTTTTTCAAAATCACCGATTAAGCGCCTTAAAATCAAGCGGCGTTCACGGTTTGACAAGGTGTCTTCTTCATTCCAAACTACCAGGAGATCAATATCCGAATCTTCTTGATCCTCCTGCCGGCACATTGAACCAAATAAAATGATGCTTTCCGGATGGATGCCCGCAGTAAGTTTAGCTGTTAATTCTTTGATGAGTTCTTCGTTACTCAAAGCAACGATCACCTCCGAAAATTTGTCCCCAAACTGGGGTTCAACCCCCCCCGGTGTTAGCCGGCGGTAGTTGAGCCGAAATAATGTTCGATATTGATAGAACCTACTTGTATAATATCATCCTTTACTTCTTGTTGTCCATATCATAATAAAGTGTCGCCATCCTAAAATTCATTCCCGACCCGGTTTGGCCCATCGACGATGAGATAATGAAAGCCGCCCCCAAACAAAAAAATGGGTGAGCGGCTTAAAAAATGAGAACGGAAGAAGGACTATCTCTAATTCGTCAGCGCCCGTTGGGGAGCAGGAATGTGTCCGCCGCGTTGGATAAACTTGGCGGGGCTGAATTTGCTGACAGCCATTACCGGCGCGGTACCGAAAAGTCCTCCAAACTCCACCATTTCTCCAACCTTTTTGCCGGGAGCGGGAATAATCCGTACGGCCGTAGTTTTGTTATTGATCACTCCGATAGCTAATTCATCGGCGATAATCCCGGCGATGGTTTCGGCTGTGGTATCGCCGGGAACTGCAATCATATCCAGTCCGACGGAACAAATACAGGTCATGGCCTCTAATTTCTCAATCGTAAGGGCGCCTGCGGTAACCGCTTCGATCATTCCGGCATCTTCGCTCACCGGGATGAAGGAACCGCTCAGGCCGCCAATGGCGGAAGAAGCCATCGCCCCGCCCTTTTTGACGGCGTCGTTTAAAATGGCAAGAGCTGCGGTAGTTCCGGGACAACCGCATTTTTCCAGTCCCATGGCTTCCAGGATATTGGCGACGCTGTCGCCGATTGCCGGAGTGGGAGCCAGTGAAAGGTCGACGATACCGAACGGCACTTCCAGCTTTTCAGAAACCTTGCGGCCGATGAGTTCGCCAACCCGGGTGATTTTAAAAGCGACCCGTTTAATTTCTTCGGTAAGGGTGCGGAAATCACAATCCGGCAATCTTTCGACCGCAGCCTTTACCACACCGGGTCCGCTAATTCCGATATTAATGGCGCAATCACCCTCGCCGACTCCATGAAAAGCCCCGGCCATGAATGGGTTATCCTCGGGCGCATTGGCGAAGACCACAAGTTTGGAACAAGCAATGCCGCCCCTTTCTTTGGTCAACTCCGCCGCTTCTTTAATAACCCGGGCCATTTGGTATACGGCATCCATATTGATTCCGGCTTTGGTCGTCGCCAGATTGACGGAAGCGCAAACCCGATTGGTTATGGTTAAAGCTTTCGGAATGGAAGCAATCAGTTTCGATTCTCCGAGGGTGGTTCCTTTTTGTACCAAGGCTGAATAGCCACCCACAATATCGATACCCAGTTGAGCGGCCACTTCATCGAGCATGATGGCCAGTTCGAAATATTCATCACTGGAGGAGGACTGGGCGACCAATGAAATTGGAGTCACAGCCAGCCGTTTGTTGATAATCGGCACGCCATAAGTGCGTTCCATCAGTTGGACAGTGGGCACCAATTGATCGGCAAGGCGCAGAATTTTTTCAGAAGCTTTCCGGGCTGTCGCTTTCAAATCGGGGCCGGCGCAATCGAGAATATTGATTCCCATGGTGACGGTACGGATATCGAAATGATAATTTTCAATCATTTGGATGGTTTCCAAAATTTCTTGGGAGGTAAAAGGCAAATCAAATCACTCCTTAGTGAGTTAAATCCTGTGCATATAGTGGAAAATGTCCTGGTGTTGAAGAACAATTTTAACTCCCAACTGTTCCCCGGCGGTTTTCAATTCATTTTCGATCGCCAGCAGATCTTTGTCGGAGCTCGAAATATCGATGAGCAAAATCATGGCAAAAATATCCTGTAAAACCGTTTGGCTGATATCGACGATATTGGCATTGCAATTGGCTAAAACTTTGGTAATGCCGGCAACAATACCGACTCTGTCGCTTCCCATAACGGTAACGACTACATGGGCTTTTTCTTTCACCTTTATCACCTCAATCCTCAATGGCTGCACTATTCGTGATAGGGCCGGGCGACTCCTGCAAAAAAAAAGATCCAGAGTCATCTTTTAGAAATTTGTAATACGGCATTTTATCAAGAAAAAAATATTTCCACTGGAAATTATCCTTCATTGAATTCGTTATATAGTATAATTTATTTAGTCAGGTTTAAAGCAGGGGGTAATCTTATGAAATATGAATTAATCCAGGAGTTAACTCCACAAACCGTTAGGGTCCGGACGGAGCTGGGAGAGGACCTCATCTTTGACTCCTTGGAATTTCCGGTACCACCCAAGGAAAATTTCCGGGTGGAGTTGCAAAAAGGGCTTAAGGAAGCCATTTCTCAATCCCGTGATATCCAAAGCCCCAATTTAATGAAATATCAAGGCCTCGAAAAATTCGAACAGCAATTATATCTGGTTCGGGAAGGTTTTAAAAAAGAGGGGTTCCTATCTTTTGGAGCCTATGATTTAGAACTTCGGGTACTTGAACCTTCG
This sequence comes from Bacillota bacterium, assembly GCA_023426245.1. Classification (GTDB taxonomy): domain Bacteria; phylum Bacillota; class UBA4882; order UBA8346; family UBA8346; genus UBA8346. Next base: position 38,679 of record JAFABB010000026.1, read on the forward strand.
ATTCTAAAACCTCCGGTTCTTGAACAGACAGTGGGCGTTTTGCTGAAAATCCTGGAGATGATGAAGGAGTTTCATAAAAATGAACTCATTTTAGGCGGACTTAGTTTGGGACAACTGAAAATGGACGGTCAAGGGAATTTTTACCTTCAAGACCCCCACGCCATTAACTATTTAAGCAAGTCTTTGACGGATGAATATAGCATTGATCCGCCTCCGGAAGTTATTTCCGGTAAAACCTGGAGCCAGGAATGCGACATCTTTTCCTGGGGTGTTCTGGCCTACCGTTTACTAACAGGTGAGGATCCGTTTAAGGCCCCCACGCCTGCCGAACGGCTGGATAAAATTTTGAAATTCGGAGCGCTTTCTCCCAAAGATAGTAAACCGGAATTAAGCAACGGGCTGAGTCAATTGATTGTCCGCTGCATGAACGGCAGCCCCCAAAAAAGGCCCGATTTGGAAGGACTCCACAGCGAACTGTCCCGCTTGTTGGAAAACGGTGAAATCAGGGCGAATGCCGATGAGGTCAGGGAATATCAAGAAAAAGCGAAGGCCAACCGCAGGATTTATCAGACAAAAGAACGTTTCTGGCTTTGGTTCCGCAAGTTCGGGATCGCCTCAATCATCACGGTTGCGGCTATTATCGTGCTCGTTGTAACTTGGACGGGCTCCCAAAGCAAGCCGGTGATTACGGAGAGGAATAAGCCCAATGAAGTTGTATCCTATTATTTTCAGGGAATTAGAAATTTGGATGTTTCTTTAGTGGATGAAACGGTTCACAAGGCGAAAAATAGTTTTTCGGATATGGTCACCAATTTGTATGTGATCAACAAGACCCAACAAGGAATGACATACTCTACGAAGGATAACATTAAACTGGAGTTTTTGGGTTTACGGATTCAACCTTTGGGCGGCCCGAAAGATCTAAAAAAATATCGGGCGGATTATACTTTGAAAATTAGTTTGGCCAGAGAGACCCAATACTTTGAAAGAAAAGAAATATTGGTGCTGCAACCTGTCAAAAAGGTTTGGCGGATTACCCAAATTCAGTTACTCCATGAGAACAGACGGGTGGAGAAAAATAATACCGGAGAAAGCGCGGAGCCTTCGGACGGAACAGCCCCTCCCAAGGCTTTGGAAATCAAAAAGGGTTCATGACGGTTTCCCGGCAAGTCTTTGGGAACATGCCGGTTATCTTAATTTTCTTTTTTTGACCACCGGCGCCAACAAATTTTCAACCGGGGCAAAGTTATCCGTAAGCACCAGCCCGTTACATCTCAGGGCAAAATAGTTTAGATTTCGCGGCTCCAGCAATACGCCATCGCCGTAACCGATTGGACCTGAACGCCAGTGTTTTAGGTTCAAAGGGCGGTCCGATGCCAATAAGATAAAAGTATCGCGAATGTTTTGAATTTGAAGGGGATTGGTGCAAAAAACATCAACATGACGGAAGGCTTTTTTTAGTGTTAAATAACAAGCTCCCACCATCATCCCGTTATCGTAATTGTCAATCACATTCAATAAATAGGCGCCGCCCGGTTTCAGGTGCGTTTTCAGCAGTTTGATAAATTCCAAAGTGGTTAGATGCCAGGGTACCGATAAATCATTGAAAGCATCACCGAAAACCAAATCGTATTTCCGGCTGGAGGGCAAATTTTTGATGATGCCCCGGGCATCGCCGGTGAAAGTGTGAATGGGCGTGTTTTGGGGCAGGCCTAATGCAAGATGACTGGCGGATACAACAACCGGGTCAAGCTCAGCTACGTCAATACGAGCCTTCGGCCAGCGAAAAAGCATCCAACGGGGAAAAGTGTAACTCCCTGCTCCGATAAAGAAGGCGCTGGGATGGTCATTTACTTGTAAATAACGCTCCGTGATGTTTTGATAAATATGTTCGTATTCATAGCGCAAGGTGGATGGACTTTTTAAGTCAATAAACCCATGAATAAGGCTGTCCAGGGCAAGCACACGGATATCCCGGGTTGAGCTTTGTTCTTTCCGGTAGACTTTTACATATTGATAATGACTGTCCTTGGCGAATAACAGGTTTTGATCTTCAACACGGAGACCTAGGGTTTGGACAAATGTCAAGGCCGGTTTGGGAATCATGTTTGTTTTGGCCGCGGTCATGCCGGATATGCCGATCAACAAAATAATCCATCCGGTATACATCCAGCGGAACCTGCCAAGCCACCCGCCGATCAGAGCTAAAACAATCGCTAAAGCTAAAACCGTATGAATCGTTCCCCATACGGCAATCAGCCAAAATCCGGTTAACAAAGTACCGCAAAGGCTGCCTCCAATAGCCCAGGCATTCAAGGCGCCAATCACCGGGGCCGAAAGGGTGGAATTTTTTAAAACCAACTGATAATTGATGGGTGAGATCGCTCCCAACAAAACGGCGGGGAGTAATATTGACAACAGGGATGCTACTAGGACTTGCCAGGATAATGAACCTTGCGTCAGCCAGGATGAGGTCCAAAAAAAATGAACAACGATAATGGCGAAGAATACGAAGAATGAAGCGCTCCCAAATAAATAGGGAAGAAATTTCTCCGGATGAGAATGCTTTGCCAAACGGCCTCCGACAATATAGCCAACCATGATGCCGGTTAAAATCACCCCAATATTTGAAGTCCAAGTATAAAGCGAATTCCCGTAATAACGGGATATAAGCCTTCCCCCTAACAATTCAACGCTCATGATGGAAGCTGCGGAGGAAAATGCTATGAAGCAAGAGGCGTATTTCAGGAAAAATGGCTCAAAACCCCCTTGAGGGGCGGCCTTTTCTCTGCCGGAAGAAAAGGCGGATATAGGGGATAATGGTCGCTCAGGAACACCATGAAGATTTTGGGGCGCTTGTCCCTGCGGTAATTGTTCCGAAGGTAGAGCATCTTGGTAAAACTTTTTAAAATAAGCGGCGAAAAAGAACACGGCTGCCCATACCATCAAGAAAAATACGGTAAGAGTCCAAATTTGGATCGAGCCAAGGTGGGCAAGGAATAAAAAACCGGTAAGCATGGTGCCAAGAATACTTCCAAGGGCGCCCCAAGCGAAAATTTTCCCGACGACAGATCCTGAGGGGGATAAGGGGAAAGATGACAAGGCAAATTCGAGGGTTAAAGGAGTTAAAGCGCCGAATAATATAGAAGGCAAAGCGAAAAGGATGAAAGTGGTAACCAAAATTTGTAAAGGCCAAGGGAGTCCGGGGATGGGTATCCATAAACCCAGAATCCGGTTAAGAAGTAACGAAAAAATACAGCTTATCGCGGTAAAAAAAAATAACCAAGACAATAGGAAGGGCTGTTTCCGGTTGGCGATTTTACCGCCCCACAGGCTTCCGAGGCTATTACCCCAAAGGATAACTCCAATCACTGCCGCCCAAGTGGAAAGAGAATTGCCAAAATGACTGCCCATCAGCCTGCTGGCATCCAATTCCAAAATCATCAGGGCCATTTGGCTGCTGAAGGCGGCAAAGGTTGGCAAATGGAAAATGAACCTGGGGAGGATGGTTTTATTGAAATATTGTGATTGGGGTGTAAGATTTTCGGTCATGGTCCTTCTCCATCTTTACAATGAGTATTTGATCAATGAGAATTCAAAGGAAACGTAAATCGGGATTCCCTTATTTAAGGAAAAGCCATATCCAGAATGGTGCTTTTATTCGGCCGATAATGTTGATACTATGGATAAGTTTCGAAATCCAAATGGTTTTCCCTTCTTATACCGGGCAAATTTACTCCCAAAGAAACCAGGGCGGCTTCTTTGGCAGGAATGGGATAAAAATATTGGAATAGGTAGAAGAAGAACGATGTCTAAAGGGGGTGAATCACGATGGCTGAAATTACTTTCACAATTAAAAAACATCTTTTGGTATTATCAACGGGAATCAAGGGCTGGACCAAAGAAGTGAATATCGTAAGCTGGAATAACCGGAAACCCAAACTGGATATCCGGGAATGGGATGAAAACCATGAAAAGATGGGGAAAGGGATTACCCTCAACCAGGAGGAAGTGATGGAACTAAAAAAACTCTTCAATGAATTGGACTTTGAGGAATTGGGTATGGAATAAATGAGGTTTTACAGTTGCTATCGGTTATTAGCTCCTGACTCCGGCTTTTTTAATTTTCATAAGCATTTGCTTGAGACTGGAATGCCTATAACCAATAAGTGTAGCTGATTCGGTTCATCATAAAAATTCCTTAAAAAAAATTTAATTCTGATGAATATAAAACTGCGACATGGGTCATTATATTATCAGGGATTTGTAGTAGCCGAGGCGCAGATTGATAATGGCTCCGTCATTTACGGCCTAAAGGGTCATTATCAGTCGAGCAACTGATCAGTATGGGTTCACGTTTTACTCGCGCGAGGGCGCAAGGATCCATATTGGTCTGAGCAAGATTGTACGGGTTGGGCCAACTTATTACGGCAGTCCAAAAGATTGTCGTGGTAGGGAAACTTAGGCCGTGCAGTCGAGCCTAGATTGTCATTGGAGCGAAAGGGTTTGTTTGCAGCCGAAAGGTTGCAGGCAGATCACTAAGTTTCCATGGCAGTCGGTCAAAGGTTATCGTAGTATGTGTAATGGGTGTTTGTAGCCGAAAGGTTGCAGATATCCACGTAACGTGGTGCGGTAGCCAGAGATAAGGTTACTATAAGTTCCTTTTATTATTTTTGTTATCCGAATCCTCTCTTCGTAAATTTCTGATTTTTCACCTCGTTTACCTTTGAAAAAAACCCTATAGAAAATTTAGAAAAAACCGATGGTATTCTTAGGTTTATAAAATGAATGGGGAGCCTGATTCAAATTGAATACCAAAAAAGCTAAAAAAAATTCGAATTTACGAACGAAATTCTTAATTCTTGTGTTCTTAGGAATTATCATCCCAACCTGCTTTATTTTTGGTGGCTCTTTGTTAGTAATGGTTCAATTCAATGAAGATGCAAAAGTCGAAGCCCAAACACAGGCCATGAAAGAGGCTGGGGAAAGATTAAAGCAGGTAGTCCAATCTGTAGTGACTTCGGCGGAAGCTTTTTATAATGATAAAGCGGTAACCTTACCTGAAGATGAAATATTAACAAGTATTCAAAATCAAATTCGGTCTTCCCAATATGGAAAATCTGGCGATTTTTTTATTTATCAGTATGATGGAACCTGTTTGGTCAATTCCAAAGAAGCTTCAGCGGAAGGGCAAAATTTTTGGGATTTGAGAGATCAAAATGGTCAAAAATTAATCCAAAAATATATCAGAGCGGCTAAAAAGGGTGGGGATATTATTCCTTTTGTTTGGTCCAATCCCCAGACCCATCAATTGGAAAACAAGCTTTCTTATGTAATGCCGATTCAACTTGGAAATTTGGAATTTGCCGTTGGAACGACGACCTCTTCCCCGCCGTTGAAAACCGCCACCCCCAAAATCGATTCAAAAACCCAAATCATGATAGCGATTATGGTGATGTGTTGCATTATTTTATTGATTGTTATTCTCGTTTTAATCCGTCACCAATTTTCAAAAACCATTTCCAATCCTTTGAATAATCTGGTGAAGCTTGCTAAAAATATGTCGGATGGTGATTTTAGCGGAGTTGTACCGGATCACATGGAAAATGAACTGGGTGAAATGGCTAAGGAACTAGAGATCCTGGGGCGTAATTTATCCAATTTATTAACTCAGTTATCCGATATGGCCGGCCGGGTCAGCAGTGCTTCCAAAGAGATTGCCTCCGATAACCAAGATTTATCCAAACGGACCCAAGAACAAGCAGCCACATTGGAACAAATCGCGGCTACGATAGAAGAAGTTAATTCTTCCGTCATGCAAGCCTCGATAAACTCAGGACAAGCGCAGGAACTTTCAAAATCAACTCTGGATACAGTTAAAGCCGGCGAAAAAACGATCCAGGAAACACATGTTGCAATGCAACAAATTTCTTCCAGCAGCCGGCAAATTGTTGAAATCATCAAAGTTGTAAATGATATTGCTTTCCAGACCAATTTGCTTGCTCTAAATGCTGCTGTGGAGGCAGCCCGGGCAGGGGAACAAGGACGAGGGTTTGCTGTAGTGGCCGCGGAAGTGAGAAATTTAGCCCGGCGGGTCGGCGAGTCTTCCAAGGAAATTGAACAATTAATTAAGGAAGATGTTAAACGGGTTGAGCGCGGGAGTTCCTTAGCTGAACAATCAGCAGAAATGTTACAGCAGATTGTAATGAATACCAAACGAACCTCGGATGTAATTGCGGAAGTGGCTGCCACAATGAAGGAACAAACAGCAGCGGCCCAACAAATACAAACCTCTGTGGAACAATTAAATCATGTGACTCAGCAAAACGCAGAAATGGTGGAAGAAATGGCTACGGCTAATCTTCAGTTAAATGGCGAAGCAACCACACTCAATGAATTGGTAAGTAATTTTAAGATCAATAAAAAGGCCGGTCTGAACGGTTCAAAGCCGTTTGCTAAGCCGGTACCGGCGGATAGGAATGAAAAAAAGCCAAGCCCGGTGAAAAAAGATGATTTCTTGGGAGATGAGTGGGAGAAATTTTAGGGCTTGAAAAGAAAATTTGGGATTCTTGGTTTTTTCATAATGAAATGGCAGGATTTTGAAACCGGGTGTCAAATATTATCGTGAAAAAGGCCTGAAATTCGGACTGTTTCATACAGGGAAGGAGGACTTGTTCATGAATTTTCTTGCAAAAAATAGTTGGCTGAATTTCGTTATGGGGTTAACCGGATTTTATTTTGTATTTTCGATCATGCAAATGATCATGGGTAAGTTTGGTGTGAAGATGGTGATTGTAACACAGGGAACAGCCAATCTGAACAGCGGTTTTTATTGGATGATTTCCTATGCAGTTGCTTTGGTTGTGGTTCTTTTTGCAATCATCCTATTTTGCAAGCCGAGAGTGCCGTTTTTTGTTTTCCTGGGTGTTTTGTTCGGTGGGGCTATCGCTTTATATCATCCGCTTTTATATACCATCTTGAATCTTGATAAGGATGTGCGGAAGGCCGGGTTGGTGGCTTTGTACAAATTATTGCCTCATCTGGTGGTGCTGGTCGGATCCTTGATTGGAATGTACGTGGCTTGGCTTAGCAATAAAATGTCGGATGCTACCGAGTAAAATATTTCTAAATGCAGGGGTTGTCTCTAAAGCAAAAGGAGACAGCCCTTTTTCTTTTCTGAAAAGAAACCTCTGTAAGTGATTTAAAGACAGCAAAGGCCGACGGCAAACTTACCAGGGATGAGGCAGTACGGATTAAACACAAAGCGATGGAAATGGTTTTGAAAAAATTGAAGGGCGATAAGATAAAGATTCTTCGGTCCAATATGGGGCCCATTTTCGATTGGCTGGGAACAAAGATTGAGGCTGCGGTATATAGGCCATAAGATCAAAGAAAATGGAACGGTATCCATCGAGAAAATCCTGGATTGGTTAAAGCCAGGTAAGATTGGTCTTTATTATCAAGGCTTGGGTTGGCCTTTTTTGTATGGGACGGTAATGCCGAAAACGGATAATTTCCAGGTTAAACTGCCCCTTTTTTTATTGCAAAGGCAGGATTAATGCGTTAGCATACCGAACAGATATTCGGTTGAACCGATTCGATAAAACGTTATAATGATGAAGAGGTGTATTCATTGATTAATAAAAAATTTGTGGTTCATTCCGAATATCAACCCAGTGGGGATCAGCCCCAGGCTATAGCCGGACTTGCTCAAGGAGTCCGGGAAGGATGCCGGGATCAGATCTTACTGGGGGTTACCGGCTCCGGAAAGACTTTTACCATGGCCAAGGTAGTCGAAGAGTTGCAAATGCCGACCTTGGTTCTGGCCCATAATAAGACGTTGGCGGCCCAGTTATATAGCGAGTTCAAGGAGTTTTTTCCGGAAAATGCAGTAGAATATTTCGTAAGTTATTACGATTATTATCAACCGGAGGCTTATGTGCCCCAGTCGGATTTATATATCGAAAAAGACTCCAGCCGAAATGATGAAATCGACCGTTTGCGGCATGCGGCGACTTCTTCATTGCTGCAACGAAAAGATGTGATTATCGTTGCCAGCGTTTCCTGCATTTACGGCTTAGGTGATCCGGAAGATTATGAAGCAATGACGCTTTCACTGAAATCGGGGGAATTTAAGGATAGGAATCAAATCCTCCGCCGTTTGGTGGGGATTCAATACAGCCGGAACGATACCGGCTTCAGCCGCGGTACTTTCCGGGTCCGGGGCGATGTTATTGAAATCATTCCGGTTTATGGGGAAAACATCATCCGGATCGAACTGTTTGGTGACGAAGTCGAGAAGATCATTGAAATTGACCCGATTACCGGCGAAGTATTGCAAAATTTGACGGAATTGATGATTTATCCGGCCACCCATTATATCACTTCCGAAGAGAAAATGAAGCGGGCCGTAAAGACGATTGAGGAAGAATTGGAGGAGCGGATTCGCTATTTCCGGGATAAGGACATGCTGATCGAAGCCCAACGGATCGAACAACGGACTCGCTTTGATCTGGAGATGATGGACGAAGTGAATTTTTGCCAGGGTATTGAAAATTATTCCCGTCATTTAACCGGAAGGTCGCCGGGAGATGCCCCGGCCACTCTGATAGATTACTTTCCAAAGAATTTTTTGTTATTTATCGATGAATCCCATGTCAGTGTCCCTCAAGTAGGGGCCATGTACGCCGGAGACCGGTCCCGAAAAGAGACTCTGGTTCAATATGGGTTTCGATTGCCGTCGGCCCTTGATAACCGGCCGCTGAAGTTTAATGAGTTTGAGGAACGAATCAATCAGGTGGTTTATGTTTCAGCGACGCCGGGGCCGTATGAAACCAAACGCACCGACCGGATTGTAGAGCAGATTATCCGGCCTACCGGCCTGGTGGATCCGGAGATAACGGTTCGGCCGGTAAAAGGGCAAATCGATGATTTATTGGAGGAAATCCGGGTCCGGGCGGATCGCAATGAACGGGTGCTAGTCACGACGCTTACCAAGAAAATGGCTGAGGACTTGACGGAATATCTCGAAGGACTGGCCATTCGAGTCCGTTATCTCCACTCGGAAGTAAATACTTTAGACCGGGTGGCCATTTTACGTGACCTAAGGCTGGGCAAATTCGACGTCCTCGTAGGAATCAATTTGCTCAGGGAAGGCTTGGATTTACCGGAAGTTACTCTGGTGGCCATTTTGGATGCGGATAAAGAAGGATTTCTCCGTTCAACGACCTCTTTGGTTCAGACCATTGGTCGGGCGGCCCGGAATGTTGACGGCCGGGTGATAATGTATGCCGACCGGATTACCGATTCGATGCGGGAAGCCATTGGCGAAACCAACCGGCGTCGTGAGAAACAATTGGCATACAACCGGGAAAACAATATTACGCCGGAGACCATTAAAAAGGCTGTCCGGGATTTGATTATGGCGGAGCAAGCGGCGGAAGATAAAGTAGAGTATGAGATGCAGAAGAAGCCGAACTTGTCTCAAGCTGAAATTAAAGGAAAGATTGGGGAATTGGAAAAAGAAATGTTAAAAGCCGCTGCCGACTTGGCCTTCGAACGAGCGGCGGAACTCCGGGATGAGATGCGCGGGTGGGAGAAGTTGGTTAAGGAAGATCGGTAGGTAAAATGTATTGGGAATGCTCGATTTCTCCCTTGTTCAAACCGATTTGAATCATATCGTTCTGCCGGTTTTTGTTGGGGAAATCTTCCCGGTAATGACAGCCTCTGCTTTCTTTACGCATCAGACTGCTGCCAATAACAGCCAATGCAACTTGGGCCATATTATATAGTTCGTAGAGTTCCCAACTATGAGGGTTTACTGTTAACGGAGGGAGATTTCGGTATAGCTTTGAAATCTCAGTCCAAGCGATATTGAGTGAGGAATCGCTACGGCACACCGAGACATTTTCCCACATAACCTTGGGTATCATCATTTTTAGGTGGGTCATTTCGTTTAAATCGATGAAAGATGCGGAAATAGAGTCTGGAACAATTTTATCTTCGGTAAATTCTGTATATTCTTGACTGGCAGCATATTTGGCGGCGTTTGCTCCGGCTCTGGCCCCAAAGACCTGACAGGCCGCATGCATATTACCACCTAAACGGTCGGCTCCGTGAGGCCCGGCAGCCACTTCACCGGCAGCGAATAATCCGGAGATTTGGGTTTGGGCATTTTCATCAACCAGGATGCCCCCGTTGAAAGCATGGGCAAAAATGTTGAGCTCCAAGGGTTGTTTCATCGGATCATTTGCGGCATCGAACCATTCATACCACATTTTCCATAATGAAACCTGGGCTAAATTCTCAGGAGTAATTTTGGAAATATCCAAGGAAATGCCCTGGTGATTTTCGCGAAAATGTTTAAAAATGGCAACATCTAAAGGGTAGCTTCCATCGCTGACAGTAAATGGGAAATGTTTTGCCCTCTGCTTCAGGAGAGGAATGAATTCAGGGGGTATTCCTGAGATTTTTGGATTTAAAAATAAAATTCGATCCAGAAACGGTACCTTATTTAAAGGTTTGAGCAATCCCCAACCGAATTGGATGAATTCCAGATTGAGTAATTTACAGCCCGCCCGAAGTGCTAAGGCATAACCATCGCCGGTCATCTCTTGTGTAGCGAAGTTATATTGATAAATTCCCGTACCTCCGCCGGTAGCAATGATGACTGCTTTGGCATGAATTGTATATATTTCACCTGTTTTACTAATGCCGAAGGCCCCACAACACCGGCCATCTTTGACGATTAAGTCCAGTATCATCACATCTTCCAATGTTTTCAGCCCATATTGAAAGATTGATTTTTTCACGGCATTTATGATTTTAGGGACACCCGTTGCCTGATAACAGCGTTCTTTCCCAGCGTAACAACCTCTGACTTGAACATGAGCACCATCATGGTTTCGATCTAGCTCCAGGCCGAGTTTGGTTCCTAAATCCATCACCCGCTTCGGAGCATCATCAGCAAGTGCCCGGGCTAATATGGGATTGCACATCCCTTGAGCGGCATTTATTATATCTTGATAATGTTCATCCGGATTGTCAGTCGGATCCTTTTCGGCAGTTGCCGCCTGAATACCCCACCCGTAACTGAGGGGATAATAAGTTGCCCCCCCTTTTCCCAGTTTTGATTTGATGACAATTAAAACATCGGGAATACCGCTCTCCCGGGCGGCAATGGCGGCCCGAATCGCTGCGGCGCCGCCCCCGATAACAAGAACCGAACAAAATAAGGTCTCTTTTTTCATAGTAAACACCTCATCATTAGGAAGTCATTCTTGTTAAAAGTCAACCTTTAATACCGGAAGAGACAATTCCCTGGACAAAATATTTTTGAAGGGCTAAAAATACGATAGCAGTTGGGATTACGGCCATTACGGCTGCGGCAAGTGAGATGCCATATTGGGGAGCAGAACCGGAAGCTCCTCCGCTCGCCCCCATAAATTGGGCTACCCCGACCGGTAGTGGTTTCAAATTATCGGAACGTATGGCTACCAATGGCCAAAGGAAATTATTCCAACTTGAAATGAAAGTGATAATGGCCACCGATGATAAAGCCGGTTTCGACAGGGGCAACATAATGGCCCGGAATATTTTAAAATGACTGCAACCATCGATTAAAGCCGCTTCTTCCAACTCTTTAGGAATATTTTTGAAGAAGGCGGTTAATAAAAATACTCCGGTGACTTGAGCCAGTGTCGGTAAAATAATTGATGTATAGGTATTTAGCAGGTGGAGCGCTGAGAAAAGGACATATAGCGGCACAATATAAGCCTGAATTGGGAAAAGTAGCATTGAAACTACGAGTGCAAAAAGAAACTTCTTACCTCTAAACTCCAAACGCCCAAAAGCATAAGCGGCCATAGAATCCAAAAGCAATACTAAAAGGGTTGAAGTTATTGCCAGAAAGACACTATTTAAAACCCAATGAATGAAAGGGAACTTTTGCAATACATCGATGAAATTGGCGAGTGTAATTTGACTGGGAATCCATTGGGGCGGATAACTTATGATTTGACCCTCGGGTTTTAGCGAACTAATAATCGTCCAGGCTGTCGGAAACAGGAAAATAAGCGTTACCCCAAATAGTAATAAATAAAGGCCCCATTTAATGTTTTTCAATTATGTCACCACCTTAGACTTCGGATTTTATCAATTTTGACTGGATAAATACCAGAAAGATCAAAAATATCAAAATGGTACAGCCGATGGCTGATCCATACCCGAGGTTGTAATTTTGAAAAGCCTGACCGTACATGTATTGAACCAGAGTCAAAGTGGCGGTCCCAGGTCCTCCGCTGGTCATTACATAGATTTGATCAAAGACTTGGACGGTATAGATTAGGGTTAGGGTAATGATAATCGATGTTACCGGCCGTAACATTGGAAAAGTAATTCTCGTAAAGATCTGGAAGGTATTGGCCCCGTCAATGCGGGCAGCCTCATAAAATTCATTATCAATTCCCTGGAGTCCGGCGAGATAAAGAATCATATTATAGCCAATCATCGACCAGACAGTAACAATTGCCACAGAGAACAATGCCCAGGTTTCACTGGTTAGCCATTGAATTGGCCGGATATTAATCAAGCTAAAATAGTAATTTATGATTCCAAAATTATTATCGTAAATCCAGTTCCAAATAATACCGATAACGGCCGGCATAATCACGTAAGGTGAGAAAATAATGATTCGAGCGACATTTCGGCCCTTCATTTTTTGGTTGATTAAAATCGCCAGAAAAAGGCCAAAAATAACTAACGGAGGCGCCGACCAAAGTAAAAAAAACAGGGTATTCTTTAATGAAACAAGAAAATAAGGATCCATTCCTAATTGTCTAAAGTTAGCCAAACCAACAAAATGAGCTCCTCCAATAATGTCCCATTTCGTAAAACCAACGATCAATCCGGCAATACTGGGTCCGAGCCGGAACAATGTAAAAACAAAGAGAAAGGGAAGTAAAAACCAGAATGCGATTTTACCTTGTTTTTTCATTCAACAGCCTTCTTTCACCGGCAGATTCTTTGTAGATTAAAGAGGCTGTTGCAAAAGTGATTAAAATCAATGAGAAATACAATATATACCATAAATAATGAAGTTTTACATATATTGTATTTCTCTATCGATAAATCTTAATTTGCAACAGACCCTTTTTGTCTTAATTTCAGGGAGTTGCTAATATTGCATCCATATCTTTCTTTAGCTGAGGCACCACTTGAGCGGCTGGTTTATTATTTAATAATATGTCTTGAGCGGCCGTTAAGATTGGACTGGGTGCAACAGCGGAAAATACCTGAGTCGCCTTGGGTAAAGACGGTAACATGACAAAGTAACTGGACATCGTGAGAAAAGCCTCGCGACCTGAATATTTCTTCACTTCGTCGATAGTTGAAAGTTTGGAAGGGATAGAACCCGATTTTACCCATTCTCCGGAATTATCGCAGAGCCATTTAACAAAAGTAGCTGCGGCTTTTTGCTTTTCAGGTGTGGAATTTCTATTGACCGGGAAGGTAAGGACGGTACCTGCACCCCAAACAGCCTTCTTTTGAAAAATTTGCGGGTACGGCGCGACACCATATTTCATGTCTGTTTGTTCCAATCCCGGTAATTGCCAGGCTCCATCAATCAACATGGCCACTTTGCCAGCTTTGAAATCATCAATGGGGGCTTTTTCACCTTTGGGTACAATGGAATACTTAAATACTAAATCTTGAAGAAAGCTCCAGGCCTTAATGGCTTTCTCGTTATTGAAGGTTGCTTTTTTCATTTTTTCATTGCAAGGGATTTCACCTTGCTGGGCCATTAAAGCATACCATTGATAAAAGGCATGATGATTTGTAAGCATTCCTAAGCCGTATTGAACGACATTTTGAGGATCAAATCCGGCTTCACTGGCGTTTTTGCCATTTTTGTCAATCGTCAGTTTTTGGCCAATCTTTATTAATTCGTCCTTGTTGGAGGGAGGATTTGAAATACCGGCTTTTTGGAATAATTCCTTATTGTAAAATAAACCGTGCATATGATAATCAAGGGGTACTGCATATTGAACGTTTTGATAGACGGTTCCCTGCCAAACGGCATCAGGATAATCTGCTTTTTTTAATTTGATATTTTTAACCTGCTTGGGATCCAAAACTTTGAAACTTGCAAACTGACCGATTTCAAACGGGTGCATCGCTAAAATCTGGGGTGGATTTCCTCCACGTTCTTCCATCATAAATTTGGAAAATAGTGGGGTCCACTGGAGGGTCATTAGATTGACATTAATGTTTGGATTCGAGCTGTTGAACCTATCAACAAAGGATTTCATTACATCCCTATCGGGACCGGTCCAGCCGCCCCAAAAATCAATTTGAACCGGACCGGCGGCACTTCCAATGCTGGAAAGCGTGATCGCTACGACGGTAATCAATAGCATTGGAAGTAAGTACATTTTTCTTTGTTTCATTCATATTCCTCCCTTTTTTATTTAAAACAGCCCTGAAAGAGCTATTTTAATCAAATATTTTTCTCTTTAAAACTTATCCACTTATTGAAAAATTCCTGTCTAAACTAGGATTTGGTCATTGAATTTTGGAGGAAACCACCTCTTGTTAAAAAATATCAAATTTTTACTACTTGCAACCATAATGTTCCGAATAAGTCTGGATTAATCGGGAAATATCTTTTCGTACGGCATTAGAAACGGGGATATAGGGCTCTGTTGCTTTTTCTCCGCAAATGTCCAGCTGGGATAAAGCTGCTTTACGCCAGACAATTGCCGACATCCAGGAATTACTGTATAAATTGATTTTATTGATTTCGTTGATTTGACCCGCTAATTCTTCGGCAAATTGAAGATTCCCATTTTGAACCGAATTAAAAAGGGAAACGAAAATTCGCGGGAAAACATTGGCAAGGGAAGGGACGATTCCGTGGGCTCCCGCAGTTAGGCCTTGAAGACTTAAGGCTTCATCACCGACGAAAACACGGAAATCGGGGTTATTGCCGTATTTTTGGATTATCCCAAGCAAATAGTTTAGATTCCCACTACTATCTTTGATGCCGATAATGTTTTTATTGCGCGTGAAGATTTTGTCCAGGGCGCTCAGGCTAATTTCAGAACCGCATGTAATCGGGATATTATAAAGAATAATCGGTAAGGATGAATGAGATGCGACTTCAGAATAAAAAGTGACAATTTCATCATCACTATGAGTAGGATAATAGTAAGGCGGAGAAACAACTACGGCATCACCGCCAATTTCTTCAGTGGTTTTTAAATTTTCGAGAACACGGTGTAACCCGGTGTCGCTGATACCGATTAAAACGGGAACCCGCTTTCGGGTTTCCTTTACCGTAACCTCGATAATCTTTAAGCGATCCTTGGGATCCAAACGGGCGAATTCACCGGTGGTTCCCATGGGGAATAAGGCATGAACGCCACCTTCAATTACATAATTAATCAATTTTCTTAAGGCTGGAAAGTCAACCGTTTCATCATTATGTAACGGAGTAATGAGGGGAACTACGATACCTGCTAGTTCTTGGGGATTCATCATCAAATAAGACTCCTTTCATGGATGGGGGATTTTAAATTGATGTTCATTATTGTTGAACGACGTTCATTTACTTAGGTAAAAAATTGATTACTACTGAATTAATTCACGTAATTCCTGGGAAGCATCTAATAACATTTTTGCATATTCAAGGATTTTTGATTCAGTAAAACGTAATGAAGGCCCGGAAATACTCACCGAAGCAACAGTATCACCTTTTATGTTTTTAATTGGCATGGCAATACATTTTATGCCATATTCATGTTCCATGTTGTCGACAGCATAACCCTGAATTTTAATTTTAAGAAGTTCGTCCCGCAATTGCTGGGGTTCAATGATTGTATTCGGGGTATAAGGGATTAATTTCTCTGCTAAAATTGTTTCAATCTTATCTGCGGAAAGATTCGCCAAAATTGCTTTCCCAACGCCTGTACAATAAAGAGGAGCTTTGATTCCGATTATGGAACGTCCAGGGGTAATTCCAACCGGATAAATCGCATCGATATAAATAATTTCACCGTCAAAGATTGTAGCTAAATAAACCGATTCCCGGCTGAAATTGCTGAACTTCTCCAAATAGGGGTGAACGATTCTCCGAACATCATGGGATATATAAAGGTTATTGCTAAGTTGGAGAATTTTGATACCTAATTTGTATTTGTTGGTAGCTGGGTTTTTTTCTAAAAAGCCAGCTTGCTCAAAAGTTGAAACAATGTTATGAACCGTACTTTTTAACATACCCGACAAATCGCTTAATTCGCTGATACCGCGTTCAGGATGTTCATTGGTGAAGTAGTCCAATAATTTAACAGCTTTATAAAGAGATTTAACCTTTGGCTCGGTGATTTTTCATCCCATCTTTCATCAATAATGAACGGCGTTCTAAATTAACCTATTAAAAACATTATAAAATATTCCAAACAGATTGTCAAAGTGTTTCTTAAAAGAAAGTTTATGCCTTCAGAACAAATTTCCATTTTTTATGGAGAAAGAGTTGGGAGAAAATCGCTAAACTCCTTATTGACAACCATTTTCAACGGTGATATATTAATTTTATAATGAGGAAGGTGAAGTTTGATGTCGGCTTTGTCTGTTAGGGTAGGTTTCAACTAAATATCGTTATGAAGGGCCCTCAACGAAAACGGGATGAGTCCTGTTTGTTGTGTTGCCTTTAAAAAAACATACCTAACAGATTGCTTATTATAGATTTTGAATCGATGCGTGGCAAGGTATGCTTGCCACTTTTTTTGTTGTCTGGTAGAGCGTATCGCAAATAGATGGCAATTAGAATACGTTCTACTAATTTTCGCCCGCGGAGCATTCTGCACTTTTACAGGTGTGGTATGTTTTGCGGGCTTTTTTATTATATTTCAAAGGAGATGGCTAAAATGAACAGTTATAGAGCGCTGGAGTTTGATAAAATACTTGAGCAACTTGCGGATAATGCATTGTCGGATATTGTAAAAGCCCGCTGCCTCGCGTTGGTTCCGTCATTAAAGGAGGAGGAAGTAAAGAGGCGGATGGATGAAACAACACAAGCAAAAAGAATTCTTGAAAAGATCGGAACACCGCCGCTTCCGTCAATGGTTGAGCTTCAGAAAGTCATTGGCCTGATTGCCCTGGATGCGGTACTGGCGCCCGAGCAGATTGCACACATCTTGTCCTTTCTTGTATCTTGCAGAAGGATAAAGGCTTACCTCAAGAAAGCTGAGGCAACCAATACCAACATCGCCTGGTACGGAGGAACCATTGACCCATTACCTGAACTTGAAAATGAAATCGACCGTTGCATTCGCAACGGGGGCGTGGATGATAAAGCATCAGCCCGGCTTGCTGATATTCGACGCCAAATTCGAATTTCCACAGATCAGATGAAAGCGAAACTGGATGTGCTGTTGAGAAAAAATAAAGACTGGTTTTCGGAGAGTTTTGTTTCGATCCGAAACGGCCGCTATACTTTACCGGTCAAACGCGAGCGCAAAAAAGACGTAATCGGTTCAGTGATTGACCAGTCTCAAACCGGGGCGACGTACTTTATTGAGCCGGCATCCGTAGGTAGACTGCAGGAGGAACT
The DNA here is from genome assembly GCA_023426245.1 of Bacillota bacterium. Lineage (GTDB taxonomy): Bacteria > Bacillota > UBA4882 > UBA8346 > UBA8346 > UBA8346. The sequence goes on from JAFABB010000026.1 coordinate 56,290, forward strand.
CTCCATTCTACAAGTGGAAGAAGACAGCGAAGTCAGGCGGATCCTTCATTCCTTAACGGCTTTAATCGGCGATCACCTTTCGGCTATCAAACTTAACATCGAGACCATGGAAGTGCTGGACTTTATTTTTGCAAAGGGTAAGCTTAGTTTGGCCATGAAAGCATCGCCCGTCACTATCAATACCGGACAGGAAATTCGTATTTTAGGCGCCAGGCACCCTTTAATTAATCCGGATACCGCTGTGCCTTTAAACTTTGAAGCCGGCTGTAAAATAAATGGGGTAATTATAACCGGCCCTAATACCGGCGGTAAAACTGTTGCTTTAAAATGCGTGGGGATTCTATCCCTTATGGTACAAAGCGGATTGCATGTTCCGGCGGATGAAAACAGCATTTTTTGTATGCGAAATTTCGTGCTGTCGGATATCGGCGACGGGCAAAGCATCACTGAAAATTTGTCTACCTTTTCATCTCACCTAAAGAATATTATTGAAATTTTAAAGCAGGCCAATAATGAATCCCTGGTGCTTCTCGACGAACTGGGTTCCGGAACCGACCCGGTCGAAGGGATGGGGCTGGCAATCGCGATTTTGGATGAGCTTTCCGCAAAACAGTGCTTGTTCATTGTGACAACCCATTATCCGGAAATCAAAGAATATGCGGCAAATCGGCCGGGTCTTATTAATGCCCGTATGGCTTTTGATAAAGAGAGCCTTTTGCCGCTTTACCGACTTGAAATTGGGGAGGCTGGCGAAAGCTGCGCTTTTTATATCGCTGAAAGGCTGGGTATGCCCCAACATCTGCTGAAACGGGCTCACCAAGCCGCCTATGGAAATTCAACGGAACAGCATCAGACTGTAAAACAGCAGGACAATGCTGTTTCCGATAAGGCCCGTCCAAACGCCGCTCTTATACCGCAGATTGTCAAAGAAAAGGCCGAGCAGCAGCAAACACACTCTCGTATTGAGAAGTTCAATATCGGAGACAGCGTATTGGTTTATCCTCAAAGAGAAATCGGTATCGTCTATGCCCGTTCCAATGAAAAAGGGGAAATTGGCGTTCAAGTCAAGGGAGAGAAAAAGCGGATTAACCACAAACGTTTAAAATTAAAAGTGCCCGCCAGTCAGTTATATCCCGACAATTATGATTTTTCCATCATTTTTGACAGCGTGGCCAATCGGAAAGCCCGCCATCTGATGGAGAAACGGCATGTCGAGGGTAATGTGATTATCAGGAAGGAAGAGGATGGAAAATGAATATCATCATTCGCCTGGAAAATGAAAACGATTACCGGGAAGTAGAAAATTTGACCCGGGAAGCTTTTTGGGATCTCTATCATCCTGGATGTAGTGAGCACTTGATTGTCCATAAAATACGGGGGTGTTCCTCTTTTCTCCCTGAACTGGATTTTGTGGCGGTCCAAGATCATCCACGCTCAAGTGCGCGAATTGCCGGGAATATCATCTACTCCAAATCCAAAGTGGTGGACAAAGAAGGAGGGGAACATGAAGTGATAACTTTCGGCCCAATAAGCGTTTTACCATCTTTTCAAAGGCAAGGAATCGGATCCAAGTTGATTGCCCTTACAAAAGGGATGGCCCGGAAAATGGGGTACAAAGCCATCGTCATCTTTGGAAATCCTGCCTACTATCGCCGGTTTGGTTTTGAGAATGCGGCAAACTTTGGAATCAGCACTGCCGAAGAAGGAAATTTTGAAGAATTCATGGTGTTGGAACTCTATCCGGGCAGTTTGCAAGGAATAAGCGGAAAGTATTATGCCGATCCGGTCTTTGAAGTCAATCAAGGAGAATTGGAAATTTTAGAAAGACAATTTCCCTACAAAGAAAAACACATCACCGATAAACAATTGAAATAAACCTTTTTCAATGGGTGTCAATCTTCGGAGATATCGATTTCCTGAAACAAGTTATAAGATTGCTCCTTGGTGAGAAACTATTTGGATAAGGGGGAGTGGCAAATTGACAGAAAAAACATTGGATGCGGTTCAACTCACAGATTTATGCAAGCGGCAATTTTTTAAATCCCCAATCGCCTGGGAGGATCAGGTCTTATATTTTTTATTGCTGGATCGATTTTCCGACGGCAAAGAGGATGGTTACCGGGATAATCAAGGAAACCGGGTTGCTGGCTCAACACCGATGTTCCGTGGGGAGGACAATGATAATGCTGTCGGCAACGAGGAAGACGCTAAACGCTGGCGTGAAGCCGGTTCGAAATGGACCGGTGGAAAGCTGAAGGGGCTGACCAGTAAGATTGGCTATTTAAAACGGATGGGGGTGACCGCTATTTGGATTAGCCCCATTTTTAAGCAAGTAGCTCTTAAAGATACCTATCATGGGTATGGAATTCAAAACTTCATCGAAGTTGATCCCCATTTTGGCACGAAGGAAGATTTGCGGGAACTGGTTCAAACCGCACACCAAAACGGTCTTTATGTGATTCTTGACATTATCCTGAACCATTGCGGGGATGTCTTTGAATACCGGCCGGAAGCTTGCGGTCTCACGGGCGGAGGGTGTTGGCCTTACTGGAACGGGAATATTTTCGACGTTCAGGGCTTTAACAATGCCCAGGGAAAACCGGTACTGGAATTTAAGCCGGTTACTTTAGAACATGAAACAGAGGCCTGGCCGGATGGAGCGGTTTGGCCTAGAGAATTTCAGCAGCCGGAATTTTTTACCCGGAAAGGGGCTATCCGGGATTGGGATCATTACCCGGAATATCTGGAAGGGGATTTTTTTGAACTCAAGGATTTGATGTTGGGGAAGGGTGATGCCGATCACTACCAACCCTTTCCGGCATTGAAGGCGTTGGTGGATGTCTACAAATATTGGATTGCCTATGCCGACCTGGATGGTTTCCGTATTGACACGGTCAAACATATGGATCCCGGCGCTGCCCGCTTTTTTGCCCGGGCGATTCATGAATTTGCCCAAGTTATCGGCAAGGATAATTTTTACTTAATCGGTGAAATTACCGGCGGTCGGCAACACGCCTTCTATATTATGGAGATTACAGGCGTTGATGCGGCCTTGGGCATTGCCGATGTCCCGGATAAATTGGAATATATGGTCAAAGGCCGCAGCAATCCTGATGAATATTTCTGCCTCTTCCGGAATTCATTGCTGGTGGATAAGGAGTCTCATACTTGGTTCAATAATAAGGTGGTCACAATGTTCGATGACCATGACCAGGTAAGACGGGGTAATTGTAAAGCACGCTTCTGCGCGGATGAGGATGGCGGAAAACAGGTACTCAACGCTTTGGCCTTAGATGTGACTACGATGGGGATACCTTGTATTTATTATGGAAGTGAGCAAAGTTTTGACGGTCAGGGGGATAGTGACCGTTATATCCGGGAGACGATGTTTGGTGGTGAGTTTGGAGCTTTTCGCAGCAGGAATAGACATTTTTTTAATGAAGATAATCTTGTTTATCAGGAATTGGCAAAAATTTTGCAAATTCGGAAGGAACGGGTAACCTTGCGGAGAGGTCGTCAGTATATACGACAGATATCCGGTGACGGGATCCATTTCGGACTGCCCTGCATGATTGGGAATCGAATCCGGTCAATTGTTCCCTGGTCCAGAGTATTTGATGGCCAAGAGATTTTAGTGCTCATTAACACGGATTGCCAAAGTCCGGCCTCGGCTTGGGTTACGATTGATGATAGCTTGCACCAGGCGGGGGAGAAAATGAAATGCATTTACTCCTCCCAGGATAAAAGCAAAATCGGAAGTGAAGTTGTTATCGAGGAACGGAACGGTAAAGCGGTAAAGATTACCGCCCCACCATGTGAGTTCGCGATTTACGAGTAAGGTGGAGAGCTCCGGACGACTTAGGCAATTACCCGGACCATTTGGGAGATTAACCAAGTGGGTAGGAACGTTTCCTAAAATGATCGGGAAGACTTTTTCAGTGACCCGATCGATCTTCCAGGTTTAGGAGAATGGGATAAAATAATTTACATTATTTCAAACAAACGGCCTGTTATCATTTTGATAATGGGTTGTTGATTTTATGGGCTGGCTTACTTTTTCTTGTGAGAGATTGTAGTGGTTTTGAATGCTATTGTATCCCGTGAATCAAAAATTAAATGATAATGTTTCTTTCCTCTTAACTTTCCACCAATTACCTTGTAAAAGAACATATGTTCGTGATATAATGGATCGAATTCTAAACGGAGGATTTTCCATGTCTTCAAACAGTATCAGAATTAAAGGAGCACGCGAACATAACCTTAAGAATATTGACTTAGAGATTCCCCGTGACCAGCTGGTGATCATCACTGGCCTGTCCGGAAGCGGGAAGTCTTCATTGGCGTTCGATACTATCTATGCCGAGGGTCAACGCAGGTATGTGGAATCCCTTTCCGCCTATGCCCGCCAGTTTTTGGGCCAGATGGACAAGCCCGATGTGGATTATATTGATGGCCTCTCCCCAGCGATTTCCATTGATCAAAAAACCACCAGTCATAATCCTCGTTCAACAGTGGGTACAGTTACCGAGATTTATGATTATTTACGCCTGCTATATGCCAGAATTGGACAGCCCTATTGTCCCCATTGTCATAAGCCCATCAAGCAACAGACTGTGGAGCAGATTGTCGACCAGGTAATGGCTTTGCCGGAAGGAGCCAAGTTCCAGGTATTGGCCCCGGTTGTTCGCCACCGAAAAGGGGAATATGACAAGCTTTTTGAAGATTTCCGCAAGGACGGTTATGTAAGAGTACGGGTTGATGGTGAGATCAAAGATTTAAGCGAAAAGTTCAACCTGGAAAAATATAAACAACATACCATCGAAGTCGTGGTTGACCGCTTAATCATGAAACCCGACCTGGGGCAGCGGTTGGCCGATTCGATAGAACTTGCTTTAAAGCTTGCTAAGGGTCTGGTCACGATTTTACCGGTAGAGGGAGAAGAACAAGTTTATAGTGAGAAATTCGCCTGTCCGGATTGCGGATTTAGCTTTGAAGAATTGACCCCGCGGATGTTCTCATTTAATAGTCCCTATGGCGCTTGCCCGGATTGTGATGGTTTGGGGTTTAAAATGGAGATTGATCCCCAGTTGGTGTTGGATCTGGATAAGTCGCTCAACGAAGGCGCTATTAAGGCTTGGAGTGCGGATCAGGATTCCTGGTCGTTGCAATATTTGAAATCGGTAGCCAAAAAATATAAGATTGATCCGGATAAACCTTTACGGAAAGCAACCAAAGAGCAATTGGAAATTTTACTGTACGGCACGAAAGGTGAGAAAATCGAAATATCTTACCAGGGTCCAGACAGAGAATTCCGGCATGCAGCATCCTTTGAAGGGGTTGCTCATAATTTGGAACGGCGCTACCGGGAGACACAATCCGATTTCATGCGGCGGGAAATTGAAAAGTACATGACCATTAAGCCCTGTGCAGCATGCCAGGGTGCCCGTTTGAAACCGGAAAGCCTCTCGGTATATATTGGCGGTCTCAATATCAGTGAGCTCACACGAAAATCCGTATTGGACGCAAGCACTTTTTTAAGGCAATTGCAGCTTTCGGAGCGGGAAATGACGATTGCCCGTTTGATACTGAAAGAAATCAATGAGCGTTTGGGCTTTTTGGTGAATGTGGGTTTGGATTATTTGACATTGGAACGGGCCGCGGGTACATTGTCCGGTGGGGAGGCCCAGCGGATTCGGCTGGCAACCCAAATCGGTTCTTCGCTGGTGGGTGTGTTATATATTTTGGATGAGCCCAGCATTGGTTTACATCAACGGGATAACCGTCGATTGATCGATACTTTGAAGGATTTACGCAATTTGGGGAATACAGTCATCGTAGTCGAGCATGATGAAGAAATGATGCGAGAAGCGGATTACATCGTGGATATTGGTCCCGGAGCGGGAGCCCATGGCGGTAAGGTGGTTGCCGCGGGGACTTTACAGGAAATTTTGGCCGAGTCTTCATCCATCACCGGCCAGTATTTGTCGGGAAAACAACAAATTGTGATTCCCAAGGAACGCCGGAAACCGAACGGTAAATATTTACAAATCAAAGGTGCCAAAGAACATAACCTGAAAAATGTCGATGTAAAGATCCCCTTGGGAGTATTCGTTTGTATTACCGGGGTATCCGGATCGGGGAAAAGTACTTTAATTAACGATATTTTATATCCGGTGGCAGCCACGAAACTAAACAAGGCCACTACTTTACAAGCAGGTGCTCATGATAAAATATTGGGGCTGGAGCATCTGGATAAAGTGATTGATATTGACCAGTCTCCGATTGGACGGACTCCCCGATCCAACCCGGCGACTTATACCGGGGTTTTTGACCCAATCCGGGAACTGTTTGCCGAAACTCCGGAAGCTAAAATGCGCGGATATACTCTGGGACGCTTCTCATTTAATGTAAAAGGCGGACGGTGTGAAGCCTGTGCCGGGGACGGTATTATCAAGATTGAAATGCATTTCCTGCCTGATGTTTATGTGCCTTGTGAAGTATGTAAAGGAAAAAGGTATAACCGGGAAACTCTCGATATTAAATATAAAGGGAAAACCATCACGGAAGTACTGAATATGACAGTGGAAGAAGCCCTGGAATTCTTCTATAATATCCCAAAGATCCGCCGTAAACTGCAAACCTTGCAAGACGTGGGCCTTGGTTATATCAAACTGGGCCAACCGGCCACGACTCTTTCCGGAGGAGAAGCGCAACGGATTAAGTTGGCTACCGAATTGTCAAGACGTTCAAATGGTAAAACCCTATATATTTTGGACGAGCCTACTACTGGCCTTCACTTTGCCGATACACACCGTTTGTTGGAGATGCTGCAGCGTTTGGTGGAAGCTGGGGATACGGTTTTAGTGATTGAACATAACCTGGATGTCATTAAAAGTGTGGATTATATGATTGACCTGGGTCCGGAGGGTGGTGACCGGGGCGGGACGATTATCGCAACCGGAACTCCGGAGGAAGTGGCGGAAAATTCATCGTCTTATACGGGTCAATTTTTGAAGCCGCTTTTGCCGGTCCCAGCCAAACGGAAAAAACAGACTCCAGCGAAGTCGGTCGCCGAATAAAAAAATGGGCTGCTCCTGAATTTCTCATGGCAGCCCGTTTTATTGATTGAATTATTCCACGTCCCAATGAAAAGATGGTTTGCTCTATACACAAGTCATTATTTCTTGGGGTGATACTTGTCCCGGAGCAAACGCCGGAGGACTTTTCCAACGGAACTTCGGGGTAATTCCTCTACAACTTCAATTTTATGGGGTACCTTAAACTTCGATAAATGATCGATGCAAAAATGGCGGAGTTCTTTTTCCGAGGTGGCAGCAGTCTCTTTTAGCACCACATACGCTTCCGGAACTTCGCCACGGAGTTCGTTGGGAGCGCCAATAACTGCCACTTCTTTGACTGCCGGGTGGGTGTATAGCAAATCTTCGATCTCACGGGGGTAAACTTTTTCGCCTCCCACGTTTATCATGTCCTTCAAGCGATCGGTGATAAAAATGTAGCCGTCTTCATCCATGATACCCAGATCACCTGTATGCAACCAGCCGTTCTTTAATACCATAGCCGTCTCTTTAGGATGACCCCAGTAACCTTTCATCACTTGAGGACCTTTTACTACCAATTCTCCAACTTCATTAAAGTCAAGCTCTTTACCGGTTTCAGGGTCAACTATTTTTACTTCGGTATCCGGGACAGGAGTACCGATACTGCCATATTTATTTTTGCCATTGATAGGAGTAGCTGAGACCACTGGGGAGCATTCTGAAAGGCCGTAAGCGTCACGCACTTCGGTTCCAGTTAAATCTTTAAATTTTTGCTGAATTGCCGGAGGTAGTGGCGCTGAACCGCAAACACAGGCTTTAATTGAAGTTAAATCGTAATTTTTAGCATTATCTCTCATAGCAATTGCTATATACATGGCCGGGACACCCATAAAGAGGTTAGGCCTTTGTTTTTCTATCAAGCGCATTAATTCGTTGATATCAAACTTAGACATCAGGCACTGAGAGGAACCGCTGAGTACAGCGTGATTCATTGTGGTGGTAATAGCGTAAATGTGAAACATGGGAAGGACACAAATTAATTTCCCTTCCCCGTCTTCATAGATGTTTTTAAACCAAGAACGAAATTGTGCGGCATTCACTACCAAATTACCATGTGTCAGGGTTGCCCCTTTAAATAAACCTGTTGTACCACCGGTATATTGTAAATTGGCAACGGATTCCGGCTTGATATCAATTTCAGGATCGCTTACCGGTTGACTGAAAAGGACTTTTTCGAGCTTAATACCGTTGATGGGTAAATTGTAGTCATGCTCTGGGGAAAAGGGAACCCGGATATCGGTGGTAATGACTTTTAAATTTTCGGAAGAGCGGATCTTAAGTGCAGGGACCATTTCGAAGTTCGTAATGAGTATGTTTATCCCGGTATCTTGAATGATATAAGCGAGTTCATCGCCGTTAAAGTTTGGATTGATGGGTACGGTAATTGCGCCGGCCCGTAATATTCCATAATAGCATATAACAAACTGGGGTGAATTAGGCAATTGAATTCCGATGCGATCCCCAGGTTTGACTCCATAAGAAATTAATAAATTTGCCATCTGAGAAACTAAATCATCTAATTCTTGATAAGTCCATTGGTGGTCTAAATAAACCATAGCCTTGTGATTTGGAAATTTGGAAGTTGTTTGATGGAGCATGGTTGGGAGCGTTATCGAAGGGTACTCTATATGATGAGGCACCCCATTTTCATAAGAATTAAGCCAGACTTGTTTCAAAAAGATTCTCCTCTCTTGTTGCGGACGCTTGAGTAATCAACTTATTTAACTTAAGATCAGTAAAAATCTCCACGCCGGTTTAGCTTGGATCGGGATTGCCTGTTAAGCAATAAACTCGTTAAACGACCTGGACGCACACAATTACAATGAAAGAGTAAAATCAAGGTGAATTTTATGTGAATTAACAAAAAAAGACCAATACTATGCATACTATAACAAATTGGGCTAAAAGTCAACCATATTCAGATGCTTGACCAATGGAGGAATTCGTTGATTATTGTGTAGCTGTGTCTATTGATTCATGGAAATATGGAATGGGGAGCTTTAAAAATTGTCATAGAGATAGAGACCCTGGGTTAAACTAATTGAGCACTCTTGGAATCCTTGATAACCCTTCCCAATCCCGCAAATATATGGTAAATGATTATCTTTTTTAGATATTTTACCTGCGGGTCAACTCGTATGGAAGGTTCAAAGAGTGCGCACCAATCCAAACATTTAACAAAATAATTTTCGAGGTGATGGTATGAAAGTATTGATGCTTAGTTGGGAGTTTCCCCCAAAGATTGTGGGAGGGATAGCCCGCCATGTTTATGATCTCGCACTGGCTTTGGTAAAACAGGATGTCGAGGTTTCGGTAATTACCTGTGGGGTTCAAGATGCAGCCGATTATGAAACCATTCACGGAGTAAAAGTTTACCGGGTAGTTATGAACAATCCTTCAACTCCGGATTTTCTAACCTGGGTGCTGCAATTGAATTTGAATATGACTGAAATGGCTAACCGCCTTGCCCTGCTGGGGGCTACTTTTGATATCATTCATGCCCATGACTGGCTGGCGGCATTCGCAGGTAAGAATTTAAAACACTCTTGGCAGATACCTTTGGTCTCAACGATTCATGCAACTGAATATGGACGCAACAATGGGCTTCATAATGAATTACAGCGGTATATCAGTAATGTGGAGTGGTGGCTAGGTTATGAATCCTGGAGGGTTATTTGTTGTAGTAATTACATGAAAGCAGAACTACAAAGGGTTTTCCAAATGCCTGAAGATAAGATCCGAATCATTCCCAATGGAGTCTATCCCGGTGAATTTGAAAAAACCGCTCTCAACCCTGATGAAGTTCGCACACATTACTGTGCACCAGATGAGAAAATGATTTTTTACGTGGGACGGATTGTCCGGGAGAAAGGGTTGGGAGTTCTACTGGATGCGTATTCAAGAGTGCTGGGAGTTGAACCCAGTGCTAAATTGGTGATTGCCGGGAAAGGCCCTTATCTGGAAGAATTAAAACATCGTGCATATCAATTGGGTATTTACCATCGCGTATATTTTGCCGGTTATATTGACGACGATACCCGGAATGCATTGTATAAGGCGGCGACCATAGCTGTTTTCCCCAGTCTCTACGAACCTTTTGGTATTGTGGCTTTGGAGGGAATGGCTGCAGGCGCAGCTGTGATTGCTTCCGATGCGGGCGGATTGGGAGAGATTATTCGTCATGGAGAAAACGGTTTGAAGGTCTATTGCGATAATGTAAATTCCTTAGCGGATAATATGATCTGGGCCTTGCAGCATCCCGACCATCGTAACAAAATGAAAGCCTCAGCCCTTAAAGATGTACAACAGATTTACAGTTGGGACAAAATTGCAATCCAAACCCATAAGGTATATCGGGAAATCATCGAGGAAAATCAAAAATCCAATTGGCATGCGGTAATGCATGAAGAGGCAGCCCGGGAAATCATCATGGCGAATATGATCAAAACGATAGAAGCTGAGGAAATGACTCGGTATCGCGATGTTCATTAGTTCTTAGAAAGACGCGGAGCGGTTTTAGGGAAAGCGTGATTATTCAAATATCCAGGTAGTCATCCATCCTTACTTTGTGCGGTCATTAAAGCTGGCCGATAGTAAGCAAAAGGGTAAAAGGCCTAATTTCGGACCCTATCCCTTAAAGGGAAATCGTATGACTTTGGAGCTTTATCCTTAAGGGGGCTGTCCCAAAAGTAAATTCGCACGGTAAACGCACGCAGGATAAAGAAATACATTATATTGAAATCAACATATTCGATGAAGCTATATATTGTATTTCTTATCGATTTTGAATTGCTTTTTTTAGACAGCCTCAATTTGTCCGGGATTTTAATCAATTCCCTTTAAGGGAAGGCTAGAAACAGTATGCAATTTTAAGGAGGATTATAATGAAAGCAGTTATTATGGCCGGAGGAAAAGGGACCCGACTGAGGCCTTTGACATGTTATAAACCAAAACCTATGACCCCGATAGCCAATCGACCGATGATGGAACATATCGTTAATCTGCTTAAGAAACATGGTTTCACGGAAGTCATGGCAACTTTGTTTTATTTACCTCAGGAGATCGAAAACTATTTCGGGAATGGGCAAAAGTTCGGCATCCAGATGCAATATTTTATTGAAGAAACCCCGTTGGGAACGGCGGGAAGTGTCCGTAACGGCGCAGAATTTTTAAATGAAACTTTTTTGGTCATTAGTGGGGACGCTTTAACAGATATCGACTTAACCAGGGCAGTTGATTTCCACCGGTCCAAGGGGGCTGTTGCGACCCTTGTATTGACAAAAGTAAATAATCCTCTCGAATACGGAGTTGTGATTACAGATGAAGAGGGCAGGGTTAAGCGTTTCCTAGAAAAGCCCGGATGGGGTGAGGTTTTTAGTGATACGGTGAATACGGGAATTTATATTTTAGAACCGCGCATTTTTGACTACTTTCAAAAGGGGCAAATCTTTGATTTCAGCAAAGATCTTTTTCCGTTATTACAAGCCAAAAACGAACCCTTATATGGCTATGTGGCTTCAGGTTACTGGTCGGATATAGGCAATCTGGAACAATATCGTCAAGCCCATTATGATGTATTGACGGGCAAAGTAAGCGTGGAGAAGGCGGGAAAGGAGATAACCCCCGGAATTTGGGTTGGCGAAGGAGTCGAAATTGATCCGGGGGCAAAGATTATGGCTCCGGCGTTGTTGGGTAATTATGTGAAAATTGCCGACCGGGTTAGTATAGGAGGAATGTCGGTCATTGGAGACTATGGGACCCTCCAAAGCGGCTCCGAAGTCGAGCATAGTATTTTATGGAGCCATTGTTATATGGGAGGGGACTGTGAAGTAAATGGAGCTATCATTTGTCAAAATGTCCGTCTAAAAGGAAGAAATACCATCCATGAAGGAGCGGTGCTTGGGGAAAATGTTAATATAGGCATACGGGCAATTGTAAAACCTTCAGTAAGGGTTTGGCCCCATAAAGATATTGATAGCGGTTCGATTTTAAACGACAGTTTAATCTGGTCGCTTAAGGGTTCGAGGAGCCTTTTCGGGAATAGAGGAATTTCCGGTATCATCAATCAGGAAATCAATCCGGAATTTGTAGCGAAAATAGGCGGTGTTTTGGGAGCCCATTTAAAGCCTGGTGCTAAAATTGTAGTCAGTTCGGATAATTACCGAGCTGCAAGAGTATTAAAAAGAGCGCTGGTTTCGGGAGTCTTGGCGGCAGGCGTTGATGTTTACGACCTGGGCACCATACCGTCATCGGCGACAAGATACGCTATTCCATCTTTGGGAGTTAGAGGTGGAGTTCATCTTCGGATGAGTCCTCAACAAACCGACGGTATGGTGATAGAATTTTTCGATCATTCCGGCTTGTATATTGATAAAAACAACGAGCGGGCTTTAGAAAATGCATATTTTTGTGAGGATTTCTTAAGGGTAGAGGCAGGTGCCATGGGCGAATTAGCATTTGTTCCCCATTTGATAGAACCTTATTTAGACGGATTATTGAATTCCGAAGCGAGAGAATTGATTCAAGCAAGGCATTATAAAATGGTTATTCATTACGATAATGGCAGCCTTTCCCTGATCCTGCCCAGTTTATTGGACAAGCTGGGGGGTGAAATTGTTTTTGCCGAAAATCAATCCGGGGATTCAATTCACCGTGTAAGGCCATTAAAAGAATTAGCCCGGATAATGAGTGTTGTTGCGGAACAAATCAAATCTTCCGGGGCCGATTTTGGAATTATCACCGGGAATGATGGTGAAAAATTTATTATTCTGGATGAACACGGTGAATTGTTAAAGGATGAACAATTAACGGCGCTTCTTGCATTTTGGGTTTTAAAATATAAACCCCAAGCCACCATAGCGGTTCAAGTTACGGCGCCCCAATTTATTGAGGAGATAGCACGGCAGTTTCATGGTCAAGTCATCCGTACGAAAGCCAATCCTCGCTCAATGATGGAAAAGGTAGCTCAGGAAAGGCTATTTCCGTCGGCGGATGGGAGAAACTTATATCAACCGGAGTATGACTCATTGGTATGTCTGGTGAAAGTAATGGAATTATTGGCCAGGGAGCGATTATCTTTATCTGAGGCCAAAATGCTGATACCTAATGTTGAAAGAAGCTACCGGGAAGCCGATTGTTCCTGGGAAGATAAAGGGCGGATCATGCGAAATTTGTTTGAAGAAAATAAAAATCGTCCTCTGGAAATGACTGACGGACTCAAAGTATTTCATGAACAGGGTTGGGCGCTAGTTTTACCTGATGCCGAAGAGCCGATTTTTAAAATTTATTCTGAGGCCAATACATCCGAAGAAGCCGACGCCTTGAGTCAGATTTATTTGACCCGGATTCATCAGTTGCAGTCAGAATAATATCAAAATATTATAAAATAGAAAAACAGGCTGTTACAAAAGATTTTTAATGGATAGAGATATACAATATATTGGCAAGCAAACCTAAATTGGATTCAATATATTGTATATCTCATCGTTTTTTAATTATTTTGCAACAGCCCCTTTTATTAGGACTTTATTTTTCATAAAGAAGAATTACGATATTTAAAAAGAAAATTTATTGGTATAGACAGGAGGAATTCTAAATTTTTGCTAGAAATATTATTCGCAAACGTTTGTTAAAAAATAAAAATCTTTTCCCTGTTTCCATAGGAATAATCCTGTAAAATATGGTAATTCCTTAAAAAATCAGAATTGTCCAATGAAAAGGGATGCGAACCATTATCAAGGAATCACGGTATAGATTCTCATAATCTATTTTCATGATAAATAGAGAATATGTTGGCTTCAACTGAATAAATTGATCTTATAAAAGATGGCCGTTTTAACAAACGTTTGCTGGAAATATCTTCATTCATGAATTTGTACATTATAGAACCGGGAACTATAATGTTTTCGTGAAATCCGGGAAGATCACATTGATTACATGGAGGGTTTCAAATGTCGGTTCAACCTGAGAATTATGATGAAACCTTAAGCTTTGAGGAACGGGCTAAAAATTTGGTATCAAGAATGACTTTGGAAGAAAAAGTAAGTCAGATGGTTTATAATGCACCGGCAATACCCAGGTTAGGCATTCCTTCATATAATTGGTGGAATGAGGCGTTACATGGTGTTGCAAGAGCAGGAACAGCCACGGTTTTTCCGCAAGCGATCGGAATGGCGGCGACTTTTGATGAAAACTTAATTTATCAAGTCGCAGATATTGTTTCTACCGAAGCCCGCGCAAAATATCATGAGGCTCAGCGGAATAACGACCATGGCATATATAAAGGGTTAACATTTTGGTCGCCGAATTTGAATATATTTCGTGATCCGCGGTGGGGCCGGGGTCATGAAACATATGGGGAAGATCCTTACTTAACCGGTAGACTTGGTGTGGCATTCATTAAAGGACTTCAGGGAAACGATGGAGTTTACTTAAAAACGGCGGCCTGCGCTAAACATTTCGCCGTTCATAGCGGGCCGGAGGGCGAACGGCATAGTTTCAATGCGGTTGTATCCGAGAAGGATTTGTGGGAAACTTATCTTCCGGCTTTTAAAGAATGTGTTAAAGAAGCGAATGTTGCTGGAGTCATGGGCGCTTATAACCGTACCAACGGCGAACCGTGTTGCGGGAGTAAAACATTATTACAAAAAATACTCCGTGGAGAATGGGGTTTTAACGGATATATAACCTCGGATTGCTGGGCGATTAAAGATTTTCATGAGAACCATATGGTTACCAAAACCGCTCCGGAGTCGGTGGCCCTGGCTGTCAATAATGGCTGTGACTTGAACTGCGGCAATATGTATTTGAATTTGCTTCTAGCCCATCAAGAAGGCTTGGTAGATGAAGAGACAATCGATAAGTCTGTAATCCGTTTGATGTTCATTCGAATGAAACTGGGAATGTTTGATGCTCAGGAATGTGTTCCATATAGTGCAATACCTTACGAAAAGAATGATTGTAACGAACATCGGCAATTTGCCCTGGATGTATCCAGAAAATCTTTGGTGCTGTTGAAAAATGCCAATCACTTATTACCCCTTGATAAATCCAAAATCAAATCGATCGGTGTTATCGGGCCTAACGCCGATAGCAGGGCCGCCCTCATGGGGAATTATTGCGGAACCGCTTCGCGCTATGGGACGGTGCTGGAGGGAATTGCTCAGGCTGTTGAAGAACCTGTCCGGGTGTACTATAGCCAGGGATGTCATTTATATAAAGATAAAGTCGAAGGGCTGGCCGATCCTAAAGACCGTTTTGCCGAGGCGATCGCTGTTGCTCGGAAAAGTGATGTTGTTGTCATGTGTTTGGGGCTCGATGCTACGATTGAGGGAGAACAAGGTGATACATCCAATGAATACGCCAGTGGCGACAAAAACCATTTAAATTTACCCGGACTGCAACAAGAACTCCTTGAAACCGTATTTAAAGTTGGGAAACCTGTTATTTTAGTTCTTCTTTCGGGAAGCGCCTTAGCGGTGAGCTGGGCTGACACTCACATCCCGGCGATCATTCAAGCTTGGTATCCTGGAGCTGAAGGCGGGAAAGCTGTTGCTTCCTTGATATTTGGTGATTACAGTCCATCGGCGCGTTTACCGGTTACGTTTTACCGAAGTACCGAGGAACTGCCCGATTTTAGTGATTATTCCATGAATAACCGGACATACCGTTACATGAAGGGTGAAGCTCTTTATCCATTCGGATACGGTTTGAGCTATACCCGATTTGAATATCGGGAATTGAGACTGACCGGGACCCAAATCAAGGCCGGTGAAAGTGTTTTTTGTAGGGTAAAAGTAAAAAATGCCGGCCGGTATCCGGCGGAAGAAGCGGTCCAATTATATCTGAAGGATTTGGAGGCCAGCGTGGTTGTTCCCAACTGGCAATTGCGGGGAATCCGGAAAGTATTTCTTCAGCCCGGCCAGGAGCAGGAAATTTCCTTTGAGATTACTCCCCGGTTGATGGCTCTCGTTAACGAGGAAGGAAAATATATCCTGGAACCGGGCATATTTGAAGTTTATGTTGGGGGAAGTCAACCTGACGCAAGAAGTCAGGAGCTAACCGGATTTAAAGTGTTGAAGACAGGATTTGAGGTTGCGGGCTCACCGGTTGAAATGGAGTACTAATCACTGGCATTCCTAAGGATTATTGGAAATAAAAACATATATAGCAAATGAAGGATATGTTCGGGAGGTGAGGGAATCCAAATTTAGTGATGGTGGCATCTGTTTGAATTAGATGAAAGAGAAAAGAATGGAGGAAAAAGAAGAATGAAAAAAGTAGTTTTAATCTTTTGCCTGTTTGCTTTGGTGGTTGCCTTAATGATTCCAGTGTATGCGGCTCCGAAAGTTACACTTACCGTATGGGCTGTTGATCCCATTGATAATGCCGAAAAACCCGATGCTGCTTATGTTCGGGCTATGGCAAGAAGTTTTCAAGAGAAAAACCCGGATATTAAATTGGATTGGATTGCTTTTGGCACCCAAGGTTCACCCTTAAATGATAAATTAAAAATCTCTTTAGCTAATAACCAAGGCCCCGATATTTTCCAAAGCTGGGGCGGTTCTTTTATGGGTCAGTTTGCTGAAGCCGGTAAACTGCTTGATCTTACCAAAGAACTGTCCTCGGTAAAGACTAGCCCTGCCGCTAAAGCAGCGATGAGCTATAAGGGGAAAGTTTATGGAGTAGCACCGTTTTTCGCAGTAGCCGGTTTATTTGTAAATGAAGGAATCTTTAAAAAATATGGTTTAAACATCCCTACAACCTTTGATGAATTTGAAAAAACCGCCGAAATCTTAAAAGAAAAAGGTGTTCAGCCAGTGGCGGTTGGTGGTAAGGACCAATGGCCGGTTCTGGCTACTTATATGTACTTAGTAAACCGTTATGGCGGAGATGTCTTTGATAGCGCAGTTGCCAGAAAAACCAGATTTGATTCGACTGCTTTCGTACAAGCCGCTCAAAAATATCAAGAATGGGCCCAAAAGGGATTTTTCGGTACTAAACCTTTATCGGAGGGGTATAGTGATGCCCAACTTTTAATGTGTACCGGTAAGGCAGCCATGCAAATTTCAGGTTCCTGGTTATGTGGTTTGTATTCCGATCCGAAACAAACCGACCAAACTATCGGTTGCTATGCAGTTCCAGTTGTAAAGGGTGGTAAAGGTTCGATAGGCGATGTGATGGGTATGACCGATGTAGGATTTACCGCTACCAAGCTTGCAGCAAACAAGAAAGCTGCTATTGTGAGGTTTATGAAATATGCTATGAGTGTTGAAGCCTGTCAGGCTGAACCCGGAAGGGTTTGCTCGGTACCGGGCGTGAAAGCACCGACAAGACTTACCGGTATGGCTGCGAGCAACGTTTTGGGAAAAGCCAAAAACGTCCAGTTTTGGTGGGATCAGAATTTGCCAGCTACAGTCTCGACTCCTGTAAATACCACGATTCAAAGTTTCTTCTTAGCGGATACTGATGTGAAAAAGTCATTGACGAAATTTGAAGAATTAGTAGAAGAAAATATGGGACCTATCAAAAAGTAATAAAAAGGTCTTTGTAAAACGCAAACTGTTTTCGAGATTCCGGAACGAAGATTGATTCGTTCCGGAATCTAGGTTCTTTTCTGTAGATTATACATATTAAATGAATTGGGGTGGGTATTGATGGTAACTACCCAAAGCGCTTTCAAGCGAAGCTTTGATTGGTCACAACTGCTATTCAAAACTATCTGCTTGTTGCCGGCTTTTTTAATTATGGGGATTTTTATGTTTTATCCGATTATAGAAACATTCAGAATTTCCATGATGCGCGCCACTGGGCTCGGGGCGGAAACTTTTATAGGATTCCAAAATTATATCAAGCTTGTTACAAACGAGGACTTTCTAGCCGGGTTACTTCATGTATTTCAGTGGGCTTTTTGGAGTGTGGTGATTCAAATTCCCCTGGCTTTTTTTATAGCGTTCGCTTGTACTAATTTTAGAACAAGAATGGTAAAGGGCGTACGCAGCATTTATTATTTGAGTAATGTTTTGCCATCAGCAATTACGGCAATGCTTGGGATTTTTGTCTTTCAGCCGAATTCCGGCGTGATTGTCACTTTTGCAAAAACTTTAGGTTGGAAATGGTTGGAGAGTATTGATTTTTTGGGGAATCCGTCTATAGCCTTCTGGTCGTTGTTTTCCTTAGCTACCTGGGCTTATATTGGGTTTGGAATTATTTACATGATGGCCAATATTGAGCAAATCCCGGGAGAACTCCGTGAAGCTGCGGTGATAGATGGCGCCAACAAGTGGCAATATGCAAGATATATTGTAATTCCTCAAATATCGTTTGCCCTTAGGATTCAGGCAATTTTATGTATTGTCGGTAGCTTGAAATTGTTCGATCTTCCTTGGATGGTCACTTCCGGTGGACCCGCAAATGCTACCGTTACATTGGGGATATTATTATACCAGGAAGGTTTTTTAAATTGGCAATATGGTAAAGGCGCGGCGATTGGGGTCATTATATTTTTACTTTCTTTGGTTTTTACTATTATTCAATTTGCATTGCAACGTGAGAACCAAAATTAAGTTCTGGATCAAATCCTTTGGATAAAGTTGAACTGGTTTGAACAGATACCGCGCACCGTATTTTGAGGAGGGAAAAAAATGAACAAAATATTGACGCCACAGCATTTTGATAGAAAACAAAAGAGCGGATATCAGGTTTCATCTATTATCATTCATTTCATATTGATAATTTTGGCTTTAGTTGTGATTGTGCCCTTGGTCCTACCATTTATGTTCGCATTTAAAACAAGCCTGGAATATGCTTATCATCCATGGAGTATTCCAAAAGAGTTACACTGGGAAAATTTCGTCAATGCCTGGAATGGTGTTAAAATCGGCTCCGGCATGTTGAATACTTTTATCGTTTGCTTGGGGACAATTCTTTTCACGATTCCGCCGGCGGCGATGGCAGGTTATATTTTTTCTCGCTACCGGACAAAACTGACCAGTGTTCTGTTTTATTTTATCATGGCTGGCTTTTTTGTACCCTGCCAGATGGTCTTAATCCCGCTATATAAATTGGATATTCGTTTGGGATTGATCAATACGCTGTCCGGTTTGTTTTTGGCAATCGCCGCGTTTAACATTCCATTTTGGACCATGATTTACCGCTCGTTTTATAATACACTCCCCGGTGAGCTCATGGAAGCAGCTAAAATTGACGGTGCAGGGCATTGGACAACATTTATAAAAATCATGTTTCCCTTAACTAAATCGGCAACTGTATTGGCGATCTTGCTAACTTTTATGGGAGCTTGGAGTGATTATCTACTTTCCTTAATTTTAATAAATTCACAAGATCTTTTTACCCTGCAATTGCGGGTCAGCAAGTTTATCGGTAATTTGGGAGCCAACTATTTCCCGCAATATGCCGCCGGAGTGATAATATCAGCCGCTCCTACAATTATTTTGTATAGTATTTTCCATAAAAAGATTATTGAAGGAACGACTTTAGCAGGAGCTTTAAAAGGATGAAAACTCATATCATGAAGATTTCATTTTCCATCCAGGTAACTGGAAAAAGGATTGAATGAATGAATCGACAAGGTTCTCCGACACAACAGAAATTTTCAAATCCCATCCTGCCCGGCTTTTACCCGGACCCATCCATTTGCAGAGTGGGTGAAGACTATTATCTGGTGACTTCGACCTTTTGTTATTTTCCAGGAGTACCGGTTTTTCACAGCCGGGATTTGGTTCATTGGGAGCAGATCGGGTTTTCCTTAAACCGGCCATCGCAACTGGATCTGGATGGAGTTGGCCATTCGGAGGGAATTTATGCGCCTACCATCCGTTATCATCAGGGAACTTTTTATTTGATTACCACCAATATCACCAAGGGTGGTAATTTTCTTATCACTGCCGATCATCCGGCCGGGCCATGGTCCGATCCTTACTGGTTGCCCGATGCGCCGGGAATCGATCCGTCACTTTTCTTTCAAGAAGATGGGAAAGCTTATTATATAGGGACGAGACCGATTCCCGAGGGCCCAAAGTATTTCGGCAACTGGGAAATTTGGTTGCAGGAACTGGATTTGAAAAAGATGAAATTGATCGGCGGTGTTCACCCTTTATGGCGCGGCGCGATGCGGGATGTAGTATGGCCGGAAGGTCCTCATTTATATTGCAAGGACGGCTGGTATTATTTAATGATTTCCGAGGGTGGAACGGATTATCATCACTCCATTACGGTCTCCCGTAGCCGTCAAATTACCGGGCCCTATGAAGGCAATCCCGGGAACCCGGTTTTAACCCATCGGCAGTTGGGAAGGGACTATCCAATCCAAAATGTGGGCCATGGGGATCTGGTTCAAACTCAGAATGGTGAGTGGTGGATGGTTGCATTAGGATCCAGGCCTTATGGAGGATATTACCGTAATTTAGGCCGGGAGACTTTTTTGATACCGGTGGTTTGGGAAGACAACTGGCCGGTGATAAGCCCGGGAAATGGGCGGGTCGAATTTACTTATCCTTTACCGGATCTTCCTTTTCAGAATGTAGAACCCAAGGAAATCCGGGATGATTTTACTAGTGAATCGCTGGGATTATTCTGGCAGGCATTGCGCACTCCCCGGAATCCCTTTTGGAGTCTGAAAGAAAGGCCGGGTCATTTACGGCTTTTCACGAAGCCGGAAAAGCTTACGGAACTGGCGAACCCGAGCTTTATCGGCCGGCGTCAACAACATATTCATTTTGAAGCTGCCACGGTGATGGAAGTTCAATTCCATCCGGAGGAGACGGCAGGCTTGGCAGTGATTCAAAGTAATGAGTTCCATTTCCGTTTTGAACTGGCGACCCCTTTCAAAATGGGGAAACAAAATCGAATCCGCCTGGTAAAATGTGAAAAAGGTGTGGAGACGGTTTTAGCGGAAGATGTTTATCCCCCTGCCCGGATTTATTTAAAAGTAAAAGCTGTCGGGCAAGAATATAGTTTTTATTATGGCAACGATGGAGAGAGCTATCGGGCGTTGATCGAAAATATAGACGGAAGAATCCTCAGTACCGATGTTGCCGGAGGATTTGTGGGGACCTTGATTGGATTATTTGCCTCCAGCAATGGCAATCCCCCTTC
The DNA here is from genome assembly GCA_023426245.1 of Bacillota bacterium. Lineage (GTDB taxonomy): Bacteria > Bacillota > UBA4882 > UBA8346 > UBA8346 > UBA8346. The sequence goes on from JAFABB010000026.1 coordinate 77,523, forward strand.
CGGTTTTGCCGATTTCGACTGGTTTGAATATGAAGGACATTAAAGCTCCAGCGAAGTTCATTTCTGAGAGTATTGTGGTGTTGGATTTGATCCGGCACTTTTTTTATATTTTCTTTTCATTGATCATTAGAATAGTCTGTTGAATATTTCATTCCCAGGTTGGATTCAATCGGGTAAAAAATTTGAAGAAAAAACACAAAAAAATGAATGCACAAGAGTCATTTTATCAATATAATTAAATTTATACGGAATCAAACGATAAATGAAAAATCGCTAAAATCTTTTCCAAGGGAGAATCCAATGACCCAATTCATTTTTCCAAAAGAATTTATCTGGGGGGCAGCCACCGCCGCTTATCAAATTGAAGGAGCGGTAAAAGAAGATGGCCGCGGCGAGAGCATCTGGGACCGATTCAGTCATACGCCCGGGAAAGTTTACCGGGGAGATACGGGCGATATTGCTTGCGACCATTATCATCGCTACCGGGAAGATATTTTGCTGATGAAGGAATTAGGATTAAAATCCTACCGGTTTTCCATTGCCTGGCCTCGAATTTTTCCGGTTGGTAAAGGTCCTATAAACTCCAAAGGAGTAGATTTTTATAATCGGTTAATTGATGAATTGCTGGAGGCGGGGATAGAGCCCGCGGCCACTTTATATCATTGGGATTTGCCCCAGGCTTTGCAGGAACAGGGGGGATGGGGAAACCGCTCTACCGTTGGAGCATTTGAGGAGTACGCCAAGGTGATATTCGACAGGTTTGGAGATCGGGTCGAACGTTGGATTACCTTCAACGAACCGCAAGTGTCCGCCTTTTGCGGATATGCGGAGGGACATCATGCTCCCGGATTGCGGGATATGGCTTTGGGAATACAGGTGGCCCATCATTTACTGGTAGCTCATGCCAGAACCGTAGAAATTTACAGGCAATTGAACTTAAAAGGGGAAATCGGGATTACCCTTAATCTAAGTCCAACTTATCCGGCGTCCGATTCGGCGGAGGACCAAAAAGCCACCATTTTGGCGGATGGTGAAAAAAACCGCTGGTTTTTGGATCCGGTATTGAAAGGTGTTTATCCTGAAGACATAGGGGAAATATACCACCGAAAATATAACGCGCCGACTATTGAAAATGGCGATATGGAATTGCTTAAAAGGGCTGTGGTTGACTTTTTAGGAATCAATTATTACTCAAGAGCAGTGATTGGCCATACGGCTCCCGGTTCTTCAAGTTTATTTCAGAACATTAACCCTAAAGATTCAGCCTATACCGATATGGAGTGGGAAATTTATCCGGCGGGAATTTATGACCTCTTGATCCGTATCCAAAAAGATTACCACAATCCCCGTATTTTCATTACTGAAAACGGCGCGGCTTTTCAAGATGAGCAAATCGAGAAAGGGATCGTTGCCGATGAAGACCGCTTGGATTATTTAAAACAGCATTTGATGGCCCTTCACCGGGCGATGGAGGGGGGAGTACGGTTGGATGGCTATTACCTGTGGTCATTGATGGATAATTTTGAATGGGGTTATGGCTATAGCAAGAAATTTGGGATTGTCAAAATCGATTACTCTACCCAAGACCGCAGTATCAAAAAAAGCGGATACTGGTACCGGGATGTAACTAAAAATAACGGGTTCACAGAGTAAATACTATGATCTTTTCAAAAAAAAGATTATAATTCAAAGTAAAAGTAAGGGAAGTTAGGAAGATAGAAAGGTGTATCCCGAATGAAAAAGCGAACGTTACTGATTATGCCGGTTTTGTTGTTGGTACTTTGTTTGTGGGGGGGCGGCGCCTGGAGCGAGAATCCTTCGCCGGTGAGAGTAACAGCGCTGGCCGGAAATATCGGCCTGTCGATGGCGCGGATGATGGATCAACCCTCAAGCCTGAAGGTACCAACCAGTTTCGAAGTTTTAAAAAGTCCGGATCTGGCGGTGGGCAAATTGATAGCCGGAGAGACTGATATCGCAGGGCTTCCCATCAGTACTGCCGCTATGATTTATAACAAGGGAGTCAAGATCGAAGTAGCGGCCATTATCGGCTGGGGGTTGATGTACATCGTCAGCAGCGATAAGACTATCCGTCACTGGAAAGATCTGAAGGGCAAAGAAATTTACGTTTCGGCCAAAGGGGCTATTTCCGATATTTTACTGCGTTATCTAATCAACAAGAATGGCCTTGATCCGGAGAAGGATGTTCGGATTCAATATATCTCCAGTTCGGTCGAGATGGCGCAACTGGTGGCGGCCGGCAAAATAACTTTGGCAGCCATGCCGGAGCCCTGGGTTACCGAAGTATTGGAAAAAAACAACCATCTGCAAGTAATACTGGACTTTCAGAAAGAATGGCAACGGGTGGAAAAACAGAGTACCACTTACCCCCAAACCTGTATTGTGGTGCGGCAACAATTTGTCAAAGAACACCCGGAAGCGCTCCGGAGCTTTCTGAAGGGATTGGCTGCTTCCATTGCCTGGACCAATAGGAATCCCAAAGAAGCCGGGATATTGGCGGAAAAATATGTTCAAATTTCAGCGCTATCCGTTGAAAAAGGTTTGAAGCGTACCCATCTAAAATATGACGAAGCTTTCAAATACCGGAAGGTTATTGAAAGTTTTCTGGATCGTTTAGTCGGTTTTGCACCGGATTCCGTGGGAGGAAAAGTGCCGGATGAGACTTTCTTCTATCAACCGTAATTGGTTTGGCGGCCTATCCATTGTAGTAATGATAATGGGATGGCAGCTGGCGGCCGCTGTCATCCGTTTACCGCTTATTTTGCCAACACCACTGCAAGCAATAAGGCAGGCTGCCGGATTGGTAGCCACTTTTGATTTTTGGCATCATCTTGGAGCGACCTTGGGCCGGGGATTTGTAGGGTTTGGAGTTGCTTTATTGTTGGGTCTGATGATTGGGATAGCCGCAGGAGAACACCAGGCGATCCACGCTTTTTTCCGGCCGATCATTATTTTGCTCCGCAGCACGCCGGTGATCTCAGTGATTATTCTGGCGCTCATCTGGTTTAAACGGGATAATGTAGCGATTTTTGTCGCGTTTTTAATGGCCTTCCCGATTGTGGTGCAAAATATCATTGAGGGTATCCGTTCCGTTGACGGGCAGCTGGTCGAAATGGTTCGAACCTATCAGGTCCATTATAAGCACCAGCTGACTAAGCTTTATTTGCCCACATTAATTCCTTTTTTGACTGCCGGAATCAGTTCCGGTTTGGGTATTACCTGGAAAGTGTTAATCGCGGCGGAAGTCTTGGCCTATCCGGCTTGGGGAATCGGGACTCAAATGGATACCGCCAGGGTTTATTTGCAAACCGACAAGGTTTTTGCCTGGACTTTAATGGTTATCGCATTGGGATTGTTTTTTGATTATTTGCTGGATTATCTGTTAAAATTACCTTTTAAAGCCTGGAAAGAGACTTCCATGAAAGATGCCGCAGCCAATGATTAAAGTTGAGAACATTTTTAAAAGTTATGGCTTCCGTGAGGTGTTCGCCGATTTTAGTCTGGAATTTCCCGAGGGAAAGATTACAGCCATTTTAGGGCCTTCCGGTTGCGGGAAAACAACTTTGCTCAATATTTTAGCGGGCCTTGTCAAAGCGGATCGAGGTAACGTACATACCGCCGAACGGGTAAGTTACTTGTTTCAGGAACCCCGGCTTCTTCCCTGGCTGACTATCCGTGAAAATACTGATTTGGTGCTGTATGACAAAATGCCCCAACAGGATAGGGCGGAAAAGGTAAAGGCCAGTCTGTCCGCGACGGGACTTGAGGATTATGCCGAGTGTTATCCGGCCCAATTAAGCGGAGGACTGAAGCAAAGGGCGGCAATGGCTCGGGCTTTTGCGTTTGAGGCGCCCCTTCTGTTAATGGATGAGCCTTTTAAATCGTTGGATTTGAAAACCAGGGCGGATTTGTTTGAGAGTTTTCTTACGCTGTGGCTCAAGAATCCCCGGACTGTGGTAACAGTCACTCATGACCCTAAAGAAGCCGTGACCCTTGGCGATTTGATTGTTGTTCTCGGCGGTAAACCCGTATCCGCCGGTGTAAAAAGAGAAATTGGGGTTTTCCAAACCCGGCGGGGGAATAATGCCGAACTGATAACTTTGGAGCAAGCCCTTTACCAACAGTTATTATCATAGAATCTTAAAAATTAATTATTTGCAGATGAGCGTCAGATGATCAATCCAAAAAATTTTTTCCATTTGGGAGAAAAAATTGGGATATTTACCGATATTATAGTAGTTGATTTGAATACGGAAATAATTTATTGGGAGGTTATTTTCATGAAGCGAGCGTGGATTCTTCTCACAGTCATTTTTTTAATGGGTATCATCGTCCTGCCGGCTCAGGCCGTGGCTAGTATTACAGTGAATCCTTTTGCAATATTGAATGATTATTATATTGTTGATTATGAACATACAATCAATGGTGACGGCAGTATCAATCTTGGTTCGGGGACCTATAATTCAGCCACGGACGGCACCATCGGACGTACCTTGAGTCTCGGCTTTAAACAATATTTTGAAAGTGATGCCCAGGGGGGACGATATTTGGGGCTGAGCGGGACCTATTACGACGTGGAGCAAGGACATGATATTTGGGGGGTCGATGCAGGTCACGCGGTTGCGATCACGCTGGACTACGGGTACCGTTACATTGCAGACAGCGGCTTTACGCTTGAATTCGGTCTTAGCGGCGGGATGTATAAACAAGATGATGAAACCCATCTGATCTTAACTGCCCGGGCTCAGGCCGGGTTTGGATGGTAGATTGGATTTGGGGTTTTTGATTGGGAGATAGAGTAAGACAATCCATAGAAATACCAACTAAAACGGGAACTGAAAAAATCAGGCCCGTTTTTATTTATATTTTTTGCACCCCCATATCCCCACATATGGCCCCAGCGTAAAATCTCCATGGGGGTTATGATAGGATATGTTGGCATATGGGGTGATTTTTTATAAGGAAACAAATTTTATTTCAAAGCCCTTGAGATTTTTACCGAGGAATGGTAATATAATAAGTGAGTGAGCACTCACTTGCAATAATTCTCCCTTGCAAAAAGTTTCGGCTAGAGAAGGTGAAATGATTGGGTAAAGTTGAGGATTCCATTGATAAAATCATCCAGGCGACTATCCGGGTTGCATTTCAAAACGGTTTTGCCAATACTCGGACCGCGGATATCGCCAAAGAGGCGGGAGTTTCGGAAGGATTGATTTTCAAATATTTCCCGACCAAGAATCATCTATTCACCGTGATTATCAAAGGAGTTTTCCAGCGACTGAAAGCCGGGGCCGATGAAATTATCACCCGACCGGACCAAACGGCAGCCTCCAGATTAAATGCTTTAATCGATTTTCATTTCGACTTCTTCAGTAAGCAATACAATATTGTTTTTTTGATATTAGGCCACTCCGACCGGAAGATGGTCAACCTGGAACCCGTAATCCAATATGCCTTGCTTCCCTATACGCAACTGGTTTCCGGGCTTCTACAGGAAGGCATTGAAAACGGGGAATTCAGGGTGATGAATACCGAAACGGCCGCCATGTCCATTATCGGTACGATGCAATTTAATATGATAGCCAAATTGCTTCTTAAAATTCCCGGTGAAGAAATGGGAGCGACTAAAAGAGAAGTCAAGGAATATATTTTATCAGGTATCAAGGCAGAGACAGATCATCAACAATAGGGGTGGTTTTGATGAAATGGATTATGAAAACCGGCAGGGGGATGGTTTTGGGTATGAGTTTCCTATCCCTGCTGTTTTTGATTGGCGGATGCGGTTATAAAAAGGCGGATCAACGGATTGAAGCCACCGGAACCGTTGAAATGACGGAGACCACCGTTAACAGTAAATCAAGCGGCAGAATTGTCACGATCTTGGCCGATGAAGGGCAGGCGGTTAAGGCCGGGGATTTATTGGCCGAACTGGATCACGAAGAGCTGGATGCCCAAATTGCAGCCGCTAAGTCCAATCTGGATGTGGCGATTGCCAATTACGACGCTGCCAAGACCGATTTGGCAAGAAACCGGCAATTATATCAGGCCCAACAAATCTCCGCTTCCCAATTTGATCAGGCGGTGACCAAGAATGATGTGACCAAGGCTCAAGTAAGTCAGGCCAAAGCCAATTTGGATCTCCTCAATGTAAAGCTAAAAAATGTTCAAGTCTTCGCTCCCGCCGGCGGCGTCCTTTCTGAAAAATTAATCGAAAACGGCGAAGTTATTGCCAGCGGCACCTCCTTGTTTACGCTCCTGGATTATGAAAAACCATGGGTGAAAGTGTATTTGCCCCTCAAGGAAGTGTCAAAAGTCAGACTGAATGATAAGGCCTATATTACTCTCGACGTTTTTCCCAATCGCAAATTTTGGGGCAGGATTTCATTTATTTCGAGTGAGGCCGAATTCACTCCGAAAGATTTCTTAAGCAAAGAAGAACGGGTTAAGCAAGTTTTTGCCGTCAAGGTACAGCTGGCCAATAAGGATAACATTCTCAAAGCCGGACTTCCGGTGGATGTCACCATTGAAGAAAAATAATGAAAAGCGGGTTAATTTATGAACGCCATTGGGACGGAAAACTTAATCAAGAAATATGGCCATATAACGGCGATTGATAATTTGTCCATTCAAATCGGGCTTCATCAAATTTATGGATTTTTGGGACCGGACGGGGCAGGGAAAACCAGTTTGTTCCGGATTTTATGCGGAATTTTAACGGCTAGCGGGGGAAAAGTTGAGGCCCTGGGAATTGATGTATGCAAGAATCCCGAAAAATTAAAACAGCATTTAGGGTATATGGCCCAAAAATTCGCTTTGTACGGTGACTTAACCGTTAAAGAAAATTTGGACTTTTTCGGGGATCTTTTTAAAACCCCCCGCCGCGGCATTGAAGAACGGAAAAAGGAATTATTGCGGTTTGCCAATTTGCTTCAATTCCAAGACCGGCTGGCCGGCAACCTCTCGGGAGGAATGAAACAGAAATTAGCGCTCTGCTGTACTTTGATCCATACCCCGAAGTTACTCGTTCTCGATGAACCGACCACCGGAGTCGATCCCGTTTCCAGGCAGGAATTTTGGGAGATGCTCCTTCCTTTGCCTTCCCGGGGGACGACGGTAATTGTGAGTACGGCTTATATGGATGAAGCCGCCAAATGCGACCGGATTGCCATGATGAATGACGGCCGGCTTCTAAAGGAGGGCACTCCCACAGAGCTGAAACAGCCTTTGGAGGGGAAAGTTTATGAAGTCAGAAGCGACAGGCTATTCGAGATTCAAACATTATTGAGTCAAAGTGTGAAGGATGTACAACTTTTCGGAGACCGTCTTCACGTACAGCTCAAAAAGGAAATGACCTTTCCGGAAGGTCCCGAAAGAATTTCTGCCGAGGAGTTTACAAGGTTGGCTTCTTCCGAGACGAATGAAGTTGAAAAAGGAAGACATTGGCTGGAAACAATTTTGCGGGAAAATGGCTATCCGGCAAAGGTTGCTATGGTCGAACCTTCCTTGGAAGATGTGTTCGTAGATTTACTGACCGGACATGATCCTCCAAGCTCTCAATTATAAATGGAAGAGGTTTTATCGATGGTCGCAGTCACTGTTAAAAATTTATCCCGCAAATTCGGCAAGTTTATTGCAGTGGACAATATTTCTTTTGAGGTTAACCAAGGGGAAATTTTTGGTTTCTTGGGCCCGAATGGAGCCGGTAAATCGACCACCATCCGGATGCTTTGCGGCATTTTGGCCCCGACCTCGGGGAAAGCTTCCGTAGCGGGTTACGATATTACCAAAGAACCGGAACTTGTCAAACTCCATCTCGGCTATATGTCACAGAAATTTTCGCTGTATGAAGATTTGTCGGTCTATGAAAATATTGAGTTTTACGCCGGGATCTATGGTATCCCCAAATCCAGGCTGCCGGAAGTGAAAAAAAGGATTTTAGATTTAACTCATCTTCAAAGCCAGGAAAAGATGATGGCCGGCGAATTGCCGACCGGTTTAAAACAGCGTTTGGCGCTGGGTTGTTCCATTGTTCACCAGCCGCCGATACTATTTCTTGACGAACCGACTTCAGGGGTTGACCCCATATCGAGGAGGCAGTTTTGGGCTCTGATCCGGGGCTTATCTCAAGCGGGAACCACGATTTTTGTCACCACCCATTTTATGGATGAGGCTGAGTATTGCAACCATATTGCTTTCATCGCTGCCGGCAAGCTGGTGAATCTGGGGACTCCAACCGAGTTGAAACAACAATCAGGGCAAACCAATCTGGAAGGAGCCTTTGTTTATTTTTCAAAGAAAGCATCGGAAATGAAAAAGAATGCGGATGATTGATCATATCCGGGTACTCGCTACCTATGGATTTTCAAGTATAGTTGACGGAGATAAACCATGCAACAATTATGGGCCTTAATTAACAAGGAATTTTTGCAGATCCGCCGCGACCCGCGAACTTTAGGGATGGTCTTGTTTGCTCCGGTGGTGATGTTACTGCTTTACGGTTATGCTGTCAATTTTGATATTCATCATATTCCCATTATGGTGTGCGATCAGGATAGTTCGCAGGAAAGCCGCAGGTTTATCAAGGGAATCAGCTCTTCGGAATATTTTGACGTGATAGGGTACGATCCAAACCCGGACAATTTGCTGCGTTATCTGGATTCTGCAAAAGCCAGAGGCGTTTTGTGGATCCCGCATGGATTTGGGCGAAAAATAGCCTCTGCGTCATCGAGCGATTTGTTTTTCGGCTTAGACGGAGCGGATGCCAATACGGCCACGATTTCCCTTGGCTATTTCTCCAAATATGTTCAGGGGTATTCAACCAATATTATCGTCAATCGACTTGAAAAGAGCGGGGGTTCATCCTTGGTGAGCCGCTTAATTCCCTTTCAATCCGAGCAAAGGGTGTGGTACAATCCGGAGTTGAAGAGTTCGCATTTTATCGTTCCCGGATTGATTTCAACTTTATTGATGATGGTGGTTGCTTTGCTAACCGCGATGGCGGTTACCAATGAAAAGGAACGGAACACTTTTGAGCAGTTGGCTGTAAGCCCGATTAAACCCTGGCAATTGATTTTGGGTAAAATCATTCCCTATGCGCTGGTATCTTTTTTAGGAGTGCTGTTGATCATTCCGGCCGGGGTCTTTTGGTTTGGCGTGCCGCTGAAGGGGAGTATCCTGGTTTTGATGTTGTTTATTTTGATTTTCCTGGTATCGGTCCTGGGGATTGGGTTGTTTTTCTCAACCATTGCCAAAACGCAACAACAAGCGATGTTTATGGTTTTACCGGTAACTTCCTTACCGGCCATTTTACTATCGGGATTTGTATTTCCCATCGAAAGTATGCCGCACTTTCTGCAGATGGTGACTTATCTGATTCCAGCCCGGTTTTTTCTGGTTGCTTTACGGGGCATTTTTTTAAAAGGGGTCGGACTGACGGTTTTATGGCCGGAAGCGGTGGTTCTCATCTTTTTTTCGACAGTCTTGATGACTGCCGCGACATTGAAATTTAAGAAGAGGCTGGATTAAGGGAAGAAAGGGAACAGTCAATATGAACGGCAGAATATGGGCAATTGCCAAAAAAGAAATGATTCAGCTCCTTCACGAACCGAGAACTCTGGCCATGGTCTTTGTAGTACCGGTGGTCATGGTATTGATATTTGGCTATGTTGCGGGCGCCGACATTAAAAATGTCAAATTTGCCGTGGTCGATCATGATCATACGGCAGTAAGCCGGGAAATGGTCGCCAAAATTGAACATTCCCGTTTTTTTATCAATCAGGGCTTCCTGGCATCGGAGGAGGAAATGGGTCCAAAGCTTGATGCGGGTGAGATAAAAATAGGCCTGGTGATTCCCAAAGGTTTCAGCCGGGATATTGACCGGCATAACCAACCGCGAATCCAGGTTTTAACCGATGGAACCGACTCCAATACCGCCACCATCGCCCAAAATTATTTTTTAAGCATTATCAACAGTTTGAGTCAGAACATTTCCAGGGCGGCCATTTTAAAATCAGGAAGCGGCCAATCTTTGGCGATCCCAATCCATTTTATGTACCGGGTCTATTATAATCCGGAGTTAAAGGCGGCTTATTTTATGGTTCCCGGAGTAACGGTCATGGTACTGTTGCTGATAACCACGATGCTGACCGCTCTTTCGATTGTCAAGGAGAAGGAAAGGGGAACCATCGAACAGATTATGGTGACGCCGGTGAAGGCGTGGGAATTTATCCTGGGGAAACTATTGCCTTTTCCCTTTATCGGGATGATGGATGTTTTACTGGTTGGTTTGGTGGCCGGCCTTTGGTTTGGAGTCCCGATTCGGGGCAGTATCTTATTGCTTTTGTTTTGTTCCGCCCTGTTTTTAATGACCACACTCGGGCTCGGCCTGATGATTTCCACCGTTTCCAGCACCCAGCAGCAAGCGATGCTCAGCACGATGTTTCTGCTGATGCCCAATATCCTTTTATCCGGGTTTGTTTCCCCGATAGCCAACATGCCCAAGGTTTTGCAATGGTTGACTTTCATCGTGCCGGCGCGTTACTTTATCGAAATTGTAAGGGGGATTTATCTCAAGGGAATCGGGATTTCCTATTTGTACCCGCAAATGCTGGCTTTAACCGTTATCGGGGCCCTGATTTTAGGGTATTCGGTGAAGGGATTCCATAAGCAGTTGGCCTAAGGATAGTCATTGATTTTCTCCAGGATTATAAAAAAGCGGGAGAATGCCCAGGGCATCTCCCGCTTTTCCAAAGAACAGGTTCTTAGAAGTTGGCAATAAAACGCAGTCTGCTGACATTGGCATAGTTAGCGGTAGCGCCGTCAAAAACATAATATTTTGTGGTGTCGGTGCTGATTTGACGGCAATATTGAGCCTCCAAGCCATTGGCGAATTTATAACCTACATAATAACCCATGCTGTTGCCATCGGCAGTATCGTTGATGCCATTGGCGAAGTCGTACTCAAAGCGGGCATAAACTCCCTTAGCACCCGGATAAAAGGCCAGGCCGAGAACTTCCGACTTATAGTCCACATCTCCGGCGATAGGTTTGTAGGTGGTAGCGCCGTAGTGAAGGTAAGCTTTGAGAGCGGGCGTGATTTTGGCATAAACGTTTACAGCGGTAACCGGGTCGAAATGCCAATCGCTTTCGGATGGGGCGATATAATAAGCATCAATCCCGAAAACGTCTCCCGCATAACCGATACTCGCGCCATAGTAGCCTGAATTTACAGTATAAGTTACTGTACCGCCTCCTGCTGCTGCTGGGCCGGCGATCGTGGAGATAGCGGTTGTGCCGCTGTTAGTGACGGTTACGTCATAAGAATCACTGGAGGCTTGGCTCAGATAAAGAGAAGCAAAGATTTTGGGAGTAAAATTGTATGTAGCCAGAACAGTGTCGCGGATATCGTCCAGATCGTTACCGCCGAAGATACCGGGTAAAATATCAAGGCTATCCTTGACATTGTAGTCAAAGGTACCGACTTTGATAGCGGCAGAGCCGGTTTTGTAGAGAAAGAAAGCCGCATCCGTTACCACATTGGAGGCGCCGTTAAGAGTGCCGTCCACAAAAGTGATATTGGCACTTAAACTATCGCTGATGGCAAGATTGGTGATAAGTTTGTATTTGCCATCGCTGGCGCCGCTATCATCGGTTCCACCGGCGGGAACAGCGACCCAGTCATAGCCGTATCGGGCCCATCCGCCAAAAGTGACTGCGGCAGCCGACGCAACGGTAACGATGGATAAAATCATCATTACGCTTAATGCAAGTACAAGTAACTTTTTCATTATGATATTTCCTCCTATTTTTGTAAGTCTTGGTGTATTCCTAAAACATTTCAAGCAGAAACAGCGCATTGACGCTTTTTTATATTCCCCCCTTTCAATCTATCGCAATCCAAAGCCGTCTTGATGGACAATGGAATGACTTCACGGAAAAAATTGATACCGAATCATTCAGGTTGCAGATCATGTTTGTTTATAAGAAATTACAAGCTATATCAATTGCCAATGAATTAAAAAAATTAGAGATAATAATTAAATTTACATTTTTTATGTAGAATTTGTGAAGATTTCGTGAAAAAAAGTTGAATTTAACTTCATTTTAATAGACATATGGAACGTTTGTCAATAAAACTTAACATAATAACCGAAGAAAATATGTGAAAATACCATATTTGAATAGAGGATTACAATATTAACAGGTTTTGGGAAAGGTGAAGAACAATGAAAGGATGTTTTTTGTGGCACATCAAGAGGATTTTGCGAGAAATAAATTTTAAAGAGGCGGATAATTGAAGGGTTTACCGTAATATAACAAATTTGAATTACTTGAGAGGATTTTCAATAAAATTATCGGTAAGGATCTGGGAAAAGATCCCAAATCGTAAATAAAAAGGTAAATATTAAGGAAATTGAATCGTCTTAGGGAAATTTTTGTAAATTTGGAACATTTCCTGAAAGAGTACCCAGTTTTGACGGAATCCATAGGGAAGATTTTGACCGCTCCAAAAGCCGATTCCGCCCAGATTGAAATTCCGGGCGCCGGCGTATTTGGCCCTGACGGAACGGGCATCTTCGAACCAAACCACATGTTCCTTTCCGGTATCGTCTTGGTAATAGAAAAAAGGCGATTCGGCAAGGGGATCATATTGGATGGATGCCCCGAAGCGCCGGGCTATCTCATAAACTTTAACCAAGGTAACGGCCCTGGCCGGAGTGTCCGCCGAAAAAGGAAGTTGCCAGTCATACCCGTAAAGGGGGACTCCCTGAATGATTTTAGAATTTGGTATTTTAGAAAGCGCGTAAGTTAAAACCTTTTTGACCTCATTCAAAGGGGCAACAGCCATCGGTGGCCCCGACGGATATCCCCAGTCGTAGGTCATGATAAAGATGGCGTCGGCCCATCGGCCAAGGGTTTCATAATCATAAGCCTCATAAGAGGAATCGCTGTTTTTGGGAGGAACAGTCAGGGTCACCTGATATCCTTCCGGACCAAGGGCTTGCTGGATACTCCGGATGAAGCCGCTAAAAAGATCCCGATCGGCGGCAGCGACATTTTCAAAGTCGACATTAACACCGCTAAAGCCATAGAAGGATAGCACGCGGGATAAATTACGGATGATTTGATTTTTTAGCGTTTCATCTCCGATGACGGATTTGGCCAATTCGGGATCAAACCCACCAGGGGTCAAATTGGTAATGACCAGTAGCGGTTGAATTTGATGGGATTTTAGGAGGCCAATGAACCACTCGATGGGAGTGTCTTTGGGAATAAGAAATACCCCATCCTTGGTCACCGGCAGTTCAAAAAGGGCGCCGAAAGTAATGGACTGCCCGATCTGTTGCAGAGTCCGTGCCAAATCGTCAAGACGGTTCAATTGAAAATAAGCGAAACTGATGATGGTGTTGCGTCTTGCAGGAATGAGGATCGCTTCTCCAGCGACCAGCTGTTGTGATGGAGCCATATCGTTCAAAAATGATAATGCTTTGACCGGGATTTTCAATTTACCGGCAATTCCCTCAAGGGTATCCGTAGATTCAATAACCAAAATATCCGTTTCCATTCCTTGACAACCCGCTCTCTTCATGGAATGATTTATCTTATGTGGACTCTTTCCCGGAGTTTCGTAGATTAAAAACCTAAGTTTGATTTTAAGAATATTTCGAGGGTCGGAAAATCGACTTGAGTTGAAAGTTACCGGGGAACAGTTTTTTTCCCTTGACTTGCATTGTAAAATTGGTTACAATCAAGATAAAAATTGTATCCTGTATGACTGGCGGATTCGCGCATGCTGGTGCACGCGCGGCAAAGTGGGTTACCACGGGGGAATACAGGGAATATTGTTTAGCCGGCCGCCTGGGCACCATATGCCTGGGCGGCTTTTTGTCGCGCCCGGGGAATAAAAAGGGGGAATGAACGGATGGAACCGTGGCGTAATTTTCAGGGAAAAACATGGCGGGAACGGATTGATGTAGCGGAATTTGTGCGGGAAAATTACCACCCTTACTATGGCGCTGAGGATTTTTTGAAAACAAAGTCCCTGCGAACCGGCCGTTTATGGGAAAAGTGTCTGCGGCTGATGGATGACGAACGGGCTGCCGGAGGGGTTTTGGATATTGATACCCGGCGCATAGCCGGGATAACGGCTTGGGGACCCGGATATATCCAGCAAGAAGATGAAGTGATCGTGGGGTTGCAAACGGATAAACCTTTAAAACGAATGGTTAATCCGTGGGGTGGTTGGCGAATGGTTGAAGCGGCATGTCAGGCAAGAAACGTTAAGCCGGATCCGACGATGGAGAAAATTTTCACCCGCTACCGGCGTACGCAAAATGAAGCGATTTTTCGGATTTACACTCCGGCGATGCGGCAGGCCAGAAAGCTTGGAATCATAACCGGGCTGCCGGATGCCTATGGACGGGGAAGATTGATTGGAGATTACCGCAGGGTGGCTCTTTATGGCACCGAATTTTTAATGCGGGAGAAACAGAAGGACCTTTACGCCCTGGATAATATCGACGATACCATGATTCATCTTCGGGAAGACATCGCCGATCAAGTACGGGCATTGGAACGCATGGCTGAACTTGGGAATACTTATGGCTGTGATATTTCCCGGCCTGCCGGCAACAGCCGGGAAGCCGTTCAATGGTTGTATTTGGCGTATCTATGTGCCGTCAAGGAGCAGAATGGAGCGGCTATGTCATTTGGACATAATAGTCCATTCCTCGATATTTATATCGAACGTGATTTACGAGAAGGAACCCTCACGGAGGAAGAAGCCCAGGAACTCATCGATCAACTGGTGATCAAGTTACGGTTGGTCCGCCATTTACGGACACCGGAATATGATCAGCTATTTGCCGGCGATCCGACCTGGATCACCGAGTCGTTGGGAGGCATGGCCGAAGATGGACGGCCGCTGGTTACCAAAACCGATTTTCGCTGGCTGCAAACCTTGCGAAATCTTGGTCCGGCACCGGAACCCAATTTGACCCTCCTTTCCAGCCCACGGTTACCGGAAGGGTTCCGCACCTTTTGCGCCGGGCTGGCCATTGAGACTTCGGCCCTCCAGTTTGAAAACGATGAACTGATGCGGCCGATTTACGGCGATAATTATGGGATATCCTGCTGCGTTTCCGCTACCAGGGTGGGTAAGGATATGCAGTTTTTCGGAGCCCGGGTGAATCTGGCCAAAGCATTGTTGCTGGCCCTTAATGGAGGGAAAGATGAAGAGACCGGGGAGCAGGTACTGGATGTTCCCGGTTTATCCGGAGATTATTTGGAATGGGATCAGGTTTGGAGCAATTATGAGCGGGTCCTTACCTGGTTGTCGGTTCTTTATAGCCGGACGATGAATTGTATTCATTATATGCATGATAAATACAATTATGAACGGGTTCAAATGGCGCTGATTGATTCGCAGCCCAGTCGGCATATGGCCTTTGGGGTAGCGGGCTTGTCCGTTGTCGCCGATTCATTAAGCGCGATTCGCTTTGGCAGGGTTAAAGTTGTTCGCGATGAAAAAGGTATCGTCCGGGATTTTATTGCAGAAGGGCAATTTCCACACTATGGGAACGACGATGACCGGGTTGACGGCTTGGCAGTTCGGGTTATTCGCTTTTTCTACGGCTCCCTCTCGGAGCAGCCGATTTATCGCAACGCCCTCCCCACACTTTCCATTTTAACCATCACCTCCAATGTGGTTTATGGTAAAAAAACGGGGTCGACGCCTGACGGCAGACCCGGCGGGAAACCTTTTGCACCGGGTGCCAACCCAATGCACGGCCGTGAAAAAAGCGGTGTGGTTGCAGCCATGCGTTCAGTGGCTAAATTACCGTATGATATTTGCCGGGACGGGATTTCGTATACCTTCTCCATGACGCCGCGGGCCCTCGGAAGCCGGATGGAGGACAGGGTCAAGAATTTATTGGCATTAATCGACGGATACTTCAGCGCCCTGGGACATCATATGAATGTCAATGTTTACAGCCGTGAAACTCTCATTGACGCCATGGACCATCCGGAAATGTATCCTAACCTGACGATCCGGGTTTCCGGCTATGCCGTTCACTTTATCAAACTCAGCCGAGAACAACAACAAGAAGTTGTTGAACGGACCATCTACGAGAGAATGTGATCAAGCGTGGGAAGAATTCAATCGATCCAGAGTTTTTCAACATTTGATGGACCGGGCTCACGGTGTGTAATATTTTTGCAAGGATGTCCCATGGGTTGCCTTTTTTGCCATAATCCCGAATCGTGGGATCTTAACGGCGGGGAGGAAGTTGATGGGGGGGACTTGCTCCGGCGTTTGGAGCGCTTCCGGCCGTTTTTGAGGAAGTCCGGCCTGACCATTAGCGGTGGAGAGCCGCTTTTTCAACCGGAGTTTACTTTAGAATTAATCAGCCGGTCCAAAGCGTCAGGATGGCATGTGGCAGTTGATACATCCGGTTGGGGACCGGCGGCGACGTTTCGTAAAGTCAGTGAAGCGGCAGATCTGATGATTTTCTCAGTCAAGCATCCCTTTAATCCCGAGAAGTTGGCTCCCGGAGCCGATCCCAAGGGGATTATCCATAATTTAAAAACGTTGGCTCGTTTAAAAAAACCAGTCTGGCTGCGATATGTTTTGATTCCCGGCTGGAGTGACCAAGTGGAGAGTTTGAAAGAAATCGGCGCAATGGCCAGGGAAATTCCCACTCTTGAAAAAGTGGAACTGCTTCCTTTCAATAATTTGGCAGGGGAGAAATGGCTAAAGTTAGATAAGATCTGTCCGATATTGGAGGCAGGGCCGCTGAAAGTGTCTGAAGAACAAATCGTCCGGGGAGAACAGATCATTGGTTGGCGCCAACCGGAAGCCAGGGAAGAATAATCAGGAAGAAAGCTGATCGTATCATTGAAGATGTCAAGGATGTAAAATATGCATTTCATCGGGAGGGATTCGGTTTCCGGTACCGAAGTTTGATGAGGTTTTAAACATGAGGACTTTTTCAATGGATGGCTGTGATGTTTGAAGAGGAAACACATGAAAAAAAGAAGACCATGGTTCTGCTGCATATTCAGTTTATTCCTTTTGCTCATTTTGCCCGTGTATGGAACCGGGGAGAACAAGACTTTTCACTTGACGATTTTTCATTCCAATGATTTTCACGGGTATGAGCCGGCCAATTTGGCCCGGCAGGCTACAATCATTAATGAGGCCCGGGGAAAAAATGCCAATGTACTATTTGTGAATGCCGGCGATGTTTTCACCCGGGGAAAATATCATCGCCTGTTTTATGGAGAATTAGAATTTGCCGAGTTAAACGCGATGGGGCTTGATGCTTTAACCCTTGGAAATAATGAATTTAAAGCAACCGGCGAAGCTGAAACCGCACAACGGTGTTTATATGCTAGAGTCCGTCAAGCCAAGTTTCCTGTTTTATGTGCCAATGTCCGTCAGGGAAAAGATCGATCCTATCTACCCGGTGTTAAGCCATTTACCGTGAAGAGGATTGGAGGAGTCCGCATCGGTATTTTCGGGGTTACCGCCAATCGGAGCGGAAGCTACCGGCAAACTCAAGGACTGATCGTGGAAGATCAAATTGAGACGGCTCGCAAAGTATATCCTCAAGTGGCTGCCCAATCCGATATCGTCATTGCTCTTACGCATATTGGTTTCAAGATGGACAGGGAACTGGCAGAGGCTGTGCCGCAAATAGCCGTTATTATCGGCGGGGATAGTCACACGGTATTAAGAAAACCGGCGATTGTCAATGGAATACCGATTGTACAAGCAGGCGGGGAATTCCGGCAATATCTCGGAAGACTGGACTTGACTTTCAAATTGGTTGAGAATAAATGGAAGCTTAAGGATTATCAAGGAATTTTAATTCCGATGCACCGCTTGATGGAAGAAGATCCCGAGATTAAAGCGATTAGGGATGGTTTTCTGGTGAGGACTCGCAAATCAGCAGCATAACAGGATATCTTATCAAGTTGGAAATGATTTCCGAAGTCAGTGAGTTTCTCCTGGACCATCTGGCTTTTTTCTTTATTCCGGCCGGAGTGGGAATCATTGCCTGTCTTGGCTTGCTTCAAGGAAAATGGCTGGCAG
>JAFABB010000057.1 GCA_023426245.1 Bacillota bacterium
CTGCTGTCCCTGCCGGTCCGGTAGCCCCGGTCGCTCCGGTGGCTCCTGCTGTCCCTGCCGGTCCGGTAGCCCCGGTCGCTCCGGTGGCTCCTGCTGTCCCTGCCGGTCCGGTAGCTCCGGTCGCTCCTGTGGCTCCTGCTGTCCCTGCCGGTCCGGTAGCTCCGGTCGCTCCTGTGGCTCCTACGGCTCCACTAGGACCCGTTGCTCCTCTTGGTCCTGTAGCCCCTGTTGCTCCGATCGGACCTGTAGGTCCGGTAGCACCCCTTGGACCCGTAGCACCGGTTGCTCCAATTTTATGATCATTGGGGCACTCGGCTTCAACTTTCTTTCTCCCTCTAGCTCTTGGTTTTAAAATATTGGTTAAATCCTCACCCATCATTTCACCCCCTTTTGTTATAATATTCATAATACGGGGATGATACGGATAACGCGATATTGCTGAAGACACTTTAAGTAAAAACCCTATGATAGCAAAGGGCCATTTTAAAAATAGTTCCATCCGGACAATATTAAAAAGCATCGGAACTAAAATGCCAAAAAAGCTACCATGCTTTCCTATATTATTTAGGATATGATTTTATTTAATGGTAACTATGGCCGCCACAAATGATACATCATCGCATCAAAAAAGGGGATTCGTAACGAAATTGGTGGAACTTTCCGGTTGATGTTAGCTTGGTTTTCGGGTAAACTTACAAAGCAACACGAAAACAAAACTTAATTTCTGAAATATTCGTCAGTTTCCTTGTTGAACCTACATTGTGAAAACGGGAGATTTATATTTAATTATGAAGTGGAATTGCAATCCTATATAGGACGAGTCCTAAATAGGAATCGTAGTTTCATCGAATCCAGGTCCCTTGTTACTTTTGGGAAAGGATTCCTAATTGTGCGATCACCCACCTATTGAGAGATAGGTGTCAACACGGAGACAACGGTGTTTTGGATACAATAACAAAACTTAGGCCTTAAGGCCTAAGTTTTTTGTTATTGTATCCATCAATCTGTTAAGTATCCCGGGACCACCAGTCCATTGCACCCTAAAGCTAATTGCCTCAAATTCCTTTGGCTAAATGATAGTATAGATCATTCCAACGGAGTTCATTTTTGAAATCGCGTATTTTAGTGTCCTTATCAATCACGACCAATTCAATTCCCGATATCTCGGCAAAATCTTCCAATTGTTCAATGGTTACCGCTTGACTAAAGCTGGTATGATGAGCCCCTCCTGCCAATATCCAGCTTTCGGCGGCTACTTTTAAATTAGGTTCTGGAATCCACAACGCCCGGGCAACCGGTAGTTTTGGAAGATCCGCATCGGGCTTAACGACGTCCACTTCATTCACCAGCAAGCGGTAATGATTACCCATGTCAATCAAAGAAGCCGCAACCGCTTTTCCTGCCGGTACGTCAAATACTAACCGGGCTGGATCGGCCTTACCTCCAATTCCCAAAGGATGAACTTCCAAAGACGGTTTTCCGCCGGCCAAAGTTTCGCATACTTCAAGCATATGAGCGCCTAAAACTTTCATATTACCGTCTTGTAAATGATACGTATAATCTTCCATGAAAGAGGTGCCGCCTTGTAAACCATGACCCATGACTTTCATCGCCCGAAGTAAAGTGGCGGTCTTCCAGTCGCCCTCAGCACCAAAACCATACCCATCAGCCATTAGGCGTTGAACAGCCAATCCCGGAAGTTGTACCAGTCCGTATAAATCCTCAAAGGTGGTTGTAAATCCTTTAAATCCGCCTTCTTCTAGGAATTTTCTCATTCCAATTTCGATTTTAGCTGCTTCTTCAAGAGAAGAACGTTTGGCGTCCTTGTCAATCAAATACTTCTTTTCATATTCGGCTATCAGTTGTTGGATTTCCGAATCGCCCACCCGGTTTACATACTGCACCAACTCACCTACGCCATATCCATTCACGGAATAACCGAACTCGATTTGAGCCGATACTTTATCTCCCTCGGTTACCGCTACATCCCTCATATTATCGCCAAATCGGGCAAACTTTGCACCCTGTAGATCGTTCCAAGCCAATGCCGCCCGAATCCAAGCCGCTAATTTTCCGGTAACTTCTTCATCCTGCCAAAATCCTACAATCACCTTACGGGCCTTTCTCATTCTTGCGCCGATAAAACCAAATTCACGATCACCATGAGCGGACTGGTTTAAATTCATAAAGTCCATGTCAATTTCAGACCAAGGCAGATCCCGGTTAAATTGGGTATGAAGATGAACAAAAGGCTTATTCAGGATATTTAACCCGTTAATCCACATTTTTGCCGGAGAAAATGTATGCATCCATGTAATCAGGCCGATGCAATTCCTGGAAGCATTGGCTTCTATACAGAGATTTAAAATTTCTTCCGTGGTTTTGACAATGGGTTTAAAGATAATTTTTACAGGAATACTTTTGTTCTCGTCCAACGATTTGGCAATGATCCCGGAATGAACCGCAACTTGTTTTAAAGTCTCTTCACCGTAAAGATGTTGACTACCGGTAATAAACCATACTTCCTTTTCTTTGAAATCAAACATTCCGTCCCCTTCTTTCATTGAATATTTGGAACCAATCCAGCCAACTTGTACGTACAACTTTATACGTATACTATATCACAATCGTTCAAAGTGGAGAAGCCAAAAATTTATAAAAAATTAACTGCTTTTTTAGAACATTTTATCACTCTCCCTTGTGAAGGAATTATTTCCATGGTATATTTAAACCACTGGCGGTATCCTTTGGAACTGCACGGATAGAATTGTCATGAAATATGAATATGGCAAATCCGCTTGGATCTTTGAGACTAAGACGGAAAATAGCACATTTCCAACCTTTCTGTCTTAAGGGAAGGTTTTTCTTTTTTTACTACGGAATATTTTGAAAGCGCGCCTACGCTCGCACTTAACCAATAAAAATGAACTGGAGATACTTCGATGTCGGAATTAAAAAAAGAACCAAAGTTTGCGGGCATTGCTCAATTATCGATTCGCAGCATGATTCTGGGTATACTGGGCTCATGTATTATCACAGCCAGCTCGATGTATGTTGCGTTACGGATGGGGGCCTTACCCTGGCCCACTATTTTCGTGGCGATTCTTTCGATGACGCTTTTAAAAGCTTTAGGCAAGACCACTCTAAACGAAATTAACGCCACCCAGACAGCCATGTCAGCAGGAGCAATGGTCGCCGGCGGAATCGCTTTTACCCTTCCGGGTCTCTGGATCACAGGTCGCTGGAATGGCCCTTTGATGCTCCAGAAACATTTTGGGGTGGTTCTCATGATCGCCCTGGCTGGTGTCATTTTAGGGACTATTTTCACTTGGTTTTTACGTAAGAAATATGTTTCCACAAATTCTTTAACTTATCCGATCGGAGTCGCAGCCGCCGAGACCATCGCAGTGGGCGATACAGGGGGCAAGAAATTTTTCATTCTTTTGGGATCTTTACTTCCATCGGTGGTTTTTACTCTTTTGAGGGATTGGAAAGGTTGGATACCCAGTACACTAAGTTCGAAATGGCTTTATGCAAAAAACTTTTTTGTAGGAGTTTGGTTATCCCCAATGGCGGTAGGAATTGGTTACATCATTGGACCTCTCTACACCGGAATTTGGTTTTTGGGAACGCTGCTTTCTTACCTATTGATAGTTCCCTTCGGTATAATGCTAAAACTATTCCCTTCCCTGCCAGCAGCGGTCACTTTTAAGAACACAATCGGGATTGGACTGATGGTGGGATCCGGATTGGGAATTATTGTAGCTTATGCTGTTTCACTGGTAAAAACGTCTTTGAATCAGAATCCTTCTTCCAAAAACAGTGTGAAAGATAGGCCAAAGGTACCGAAAAAAGAACGGCTCTGGACTGCCAGCGCTTTAGCCATCGCTTTCGTATTATCCGTTTCTTGCGGGCTTGGAATATTAACTTCAGTACTATTAATGCTGGGTGTATTGATTGTATCAACAATGTCGGCTATTATCACCGGTGAAACCGGAATTAATCCCATGGAAATCTTCGCAATCATCGTGCTTTTGGCAATTCGGATGTTTGTGCACGTCAACGTCGAGAATGCATTCATGATTGCAGCCGGCGTTGCCGTAACCTGCGGTTATGCCGGTGATTTGCTTAATGATTACAAAGCTGGTCATATATTGGGTACGAATCCGGTGGCGCAATTAATCTTACATATCATCGGCGGCATAACCGGCGCAGTCATCGCCACAGTGGCTATGTTTGCTGTGATTCATCAATTCGGGGGAGTTGGCCAAGAAAAAGGATTATCTGCCGCACAGGCTTTCGTGGTAAGCCAAATGATCGATGGTATTCAGCTCCCGGTAGTATTTGGGATCTCGGCAGCTGTTGGAATGCTGTTATATCTCTTGAAAGTACCCGTTTTAACCTTGGGACTGGGCATGTATGTATCTTTTGAACTGTCGGCCGCACTGGCTTTAGGCGGCTTGATCCGTTTCATCACAGAGAAAGTTCACCAGCAGTCAACCGTGAACGGTAATATTGCTGCATCCGGATTTTTGGGCGGAGAAGGAATTACCGGAGTTGGCATTGCGATTGTAAAAATGTTTATCCGGGGATGAGAATTAAATAGCCCTTGATAAACAACTTAAGGAGGTCTATGATGGGTAAAATTATTGGAATCGATATCGGCGGCAGCACCACCAAAATAGTGGGATTCGATAAGGGTGCCATTTTTAGTCCCCTGCTTGTAAAAGCGACTGACCCAATTGCTTCGGTTTACGGGGCTTTCGGAAAATTTTTAGACACCAACCGTCTCGAATTGGATGATATCGAGCGGATTATGGTGACCGGCGTCGGTTCGTCGTATATCAACGCCAAACTTTATAATATTCCAACCGGAATGGTTGATGAATTCCGAGCCATCGGAATGGGTGGCCTTTTCTTAAGCAACCTATCCAATGCACTCATTATCAGCATGGGAACAGGCACCGCATTAGTGAAGGCAGATCAAAAAGGAGTCCGGCATATTGGAGGTACCGGAGTTGGAGGTGGAACACTGCTTGGTTTATCCAACCGGATGCTCAATGTCAGAAATTTCAATGACCTGATCGAAACTTCCCGGGGCGGGAATCTGGATCACATCGACTTAAGTATTGGTGACTTATCCCATTATGTGGTGGGCCTGCCTCCGGAATCGACCGCATCCAATTTTGGAAAACTCAGTGACCTGGCTTCCAAAGCCGATATCGGGCTTGGAATCATCAACTTGGTATTTCAAACCATCGGTATGATTTCAGTTTTTGCAGCCCGGATTGATCAAACCAAAGACATCGTATTGACCGGTAATTTAACCAATGTCCCTCAATCCCGTGAAATTTTCAGTGAGCTTGGTAAGCTGTTTGAAGTGAATTTCATAACTCCGGTTAATGCAGAATATGCGACCGCCGCTGGCGCGGCTATCTCTTATGTACAAGGAATGCCGTTTACGGAAATCAAGTTATAGACTAGCTGCTATCGGTTATTCGTTATTTGTTATGAGTTATTTTATTAGCCAAAGTCCAGTTGATTGCCAATTATTAATAGCTGATAGCCATTAACGAATAACCGAATGCTCGCACCGGAATTAATGCGCCATCCGCCGTTGCTGTTTTCTAGCCAGTACGGATAAGGTATAATTCATTGCAAAGTAAACCACGGCGATAAGCCCAAAGATAGTGAAAACCTGATATTTTGAGCCGTATTGCCCCATGATAATCATTCCTCTTCCGGTTAGGTCTTCAATACCAACCGCCCAAACAAAAGAAGTATCTTTGACGACGGTGATGATTTGGGATACCAACGGTGGAATCATATTTCGCAAAGCTTGAGGTAAAATAATATGAATTAAGGTAGACGGATAGCTAAAACCTTGGGACTTCGCAGCTTCCCATTGGCCTTTCCCGATGGAATTCAATCCGCCCCGGATAATTTCGGCAATCGCCGCCGATGTAAAAATCGTAATTGCCACAATTCCTGATTCGATCGGCTTTAATGGGGTAAGAAAACGGATTGCAATAATAAAAAGCAAATTGGGGATATTCCGGATAACCTCAATATAAAAGCCGGCCAGTTTTCCAAAGAATTTCTGTTTCGATGCCCTGGTAACGCCCAAAATAATACCGATAATAAAACTAAAAAAGATACTGACCGAAGCAATCAAAACCGTTACCCAGAGACCTTGGGCCAAAAAAATAAAATTCTCAATTTTAAAAAGTTCGGAGATCACGCTGACACCTCCGCCTTACGTTCCAAATACCGCGCAAATTGAGATAACGGAAGACAAAGCAACAAATAAAGGACTCCGGTTACCACATAGGAAGGGCCGTAATAAAGATTGTTGCCGGCCCAGGAATCGGCCCGGTACATCAAATCCCCCCCGGCAATCATTGCCAGCACCGAAGTGTTTCGAATCAAATAAACCGCTTGATTGGTAAGGGGTGGAAAAACCACCTTTTTCGCTTGAGGCAGGATGATATAACGCAATGCCTCCCAATAAGTAAATCCCTGGGAAAGAGCAGCTTCCCGTTGGCCTTTGGGTATTGCCTGAATCCCCGAACGGATTACTTCAGCGATGTAAGCGCCATGATATACGCCGACCCCAATAATTCCCACCGCAATGACCGGTAGGGTAATCCCCAGGTAAGGCAGGCCGTTATAGAGAAAAAACACTTGAATGACTAGCGGTGTGTTTTGAATGAATTCAACATAGCACCGGGTCAATACCCAAGGAAATTTCCAATGGGATGCACCCAGCATCCCAAAGAGAATTCCCAAAATCAATGCCAATCCCAGGGCAGATGCGGAAACAACCGCAGTCATTACAAATCCTTCAGCGAAAACATGCCAATCTTTGAATAATGCGACCCATTTAAACCAGGCAAAAGGGCTTACCATGTCAGTTCAATTTCCATTTCTTGATTAATTTATCAATTTGTCCGTTGGTTTTCATTTCGTTAACCGTCTCATTGACCAGTTGAGCCAAACCATCATTGCCTTTTTTAGAGGCGACTCCATAGTTTTGGGGACTAAAACGATCCGGGAGGATCACATTGGATTTATCAACATATCCATTGAGAATGGACCCATCAACCGAGAAACAATCCACCCGGCCGGAATCCAATGCGGCTTTAATTTCCGGATAGGTTGCAAATTCTAGAAATTCAACTTTAATGCCGAGTTTATCGGCTTCAGCTTGAACTGCCGCCTTGGATGTAGCGCTTTGAGCGACTCCGATTTTTTTGCCGTTCAGATCTTTAAGACTCTTCATCTTTGAAGCTTTTTTAACCAGCAAACCAACGCCATCTACAAAATAAGGATCAGAAAAATTATAGCTTTTTTTACGCTCATCGGTAATGGTAAAGGTGGCAATGACCAAATCGACTTCCCCATTATCCAGTAATGGGCCACGGGTTTTAGCATTGACAGCTTGTAGATCGATTTTATTTTTATTACCCAATATCTTCTTGGCAATGGCCCGGGCAATATCGACCTCAAAGCCATCAATCTTTTGGGTTTTCGGATCCCTGTAACCAAATTTGGGAACGTCCACCTTAACTCCGACTTTAAGTACGCCGCGCTCTTTAATGGCTTTGATATCCGGGCTATCGGCAGGAGCGGCGAAACAGGATGTGGCAACCAAACTTGCAAGCAATACCAATGAACTCAAGAAAACCAACAATTTCTTCATGGGGTTTACCTCCTGATTTTATTTATCAAAACGAACCTCTGCAACATTTCTCGAAAATTACTCTTGTTCGAATTGGAACAAGCCATCTGCTATATTTTAGTTTCCTCATTTTGATCTTCTGGAAGATGAATACCCGTATGAAGAAACAAAGACGAAAGAGAAACTGCTTCCCGGTATCGTTTTAACACGAAAGAAAGATTACCGCAAAATACGGCTCAAAAATTGACGGGTACGTTCCTGGGCCGGGTTATTAAAGAAATGATCCGGAGTACCGTCTTCCAAAATTACCCCTTCATCCATAAAAATAACCCGATCGGCAACTTCCCGCGCAAAACCCATTTCATGGGTGACGACTACCATGGTAATTCCATCATGAGCCAAACCGGTCATCACATCAAGGACTTCTTGGATCATCTCCGGATCAAGAGCGGAAGTCGGCTCATCAAATAACATAATTTTAGGATGCATATTTAAGGCTCTGGCAATCGCAACGCGCTGCTGCTGGCCACCGGAAAGTTGCGAAGGGTAGGACTTGGCTTTCCCCCCAAGACCAACCCGTTCCAAAAAGGCCATTCCGGTTTCTTCCGCCTCTTTGGGAGATTTTTTTTGAATCAAAACCGGGGCTAAAGTAAGGTTTTCCAAAACAGTTTTATGGGGATATAGATTAAATTGCTGAAAAACCATACCCACAGATTGGCGTACTTTTTGGATTTCCGCCTTATGAGCGGTAATCTCCACCCCATCAACCACCACCCGCCCATGATTTGGTTTTTCCAGCATGTTGATGCAACGTATCAAAGTACTCTTTCCTGAACCGCTGGGTCCGATGACCACCAATTTTTCACCGGTTTTAACATGAAGATTGATGTTCTTAAGTACGTGGAGATGGCCAAAATGCTTTTCGACGTTTTCAATTCTAATCATCTAATTCACCTTATTCTCTTTCCCGACGATTCGGAAGATTTATGTAATATTACCCAGTATAACGGGTCAAAAACAAATACATAATATTTCATTTCCTGGTACATATAACATATAGTTTACGTTAAAAAAATTATTTTTCCTGCAAGTTTTCAGTTATATTTTTTTAATAAAAAGTAAAAACCACCTGATGAAGATGGTTTTGATAATCGACGAATTCCCATATGCATATCAAACCTGTATGAATCCTTCCTTTCCGCACACTTTCCGGTCATCGATCAACAGCAGATCTTCCCCCAAAAAGACTTGTATATCTCCACAATATAGTATAAACTCTCTAGAAAGACTTGCAATATTCCATAGCCTATTCCAAAAGGAAGGGCAAGAATAAAAACCATCCTGTTCTTCTTCGAGAACAAAAATCGGAAAGGAGAGCTATACCATGATCATTTGTGTTTATTCATCTTCCAGCAACAATATCGATCCGGTGTATTTCAAATCCGCCAAAGAACTGGGCAAACAGATCGCTTTACGGGGTGACACCATGCTCTTTGGCGGGGGATTGCTGGGTTTGATGGGAACTACTGCCAAATCAGTCCATCAAAACAATGGCAAAGTCATTGGCGTGATCCCCAAGGCTTTGAATCTGCCGGGTGTTGTTTATGAAAGTTGCGATGAGTTAATCGTAACCGAAGGTCTACGTGAACGTAAAGCTGCCATGGATTCAAATTCCGACGCCTTTATCGCATTACCGGGGGGATATGGCACCCTGGAAGAAATACTGGAAATCATTACTCTTAAGCAATTAGGATATCATAATAAACCCGTGGTACTTTTGAATACCAATGGTTTTTACGGGCGTCTCCTGATGCAGTTCGAACAAATTATGGAACAGCATTTTGCCAGATCGGATTCAAAACAACTTTATCAAGTGGTTGAAGATCCATCGGAAGCGCTGGCTTATATAGATCATTACCGCCCCCTTGTTTTTCGGGAAAAATGGCTGGATGCGGAAGTGACTCCAAAAAAATTCTGACCTTAAATTACTTTTTAGGCCACCGGATAATCCATTAATAATGTTTTAAACTGCTCGTGGGATATTGATGTTTGGCTCCGATTTTCAACAGCTCCGGTATGGTCACAAAACGATAGCCCTGTTTTTTGAGTCTCTCAATAATTAGGGGTGTGGCAGCAACATCTTTCCAGCGGGTTGGAAAAGACCCGTCATGAGCCAAAATAATTCCCCCGGGCCGGTTCAACTTCAGCACTCTTTCTGCCATGAGCTCCGGAGTTGGGGCATCATGGTGATCCGCGCTGACTGTCCAAAGGATTGTTTGATAACCTTCATCCTGGGCAATGGAAAATACCGTACTGTCGATTAAGCCGCGTGGGGGTCTGAAAAAATTAGCACGCCCACCGGTCATTTTTTCTATCACCTGTTCACACTGGTCCAATTCCCGGATTACCTGCGCCGAGGTGTTGGATTCGATATTGCTGGGATGAGTATAGGTATGATTGGCGATTACATGCCCCCGTTTCAATACCTCTTTGACAATATCCGGATACTTGTCCATCAAATTTCCAATCATGAAAAAAGTTGCTTTGACATGATATTTATCCAAAATATCCAAGATTTGACGGGTATACACCGGGTGAGGACCGTCATCGTAGGTCAAGGCGACCACTTTTTCATTGGTGGGCACAGAATGAACCACATTTTGGTACCAGGAATATCGGGAAGGCTCCTGATTCTTTTTTTGGTGAACTTCCATGGCCAGTATAACCACAATAATCATTAAAATAATTTCAAAACTAGTTCGAATAAGGCCGATCCGTTTCATGAGCCCTCCAGTTTTCGCTGGGCTTTATTTTATCTCCTTAACTACCGCTTTTTGGGTGAGTTTGATGAGTCTGTCGAGTAATGATATTTAACGTAAATTTCCCTAAAAAGTTCTTCTTTACAATAATTTTTCAGATCGTGGTTCCTTTGATAAACATATTCTTTAATAAAATCACACCATTTAAAACATTGCTCTGTTATTGTTCCAACCAATTTTTGCTTTCGAGTACTATTATGAATCTCAATCGGTAGATAAATCCATCCCTGTTTTCTTATAATATCAATTTTTTTCTTATCCTTTTCCTCAGAATGAAACCAGAGACCATTACACTCAATCACAAATTTAAATGTTTTATTTTGCTCTAGATCAAAAATTTGTTCCCCAATCCTAAAATTTTCAACTTTTTCAAATATCTTTCTTTCATTCTTTCACTCTCACATTAAAAATCACCCCATAAACCAACATATCCCCTCCTGACCAACCCAGCGATTTTTAAAAACCATACAAGAATCTCCCCAAATGCCCTCAAAACCACCGTTCATCCAGTTCTCCCAGCTCCATACCCCAAAAAATATTTTCATTTTCCCACCCCTTCCGCCCTTAATTCCCACCTGCGTTTTCACAATATATACTTTCTGATGATGTTGAAAAATTCTCAAAATTTATTATAATTATATTAATTGGAAATAATACCCAACTCAAACTATCAAAGAAATATACATTCTTTTTTACAACACCTCATTTACCCAACATAGCCCCCAAACCCATTAAGTGCCAGACCTTGAAGTGTTGGGCAACCTTGACTTTAGTGGAACTTGCAACCGCATATTTCCAAAAAGAATAAGAAAACCACTCCAACAAGAGGAAAACAACGTCCAAAACCCTTGCGGTATCCGGGTTTGTTGGCCAGTGGGGCAAGTGATGGTTATTAAAAATGTATGGATTTATCTTTCATTCATTAAATGGATTTTTTCCCGTTTCTCACCTTACACGCGATTCTATTCACGATGGGGGCATATATTGGCATATGGGGACCAAATAAATATGAGTAAGAGTATGATATTTTTATTGGAAAGGCTAAAAGCACAATTCATTTTACACACTCCCTCTGAGCTAGAAAAAGCTACCTCCGATCTAGAAAAAGCTACCTTTGGGATACAAAACGGGTGCGCCGCCACTCTTTTTCCTGTAAATCCCCTTCATCTGGTAGCAACAATAATATTTTCATTCTTGGGAATCCTATAGAGAAATGAATAACAATCGAGGAGTCCTCCTGCTTTGATGAAAAAAGAAGCGGTTTTTTTAGACCGGGACGGCGTTATCAATGATAACCGAAAAACAGTAAACAAACCCGAGGATTTGATCCTCTATCCCTGGACCGCCTCCGCCATCCGGAAGTTAAACCAGGCCGGTTATCCGGTCTATGTTGTAACCAATCAAGGTGGTATTGAACTGGGCTTTTTTACTGCCGGGGACTTGGAAAACATTCATGCCCATTTGAAAAAATTGCTTCAAGCTGAAAATGCCTGTATCGATGAGATCGTTTATTGTCCCCACTATCATCAACCCTGTGATTGCCGGAAGCCAAAACCGGGAATGCTTCTTGATCTCGCCGAAAAGTACCCTATTGACTTAAAGCGCTCCTGGATGATTGGAGACCGCGAGCCCGATATTCTGGCAGGCGCCAATGCGGGTTGCCATACGATAAAGATCGGGAATCATGATGTGGCTGCCGATTACTATTGCGAAAATCTCCTGGAAGCGGTGGCAATCATTCTCCAGGCCGAAGTGAATGCTAGACCATGAACGCAAACCCAAGTGAAAAGAACTTAAACAGATTAACATGATTTTATGGATTTACCGGATTTTTTTAAAACCCTATGAATTTTTGCAGCCCATTTTTACCAGGTCTTCATCCTGTAAATCCTGTGAATCGGGTAATTCCTGTCTCCGTTAACTTTTTTTAGGTCCGACTTTTTCTAAAAAAAATTTAATGCAATATATATAGAATCCATAATGATGAATAAAAAGTCACGAAGTAAAGGCGCGTCTTGTGGATAGAGTCCTCTTCCCGCGATACTTCATGACCGTTAGCATGATTTCTTAACGATAGCCTGCGATTTCTGGACTAACTCCAGAAATCTACTTCTGTAGATAATGGACAGTTGAAAGTTCTTTCAGTTTCCGAGCGCTGGCTTCCGGGGTAATATCCCGTTGAGGCTCGGCAAGGAGTTCGTAACCGACCATAAATTTCTTAATGGTCGCACTGCGGAGTAGCGGCGGATAAAACAGCATGTGCCAGGTAAATCCGAGATGTTCATTGCCATCGCAAGGGCTCTGGTGCATCCCCGCCGAGTAAGGGAAAGAAGTTTCAAACATATTATCGTATTTCACCGTCAAGACTTTGACCGCATCCATTAAAAGCTTAAGGTCGTTTTGGGAAAAATCAGCAATCGTGCTCAGTTGTTTCCGGGGAACGATCATGGTCTCATAAGGCCATACCGCCCAAAAAGGCACCAATACAACAAAGCTTTCATTGGCATAGACAATCCGTTCATCCTTTTTTAACTCCTGCTCCACATAATCCAGCAGCAGTGGCCGGCCATGTTTTTGAAAATAGTCTGCCTGGGAGTTGCATTTCTTGATAATCTCATCGGGAATACTTTGGGAAGCCCAAAGTTGGCCGTGGGGATGGGGCATACTGCAGCCCATCACGGAACCTTTGTTTTCAAAAATTTGAATGTAATGGATATCCGGTAAAGTACTCAGTTCCCGAAACTCTTTTTGCCACATTTCGGCCACTTTCAGGAGATCATCCGGTTCCATGGTCGGCAAAGTCAAGCGGTGGGACGGGGAAAAAATCAAAACCTTACAGATTCCCCGGACACTTTCGGTACGGAAAAAAAAGTCATCGTCACCCCCGGCCGGAGTGTCGGAAAGCAAAGCGGAAAAATCGTTTACAAAAGTAAATGTATTCGTATATTGGGGATTTTTAAATCCTCCGGCCCTTTCATTTCCAGGGCAAAGGTAACAGCCGGGATCATATTCCGGTTTATTGTCTGGGGCCGGTTTCTCAACCTGGCCGGTCCAAGGTCTTTTGGTGCGGTGCGGTGATACCAGAACCCAGGCGCCGGTTAGAGGATTTCTCCGCCGGTGGGGATGATCTTCGCGATTAAATTCTGTCATAGGAATCATTCCTTCCTTCATTTAGCTTCGTATATTATTTCGATTCTTGATTATATTTTTCCTTTTACTTCGAAAAATTTTCTCCAAACTTTTAGATGATGATTTCAACGAAACAACCACAAGCTGAAAATGATTTTCATCCTGTGGTTGTTGCATTCCGTTTGGGTTCTTTGGAGCTGGATTTCAAAATCTGCAAGGTCGAAGCAACCTTATACTTGAAATTTCTTGATAACTCCTGCCAGTTCTTCCGCTTTATTTCGCAAATCTTGGGCAAGCAACCGGACTTGATCGGCTAAAGCCGTTTGTTCCTCCGATGAAGCGGAAACTTCTTCCGCCGAGGCTGCAGTTTCTTCAGAAATGGAACTGATACTCATAATGGATTGAACTGTATGATTCTTACTGTGATTGATATTGTTAATCAGATGATTCATAAAAATAATACGGGCAATGACATTGCCGGTGGCCGTGGTGATCTCGGTAAAAGCCTCTTGCGCAAAATTTACGGCGCTCCGTTGTTCTTCCAAAATTTGATGGGCTTCCTCGGCTGTCTTGGTCGAAATTTCAGTTTTCCCTTGAATTTCTTGTAAAATACTATTGATTGTTTTAGCGGCATCCCGCGATTGAAGCGCCAACTTATTGATTTCCTCGGAAACGACGGCAAATCCTTGTCCCATTTCTCCTGCTCTTGCAGCTTCAATCGATGCGTTAAGCCCTAAAAGGTTGGTTTGTTCCGCAATACTGGTTATCATTTCCGTAATCTGACGGATTCTATCCGCGCTAGTATGTAAACCGATGATGTTTTGAATAATGGTCTGGGTAATTTGATCCGTCTCATTGGTTTTCTGAATTAATTTTTCGACAGCTTCTTGGGACTTAAGACTAAGTTCACGGGTAGAACCGGATATTTGTTCAACTTCCGTTGCTTTCGAAACAACCACTTCAATCTGAGACGCCAAGTCATTCATGGTGGTAGAAGATTTTTCGGCTTCATTGGTTTGTTCCATCGTTCCTTTGGTGATTTCTTCCATGGCCGCTGCTACTGATTCCGCTGCCTTAACCGATTGGTCGGCACTTTGATCCAAAACTAAACTATGCTCGGAAAAAGCGGCGATGGCATTTTGGGTCTCTTTCAGCAAACCGCCGATTTGCTCGATCATGTGATCAAAAGTCGCACCGAGAAAACCAAGTTCATCGTGGCGTTTAATATTGGCTCTGACCGTTAAATCACCTTTCTCCGCCCGTTGCATTGAGAATATTACTTGGTTCAGCGGCCTAGATATACTCAAAGCAATGGCGATTGAAATAAAAAGGGCAATCATCCCAAAAAATACACCCAGACACAAGGTAATTAAACCAACCAGATTGCTTTCGGAATATAAATAAGAGGTCTTGGCCACGTTGAAAATAAACCAGTCTTGATCCGGAATTTTTTGGCCGATAATTCGCACATGCTTATTTTTTAATTTAACCATAAAGTTATCCTGATCCTTTTGGGCCTTTAATAAAGGAAGGATTTTCCCAGGATTACTTAACAGCCTTTGAATCGGTTTATTGATATCCTCCGCAAAAGGACTAAACAAAACCAAACCCTTATTGTCGACGATCATTGTAAAATTATTTTCAAGCGTGCTCGCATCATCCGTGCCTAGCATGGTATTGATTACATCACTCAATATACTCTCTTTCAGGAAAATAACCATAACCCCTATGGAGTCACCGATGAGGGGATCCTTAATCACACGTGCCATCGCGATTCTTATATCATCCTGGGGTGACTTAACCGGAAACCAAACCGCTCTTCCTTCCTGCGATAAAACGTTTTTATAGAACCTGGAATTACTAAAACTCTTCACCCATTGACTGGTCATAGAAAGACTATTGTTGGCCGAAAAACGGGCGGGGTCTTTCATCGACATAAATAATATGGCCCCGTTTTCTTCGCCCGAAAAAGTGATCGATTGTAATAATTCATCGATAGCCCGTTGTCTATTAAATACATCGATCGTTTCCTGGGCCTGAACATATTCTTTCAATATCGTATTATACTGAGAGAGTGCGATAAATTGTTTGGATATATCTTCAATACTTTTTAATTTGATTTCCAGATTTTGAATGGTTTGAGAGAGCTCTTTTTGAGAATATTTTGATATTTTACTGTTAATAGCGCTCCTGGAACTTATGTAAGAGATTGTTCCCACAATTAGCATCGGGCCTAAAGAAGCCAATAAGAAGAAAATAATCAAACGATTCCGAATGGAGAACCGGTTTGTTAAATCCATAACCTTGACGGAAGAATCCATTAAATTATGATGGATAATCCCTTTGATTCTAGCGACACCATTCTGTAAAAAATTAAATTGCTTCATATTAACCTCTCCCTTTGACTCTGTCACAATCTCAACAATTTAATTTCATTGCTTACTATATAATTAGCCGATTAATCAATATTTCCTATGGGCATTCCTGTATTTTTAAAAAAAATTTAGGTTTTATGAAATGATCTGATTTTTTAAAAAAAGTACCGATTACCGTAATTTTTGGTGTCATTGGAACGCTTAAGTATATTTGAAACATAGATTGAGATCAATTTATCAAAAAATGAGACTGTCCATCAAGCAATTTTCCTTCATAATAAATACTATCGATAGCGCGAGCCGTCATCAACGGTTGATTTTAATAGATTGTATTTCGTAATCATCCATATGCCTATGGGGGAATTTACTTTTTGGGACAGCCCCAACTCTCAAAACGAACCAGTTAAAATTTTTTCTCCCCTTATAATTGGGGCACATGAATCAATGCCAGCGCTCCCGGCCCTACATGAGCCCCTAAAACCGGACCCGCCTGATGAATAATAACCTCGGCATTGTGAAAACGCTCTTCGATCCGGACCTTTAATTTCAGGGCTTCCTTCTCGGCTGCAGCATGCACAATCGCGATAATTGAATGGGTGTCCAGGGGAACTTTGGCGATAAATTCCTCAAATAATAACTGAATGGATTGTTGGCGGCTGCGAACTTTGGCAACCAGTTGAATTTCACCTCGAAATAATTGAATGAGCGGTTTAATTTGTAAAATCGAGCTAAAAAAACTTTGGAGTTTGCTGGCCCTGCCGCCGCGCTGTAAAAACTCCAAGGTGTCCAGAATGACTAAAAAATGAACCCGTTCTCTCACATTTTTAATTAACTCAGTCAAGTGCTCAAAACGGATTCCTTTTTGAGCAGCCCTGGCGGCTTCAATGACGATGCTCCCTAAACCCAAAGTGGTAGAATGGGAATCGATAACCTGAATTTCGGCATCCGGGAGCATTTGCCTGGCTATTTCGGCCGTGCGTACGGTTCCTGAAAGTTTCTCCGTTAAGTGGATTGAAATAATGGCATCCACTTTCTTTAAAAGCCGTTGATAACATTCCACAAAAAGGCCGGGAGACGGCTGAGATGTGGTCGGATGACCGGTTGTGGATTCTAATTTTTGGTAAAACTGTGTTGCCGTTAAATCGATGCCGTCCCGGTATGTTTGATGATCAATCGACACCTGCAGGGGGATAACTTCAATTTCATATTGATCAACAATCTCTTGGGACAAATCGGCAGTGCTGTCTGTTACGATTCCAATTTTCATGATTACCCTTCTTTTTAGTTAGTTTTATATCGCCTATTTAACAATAACCAGTTCATATTGGAGATTTCCAAGGCCGATTTCCTCCGCGTGTTGCAAAGCCACCTTCCAATCGGTATCCGGATGAATGTGGTTGAATTTATCGGTCCCTTCTTGATATTTTTTTTGATCCAAAATGCTTCCCTTATTCACCGGAGCCTTATTTACCATATCAGCGCAGGCTTTATCCAAGGCAACCGGATCAAAGGAGGCGGCGATTCCTATATCGGGTATGATGGGTAAATCGTTACTACCCCAACAATCACATTCCGGGGAGACATTCATAACAAAGTTGACGTGAAAATGAGGTTTTCCTTTCAATACCGCCAAGGCGTATTCGGCTATTTTTTCGTTGGCGACAGCCCCTGCCTGATTCCAGAAGACCTGGGCGGCGCTGTAAAGGCAAACTGCCACACACTGGCCGCATCCAACGCATTTTTCATAATCAATATCCGCTTTTTTATTTTTATCGAAATGAATTGCCTTTTGCGCGCAGTTTTTAACGCACTGAGCACAGGCTACACAGTTCTCTTTATTCATCTGGGGTTTCGAAGCGGAATGCATTTCCAATTTACCACCCCGGGAACCGGAACCCATGCCGATGTTTTTAAGTGCTCCTCCAAATCCCGTCATTTCATGTCCTTTAAAATGATTCATGGAAATAATAATATCCGCATCGGCAATAGCATTTCCAATCTTCGCCGTTTTGCAGTGTTTTTGATTAATTTCGATTTCCTTACAATCTGTACCTTTCAACCCGTCGGCGATTAAAACATGACAACCTACCGTAAGGGGATTAAAACCGTTTTCATAAGCAGTCGTCAAATGGTCGAGGGCATTGGAGCGTTTGCCGGAGTATAGGGTGTTGGAGTCGGTAAGAAAAGGCCTGCCGTCCAATTTCTTAATCATTTGAACCATTTGGGCCGCATAATTATGGCGGATATAGGCTAAATTACCATATTCCCCAAAATGAATTTTGATCGCCGTAAATTTATCTTTAAAGACAATTTTGTTGATCCCCGCCGCATGAACCAAATTTTCCAACTTATCAAAGAGATTGATGTCCGGTTTCGTATGGAGATCCGTAAAATACACTTTGGATGAATCCAATGCCAACACCTCAGTATAGGAATTTTTTATATCAATTCGATATGGCTGCAAAAATTCCTGTTTAATCATGGTCATATTCGCGGTCTTTACAAAAAAACCGGCTCTTTGTTTCAAAAACAAAGAACCGGTTATAAAATGTACGATTAGCAATCGAACAATTTTCTTCAAATTTGAAACTTATCAATGGTTTCTGCTAAATTTTCAGCACTTTTATGCAATTGTTTAGCAAGGGAGCGCACTTGTTCCGCCAAGGCCGTTTGTTCTTCTGTTGAAGCCGATACTTCCTGGGCTGAACATGCTGTCTCCTCTGAAATAGAACTGATATTGATAATCGATTGAATGGTATGCTCTTTATGGTGATTGATCTCGGCAATGATATTACTTACAAGATTAATTCGGCTAATAATATTACCGGTGGCGGTGAAAATTTCGGCAAAGGCTGCCATTGCCGATTGAACAGCCTGTTTCTGTTCCTCAATGATTTGATGAGCTTGCTCGGCGGTTTTACCGGAACTTTGCGTTTTCAACTGAATAGTCAACAAAATATTATTAATTGTTTTAGCAGCGTCACGGGATTGAATCGCCAATTTATTAATTTCTTCCGAAACTACGGCGAAACCCAAGCCCATTTCTCCGGCCCGCGCTGCCTCAATGGAAGCATTGAGCCCCAAAAGGTTTGTCTGTTCAGCAATGGCAGTAATGGTTTCGGTGATTTCCCGAATCTCATCGGCGCTGTTGTTGAGATCGAAAACATCTCGAATGATTGTTCCGGTAATTTCATCAGTCTCTTTGGACTTAACAATGAATTGTTCTACCGCATGATTTGATTTCTCACTTAATTCGCGGGCAAACCCGGAAATCTGTTCGACTTCCGTAGTTTTGGAAACGACCGTTTCAATTTGGGCAGCCAAATCATTCATCATTTGGGATGATTTCTCCGCCTCATTGGTTTGTTCACTGGTACCTTGGCTGATTTCCTCCATCGCTGCGGCTATCGCTTGAGCGGCTTTGGCTGATTGGTAGGAACTATCTTCCAATATCTTACTATGAGCTAAAACTGTGTCGATAGCACTTTTGGTTTCCTGAAGCAAATTACCGACTCTTTCCATCATATGATTAAACCCTGAAGCCAAAACCCCCAACTCGTCGCTGCGATTGACATGAACCCGAATTTTAAAATCTCCGTTTTCCGCTTGTTTCATGGAATAAACAACCATTTTTAAAGGATTGGATATATTTAAGGCCACAACAATGGAAAGAACTATCGCTATCAATGTAAATACGATTCCTATCAAAATCGTTTTCCAACCCAACACCCTTGTTTCTTTATAAAGATAGGAGATTTTGGCCACACTGATTAAATACCAACCGCGGTCAGTCATTGCTTTCCTGCAAGTTAAAAACACTTCTTGGTTGTTGATACGGTCGGTAAAACTGCTTTTTTCTTTTTGACCCTTTAATAAAGGACGGAGTTTTCCCGGGTGGCGCAGTAATTTAAGAATATTCTTACCAATGTCGTTATAATATAGCGGACTGGAAACGATTTCCCCCCGGGTATTGATGATCATATTATAACTGCCCAAAATTTTCAGATCGGCATTGGATTCAATATCCGGATTCACGACACTGCTGATGGTTTTTTCATCAATAAAAATCAATAAAATTCCAAGCCTTTCACCAGTGACTACATCTTTAATCACCCTGCCCAAAATGATATATTGGGTTCGGTTGGCCATTTTCTGTTGAAACCAAACGACTCTGCCATCTGCATCCAGAATATTTCTAAAAAGTTTACTTCGGGGATTTTTGAAAAAGGAATCCGGCAATGAAGTATCACTACTTATTCGTTTTGGAGCTTGGTTTATACACATGAAAGAAATAATGTAATTGTTTTTATCGCTGTAAGCCATTGACTGCAAAAGGTTATAAACATTTTGATATTTTTCAAATTCCAGATTCGTATTGATGCTGCCGCAATACTCTTTTATCAGAGCATTATATTGATTATTGCTGATTAATTGCATTGAAATGCTTTCGATACTCTGAAGTTTAATCTCCAGATTTTGAGCGGTTTGAGAGAGTTCGTGCTGGGAATATTCTCCGATTTTACTGGTGATAGCGGTTTTTGAACTACTGTATGAAAGAACACCTACAATAAAAATAGGAATTAATGAAACCACTAAAAAGAAAAAAATAATTTGATTGCGAATCGGAAAATTATTAAAGAACTTGAAAACTCTTTCCATTGCATGATTGCTTTTTTCTAAAAAGCTGAGTCTGGAATGGCTAAATGACTCCTTAGCCGGTTGGTTGCCCGATTGTTTGAACAAAAAAAATCACCCCATTTCATTCATGTTGGAAAGGTGATGTTTAATCTTGCTGATCATCATAAAAAAGAAATATTGTAAAGCTCGGGAAGATTGGGAAGGTGTTTGTTGAAATAAAAAATAGTCATTTAATATATTTACATAACAGATAATTTCTACCAAGTAAATTCTACGAACGATGGTAAATTCCTGCCAAATAATTCAAAAGATTATTTGAGAATCACTTTCAAAAATAACAAAAAGCAGGAGCGAATCGAACGTTCACTCCTGCCCATGCATTACTGAAACCAAGCATTCACTGAAACCAAACATTCACTGAAACATTGTCAACTTGAGATGGGTTTTACTTCTGTCCGAGATCGCCCTCTTTTTTAATAGCAGCCTGTGCAGCAGCCAACCGGGCAATCGGCACCCGAAAAGGCGAACAAGAAACATAATTCAAACCAGCACGATGGCAGAACTCTACAGAAGAAGGATCACCGCCATGCTCGCCGCAAATACCGAGTTTGATATCAGGGCGAACCGATTTGCCGAGTTTAACAGCCATTTGAACCAATTTACCAACGCCGTTTTGATCAAGACGGGCAAAGGGATCGGACTCATAAATCTTTTTGTTATAATACTCATCCAGGAACTTGCCGGCGTCATCGCGGCTGAAACCAAATGTCATCTGGGTTAAGTCATTGGTACCAAATGAGAAGAATTCAGCTTCTTTGGCAATTTCGTCTGCAGTGATAGCAGCTCTTGGAATTTCAATCATGGTGCCGACTTTATAGTGCATATCAACACCGGCTTTGGCAATCACTTCATCCGCAGTTTTGACGACAACGTCTTTAACATATTTTAACTCTTTGACTTCACCAACAAGAGGAATCATAATTTCCGGTTCGATATGCATGCCCTTTTTATTAACATTAATTGCAGCTTCAATAACAGCACGGGTTTGCATCTCGGCGATTTCCGGATAAGTAACGGCCAAACGGCATCCACGATGACCCATCATCGGGTTGAATTCGTGTAAGTCTGCAATAATACCCTTCAGCTCTTCATATTTGAGATTCATTTCTTTAGCCAGGGCCTTAATATCCTCTTCTTCGGTGGGGAGGAATTCATGGAGAGGAGGATCCAGGAACCGAATGGTAACAGGATTGCCCTTCATTTCGGTGAATAAGCCTTCAAAGTCGCTGCGTTGCATCGGCAATAATTTATCGAGAGCTTTGCGGCGTTGTTCCTCAGTCCGGGCTACGATCATCTCACGCATGGCAGGGATGCGGTCCGGTTCAAAGAACATGT
This sequence comes from Bacillota bacterium, assembly GCA_023426245.1. Classification (GTDB taxonomy): domain Bacteria; phylum Bacillota; class UBA4882; order UBA8346; family UBA8346; genus UBA8346. The sequence continues at coordinate 22,038 of JAFABB010000057.1, forward strand.
GCTCGGTACGGCAAAGGCCGATACCTTCCGCGCCGAATTTCATAGCGGTTGCGGCATCTTTAGGAGTATCAGCATTGGTCCTAACTTTTAAGGTACGAAGTTCATCGGCCCAGCCCATGAGGGTGGCAAAATCGCCAGTCATTTCCGGAGCTACTGTCGGTAATTGTTCTCCATAAACGTTACCGGTTGAACCGTCGAGTGAAATCCAGTCTCCCTCGACATATTTCTTACCGTTTTTATCGATGAAGTATTTTTCTTCATCATTGATTTTAACTTCACCACAACCAGCAACACAGCAAGTTCCCATTCCACGGGCAACCACAGCCGCGTGAGAGGTCATACCGCCACGGCCCGTTAAAATACCCTGGGAAACATGCATTCCTTCGATATCTTCCGGTGAAGTTTCCAAGCGCACCAAAACGACTTTTTTCTCGCCATTTTTCACAGCATTTACGGCTTCTTCTGCTTCGAAGAAAATCTTACCGGTAGCTGCACCTGGGGAAGCCGGTAAACCTTTAGCAATCGGTACGGCGGCTTTTAATGCTTTCGGCTCGAAATTAGGATGTAAAAGAGCATCCAGTTGTTTGGGGTCAACCTTCATAACGGCGTCCGCTTTAGTGGCCATTCCTTCCGCCACCAAGTCAACGGCGATTTTAAGGGCCGCAGCAGCGGTACGTTTACCATTACGGGTTTGCAGCATGAAAAGCTTACCTTTTTCAATGGTGAACTCCATATCCTGCATATCTCTATAATGTTTCTCAAGGGTCTCGGCGATTTTGACAAACTGTTCATACGCCTGCGAATTAATCTGTTTCATTTGGTCAATGGTTTGCGGAGTACGAATACCTGCCACCACGTCTTCACCTTGAGCATTCATTAAAAACTCACCATAGAGTTTTTTCTCACCGGTTGAAGGGTTGCGGGTAAAGGCAACACCGGTACCGGAGTCATCACCCATATTTCCATAGACCATTTCCTGAACGTTTACGGCAGTACCCCAATCACTGGGGATATCGTTCAAACGGCGATAAACGTTCGCCCGGGGATTATCCCAGGAACGGAAAACGGCTTTGACGGCTTCCATTAGCTGAATTTTCGGTTCTTGAGGGAACTCAGTGCCCTTTTCTTTTTGATATAATTCTTTAAACCGTTTTACGACTTCCTTCAGATTATCAGCGGTAAGATCGGTATCAAATTGGGCGTGATTTTCTTCTTTTACTGCATCCAAAATCTTTTCAAATTTCGGTTTTTCGACTTCCATCACGACATCGCTGAACATTTGGATGAAACGGCGATAGCTGTCATAAGCAAAACGGGGGTTATTGGTTAATTTAGCCAAACCTTCAACCACTACATCGTTAAGACCAAGATTTAAGATGGTGTCCATCATTCCAGGCATGGAAGCCCGGGCTCCGGAACGTACCGAAACCAAAAATGGGTTGGCAGGATCACCAAAATTCTTACCCACTTCTTTTTCGGCCTTTTCTAACATTGTATAGATTTCTTCTTCAATCTCCTTGGCAATAACTTTGCCATCTTGATAATAACGTGTACATGCTTCCGTAGTCACCGTAAATCCTCTCGGAACGGGAAGACCCAAACCGGTCATTTCGGCCAAGTTAGCGCCTTTACCGCCAAGAAGGTTTCTCATCGAAGCATTTCCTTCTTTAAACTGGTAAACATACTTTGCCATCAAAACTCCTCCTATGTATTCTGATTTATTAGCCAGGGAAGTGTATAATGTATTCATGTGCAAACGCACGCATTTACTCTTCCCGGTAAGACTTATTTAATATATTGTTCTTTGGATTTCACACAATATGCTGTTTTGACTCTGAAAACACAATGATGTTTATGGAAGGGTAGATCAATATAAAATTTGGAAACTTTTGGAATTTATTATACCCAACGATTATTTTTCGCGATTATCTTTTTAGATCCTCCTTAATTCCCAAAAAATTGTCCTTTGTAACTATAATTTAACCTCTTTTTGCTTCTTTCAAAAATATTTTTCACCCCGCAACAAATTTAAATTCAGGGGGTTCGGGGTTCATTGGACTAAAAATTTTTTCATCAAGAAAACTTGATACTGGCCCAAAGAAAGAATGATTGATACCATTCAAGAAGACTGATATAATAATAACACTATTTTGCGATTGAAGAGGGGAAATTTTGAAAAGGTTTTATCAATCGATTATTATCCTTCTGCTTGTAATTGTAATCTTAAGTTGTATATTGGGTTATACCGTAACCACGGCTAAAGATATTACCAATACTCCTTTCGTACCTAGTCTGCATTTACAAGAAATGACGGATTTAATATTAAATAGCTTGCCACGCCTGGAGTCGCTTTTTACTCACTATGGAGCAAAAAGTCTGCCTTTCCCGGCAACCAAAATCACGATCGTAGGGTCCGTATTTCAAAGCAAATGGTCTGGTTATCCCTTATTATCCGTTTACATCGTAACGATTCTGTTTTTTTCATTTTTTTACCGTCAGACCCGTGATACCGATGAACATCTTGATTGCCCCCGGCATCAATTTGTAATATATTACAAGTATTGGAGGGCATTCGATGTTTCAAATTATCACAGTGATCATTGTACTGGGTATTTTCAGTTTGTTCTCTTTTTACGCCCACAAAGCGGAAAAAATTGTGGCTGAAAAGGCCAGAATACAGCGGGAAGCCCAAAGCAGGGCTCGTTCTCAAGGAAACGCGGTTAAAACTGCAAAGGTCAAACACTAAAATATCCGGAGGCTGTCCTAAATGAGACAGCCTCCTAATTTTTTTTTTTACAAAAATCGCTGGGAACTCTACTTGACATCCATAGTTTCCTGAAGATAAATCCGTGCCATTTTTACATCGACGGCAATTTGTTTTTTTAAGGCATCCGCATCCGTGAACTGAGTCTCCGCTCTCAAAAACCTCAGAAACCTTACTCTAACTGTTTTATTGTAAAAATCCTGTTCGGTATCTAAAACATAGACCTCAATCATGGGAGCATAAATTCCAAAAGTCGGTTTTACTCCCACCCCGGCTACGCCCGAAAAAGTTTTGCCCTCAACAACAAACTCTACAAGATAAACGCCATAAGCTGGCAGCAAATATTGGGGATCGAGTTGAATATTGGCCGTAGGAAAACCCAGAGTTCTTCCCCTTTGTTCTCCATGAGCCACGGTTCCAACGATCTCGAAATGATAACCCAGCATTTCATTGGCCAACTCAATCTTTCCGGCAGAAATAAGCTGGCGTATCATAGAACTGGAAATGATCTGTCCATCCTCTCTAACCGCATCAATTTGTTTGTGAACAATATCTTTGGGGTTGCAAAGTTGTTGCAATAATTGATAATCCCCTCGTCCGGCAGCACCGAATTTAAAATCATATCCAACCACAATCGCCCGGCTTTTTAATCCTTTGACCAGCCATTGTTCAAAGAATATTTCCGGAGTTAATTCTGCAAATTCCCGGTTGAATTCGATAACCAAAAGTCCGTCTACTCCCAATTTTGAAAGTAATTCCTTGCGAATAACCGGCTGATTCAATAACGGAGGCCGCTCACCTACGATACCATCCGTATGATTTGAAAAACTAACAATAATTGCTTGTCCGGATATCTGCCTTGCCAATTCTATCGTGCTACGGATGATCATTTGATGTCCGCGGTGAACTCCATCAAAATTTCCTATCGTAACCGCACTGATGGCATTCGTTAAATCCTGCTTTGCTTCCCCAAGCTTCTCCCAAATTTTCATGAGCGCGCACGCGCCTCCACTTTTGCTATAGATAATGAAAAACTTTAACAGGTTGCCAATATAAATAAGTTCCGGTATTGTCCGGTGTTAATTGAGCGATTGCAATAACTTGCAATAAATTATTCAAGAACTTTGCATAGGATCCGGGCGGGGAATCACAGGGATATTTTTGAAATGATATCTTACCTCCGTGAAGAATTTTTAATACATCTTCAGGGCTTGGTTGCATCGAAGGCAAATGATCAAGTGCTTCCCCCAAAGTTATCAGCCGGGAATGAAGAGTACCCATTTTTAAATGATTTTCAATTTCAGAAATTGTCAATGATTGATCCAAATCGAATTTGCCGGAGCGAAGCCTGATTAATTCTCCCATATGAGCGCCTGTCCCCAAACAAGCCCCCAAATCATGGATTAAAGTTCGAATATATGTACCCTTGGAACAAGTTATTTCAACAATTACCGAATCTCTAAATCCATAACTCTCCCGGGGATTTAAAACTTCCCATTGGGTGACCTCGATCACTCTGGGCGTCCTATCGATAGTAACCCCTTTACGGGCCAAATCATAAAGTTTTTGTCCATGAACTTTCACTGCTGAAAACATCGGCGGTATTTGGTTTATGGTTCCGGTTAACCCATCCATGGCTTTTCGAAGAACTTCCATTTCCACCCGAGTATCTGGACACTCTTGAATCACTTGGCCGGTAGCATCTTGGGTATCGGTGCTTTGACCCAAAATGATTTCTCCACGGTATACTTTACAATCTTCATTTAAAAATGAAAAAGAACGCGTTGCCTGACCCAGTCCCACCACCAGGACTCCGGTTGCTTCCGGATCCAGAGTTCCGGTATGCCCAGCCTCACTCTGCTTTAACATCCGGCGCAGTACAGCCACAACCTGATGGGAAGTCATTCCTCGTTCTTTATGAACAACTAATATTCCATGCCACATTGTTCGTAAAAACCGCTGACATAGCTCAGTACCTCGGCTACAATCCTTTCCAGCGGCCCATTTATGTTACATCCAGCGGCCCGGGCATGACCCCCGCCTCCAAAATTGGCTGCCAGTTTACTGACATCAACTGCCGTAGTTGAGCGCCAACTTAACTTGATTTCATCGGGTTTTAATTCTTTAAATAAAATGCCAATTTCAACCCCTTCAATCGAACGAGCGTAATTAACATAACTTTCGGTCTCTTCATTTTCCACCGGATACTTGGCGAGCATTTGCTGGTTTAAAACCGCCCAAGCTACTTTACCGCCTACCCCGACTTGAATCGAATTCAAAACTTCACCAAGAAGCCGAATTGAATTGTAACTTTTTTGATCATGAACTTGTTCAGCCACTTTAGCAAGATCAACCTGATAGTTTTTAACAAGTTCAGCAGCGATTTCCATAGTATACCAAGAAGTGTTGGGGTACCGGAAAAAACCGGTATCAGTGGCTATAGCCGTATATAAAGCAACCGCAATTTTATTATCCATTTTAATGCCACCGGATGTTAAAAGACGATAAATTACTTCTCCCGTGGCAGCCGCATCCGGTTGGATTAAATTAAGTTGCCCAAAACCAATATTGGTTATATGATGATCAATATTAATAATGGGCAGGTTTTTCTCAAAAATTTCAGCCGGTAGTGCAATACGTTCTTTTTCCGCGCAATCCACGCTAATTAAGGTCTCTGGCTCCTGAGATTGAAAATTATTCGGATTACAATCAGCCGGCGTAAAATCCGACGAATTGTAATCCGACCGAATGAGGGCGCTACCCTCTAAAAAACGGTAAACATTCGGTACTCCATCACTGCAAATCATGATAACTTGTTTACCCATTTGGGAGAGGGCTCTACCAAGCGCTAAAGTCGAACCGATGGCATCCCCATCAGGGTGTACATGACAACCAATGATAAATCTTTGTTTGTCCCTGATAAATTCGAAAAATTCCTGAAACGGAAGATCCAACTATGATTCGCCCCTCTGTTCCTTTTTTACTTCATTCAAGAGCTCAAAAATACGTGAACCATGTTCAATGCTATTATCGGGAATAATATGAACTTCAGGTGTGTGGCGCAAGCGGATTCGATGCCCAAGTTCGGTTCGAATAAAACCTTTTGCGCTTTCCAACCCTTCCATTGTCAAACGTTTGGCCTCATCATCACCCATAATGCTAACAAATATTTTAACATGACTATAATCATTGGATACTTCTACATCCATTACACTGACAAAACCAATACGGGGATCTTTCAGATCACGCTGTAAAATGGATCCAAACTCAGCTTTAATAAGTTCCCGTAACCGTTCATTCCTGTGGTCGGCCATGAATTATTCCCCCTCTCAAAAGTGACATCACCCAGACATGCGATCCATCATTTAGTCATCGTACGTTTTACTTCTTCCATTGAAAAGGCCTCAATAATGTCCCCTTCTTTGATATCATTATACTTTTCGATGCCAATTCCGCATTCAAAACCTTCGGAAACTTCACGGACATCATCTTTAAAGCGTTTTAGAGAATCGATTTTGCCTTCCAAAATAACGATATTGTCCCGAATCAGTCGAATATCATTACTGCGGGTTATTTTGCCCTCAAGTACATAACATCCGGCAATATTACCCACTTTGGGAACTTTATAAATTTGACGAATTTCGGCCTTTCCATTAATAACTTCTTTAAAGGTCGGTTCCAGCATACCTTCCATGGCTTTCTGAACATCTTCTATAATATTATAGATGACCCGGTACAACCGGATGTCAACATTTTCCTTCTCGGCGCTGCGTTTAGCGCTGGGATCAGGGCGAACATTGAAACCTATAATAATAGCATTGGAAGCCGAGGCCAGCATGACATCGCCTTCGCCAATACCTCCTACTGCTCCCTGAATAACTTTGACTCTGACTTCTTCGGTGGATAATTTCTCCAGCGATTGGCGGATAGCTTCCACCGATCCTTGAACATCCGCTTTAAGGACGATCTTTAGCTCTTTGATTTCGCCTTCTTTAATTTTCGTAAACAAATCATCTAAAGTAATCTTTTGGGTTTTCTTTAATTCGGTTTCCCGTTTATACTGCATCCGCTTATCTGCTAAATGCCGTGCTGAACTTTCTTCAGCTGCTACATGCAAAATATCTCCGGCTTCCGGTACTTCATCAAAGCCAATCACTTCGACAGGAGTTGAAGGACCCGCCTTTTTGACCCTTTTTCCTTTATCATTGTTAAGAACTTTAACTTTTCCCGCAGCAGCCCCGGCTATAATCGGATCACCGACTTGCAGCGTACCGTTTTGCACCAGTACTGTTGCTACAGGTCCCCGCCCTTTATCCAGTTTGGCTTCGATAATCGTTCCTTTAGCCAAACGCTCAGGGTTTGCCTTGAGGTCCTTAACATCGGCTACCAAAAGTATCATTTCCAATAAAGTCTCAATACCGGTTCTTTTTTTTGCGGAAACCGGAACGAAGATAGTTTCACCACCCAAGGCTTCATCCACTAATCCAAATTGCAACAAATTCGTCTTAATACGGTCAAGATTCGCGCCTGGCTTGTCGATTTTATTGATGGCGACGATAATAGGAACATTTGCATCCTGTACATGATTGATAGCTTCAACCGTCTGAGGCATAACCCCGTCATCGGCCGCTACCACCAGGATTGCGATATCAGTCACTTGAGCGCCTCGGGCCCGCATTGCCGTAAAAGCCGCATGTCCCGGAGTGTCCAAAAAAGTAATTTTCCTTTCTTTTAATTCAACCTGATAGGCGCCGATATGCTGGGTAATACCGCCAGCTTCCTGAGAAGTAACGTTCGTTTGACGAATCGCATCCAGCAAAGACGTTTTACCATGATCAACATGCCCTAAGATTGTAACCACTGGAGGACGATTGATCAAACTGCCGGGATCATCATCCGCTTCGACAAATTCTAATTTTTCGGCTTCGGTTTTCGCTGCAGTAGCCGAAATTCCATATTCATCGGCAATTAGAATCATGGTATCACGATCAATCTCTTGGTTGATGGTTGCCATAACTCCGAGGCCGATTAATTTTTTAATAATATCGCTGGCCGGTAACTCCACCAATTGGGAAAACTCCTTGATACTCATAAAATCAGGCAGTTGGACTGATTTTACACTCGTTGTAAGAATTTGGGATTTCGGCGGTGCTTGGAACCGATTTTCTTGAAAACGCCCTTGTTGGCCCCGATTATTTTGATTATTGGTTGAACGTATACCATTTCGGGCAGCAACTTGATTCCTTCCTTCTTGTTGTCTGGCACCCGAATTACCATGCCCATTCTTTTGACCAAAATTCGAATTTGGGCGCGGTCCTTGATTTTGGTGAGGTCCTTGATTTTGACCCTGTCGTTGAGGCCCCTGGTTAGGTCTCTGCATAGTTCTGGACTGGCCTTGCGCCGGTCTCTGTCCCGCATTTTGCTGGGAACGAACTCCGGAAGTACTATGGCTTTGGTTCCCCTGCGGAGTCCTTGACGGCTCGCCCTTTGGTACAAAGGCAGGCTGTTTAGGCGGTTCCCCGGGGCGACGATTTCCGTATCGCCCGAAATTATCATTCTGGGAAGCAGGCCGGTTATTTGGATTCGGGGCCGGTTTCCGTTCCTCGTTGATACCGGTTCGCAAATGATTCATCGGCGAAACCCGTGAACCATTGGTTCTACCGGATTGTTCAACCCGCTGTGCGGAGCCCTCCCTTTGTTGTGGCATAGTTCTAGTAAACGCCTCCCGATGCGACGCTTCATTACGGCTTGGGCTTTCCTTTGAGTGCGGCATCTGGGTTTGACGAATCGGCTCTCTATAATTAGAGTTACCTCTCGGCTCGGCCCCCGCCGGTGTGGTGTGCTCGATTCTAGAAGGATTCTTTCGCAGGGATCCTTCTTCGGCAGCCGGAGCTTTTTCAACCGTTTGCGGCTTGGCCGCTTCATTTTTGGGCCCGTTCTGAGCGTCAGAACTTTTAACCGCTGAAAAGTCGGTTTTTGATTTCGATACCGTTGAAAATGCTGTTTTTGCCTCATCAACAAATTTATCATCAATGGTACTCATATGATTACGAACATTGGCGCCCAACGGATTTAAAAAAGCCATCAATTCTTTAATGCTGATTCCCAATTCCTTGCTTAACTCATGTACACGTATTTTATTTATTGTGAGTCACCTCCATCTGTAAATAAAGAACGAACGGTCGCAGCAAAATGGTTGGAAATGATTCCAATAACTCCGCGACCAGGTTTACCGATCCAATGTCCTAAATCAGAACACGAACCGTAACAATAAAACGAAATCTTTTTTGTTTCACATAAACGTTTAAAATTATGAATAGTTTTTATCGATAAATCCTGCGCACAAATGACCAAATATACTTGACCTTTTTTAATAGCCACCTCTACTGCAGTACTTCCGGATATTAACTGTCTGCTTTTAGCAGCAAAACCAATCATCGATTGTAATTTCGTCATTTGATAATTTTTAATAAATCCGCCCGAAGGCGCTCTTTCATTTCGGATGACATACTAACTTCCAGAGCTTTATCAAGTAAAGCCCCCTTAAAAGAAGATTCCAGACAATTCATACTGGCACAAGTATAAACACCTCGGCCCGATTTCTTTCCGGTTAAATCAACCAAAACCTCGCCTTCCGGTGTACGGACCATTCTAATGAGCTCCTTCTTGGGCTTCACGGCTTTACAACCCAAACAAGTCCGCTGGGGAATTTTTTTTACTTTCATTAAGAGTCCCCCTTTTTCCGTCCTTTACCGTTCGTTTTCTCTTTGTTTAGCTCAGCGTTTAATAATTGACCAATTGTAAATCCGCCAAAATCATTATCGGTGTTATCATCTGGTTTGGACGATTTTTTACTCTTCACTTTTTTGTCTCCCACCGCCGCCTTATCATTTTGAATTGAATCATCATCGGTTCCCTCAACGGAAGCAGATTTTTCCTTGGGTCCTCCCTGTTCCTCGAGAACATCGGCGAAGAAGAATCCTTCATCCACAGAAATCGGTTCATCATCCAATTCAAGTTTGGCAAGATGTTTCGGTGGAGCGCTTTTTGCCTTTTTAACCTTCTTTTTAGGGTTGAATTCTTCGGGTTCTTCGGGTTCTTCGGATTCCTCGGATTCCTCATCTTCAATATGACTTTCAGGTACTTCAATTTCCGGTTCTTTTACAGAAGTATCAGCTGTTTGGGAAACTGCCGGTTCCAGTTTAAGATTACCTTTTTCAGTTACTTCAGCTTCTTCTCCATCCTCAAATTCTTCGGTATCCGCTAAAGATTTCTGTTCGTTAGGTTCCTCTTTGATAATCTCTTTAAAGCCAATTTCTTCCCGGACCAGACGATCAATTTCCTCGGTTTTTTCAGCTGCTTGAGATTCACTCTTGATGTCAATCTTCCAACCGGTTAGTTTTGCGGCTAACCGTGCATTTTGTCCCTCTTTCCCAATTGCCAGTGATAGCTGAAAATCAGGGACAATCACGATGGCAGTTTTCTTGGAGGGTAAAATCTTTACATCACTTACTTTGGCCGGACTCAAAGCATTAATGATGAATGTTATCGGATCGGCGCTCCAAGGAACGACATCGATTTTTTCTCCCTTGAGTTCCCTGACGATCATTTGCACCCGAATGCCTCTCGAACCCACACATGCGCCAACCGGGTCAATCTGACTATCGCGGCTATATACCGCAAGCTTAGACCGATGGCCCGGCTCCCGGGCTACAGATTTGATCTCTACCAACCCATCTTGAATCTCCGGCACTTCTAACTCAAAGAGCCGTTTAAGCAATCCGGTACGAGTTCTCGATAAAAGAACCTGAGGCCCCTTCGTTGTTTTCTTAACTTCCACTACGAATGTCTTTAATCGCATACCCTGCTCATAATGTTCATTCGGCATTTGTTCATTACCAGGCAGAATACCTTCAATTCTCCCCAAATCGACAAAAATGTTCTTTTGTTCAAATCTTTGTACAATCCCAGTAATTAAATCGCCAACCCGGTTTACGAATTCATCATAAATAATGCTTCGTTCGGCCTCGCGGATCCGTTGAACCACAACTTGTTTAGCAGTTTGAGCCGCGATTCTCCCAAATTCTTTTGGAAAAATTTCAAATTCCACTAAATCGCCCAATTCATAAATGGGATTTATTTTTTGGGCATCTGCCAAAGAAATTTCGTTCTTATCGTCTTCAACTTCTTCGACGACTGTTTTGTGTGTATAAACCCGAAAAGCTCCTGTATCCGGATCAACACGAACCTCGATACTCTGGGCAACCTTCTGGTCACGTTTATACGCTGAAGCTAAAGCGGTTTCTATAGCATCCAGTAGAATAACTTTACTGATTCCTTTTTCCCGTTCAACCTGTTCCAGAGCATCCATAAACTCATGATTCATTTCTTTTTCTTTCCCCCTTTAGGGCCGAAAACTTCAGCCATAATATGTGCTTTTGCTATATCAGTCCGGGGGATTTCAATGGTTGTACCGTTCCACGCAATACAAACCATTGGCTGCATCTCCCCTGCTACTAAACCTGCCAATTCTCCCTGATAGACTTTTTGACCGTTCAAGGCCTTGTGTAAGGTTAGTTCAATTTTCGAGCCAGCGAAACGAATAAAATCGGCATCCTTTCTTAAAGGCCGTTCAATACCAGGTGAGGACACCTCTAATAAGTAACTTCCCGGGATCGGATCTTTTTCATCAAGCTCCTTTCCCAAGGCTTCACTAAAATGCTGACATTCATTAATTCCAATACCTGTTGTACAATCTATAAAGCAACGCAAAACCCAATCAGGCCCCTCTTTACGATATTCAACCGCCACCAATTCGTACCCCATTTTTTCGGCAATCGGAGAAGCCAATTTTTCAATAATATCCTCAATTCTTTCTTTTGGGGCCAATTTAAAACCTCCCATAACGACTACAAAACGAAAGAGTGGGATAGCCCCACTCCTTTTCAAAAAACTTCCCTCTTAGTTTACCACAACTATTATAATTTGACAAGTAAGACCAAGTTGTTTTAAGGTACTTCCCATGCTTTTATGGTTATCTTAATATAAGTCCCCGATGCCATAACCATATCATAATTATGAATAAAGAGAGTAAGGATAATAATAAAACAATTTTTACAGCCTTAAAGAGAACTTTCAATAAAACAACCACGAATAATCCGCCTAAGATTACCAATACCCAGCTCATCCAAAGCCCTCCCTCCAAAATCAGGGAATCTTTACTCTATTTTATATCCACTGGAATGATTTGGGACAATTTATGAATATGATTCCGAAGTTCTTCTGCCTCGCCCAAGCTTACCAATATTTGGAAATAAGCACTGGCCGTTTCCTCATCACTCTGATGAAGTTGAAATGCTTTACGGAGGATCGGTAATGCTTTACGATAATTGCCCTTGTTCCAGTAATAAAGTCCAACTTGTTTAATCAACGGATATCCGGGTTCACACCGAAGGCCAATTTTCCAAAAAACGACGGCTAAGTTTTTCTTCCCGGATTGATGCATGATATTACCGAGAAGATACCAATAAAACCAATAGCCTTTCGCTTTATAATATTTGAAAAATAGCGTTTTTATTACTTGCCAATGATTCCCTTCATCCCAACTTTTTTCCAATTGGCGAATCAGGATTTCCATTTGAATTTTTGGCTTGTTGAGTTGATCAATCAGTTGTAGAGTCTGCCGGCGTACCGTATTGTCCGGTGCTAACTGTAACAAATGCATCAAGACATCCTGGGCTTCATTATATTTATCAAGTTCAATCAATACCAGCGCGTGGTTTTGGAAAATTTGGAAATAAGTAGGATTCGCTTGACTGGCCCGTTCTAACCAAATCGCGGCCTCTTCGTAACGCTCTTGATGCCAGCAAAAAGTCCCGTAGTGATAGTAAGTACCCCACCAGTCATCACTTAATTTCAAGGCCTTGCGATAATAGGTTTCCGCATTTTCAAGGTCGTTGTTTTCTTCTGCCAGGATCGCCAAATTGTTTAATACGTTAACTCGGGTTGGATCAGCCTCAATGGCTTTTAACCAAACTTTCTCGGCTTTTTGGGGCTCCCCTTCTCCGGCGTAGATCGCACCCATTAGATCTAGAGCTGTTGGTTCATTCGGTTCAATTTCAAGTGTTTCCTCAAGGACGTGAAGAGCTTCGGATAAACAATTGGCCGTATGATAAAATAAGGCAAGCCGAATCCTAGCTTCAATAAATTCCGGGAATGATTTTATCATCTCCTTAAGGAGTTGCTCAGCTTTTTCCTTGTTACCCCAACGGAAATAACATTCCGTTAAAACCAAAGGAACTCTTGGATAATGGGTTGCAATATTGCGAAGCCGTTCCAAAATACTGATACATTGATCAATTCGCTCGATATTTCGTGAAAAATCATTTTGCATGATAAATAACAACAAGATATCGACAGCTTCAATAAACTCAGGGTCGTAAGCGACCGCTTCCAATAAATTCTCCAAGCCTTCTTCTTTAAGCCGGTCGCTACGGGCTTGGGATAAAGTTTCCAAGCCTTTTCGAAAAGCGAGGAAAGCCTCTAACGATTTGGTGTACATCTTAAGATTATCTGAACTTGCAGCATTTAGGTCGATATCTTTATCTAAAAAACCTATTAATGATGATAAATGTTGTTCCCAGGTGATTAGAAATTGATCTTCCGGAACTTGAAATTGATCTTGATAGATCAAAATATTCGTAGCGGGATCATATAATAAAAAGCTCATTGAGAGTTCAACTATATTATTGACCTCTGCTGAAAACCATAAATCTTGACCAGCCCAAGCTAACGGGTTTGTGGCCTGATGGTTGATTTGCTCCCATTCTTTAATTTCCAGAGTCGTATTAACTTGGGCCTCAATTCCAACGGAATTTAACCGTAATGCCGAAAGATCCGAAAGGCCTCTTGCAAGTAAAGGTAAAAAAAATGGTTCCTTCTTGGCCAAAAAAGGAATGACCTGTATCAAAGTTAGCCTCCCAATATCGCGAAAACATTCTGGTAAGAATGTTTCACTAATCTTGACACCAACGTTAACATAATCGCCTCGGATAGTCAAGAGTCTATCGGGCACAAGCGAACAGATAGGAATATTCCCTCAAGCCGAAAGCCCTCCAAATTCATTCAGCTGCCAATTCGGATAATAGCTTTTTAATCTTAGATTCCAATTTTAAAGGGTACACCTTGATGACTATTTTCAACAACTTTTACAGGAACAGTAAACCACTTGGAATAATTAATCCGATAGGTCTTACCAATAATCTCCTGTCTTACAGCTTTTCGGATAAGTTCATAGGTATTTTTTCCGACCAATTTTTCTGAGGCCATTAAATTATAGTTATTTAATGTATTTATAAGTGCAGTCTCAAAAACGCGTGTAAATTCCAACTTTATAGCAGCCAAAAGTTCTGAAGGTAACTTTACTTGACTATTCCCGATACCAATGGTCAAATTGTCCAATTCTTCCAAATGGTTAGGAAGTTCATTCGGCAATTCCTTTTTAATTTTTTCCAGCATTTGGGGAATTTCCTGCTTTGCTTGATTTTGAATTTGAACCTTTACCATCAGAGCCAGTTGTTCCGGACTGATAGCAAATTGTAAACCCTGATATTGAAGAAATAAAAAAAATGCGATACTCATGAAAAAACACCCCAAAAAAACTCCGCAAAAAACTCCGCTCCAGTATGAATCCTTACCCACCGTCTTAGGTACCGGTCTTTTCATGCAATCTACCTCCATAATTGAAAAACCTATCTTTTCATAGTATGCCAAATTATGGAGAAAATATAACCACCCAAAAAGCCAGAATAAGCTTTGCCGAGAATAAAAATTTCTATGAATTAAGGGGAATCATTACAAAGATGCTAAAACCGGCAACTCCATGATTATAAATTATATTCCCTTTCAAATGATTCACTCTTTCCTCCATTCCATGGAGGCCAAATCCCTTTTGAAATTCTTTACAGCCGCGACCATCGTCGGCAATCACCAAATACAACCATCGATCGTCCAAGTCGATTGTTAGCCATACATGGTTTGCTTTTCCATGTCGAAGCGCATTGGTTAAAGCTTCTTGACAAATCCGATAGACTACACTTGTATGGGAGAAGTCATCATATATCCCAAGTTCTCCAATAGATAACTCAATTTTCATACCAGACATTTGAAAATCCTCTACTAAGCTTTCTAGAGCTTTTCGTAAAGAATTATTCGGATTGGACGGCATGTTGAGTAAAGAACGTTTGACTTCATTTATACCTTCTCCGGCTATCTTTAGAGCTTTATCCAATTGGCTTTCGCTTTTTTCAAGATTGGTTCGATAATTCAATTTGGCGATTTGTAAGATCGTAATTAATAAAGTCATCGTTTGTCCCAGCGTATCATGGACATCTCTGGCAAAGCGATTTCTTTCTTTGGTTACTGCCAATTCAGCGACGGTCTCCGCATAATGATTTAACTGTTGGTTCTTCATGGATAATTGGTTGTTGGTGGTATATAATTCATCCCAAAGATTTTTTGCCAAAGTGATATCATTGAAAGAAAGTACCCTGCCGATTAAATCTTTGCCGGTAAATAACGGCCAAATATTAATAATAAAACATTTCTTGATAGGCTTTACCAAATCAATCGGGCCACAATTTTGGACTCGTTCTTTTTCCGCAATAGCCAGAACCATCCGTAAAGATTCAGAATTAGTATCAATGGCCTTTTTCAAATTATCGGCGAAAATATGGATAGGATCACCAATTTTAATTTCGCCATAATCCTTAAAAGCGTCTCGTAATGCCGGGTTAAAATCAATGATTCGGTTGAAACCGTCGGTTACTAAAAAGGCCTCTTTCATGTTATCCATGATCTTTTCCATGGCCAAAGATTTTGTGTTAACCAATACTTGTTTAAAACTTGTAATGGCGAAAAGAAGCCAAACAAAGCAAAAAATGATCGGAGTATATTCCAGACCGAATTCTACATCGTTGTCAATTTGAAACATATTAAGGACAAGAAGAGGCAAACTCAATAGAGCAATTATGTATATTTGTTTTTTCTTTTCACTGAATTCCTTTAAAGAATATTTTATAAAAAAAAGCATTCCGATCCCATAAAATAAATAGGTACCGATAATATGGAGCCAAAAAAATAATTCAAATACGAAGTTTTGCTTTACAAGCAAAAAATTCCCCTTATAAAAATGGTATGCGATAATCCCAATAAAACATATCGTCGGAATTATCCCGAGAAATATTATGTTTTGAGGCTTTTTGAGAAGTTGATGATCCGAATAATGAAGACAAAAGATAAACCAACACAATCCCGTAAAACAAACGGCAAACACTTGGATGATCCAAATCCATTTCTGCAGCGGTGTATGGATCGAAAAAATGATTAATATTTTAGATATTGACCAAGTCATGAGGATGACCAGTAAACATAGGTAGCTTTTTAAAATACCACTGGGTCTCCCAAAAAGCCAAGAATATACAATTACGGCCAACAAAACCGTGATTGAACATAACAATAAAAAAAACGGCAAAATTAATTGAATAAGCATAAATTACAGCCTCACTGAAGTACGTCTCAAAAGCAAAAATGATCAGAAATTAATATATATATCCCTTTCTTGACTTATTCTGCTTTTCCTCCCTACTGTACAAAAAACTTAATTTTAGACCCCACTGCAATCGCATTGTTCGTGCTCAGACCAATACGGATGGATTCAAAAGGTGACATCCTTCATTCAGCAATGCTATCGATGGTTCCCCCTTATTGGGGTAAATCTTTTAGCAAACCTCTTACCGCTTCATAGGTAAAGCACCGCTTTACTCCCGAATGAAGACAAACTAATGAACTTAATTCAGTTTTTAAATTGAATCGAATGTGGAACAGATTGGGCGAATATCACATAAGATGATTTTGTTAATTTTATTCTTTGGAGGTGTTCAAAAACTGTGAGTTTTGGAAATGAAGCTGTTTTCCCTTTTCCAGCGGTCCAATATATTCCCTTACAATTAACAGAGATTTGCCAAAGAAAGATTGAATCGGCAAATACTTCAAGTACGCCTGTTCAACTGATTATAGGCAAAGATTTAGAAAAATGGCATCCTGTTCTCCTGCGAAACTATGAAATCACCTTGGATGAGACTTTTCCGAAAGGCTTATTGCCGGTCCTTGTATTAAATGCTGAAGTTACGTCGGCTCGATATCGAAGTTACTTTATAACGATGCTGGGCACTCCTAAAAAAGGGTATTATCATTTATTCGCCCTGCCGCAACAATATTTCTATAAAAAACAATTGTATTTTGAACTCTTTGATGAATCGACCAGCAAACGTATGGCCAGATGTACTTTAACATTAGCGGATTAAACAGGGTTTCACTTTCAATGGGACTTTTGCAACCCTATGAAGATTAAAAATTAAAGGAGGTATTGCCTTATTGTTAGCAACTCCTACAAAATTCACTCTGGTTTCGGGCAGTGGCGAAGGGAAAACAAGTTTAAATGCTTTTGATAGAGCATTGTTACTCTCTGGATTAGGGAATCTCAATTTAATCAAAGTTTCTAGTATCTTACCACCCGGGACCCAATATCAAGAAAAAATCGAAATTCCCTTTGGTTCCTTAGTCCCAACAGCGTATGGTTCCCTTACCAGCACAAAGCCAGGAGTTACAATTGCTGCCGCTGTTGCAGTAGGAATCCCTGCCACAGACACCTTTGGTGTGATTATGGAGACTTCCGATTATTGTTCAAAATTAGAAATTGAAAAACGGATTACCGAAATGGTTATTGAAGCATTCACCATACGTAATATGGATTATCAGGAAATAAAAGTCTGCGCAGTTGAACACAAAGTTATTGATTGCGGAGCTGTTTTCGCAGGTTTAGCGCTATGGAATATTGAATATATAAAAAATCATTAACTGGTTTTAAAGCCCACTAAAACCACGCCAATAGTAATAAGTGCGGCGCCGACGACTTTAGGTAAACTTAAAGACTCACCCAAAAAATACCACCCTACCCACATTGTAATTAAGGGAGAACTTGCAAAAACTAATGATGTTTGGCCGATGTCCCCTCTTTTAATTGAAGCATAGTAAGCGAGGTCACCGGCAAAGGTGGCAAAAAACGCTTCGATTGCCAGATAAAACCAACGCTTGGTCGGTATCATACTCAACCGGCTAAAACTTCCACTCGCTACTGCCCAACCGCCGACAAAAAGCACTGTAATGATCGTTCGTGCAACAATACCGTCCATTGGGTTAACTCCACGCAGACCTACTTTACCAAACAACGGTGCCAATCCCCAGCAAACAGCCCCGAATAACGCAATGATAAAAGTATTCATCCTTGTTCCCCCATCTCGCCATGAAGTTAACGAAATCCGGCTGGTCAGTCAAAAGTGCATAAAACCTGCCGGTATTTTACTATCAACATATTCATTTAATAACCGCTTCAACCAAACTTTCTTTTTCTGGTTGCTTTCTTAAACTCCAATTATTTTTTAATACGCGGACCGCGCTCGATAACCCTGAGCATCGGTCGGTAATAGTCAACTCCCAAATCTTTCCTAACTCTTTTGCCATTAGCCTCTTCAATAATTAACCAGTTTTTAACGGTCATTCCTTCGGAGCCCTCAATTACAACCTTCTCTTCTCCCGGATTCAGTGAAGAATTGAAGTGATAAATAGTTTTAAAATCCTGACGATCTATAATTTGATGATGCCAGGAAACTTTAGGGGGATAATTTTTCCCATAGAGAGCCATATATAATGTATTATCTTTGGTATCGGCCCAAATTAAAAGTGGGGAATCTGTACTGTTTTTAAATTTGAAATCCTTGTTACCATCGGCGACAGTGGCATCCTGGCCGGGAGGAACATAAGGGACCAACATACCGTGCTGCCTGCGTTCAATGATTTTCAAATTGGCCAAAACGGCAACATTATATAAAGTTGAGGCTATTTTACATACCCCTCCTCCGATTGTTTTAATAAGCTTGGTTCCGGAATAGGTTGGTCCATCCTTAAATCCCCGTTCCCGATTGTATGGTCCGACAACTTTATTTACGGAAAATATCCGGTTTGGCGGGACAATGCAGCCTGATACGATATCAGCTGCCAGTGCCACATTGTATTCCTCACCCGGTAATGGATCCGGCAAAGTGGTTTGAAAAGCCGACATTCGTACTGATGTCCTATACTTAGCACATATCTCATGAAAACGACGATCATTCTCCCACATCAATGTTCCTATCACCGGCCTTCCGAATTGGTGAGTCATTAATTGATCGGCATTTTTATCTTTAGATTCGGACCCTAAATCGGGAATTTCGGCTCGTGATATATGATGGGAATTCGGCCGATTTTTAACATCATCCCGATGTCTATAAAATAATACTGTACTTGTAAAACCTCCTATTGTCAAACTAAAAAATATCACAACCAGTAATATTTTCTTTGCCGAATCCTTCACGGAAAAGCCTCCTTCAGTCGGACCTAATCCATAGTTATTCCCCAAAAAATAAATCATGAAAAAAAAATCCTATTTCTCAGTGAGAAATAGGATTTTATCAAAAAAAGGTTTCGATTATTATGAATTTCCCCGTTCTTTAAAAGCTATCATAAGACAACGCCCTGTTACTGAGGCCAATACAATGAATCCACCAACCAAAGCCCATGGGCCGGGAATTTCACCAAAAGCTAAAAATACCCAGAGTGGATTTAAGATCGGCTCAATTATTGGGATTAAAATAGCTTCCAGCGCAGTAACATAACGAAAAGCCGATGCGTATAGAATGTAAGAAATTCCAAGTTGAAAAACGCCTAAAATCACCAATGATAGCCAACCCGAAGGGCTAGGAGCCGAGTGAAACAGGAATGGCAAACTCATAAGGAAGGTTAAGATATTTCCCAAAATGACCGACTCCAAAGGGGAATCGTCCTTCTGTTTACGAAGAAAAACTGCAGTTAAGGCAAAAGCAATTCCGCTAAGAATCCCGCAAATATTTCCCGAGATATTACCAAAAGATAATTTATCAACAAAGAAAAGACTCATGCCGGAAAGGACAACTCCAATGGTCAACCAATCCAATTTACTGACCTTTTCTTTTAAAATCCAGACGCCAAAAATGGCGGTATATATAGGAGCAGTATATTGCAATAAAATCGCATTCGCTGCAGTTGTTAATTTTGTAGCAGCAACAAACAAGGTCACTGTTCCCGCATAAGCCAATGCACCGAGAATTCGTGATGTTGACCACTGAAAATGAATTCTTCGGTGAAAGGCCAGCATGACCAGGGCAGCAATTCCACTACGGGCACCGGCAATGGCTATAGGATTCCAATCAACCGACTTTATCAGCAAACCGCCTAAACTCCAAAGAATTGATGTTCCAATCAAAAAGCCGATAGCTTGATTCCGTTCTTTTCCTGATTTATAGGCAACAAAATGATTCAACTTCTACTTCCTTTCAAGATCATTATTGGATTTTGACGAACTTTTAGAAAGCTCCTTGGCCAATATCACAATAATTGTTCCGGATATAACACCTGTCCCTCCCAACATCTGAAAACCGGTTAGCCGGTCATGAAACAACATCACGGAAAGTCCTATCGTAACTAAAGGTTCCAATGTACTTAAAATGCTGGCAGTTGTTGGTCCGGTTAATTCCAATCCTTTGAAAAATGTCGAGATGGCCATGATTGTTGAAAAGATAACAATACCTATCGTGGGTATCCATGCTCCAATTCCAAAGTCAAAACGAAGAGTGCCCATGGAAAACCCCAAAATCGTAAATGAAAATGCTGCAAATAAAGTTACATAGGCACTTGAAATGATTGAAGGTATCTCTCGAATCAAACGGTTACCCAAAATGATATAACCGGAATAAACCAAGGAAGCGCCAAAAGCTAATAAAATCCCCATCATATTTATCTTGTCCGACGGCATCCCCAGAACCAGCAATAGACCCAAAAAGGTCATCGCAACTGCAAAAAAATGACACTTGGTTAATCTTTCATGATTAATAAAGAAAGAAAGCAATACAACGATAATCGGATATGTATAAAACAGCAAAGCGGCTAAGGAGGGCGAAATAAATCGTATGGCATTAAAGTAAAGCGTAGATTGTAAAGTATAAATAATACCACCCATAATAAAGAGGGAACCTACTTGAATAAAGGGTAATTTGATTCTTTTGCCCAGAGTTCCAAGAGCAATGAAAAACAATATTGCTGAAATCAAAAAACGGATCCATAATAATGTTGAAACATTCATTTTGCATTGGTAAGCATACAATGCAAGAATCGGCATGACGCCAAAACCCAGTGCCGAGATAATAATCAGATAAACACCTTTATAAAAACGATTCATTAACTTTCACGACCTATGGAATGATTTACTATATATTCGAACTGCCAACTCAATTACCTGCAATAAATCAAAATTGTCTTTCGAAATCCAGAAAAGATTTTATAAAATTGGATAAACTATTTATTGTGTCATAAAAAGTAGTGTAAAATTAAAAAGAGAGAGTTTTAACTCTAATTAGTTCCTAGATAATTTTTGAAGAGATTGAATGCCGATAAAACAAAAGGAGCGAAAAACATGATACCAAATCATAACAATCACCAATCATCGATTGGAACTGTTCGGGCTGAGCATGCTACATTTGCCGGAGGCTGTTTTTGGTGCATGGTGGCGCCTTTCGAGTCTTTGCCGGGAGTTTTCAAAATTATCAGCGGATATACAGGGGGGCATCTCAAAAATCCTTCTTATAATCAAGTCTGTTCGGAAGAGACGGGCCACTATGAGGCAATCGATATTTCTTATGATCCGACTCAATTGTCATATCAAGAATTATTGAAGGTTTACTGGCGGCAAATCGATCCTACCGATTCCGGCGGACAATTTGCGGACCGCGGCTCTCAATATCAGAGCGCTATTTTTTATCATACCCCGCGCCAAAAGCAATTGGCCGAAGAATCCAAAGCTGAATTAGAACTTTCGGGACTTTTTGACAAAGCCATTGTTACGGAAATTAAACCGGCTGAAACTTTTTATCCGGCTGAAGAGTACCATCAAAATTTTCATCATAAAAATAGCGAGCACTACCAAAGATATCGTCAAGGTTCGGGGCGCCAAGTTTATTTGGAGCAGACTTGGAAAGGATGTAAAATTCCGCCCGGCGAAAACGAAAAACTCATTTAAATGACGCATGGAGGTTTCTTATGCTAAAAGAAAAATTGACACCGAT
This sequence comes from Bacillota bacterium, assembly GCA_023426245.1. GTDB lineage: Bacteria > Bacillota > UBA4882 > UBA8346 > UBA8346 > UBA8346. The sequence continues at coordinate 44,052 of JAFABB010000057.1, forward strand.
ACAGTATAAAGTAACCCAGGAGAATGCTACCGAACCTCCCTTTCAAAATGAATACTGGAAATCTAACAAACCTGGGATTTATGTCGATATCGTCTCCGGAGAACCTCTTTTTTCCTCTCTGGACAAATTTGATTCCGGTTGTGGCTGGCCAAGTTTTAGTAAGCCTTTGAGTATCAATGCAATTATGCAAAAACAAGATCTTTCTCATGGAATGGAACGAATAGAAGTCCGTAGTAAAAGAGCTAATTCTCACCTGGGGCATGTCTTTGAAGACGGTCCAATGGAGAAAGGCGGAAGACGTTATTGCATCAATTCTGCAGCCCTAAAATTTATCCCTGTGGAGGATTTAGAGAAAGAAGGTTATGGAGAATACTTTTGCCTGTTTAATAATCCTAAAGTTACGAAAGAGCCAGATGCGTAAAGCAACCGCCCTGTTTGCATCAGAAATCATACTTACTTTGAATAAGTGTGTACTTTTATTGATTATTACGTTACTTATTAACAAGTTCTTACTTACCCGCTTTTGTTTTGGCAATCTCTTCAACCCGTTCATTCAGATAAGCCCAACGTTCCAGTAATTCATCCAATTTTTGTTCCAGCTGTTCCTGAATCTTGGTTAGTTCCTGTAATTTCATATAATCACTCCCGGCCTCTGCTACTTGTTGCTTTACTGCAGACAATTTTTGCTCCACTTCGGCAATGATTCCGTCAATCTCGTTAAATTCGCGCTGTTCCTTAAAACTTAATTTTAAGAGTTTTTCGTGCCCGCGAGTTGTTTTGGAATCATCTTCCGATTTACCAGCCTTCGGTTGAAGCGTATCGGTCTGATTTATATTCTCTTCTCTTTCCATCCTCCGCGTCAGCGCTTCTTGATATTCGGAAAAATTGCCAACAAAATATTCAACCCGGCCTTTTCCGGTAAATATCAACAACTTTTCAGCGATTCGATCCAAAAAGTAACGGTCGTGGGAAACAGTAATGACTACTCCTGAAAAATCCGTTAAAAAATCCTCCAAAATGCTTAAAGTTTGAATGTCAAGATCATTGGTCGGTTCATCCAATAGCAAAACATTAGGGTTCGCCATTAATATCCGCAATAAAAAAAGCCGACGTTTTTCGCCCCCGGAAAGTTTATGAATGGGAGCCCATTGAAGCAAGGGGGGAAATAAAAAACGTTCCAGTAATTGCGAAGCGCTAATCGATCCACCATCATCTGTCTGTAAATGTTCGGCCTGATCTTTGATATAATCAATGACCCTCTTCTCCTCCGGTAGTTTGGAGTATTCTTGATTAAAATGGCCAATCTTGACTGTTGGACCCATCTGAACTTGTCCTTCGTCCGGTGCTAATTTCCCGGCAATCAAATTCAACAAAGTGGATTTGCCGATTCCATTGGGTCCAATAATCCCTATTCGGTCATTCCGGGCAAATATATAGTCCAACCTATCGATAATGCAACACCCGTCGTAACTTTTGCTCACTTGCTCAAGAGTGATGATTTTCTTACCCAGCCGACTTGATCCTGCGATAATCTCCATGGAATTCTGTTCGGTATCGGCCATTTGTTCCTGTAATTCTTCAAAGCGATCAATCCGGGCTTGCTGTTTTGTACTGCGAGCTTTTGCGCCTCTTTTAATCCAAGCCAGTTCCCGTTTAAATAGATTCCTTCGCTTAGCGGACAAAGTCTTTTCCAGTTCTTCCCGTTCGGCTTTTTTTTCTAAAAATAAACTATAGTTGCCGGAATAACTGTAAAGATTTCCATCGCTCAATTCAAGGATTCTTTCTGCCACCCGATCCAAAAAATAGCGATCATGCGTGACCATTAACAGGGCACCTTTGCGCTCCTTCAAATATAGTTCGAGCCAAGTTATGGTTTGATCATCAATATGATTGGTTGGCTCATCAAGTATTAATAAATCTGCTGGATCGATCAGGGCGGCGGCCAAGGCAACACGCTTGCGCTGTCCTCCTGAAAGAACCTGAATCTTGGCCTCAAAATTGGTAATCCCCAACTTAGTCAAAATGGTCTTGGCGTCACTTTCAACCTGCCAGGCATTGACTGCATCCATCTCCTCGCCCAACTTAATTAAGCTGTTTTGCAACGCTCGATCTGCGGGATAATGTTCCGCGCGAATTAATATTTCTTCATATTCCCGAATAACTTTGATCACCGGGGAATTACCTTGTAGTACTTCTTCCAGCACGCTATGTTGTTCATTAAATTCAGGATTTTGGGGTAAATATCCAATTCTAGCATTACTCGAATAAATAATTCGCCCGCTGTCAGGCTTTTCCCATCCGGCTAATAGTTTGAGCAACGTCGACTTGCCCGTCCCGTTAATGCCGATGAGACCGATTTTCTCACCCTGATTGATGCCAAAGGTTAAATTCTGGAATAGTTCTTTATTGCCATAATTCTTGGAAAGCTGCTCTACGGATAAAATGTTCATATTTTGATCCTCAATTTTGGTTAGCTAATATAAAAGACTATACCATTCCTGGAAGTATGAATCAATATAGCAACTATTATTTAATAAGATACTTGAAGAATTATTGCTTTCCTCTTGGCTACATTGCGGGGAGTAATGCATATGTTAGAATGTTCCCAAAGATTGATCCAACTTAATTATAGAGGCGTTTAAAATGACAAAATTCGAATTTATCAATAAAATGAATGTCGCATGTGCTGAAGCCCGCTTAAACAACGCCCGTTTTAATGAGGCAGTTGTTTTTGCCCAGGCTGCACTGGAATCAAATTGGGGAAATTCGGAATTAGCTCAAAGAGCAAATAACTTATTTTCTATCAAGGCGGGGGAAACATGGCGGGGCGAAACCATTCAGCTTATTGGCCCAGAATGGAATTACCGTATTGGCTGGTACCAAAGCCTGGACAAGTGGCGTAAATATCGAAACTGGACAGATTGCCTCATCGACTATGCTAGAATTATTGCTGAAGTTTCCTGGTTCCAAGATGCGCTGCAATATTTAGATCAACCGGAACAGTTTTTAAAAGCATTATTACCCGGTCCAAACCATCCGGGTTGGGCTTCCGATCCGAACTATTTTCAAAAAGTATATAAAATCGCACTGGAATTGAAAAATTATGGAGGGCCTAACTGGAATGAATGAATTTAGAACTTTAGATAAATGAATTGCCAGTTATCCTTGGTCAATCTGAGGCTACCTCAATGTCCAATTGGAGATAACTAGCAATTTTAGATGTTTTTCATCGAAAAAATATAAACCTTAAAATTGGAATCCAATCCTTATTCTTTCGGTTGTTCCTTGTTTTGAATAACCTCAGCATCCGGTTCGAATTCATTTTCCTTGGATGAAAATACCGGTTTACCACCTATGACTTGGTCCAAAAGAGTCGTTGGGCCGATTAAATGTTCTACTATTCCTTCCATAGCTGGTCGCTTTCGGTTTATAAATGATTCATGGTCTGATTGCTGGTCATTCAAATGAATTTCTCCCTTTTTGCGAAGCCTAAAATCGATGAAATTGAGACATATTTTCAGGTTCAGAAGGACTCGAAATTTCCCCTAAAGTCCGGGCCAACTCCACGTCATATTTAGCCTGTGTTGCCAAGTCTCCCAATGAAACCATACCCACCAGCTGATTATTTTCTACAACCGGTAAACGCCTTACTTGACCCTGGGACATTAATGTAGCCGCTTGAGAAAGCCCGGTATCTGGAGATATTGTTTTCACACCGGAAGTCATAACATCACGGACCGGAGTTGTTTTGGGATCTTTATTATGGGCTACATTACGCACAACGATATCCCGGTCGGTAACAATCCCTATAATATTTTGTCCTTCACATACCGGCATTGCTCCAATATCATGTTTCTGCATAAGTTGGGCTGTTTCAACAACAGTAGTGTCGGGGCTGACGAACGCGACAGTATCCGTCATAATATCTTTAATTTTCAATTTCCGAATCTCCTTTCAATTTTTTAATATAATGCCCCAAAATCATATGATTCATTCCCTTTTTCAATATACTCTCTTACAACACAAGACGATTTTCAAAATAAATTGATCTTGGCGAAACGAGGGATTAAGTTTATACTATTAGATAGGTAAAAATAGAAAAGAAAATAAAAATCGATTGAACAGAATTTTAGATGATTTTGTTGTTTAATAGAAATGGATTAAAACTCAAAGGGAGGATTATTGAATGAGCACAGTCGAAGAAATGAAAGTCATTCAAGCAATTAACCGATTGGAAGATGCCCGTAAGCTTTTAAATGAAGTGTGTCAGAAAGATAATCGTTTTAATGAAAAGTTTAACGGTATGAACGGTAATTTAGAAAAATTCGAACAGGATTTACGGGAAATTCAAGAGAAACTCAATGTAGAAAATTTAGGGGTTAAGGGCATGTCGATTCGCGAATTTTAAGGAGTTAGGTTTTTTATTTATACCGATATTCCCTAAAACTATGCTTAAGCAAAGGCCGCGAAATTTCATCTGCGGCTTTTGCTTGAAATAAGCTGAATAACTCAAACAGGGATTTCTAAGATTTTTTTATTTTTCTATGTACGCAAAGCGCGGCTTTTCTATTCCTTCAATTACGACCGATTCCAGAAACATTTTCAGAGGCCGAATCCACAACTGCTTTTCACCGTATAATGCCCGATAGACAACATACTCTTCCAAATCTTCGCTATTTTTGGCAATTCCGAACACTTCATATTCTTTCCCTTTAAAATGACGATATAATCCCGGTTTTATTGGTAAAGCCCTGTCGACTTGATCGTTACCCATTTACAAGAAACACCCTTTCAAAACCTTCATTGGAAAAATTTTACTTTATCATCATCAATTTCCAGCTTCCCACATTTTTCTGGCTTTCATAACCCACTGAATACGATTTTTCCTTTCGATAAACGGCACCTTCATTCTTTTCATCGCCAACCAAAGATCGCCGGGGCTCATTGCGCCATGATAATAATAGCGATCGAGTAAAAAAGTCAGAATCATAGGTGACCACATCATGCTACCATGAGAGTAATCTTTACCGATGCATAGCGCATTTTTAAAAGGACCAACGGCGCTTACCGGGTCGACCCGCCCGTCACCGGTTAAGGCGTATTCCGGGGGAGAATTTTTACTTGGGAGTAGACCAGGCCCAACGCCATAACTATCCGGAAGCGCCGGATGGTAAATGCCCTGTAAATCATAACTACCAAAACCCAAAGCATAAATTGAAATTGCATGAGGAACCGCTTCCTTTAATTTTGGCATGGTACCAAAACCATCACTTAAATTGGCAGTTTCCGGGTCCATCCATTTCATCATGGGCAAATAATGGCTGATAAATTCAGCCGCGGTTTTTGGATAAAGTGCGCCCAATTTCACAGTATGAGTACGGAAAAAGAATTTCTCTGCAACCTGCAAGCCAAATTCCTGAGCGTTTTCCAAGTCCCACCTTCCGTTGTAAGTAACCCGTTCGCCCCGGCACTGCATTCCGATCTCATAAATTCCATACTGAGGGCCGCCAATGGAGACTAAGGAAGTAAAACGCCCGGGATGACGCGACACGGTATACCGCCCGACAATTCCTCCTAAACTGTGACCGATCCAGTGGAGTTCCGCACCCGGCCAATGCCGGTCAATAAATTCCATCAAAGGCTCAACATAATCCCGCTCCACTTGAGGTAAATCCAGGCGCCAATCATACTTTAAATAAATCACATTGATATCGGCCAGTGATTGTCGCTTGTCCTCTTTATCAAACTGTTCTTGAAGAACCTGCCAATTATCAAAAATTTTTATGCGTTCTTTCCGTTTCCGAAGATTTATTCGATTAGCCCAATAAGCCATTTCATGTTCCAATTGGTAATAAGAACAGAAAAAATATTTAGAAACGGATGGTCCTTCCCCCGTTGCCAGCATGGCTTGGGGAATTGGACTGTAATTGGGACCGGTTAAAAATGAAACATCTTGTCGTTTCCGTATATGGGGGTAAGGAGATTGTTCAAGCCAAGATGGATCCGTAGAAGGAAGGCGGTCTAAACTCCCCCAAAATCCATAAGTAAATATCACAAAAGTAGGCTTAGTTTCACCCCAAATTTGGGGTATTCCAATACAAAGGATAAAAACAAAAATTCCGAAGATTCTTAAAAGAAGTTTGGGTTTCATAGAGGCTCCAAGTATAGTAGATATTTGTAAAACAAAATAGGATATTGTATTTCTTTGTCAAGAGTATGTGAACGCATCGCTATTGGGACAACCCTATATCCTTATCCGAAATCGGCCGGGCTTCCTATAATCTTTAGTCTTTTTTTTAAATGCTCCTGCTTTTCAAGGCTGAAAATTATTTCCATGGCACCAAAATCAATTGAAAACGATATGATGTCATGAGGCGGTGTAAATTTTAATGAATTTGATAATCAAAGCTTATAACCGGGAAGAAGCGGTTAAATACGCCACCACCTGGGCACTACGAAAAAATCCGAGGTTTTATGATTATACCAATCTCGGGGGCGATTGTACAAACTTCGCTTCCCAGGTTATTTTCAGTGGTGCTCCCATCATGAATTATAATTCGGTCAATGGCTGGTATTATATAAACGCTAATCAAAAATCCCCATCATGGACGGGGGTTGATTTCCTGCATCAGTTTTTAATTCAGAACCAAAATCGGGGCCCTTTTGCTAAGGAAGTTCAGTTAACACAGATTCAACTGGGAGATATTATTCAAATTTGGTTTGGAAACCAACCGCATTTTAATCATTCCTTAGTAGTGACCCAAATAACATTGCCAATTACTCCCGAAAACATAGCGGTATCCGTCCATACTCCCGACTTTTTAAACCGCAAGCTCTCAACTTATCAATGGGTTAGCGCACGATGTATTCATATTTTAGGAGCGCGGATGTAATTTATCCCTCGTTTTCCGATGCAACGTTCTGGGACGAATCAGACACCCCGGACCATAGCCGATTAAATCTTCCCGTCCAGCTTTCATCAAAGCCTCAAATACCAATTTATAATTCTGGGGACGCCGATATTGAAGCAACGCACGCTGCATCGCTTTTTCCTTTGGCGTCTTGGGCACATAAATCGTTTCCATATCACGGGGATCCAATTCTGTATGATACATACATGTTGAAAGACTGCCAGGTGTCGGATAAAAATCTTGTACCTGTTCCGGAGTATAATGGTTGTCCCTTAAATACTCAGCTAATTCTATCGCCGCCCCCAAATCACTCCCGGGATGGCTGGATATTAAATACGGGACCAAATATTGCTCTTTACCGAGTTTGTCGTTGATTGCCTTAAATTTCTTTACAAATTGATCATAGACCCGACGACTGGGTTTGCCCATTCTTTGCAATACCCGGTCCACTACATGTTCAGGGGCAACTTTTAATTGTCCGCTGATATGATGTTCGCATAGTTCCTCAAAAAATTCGTCATTTTTATCCAGCATCAAATAATCGAAACGAATCCCTGAACGGATAAATACTTTTTTGATTTCAGGAATCTCCCGAAGATTTCTTAATAATTGTAGATATTCCCGGTGATCAACCTCTAAATTTTTACACCCTCCACTTTCCATACATTGTTTATCTTTGCATACACCCTTTTCTTTTTGAACGTGGCAGGAAGGATTCCGGAAATTAGCCGTTGGCCCGCCCACATCGTGAATATAACCTTTAAAATTTTCAGCCCAAACCATTTTTTTTGCCTCATTGATGATCGAAGATTGACTGCGTTTTTGAATCATCCTTCCTTGGTGGAAAGTTAGGGCACAAAAAGAACAACCCCCGAAACATCCCCGATGGCTCGTAATACTGAATACCACTTCTTGAATAGCGGGAACTCCCCCGGCGGACTTGTAGGTCGGATGGTAAGTACGCTGATAAGGCAAAGCATAAATCTGGTCCATCTCAGCTTCCGAAAGAGGAAATGCCGGTGGATTTTGAATTAAGTAACGATCACCATGAAGTTGTAAAAGCGTTTTACCGCGGATTGGGTCCTGTTCCTGATATTGAATGCGAAAAGCCTCCGCATACTTCACCTTATCAGACTTGACATCCTCAAAAGATGGAACAATTACCATGTTGGGTTCAAGATTCGGCTTGGTATCCTTTGGCAAAGACTTTAACACCGAAGTTCCACGAATATCTCCGATTTGGTTGATATCTTCATTCTGGGCTAACCTGGCGGCTATTTCCAAAATGGGTTTTTCGCCCATTCCATAAATTAAAATATCGGCCTTGGAATCAACCAAAATCGAACGTCTTACCGAATCGTCCCAATAATCATAATGGGCAAAACGGCGTAAGCTGGCTTCAATTCCTCCAATTATGACTGGAACATTTTTAAAGGCTTCTTTAGCACGATTGGCATAAACAATGACCGCCCGGTCCGGCCGCAAACCGGCCCGTCCACCTGGTGAATAAACATCCTCACTCCTGGGTTTCTTACTGGCTGTATAATGATTCACCATGGAATCAATTACCCCGGACGAAATCAAAAAGGCTAATTTTGGCCGGCCCAATACCTTAAAACTTGAACTATCCCTCCAGTCGGGCTGGGCGATAATACCGACGCGGTATCCTTCATGTTCCAATACCCGGCTGATAATAGCCACTCCAAAACTAGGATGATCGACATATGCTTCGCCGCTAATCAATACAAAATCCAGTTCATTCCAGCCCCGCTCCGCCATGTCTTCTTTTGTAATTGGTAAAAAGTTAGAATTACGCATAAGCTTATTTTGTCCCTGATAATGTAAATTTTTCACGATTCAAATTCGCGCAATTGTTTCTCACTAAAGGGAACAATTGCCAAATTGCAATCAAATTGAGTGCCAGCACCACAATAAAAAGGCCCTTGTAACCTAAGAACTGGATAAATAATGGAGCGATAAGCGGACCCAGAGTACCTCTGAGTCCCTGTAAATAAACGTTCACAGCCATATAAGAATTAATTTCTCCTTGACCGGCCATGCATAGCACGCAATTTAGGGTGACTAGATCAAGACCGGCGTTGACTATTCCCTGCAGTAAACCAACGAACAATAAAGGCCACTGGGTATTCACGAAACAATAAATTATGGGAACACCGATATTCACCAAAAAAACGCCCATCATCACTTTAAGGGGGGAATACCGATCGATTAAATAACCGCCCAAATAATAAAAAATAAGCGAGGAACAATAGATAATAGCTGAAAAAGTCGAGATAAAACCATCGCTCACTTTCAAACTGTCAACCTGGAAAAGAGGATAAGCCGGTAAAGAGGTTGCCGTAGCTAATCCAAATACAAATAGAGCCAAAATAAACTGGCGGTAATTATGATCCGATTTAAAAATGGTCCAAGCAGAAGTTTTCGGGCCTAACGGGCGAGGTTGATCGGGAATCGCCGGTCGGATTCCCCTAAAAGTAACGGCAGAACCAATTCCAAATAAAGCCAGAAATGGAAATAGAAAACCCACGCCCCACTTTGGCATCAGCAGTCCGGTTAAAATAATCGAGACAACTTGAGCCAATGCCGATCCCACCCGGACCCATCCCATCAATGTTCCCCGTATTTCAGCCGGATAAGCCTTCCGCATCGCATTACCATAGACTGTCGCACTGATGGATCCAAAAAAATAATGTAAAGCAAACAACGCCAGATACCAATGAGCAGTGGCGCTAATAAGCAATAATAAGATCATGGCACGGCTGGTCCCATCGGCCAGGAATACCATTTTAAAAGGATTCTCGTTGGCAAACATCTTAGCCCAAATTGGAGAAAGCATTAGCCAAACGCTGGGTAAAGCTGCAAGCAGACCGACTTCAAATGTGGAGGCCCCGATACGTCTTGCCTGTATTAATATAAAAGCGTTTAAGCCGCCGTAAAACAGACCAAAAAAGATCGCAGCAGCCAAATCGCATTTAAAGTTGTGCCGTACTTTGCGAGTCGTTTGAAAAAGTAATGAAAACAAAGTACACCTCCAACGTTATCTAAAATCATTTTACTGGCAAGAATTTATTCTGTCTATACATTTTTTGTAAAACAAATTCAAATTCCACAAAAAAGTGGGGTATTCGGTTTCTTACGATGCAATTAAAAAGGGGCTGGTGCAAATACTTTTTCCACAGCCCACTGATAATCGTTGAATTATAATTATCTAATTCATTAAATTTGAAATTATGAAACTTAATTACTTACCACTTTTATCAGACAAAAACCCGGTATTCAATGATGGAAGGGATGGGTCCAAATCATCTTTCCAATATTGAGATTCCTTTGGATGATTAATTTTGCCCTCTCCTTTGCCCTTCTGACCACTTATGATTTCCGAAAGTTTTTGAACAATTAATTTTATACTTTCTGCTTGAGAGCTCAATTCCTCAGCTATGGATGCGCTTTCCTCGGCATTTTGGGCTGTCTGTTGGGTGTTGATTTCCATTTGGCCCATTGTTTTAGTTATCTGCTCGATTCCTTGCAACTGTTCCTGACTGGCAGCAGAAATTTCATTAATTATTTTATTGACCTTTTCAGCATTTGCAGTTATTTCAGTTAAGGCCATTCTGACTCTCTCGGCAGCCGAAACACCTTTACTTGATAATTCGATATTCATTTGAATAATCCCGGCAGTATCCTTAGCCGCCTGAGTGCTTCGTCCAGCTAAATTTCTAACTTCTTCCGCCACTACTGCAAAGCCTGAACCGGCTTCCCCGGCACGTGCCGCCTCAATAGCTGCGTTAAGGGCTAAAATATTTGTTTGGAAAGCAATGTCATCGATTATTTTAATTATTTTAGCAATTTGAGTACTTGAATTTTTCATCTCTTGGATCGAGCCCATCATTTCTTTCATTTCATCGTTGCCTTTGTCCGCTGAATTCTTTGTCATTTCTGTAAGTTGAACCGTTTGCTTTGTATGAGTAACATTTTGACTAAACATCGATGTTGATTCTTGTAAAATAGAAGAAGTTTCCTCTATGGAAGATGCTTGCTCGGCACTAGTCTGTGATAATTGTTGATTTGAAGCGGCCAATTGTTTGGAAGCCGCAGTCACCTCATGTGTACTATTGGATAATTGCCGAACAATATCATCAATCAGACCAATAATCCTGTTTGCGAATTTCAAAGCGAAAAAAATACACAAAATACTGATAATAATTAGAATAAATAGTAATACCCAGCCAATAATTGCAACTTCACGGTTTAATCGGGCTTTAACTGCAGTGTTATAATTTAATTCAGCCAGAATAAATGCTTGAACATGCTGGCCAATAAATTGGCCTACTTTTTTAGTTTCGTCTAAAGAACCTACCGTAGCTGTTAAATCTTTAGCATGGACAGCGTTCATTGTGGTATGAAAATTTTCTTTAAAAGCACTGAATAATCTCTCGACGGAATCCAAATCATTCATGCCGGTTGGATCTTGAATATATCTTTTTAAAAATAATATATCCGCCTCACCCTGATTCAAAAGTTTTATGCATCTCTGCTCGGTGTCAATATTATTGAATATGTATTTTTCAAGGTTTTGAGATATTTCCGTAACAGAGTTTGAAATTCTATTGGCTACAATAACGCTTTCAATCATTTGATCGAGATCACTGATAAAACCTTTTAAAGTTATATAAGAAAAAATACTGACTCCACTCATCAAAACAATAATCCATAAAAAACGAAAAATCACTTTTTTTTGAAAAGAAAAATCAAACTTTTTCATAATATTTTTACGAAATCCCTGTTTTATCAATTAATTTATCCTCCGAAGTCATCAAATTTAAAAATAAATGAACAAGTAATATGCATAGATCGAACCAAAAAATATTTATTTCAACAAAAAATGTTGACTTGAGTAAATATATCTTTTATTAAAATTATCATTCTTTGGGGTTGGTTGCAAGTATAATTTGGTAATATATTATGTAATGGCTAAAAATTATTATTAAAATTGTGGATTTTTCTTCCAACTATCCATTGCCAATAGAATTATTTTATTCAGCAGGAATTAGCCCATGGATGGTGAATAGTTTATATATACTTTTGAAAATACTTTTAAAAAGTGTTTTTGATATAGTGGATAATTTCGCCTAAACTTCACCGGCTTTATATGAAAATTTGTCATCTGATAAGGGATAATCATGAAAAAAGCAATTAACCAGGAATTAATGCGGGTCAATAACAAAAAATCAATTCTGGAATTAATCTTAAAGAAACCATCGATATCCAAAGCGGAAATAGCAACAACTCTTGGTTTAAGCTCAACAACGGTAACTACATTCGTGAATGAATTAATTGCGGAGAACAGAATTATCCAGTGTGGAATCGCCAAATCCACGGGTGGTCGCAAATCCGCTTTATATCAATTGAATCCCGAAGCTTTCTATATTATTGGTATCAATTTGTTGGTTGATAAATTAGTCTGGGTATTGGTTAACTCTGTGGGAACCGTCATCAGCACTGGGGAAATATTCTTAAGCAGCAGTGATGAGTTGTATATCATTGATCTTTTAAATAAAACCATCGATGAAATCATACTCCAAAACAACATCGCCTCTGAAAAAATTGGCGGTATTGGAATCGGAGTTCCGGGAATTGTACAAAACTCTTCCGGAATCGTTGAATTAGCTCCTAATTTAGGGTGGAAAAATGTTAATCTACGGCAATTGCTTACTACCAAAAAATTAATTTTCATCGAGAATGAAGCAAATGCTGCGGCAATCGGCGAACATTTTTACGGAACGGCTACCCGGGTTTCCAATCTGCTTTATGTTTCCATCGGTGTCGGAATCGGATGTGGATTAATACTCAATGACCGACTTTATAGCGGACATTCAAACCGTGCCGGAGAATTCGGCCATATGACGGTGGAACCCGATGGTTTACTATGCAGATGCGGCAATCAAGGGTGTTGGGAGGCCTATGCTTCCAATGACGCTACTCTCAAAAGGTATAATCATCAAAACCCCTCTAATCAAATACAATCTTTTGAAGAATTCTTAAGCCGGGTCACCCAAAAAGATACTCTTGCAATGGAAGTATTAGATTCGACTATAAAATATTTGGGGATTGGCATTGCAAATCTGATCAACGGATTAAATCCTGAAATGGTCGTAATTGGGGGTGAATTGGGCAAGATTAACGAAATCATTAGTCATAAATTAATCAAACAAATTAAAGATTGTAGTCTAGACAAAACTTTCAGTAATTTTATTTTGGAATTTTCAAAGTTAAAAAACCGAGCTACTGCTTTGGGTGTAGCAAGTCAGGTCATGGAAATAGTTTTTAACCAATAATTTAAATAAAGGAGTTGACTCTATGGGATATTTATTAGGATTCGACATCGGCAGTTCCTCCATTAAAGCCACATTAATGGATTCTGTCACCGGTAAGGTTATCGCTTCGGCAACTTCTCCTCAAATGGAAATGGAGATTATGGCGCCCAAGCCTGGCTGGGCTGAGCAGCACCCGGATACTTGGTGGCAACATGTAAAATCAACCATGTCAATGATAAAAAGCAGCAGTAAGATTGATTTATCGGATGTGGAGGCGATCGGCCTTTCCTACCAGATGCATGGACTGGTCATCGTCGACAAAGATAGGAAAGCCTTAAGACCGGCCATTATATGGTGTGATAGCCGGGCCGTGTCCACCGGCGAGGATGCCTTCAAAAATTTGGGTTCTCAAAAGTGTTTATCACAATTACTCAATTCACCGGGAAATTTCACGGCCTCCAAATTAAAATGGGTTCAGCAAAATGAACCCGATATCTATAAGCAAATATATAAGGCCATGCTTCCGGGCGACTATATCGCCCTGAAAATGAGCGGCGAGATCAAAACCACTCCCTCCGGATTATCCGAAGGTATCCTCTGGAATTTCCAAAATGGCAAACTCGCCCAAATGCTTTTAGATTATTACGCGATCTCCTCCGATCTGATTCCTGATCCGGTTCCGACCTTTTCGATTCAGGGCGAGTTAACCAAACAAGCCGCTGAGGAATTGGGTTTGAAAGCTGGGATTAAAATTGCGTACCGGGCCGGTGATCAGCCCAATAATGCTTTTTCGTTGAATGTTTTGGAACCCGGTGAACTGGCGGCGACCGCCGGAACCAGCGGCGTTGTCTATGGAGTCGGTGATAAACCCAATTATGATCCCAAATCGCGGGTCAATACCTTTGTCCACGTCAATCATGAAGCGACCGCTCCGCGGTATGGTATTTTGCTCTGTATGAACGGTACCGGTATCTTAAACCGCTGGATGAAAAGTAACGTAGCCGAAGGATTATCATACGAAGAAGCAAATCAACTGGCTGGCAAGGTTCCGGTCGGTTGTAACAATCTGGCGATTCTTCCTTACGGCAACGGTGCCGAACGTACTCTCGAAAACAAAAATATCGGCGCTTCCATTCACGGTCTCAATTTTAACATTCATGACCGCTCTTACCTTCTCCGGGCCTCACAGGAAGGGATTGTATTTGCCCTGAATTACGGTATTGAAATCATGGAAAACATGGGAATCAATATCCAAACCGTTAAAGCCGGCCATGCCAATATGTTTTTAAGTCCAATTTTCAGTGAAGCCTTTGCCACGATCACCGGCGCCGAGGTTAAACTCTATAATACCGATGGTTCGCAGGGAGCTGCCAGGGGTGCCGGGCTTGGAGCCGGTATTTTCAAAGATTTTCAGGAAACCTTTACCGGGTTGCAGGCCGTCAAGACCATCGAACCCAATGGGGCTTTAAAGTCGGCCTATCAAGAAGCCTATCAAAATTGGAAGGCAATCTTAAAACGCCAGCTTGAACGTGGTTGATATGGCACATCCTTAAACTGTTATCAGAATTGAATCATCATCGGAAACCAGTTGATTTCGGTGTTTACCTTTTAGGGTAATACCGTATCATATTCAAAATGCGATTATATAAACCAAAGGGAGGAAACTAAATGTCGAAAAAATCATTGCATGCAATTTGTCGTTGGACTTTCAACCCAGGGAAAGGCGGTTTTACCCCCGGCGATATGCGTCCGGCTTGGTCTGCCAACAAGCTGGATGCTGTCGGAATTATCGGCATCATCAAAGAAAAGATCGCTCCCAAAATGCCCGACAATGTTGATCTCGGATTTGAAGTCCATTATGACAGCGAAATTGATGAAAAAACTGCGCCTGCTGTTGCCGATGCCCTGCTTGATGCGAAAATGCATCTGGCCATGATCACCCCGGGCGCTCATTCTCATTTCGGTTACGGTGGGGTTTGTTCCTTGGATCCCAATGAGCGGAAAGCCGCCGAAGAATTGGGAATCCGTACGGTCGATTTGGCCTATGGTCCTATGAAAAAAGCCTGGCATCCAGATAGCGCCAAAGCACCGGCTTTTGTCCTCTGGAACGGTTCTTACGGTTACGATTTAGCCTCGGTTGGGGTTAAACAAATGTATCAAAATCTGAAAGAAAGTATTGCCGGCCTCTGTAAATATGAGGAGAAAAAGGGCGGCAGCCTTTATATCGGTTTTGAGCCCAAACCCAATGAAGGGCATCCGGCGATGATCATTCCTACCGTGGCCTCTGCCCTGCTCTTCTGGCGCCGTATCGAAGAAGAATTCGGAGTGTCCCGCAAGAAAAAAGGAGTCAATAAAGAATTCGGCCATACTGAAATGATCGGCCTTGACCACGTGTATGATTCCGTTGAAGAGCTGGATAACGAGGCAATGGTCCATATGCATCTGAACAGCCAGGGATATAATGACGGCATCATTCTCGGCGGCCCTGGGAAATACGACATTGATCACGGCACCCGAATCAACGGCATGAATATTGCCATCGCCGGCCTGATCGACGAAGCCGGGTTTGAGCGCTGGAAAGGCCACGACATGGTACCCCGGGCCTATGATAATGAAGAACAAGCCGTTGACCGGATTGTCAGAAGCATCTTAAGCTGGGAAGCATGCGCCAAAGCCGCTACCGAGCTGGATACCAAACAATTGTTGAAACACCTTGCCAACCGCGAAACCGCCAAGGCTGAAGACATGATGAGAGCTGCAGTGGTAAGCGCCCAGAAACATTTTGACCAAATGTATAAGTGATTTCCCCCCCTATAATATTACCAACAGCCCCATTTATAGTTGGGGCTGTTGGTATGAAAAAATCCTGATATCCCACTATCGTCTTCATACGGATGGATTACAATCGAAACGGCGCAATTTCAATTTTATCAATATGGGGCGCCTTCGCTTCATTGTTGAAAAACCGAATGGTATTTTCCCCCGCCTTTAATTGAATCTGTACGACCTTACTCCGGAAAGAATTCCATCCAAAAGTGTTTCGAAAATACACTCTTTGATCCTCTTTCCCATTGATCCGAATGTCGGCGTAGCGATCGACAATATTCACATTGTATTGATGGGCGCCAACTTTTTCGGCGCTGGCGTAATAGACAACCATACAATAAGTCCCGGTTTTTGCCACACGAATAGGATTCAATTCTAAATAATTACCGGCTCCCATTCCAATACCGCTTACATACTGTCCACCGGAAGCACACTTACCTTCATTGATCTTAACTGTTCCGCATAAGATATTTTCGGGGGCTTCCGCTTCATAGGTTTGAATTTTTCCATTATCGGGCAATAATTCTATGGAATCTATGGCAATAACACGGTTTTCTCCTTCCACCCCGCCCCAAAAAGCTATTTGATTGATTCCGGCTGGAAAAAAAAGCCGGCACTCACAATCGTTCCATTGTTTTGGGCCCAATAATCCTGAACAGGACAATTTGAGGAAAGTCTCATTGACCTTTATGGAAATTACCGGAGCGTCTGCTTTTTCGGCAGAACCGATACCTGCGTACCTGATTTTGAGCCGGTAATATCCATGACGGAGGATAGGCACCGAAAAAAGTAATCCTGAGTTTGGTTGACCGTCCAAGACCACACAGCTTCCGCCAGTATCATCAAAATTTTGATAATCGATTCTCGCGCCGCCAAAAATGCCGGCATATTGAGGCTCGTATCGCTCAGGAAGCTCTATCTTACTTATATAATGAAGCTCAATTTTATCCAAATCCACAGATAAATCGGCAGGGCCAAATGCCGCATCAAACTTGGCAAAAGTAAGCTCATGCCTACCCTCGGTCAATCCGATCACCAAGGTCTTGCAGTCAATAAACCCCCAGGCGAGATTGGGATGATAGTCAATCATTTGAAAACTGGCATCATCGATCATTAAAAGTTGCTGTGCCATTGAACCATGACCATTTCCATAAAGAATATCCAATCGATAGTTGCCCGTAAAAGGGACATCCACCGTAAACCGTACCCTGCTGGTGTCCTTTTCAATGGCTGCTACCCGTTTCAAATTTGAATGAAAATTTTGATTGGGATCACTCGCGGTACCGCCTGCAATGACTTCACAATCGGTGATTTCCGCCTCTTCGGCCTCTAATATTGCCTGCCAGGTTTTCTTTTCATTACAGCCTGAAATTTCCGTATTCTCGCTCAGTATAAGACAATAGGCCGAAGCCGCATCCATTCCGGTAACGGAAATTTTGACCTTATCCTCCGTCACAGGATAACGGCCTGCTATCTTTACAACCGGCCCAGGGGATGGTCCTTCCTGCCCGGACCAGGCTATTGACCAGACCTTTACTCCGACAGTCGGTCTAAAATCCAAAGCTGTATTTAACCCGTTCATGATGATCTCACAATCACCGGAAATACCGCCGAATATGACTCTAATTTGTTTTTTAACGCTATCCAAGGCGGCAAGCCCCTGGAGACCTTCATGATTTACATCAGGCGGTATCACTTTAACCGTATTCCCGGTTAAATCCCCATACCATTTAAATAACCACCATGCTCCGGTTGCTTGGTTATTTTGAGTTACCAAATCGTCCAAATTACCGGCAGCATGCCAATAGGCCAGGCAACCATCGACTTTGCAATCTTCCAGTCTGGCGATCCATTGAATTAACCGGCCGGGTACGGACAAATCCCGCCAATTTCCATACTCATTAATGCAGATGGGAATCTCCATCAAACCAAGACTTTTCTCAATACTCCGGTAATGACCGTAATGTTGATACCAATCAGAAAAAAAATCCGATTCCAGTTCATGCCAGGAGATAATATCCGGCAAACATTGCTCCCTCTTACAAAAACTCATAAACTCTTCATAGAAGTCCCGATGATATTTGGCGTTATTCGGTCCAACGATAATAGCGGTCGGATCCAGTGAACGGATTTTCCGGTATACTGTGCGCCAATCATTGAAAAAAGCTTCCTTTCGCTCATTTACGTTGTACCAAATCCAGTCCGGTTCATTAAATGGCACATAATGAAACATTTCCCGCCGGGGATGGCGGAATACCGCCCGGATAATTTTAATCACTTTATCCAGGTAATCGTTAATGTTCTGGGACTCATAGGGCCATTTGGCATAAATGTCCTGCATATAGATTTGGACATATTCACCGCCGGCTTTTGCAAAAGTGTCGACAACATCAAAACAGTCGCCGTTTGGGTGTTGCAATCCCCCAGGCGGCTTTTGGGCGACTACCTTAGGCTTAATAGGAGTAAGCATATTCAAATTTGGGATACCATCATTTCCAAGGCCGTAAAGAAAACCGCATGCGCCGTGCCGAATCGGTCCAGTTTCATTTGTCATATCGATTTCAAGTTTTTGAGACACCATCCTGGGTTACCAGCCTTTATTTATTTTGCGATCAACATTCCGGAATCACCAACTCAAATTGCTTTCATTCATAACTCTTCCAATTCAAAAAGGCGCGCTGAATTTATCTTTGGCAAAATAACACTCAATTCACCGTTATCCTGATGCCACTGAAAATCACAAGGGATACCGAGGGGATAACCAATACCGGCTTTAACTTTTTTACCCTTCAAAAATCTCACAGGCAACCGGCAGTATTCATCGGAACCCTCCAACCTCCATACCGCCAGATAGGTTTTCCGGTCACATTTCAAACCCCAACTGACCCATGAGTCCTGCAAGGTTGGTAATCCAAGAGGCCAAAACGGCAGACCCCGGGGAATGTCAAGCCGAATCGATTTATAGTAGGCGAGTCCTTCCCGCACCTGTTGAAGCCTTTCCGGAGAAAGCTCGGCTAAATGGCCGCTTTGATGAACTCGTAAAAGAATAGCATTCACCATATTGAAGATGACTTCTTCGATATCTCCTTCCCGTAAAGGATAAGACCAAATTGCACATTGCTCCGGAGTCACTCCGGTAACGCATGATGCGGCAATAGCGGCGTATTTTCGGTAATCGGTTTGATCACTGCTGGACTGGATGCTATGCCTGCTTAATAAGGCATAATCCATACGCATTCCCCCACTGCTGCAATTTTCGATGACCAGGTCGGGATACTCGCAAAAAATTTTATCAAGCCAGACTAGGTATGCCCGGTTATGTTCCAAAAGGCCGTCTCCAAAGCTATCGGCCCCATATTCAGTGCCAATACCGGCGTTGATATTGTAATCCATTTTAATATAGCCGACCCCATATTCCCGGACCAACCGCTTGATGACTTGATCGGCATATTTCCTGACTTCCGGGTTCCGGAAATCCAGTTGATAACGGCCATGATCAATGATTCGTTTGCCGTGGCGGATAAAAAACCAATCGTCCGGGACTTGATCGGCAAGGGGGCAATGTATGCCCATCACCTCGATTTCCAGCCACAATCCCGGTATCATTCCCTTTGACCTTATGTAATCCAGAGGTTCTTTAATACCACCGGGAAAACGCAGTTTAGCCGGCAACCATTCTCCAACGCCATCCCACCATTCGCCGTCGGAATACCAACCTGCATCAATACAAAAATATTCACAACCGACTTCGGCAGCGGTGTCAATCAGCGGAATCAATTTAGCCGTCGTCGGATCGCCCGATAAACAGTTCATATAGTCGTTAAAAATAACCGGTAGTCGTCGATCGTCTTCATTACGACGACGGATAACCCTGCGATAATTGGTTAAAGCATGGATGGCATTTTCAAAATCACCGGCTACCGCGCCAACAGCGACCGGGACCGAAATAAAAGAATCTCCCGGGGATAATTTTTTCCACCAATGGTTTTCGTTTTCCGTCGGTCCGCTGAGTTGTATATAGAGATGTTCGGCAATGTCGCTGATTTCCCAATGCCAGGAACCATTATGTTCAATCTGCCAAAACAATAAATTCCCGCTTTCAACATTTTCAAAACAACCCATCGGTAAATGTTGAGAAGTGGACCAAGTACCATTACTGGAAAACGCAAGCCGTTTGAGGGAAAAAGCATTCACTTTTGACAGACCGAGTTCGGGAAGGGAATTGCTCCTCCATTGTGCTTCGCCATACCAAGTATGATGTGGAATATATAACCTGCTTTTCTGTTCCCAGGGTAATATTCCTTCTTTGGCGATTCCGGTTAAAGCAAACGAGGACACATATTCCAGCGTCTTCATTTCCCTGCTTTCATTATGGATTTCGGTCCAGGAACGAACCACCGGAATTCCGTCAAAAAACTGCAAATGGCTGGTAACCCTGAAACCGGAATCTTCCATATCGATTTCAAGTTTTCGCCCATATAATGTGCGATAATCACGGTGGTTTTTGTAAATCAACCGCCCCCCCGGCCTGGTTCCTGTATGTTTTGAGCCATGATGATCGTCTTGGTTTTCCCCGGCCACCTGAGCTTCCACCAGCCGAAACATTTTTTGCTGCTGCATGGTCACGGTTTCCGGATTAAAGATCAATGAAGAAAAATGTAACAAACGTACATCCTGATGATCCGTAATTTCGAGAACAAGATATAAACCATTTTCTTGAATGACAATCTCCATTTTCGGATTTTCCTTTCGCCAGCCTGTAATGGGAAAAACATTTGCCTGCATAGGAATGGATTATTTGATATGACCGTTTTGATCAATAAAGTTGACTTTTGAAACCATATCCAAGATGATGTTTAAATACCAACTATACTTCGACCTGGCCTTAAAAACGCAGACTCTATTCCATTGCCTGGCGATATCCAATCGATCGAGAGCTCCCGTACCCGGTTCGGGAGCGACATTGTGTTGTTTCATGAATCCGGATATTCATCGGTTTTAACCACCTATCGCAGGAGTTACCCCTGCTTTTTCAAAAAGTATCAACCCTTTACAGCTCCCACGGTCATGCCTTTTACAAAATATTTCTGCATCGAGATAAACAATATGGCTATCGGTAATACGGAGATGATAATTGCAGCCATTGCCGTTGTATAATCACTGGCCTGTTGTGAAAACAACATCTGCATTCCCAGAGTAAGCGTCCGTAATTCCTGACTGCTGATAAAAAGGCTGGCCATTAAGTAATCATTCCATATTTGAAAAGCCTGCAGTATGGTCAACGTCGCTATCGCCGGCTTTAATAACGGTAACACGACCGAGAAATAGGTTCGATAAACCGAGCAGCCGTCTATTTTAGCGGCTTCCTCCAACTCAATGGGAACCGTCGACATGAAACTGGTCATCAGAAAAACCCCAAAAGACATCCCAGTTGCGATATACATCAGAATGATTCCCAGGCGGCTGTTGATGAGTCCGGTTTTAAAACCTACAATATAGATTGGCAGGAAAAGCGCCTGGTAAGGAATAAAAATCCCCAACAAAAAGTAAATATAGCTGAATTTGAAGAAGCGATTCTTGCACCTGGCAATGGCCCAAGAAGATGCCCCGCACATAAAGACCAAAATCACCACAGTGATGGCAGTATACAAAAAAGTATTGGTGAAGGTAGTGATCAGGTCCAGTTTTTTAAAAGCGCTAATATAATTGGCGATATTAAAACTTTCCGGAAAAGCCAAAGGATTACTTAAATACAATTCGCGAACTGTTTTAAAGGAATAATTGAGAATAATAAAAATCGGCGCAGCGAATAAAACCGCCAATAACGTCATCAAGATTTGAATGATTCCTATCCCGAACGTATATTTGCCGGGTTCATTCGAAACTGATTTTTTGGAGGTAACCGATTGTTCTTCTTTGATCAGGGTAAAACTGCTGTTGCTTTTATCGGCCATTATAATTGCACCTCCTTCTTTCGCAAAAACACCAATTGAACCAAAGCAACCAGAAAAAGCGCCAATACCAGAATAATCGACAATGCTGAACCATAACCGTATTGACGGCCACTGATGGCGGTATTATATATGTAATAGACAATGGAAGTCGACGCGCGGCCGGGTCCACCCCAGGTGGAGGTGACCAATAATTCATAAACTTTTAGCGATCCGGTTGTAATGCCAACAATACAAATCGTAAAAGCCGGTGCCAATAAGGGAATAGTGATATGTCTGAACTTTCCAAAGACTGTGGCTCCATCGATATTGGCAGCCTCATATAAATCATTGGGAATGGATTGCAATGCCGCCAAATAAATTAACATCCAATAGCCAATCCACTGCCAATTATTAGCTAAAAGAAGACCTGCCAAAACTGTCTTTTCACTTCCAAATAACAAAAAATTGAAATGAATTCCCAGGAGCCGATTAAGAGCCGGAAGAACATTTAGAAACATTCTTAACCATATAAAGCCGACGATAATTGCGCTAATTAAACAAGGAATAAAGAAAACGGTCCGGTAAAATTTTTTACCTTTGATGGCACTATTAAGAGCAACCGCAAACAATAAGGCGAAAACATTTTGAATAATCGTATTCCAAATCGTAAATTTAATTGTAAAAATCCAAGCTTTCCCTGCAAACTGGTCCGAAAAAATATGGATATAATTTTTCAAGCCGATAAACGGCTTATCAATGGTCATCCCGTTCCAACTGGTAAAGGAGTAACCAAATGATAATAACATCGGAATGATCAGTCCAATTGTAAAAAGAAGCAATCCCGGCAAGACAAGGGATAAATACTGGATCTTTTCAAGTCTTTTCAGCGGTATCCGGCCCATGACCAACAACTCTCCTTATCTTAAAATAAGAGGCTGCCGTATGATACTTTTTGGGACAGCCCCTTAAAAGCCTTTTTTAATCCATCCGGCAAACATGATCAAATCCTATCCAATATCCTCCTCATTCAGTTGCCGAACAAAGGCTTTTTTCATGGTTTACTATTGGCTCTTCTGCTATCAGCCGCTTTTAGGGCATCATTCAAAGTCATTGAGCCCTGAAGCCACGAGGCGATATCTTTAGCGTTTTCATCCTGGAACCCGCCCCATTGCAATTGATTGTTTCCGGAATTGGCATCAATAAGCTGCCCGGCTGCGGCGTATTTATCGATATCTTTCTGGCTTGGATTCGGGAATGTCGGGCTTACACCTTTGAGCATGGAAGAGGTCTTCGTAAGGTTCAAAAATGCAATCGCTGCTTTTTTATCACTGGTTAATACATCGAAAACTTTATCAACCTCGGCAGAATGCTTGGTTTTGGCACTCTTCATCCAAGTCATGTTGGGTTCAAAAATCAGCTTGGCGTTACCGGTTTGATTTGGAAATGGGAATACTCCAAAATCAAATTTGGGATCGACATTCATGAAATTCTGAATTGACCATGATCCGGAAACTTTCATTGCCCCAAGATTCTGAACCATTCTGGCATCACAATCGGCTTGCGGCAAAGAGAATGTTTCTTTGCTCCAGGTGTTATTGAAAATCAATTGATTATACTCATAGCATTTTTTATATGCTGCCGAAGTTGCAAAGGACACCTTGCCGGCACGGAATTGGTCGCCCCAATTCGGCGTCTTATTAAACACATCATTAATAGCAAATTGCATGGTGATATTGCCGATACTCCAGGTATCAACCATATGAGTGGCAAAAGGAGTAATTCCTTTCGCTTTTAATTTGCTCATTACTGTTGCCAATTCCGCTTGGGTCGTGGGAACTTTCAAACCATTTTCGGCAAAAATTTTCCGGTTGTAATATACTCCCTGGTAAAGGCAGTTATAAACAAGGCCATAAGTTTTTCCCTTCATCGTTACACCGGGGATTGCCGCATCCAATACTCTCTTCAAATAACTTTTACCGTTTAAGCCAGCCAGTAACCCTTGTCCGCCATATGTAGCAACATCTTGAGCTTTACCTACGATAATATCCGGTAATCCTGTCTGCATGTATTGTTGC
This sequence comes from Bacillota bacterium, assembly GCA_023426245.1. GTDB lineage: Bacteria > Bacillota > UBA4882 > UBA8346 > UBA8346 > UBA8346. The sequence continues at coordinate 68,132 of JAFABB010000057.1, forward strand.
ATTTTGGGATGAAAATTATCGCTCCAACCCAGTGCTTCCCATTGCAAAGTAATATCCGGGTATTTTTCAGCCACTGCTTTGCTGATAATATCTTGCAAGCCGTCATCCGTGGAAGATAACCCGGCAAGTATGGTGACCGTTGTTTTCTTGCCTGCTCCTAATGCAAATGCAGAACTAAAAAGCACCATCATAATCAATATGCCGATCCATAGTCTTGAAACCTTTTTCACACTCATTTGCCCCCTTTATTAATACGAATGCATACTTAAGTCGATCCAGAAATAAAGGACAATTCCTAATTTAAATTTTTGTACGGTACCTCCCTTCGATTCAAATTGATTATGGCACAATAAGATATCAACTTTATTTTGATTTCCTATGATGCTTACTGGCTACGATTTTTTTCACTGCAAGTACCTTTTTCATAAATAAAAAAAGCTCCGCATCGTTGCTCAACGCCGGAACTTTTAAAGAAATTTTCCGGCAGTTACCTTCAAGTAACTTTTTTGTTACAGGATTCATTCTCGGAATTAATTCTCTGAGAATTTTCAGATTCCTGCCGGATTTATATGAAAAAAATATTTTTTTCAGCCTAACTTCATTTTTTTCTCGTTTTCCCGATTCATACCAGAAACCGTCAATGCCCCTAACGACTGACGTTCTATTACTTGAGTAGGCAAAACGATTTGACGCTGTTCAAGAGTATTGCCATTTAACAATACCAATAACATTTCTGCAGCCAATCTGCCCATTTCAACCACGGGCCAATGTACGGAAGCAAGGGGCGGAACACCGAATGCCGAGGCCTCGTCATCATCAAACCCGATTAAAGAAGCAGCATCCGGTACCCTTATCCCTCTTTCATATAAAGCGCGCATCACTCCGGCCGCTAAAAAGTCATTATAAACAAAAAATCCGGTCGGAGTGGGAAGGGCATTATCCAGCAAACGAATCGTGGCCATATAAGCTTCTTGTTGCGACTCTCCGCCTTCAACCGTATAACGCTCATCATACCGGAGTTGATAGTCTTGTAACGCTTTTCGGTATCCTTCCAGCCTTGCCATTGCAGCTAAGGTGTTTAACTTGCCGCTGATATGAGCGATAAATTGATGACCGCGGCTAGCCAAAGCCGATGTGGCCGCATAAGCGCCGCCAAAACTGTCAACATCCACATAAGGGGTGTTGAGAACGGAAACGGCCCGCCCTAAAGTTACAAAAGGACCTTTCAATTCATCCAAAACTTTGACAAACGGGTCATCGATCTGTGTCTGCGCTAATATAAAACCGGCAATCCCATTTTCATCCATTTCCAGAATTTGCTGCTTTGGGTCCATATCACGCCGGGCGGTACTTAAAATGACCTGATATTCGCTGGTCTCGAAAACCTGGTGAACTCCGGCCAGGAACTTGCCGAAGAATGATGCGCCGTTAACGAAAACATCGGAACTCTCAACTAAAAAGGCAATCGCTTTGCCGGTCCCCTTCCGTGTTTCATTCCGCATAGGCGGTTCATATCCCATCGACTTTGCCAAAGTGGATACCTTATCCCGAATTTCATCATTTACACCGGCACTTTCCGTCAATACCCTGGAAACGGTGCTGATGGATACTTGTGCGGCTTTGGCAATGTCAGTAATTGTTACTTTTTTGAATTTAGCCACAAAATTCGCCCCTTATTCGCAAAACCTTTTCTTTATTATATAATTGATCATCTGAAAATTCCATGCGAATTTGATAAAAAACCAAAATAACATGAAAATTTTCAGCTCCTCATTGATGAGCCGCTCCTACTTAGAATTTGGCTGACCCATAAGTCAATGCCTACCATAGTATCTCTTCCGGGTACTCCATACCCTCCAAACTAAGTTCATTCTCGGAGCAACCATGTTCCCGTGCTCCATCAGTGATTGCTTCCTTAATTCCAATATGGTCGGCATCGGAGTGGAATTCGGCGATCCGTTTGGCAATCGTGGTCAAATTCTTCAGGCGTTTCTCATGATTCATTTTCAAATATTTAATGTTGAGAAAATCTACATATTGAACAGCAATTTCTTGGAAGCAAAGATAACGGTCATTCATCAATTTCAGCCAACGGTTAAAAGTGTTTTCAGTTATTATTTCCTCAAAACATGCGGTAAACTTCGCTTGAAACAGGCGAATTGTTGCAATGGGCCCATCCCAGATGGCATCTTTTTCAAAAGCAAGATCAAATGCATGTTTCGATTTTGTGAGGTTCCGCATCCGTAATTTTGCTAATTCATTGAGGGCCAGCATCACAAAAAACATCTCCGGATAAAGGCAGTTGCATTTATAATATACATTATTCTTGGGTACGATCATGGAATGAAATTTCATAATCGTCTCATTGATACCGTTTTCCACAAGTTCAATTTCACGGTCACCCTGCATGGCGTGACGGATATCATAACAGAGAGCCAATATCCGAGCGGATATGTTATGATACGCCAGGGAATCGTCCTCAGTTATTTGATAAAAAGCATCGGTTAAATTTTCAAAATCATTAAAATCGCCGCTGATTTCGACTCCGGTCAAATTCGGGGTATTTTTTATTTGAATCATAATGAAAGTGGAATTTCCTTTCTAAATTTTTTTCTGGATAGTTTTGATATTTTATCGGAAATTCCTCTATTTATCGTGTTCGATCCCAAGCCAGAAAATAACCAGGATTAAAAGGATTCATCGCCATTGAAAATGGGTGGCCATTTTTAATGACGCGGATTAAACGGGATTTTAACATTTACGAAAATTGGGTGTATATTAAACCATTCGCGTTGTTCAAACCCGACCGGCTTCCCTCTTTTCCTTCCCTTTCGTGTGTTTCGTGGTTGATTGTCTTTTTCTGCCTTTGTCATTAAAACCTAAAACCTTTTCAATCCCTACGGGTATTCCAACGGATTTCCGCTTGGTTCAAAAATCACTTTTTTAAAACGGATTTCCTATTTCAATGATGTGATGATCGGGATCGTAGATTCTGAATATTTTTTGCCACGGCAATTCAACAATTCCATGAACCATCGGGACTCCCTTTTCAATCATTTTCCGGTATTCTTTTTCAAGATCTTCGGCTTCAAAATAAATGATTACATTGTTTTGTCCTTGTTTTCCGGGCTGAACAATCTGTTTGATTTCATTTTCCGGCAGCAATTGATTGGCGGAGTGGATTGCAAACCGTTCTTTAAAGACAATCATATTCCCCCAGTCGTGTAATATTTCCAAACCCATGATTTCCTTGTAAAACCGGCATGATTGATGAATATCCTCTACCAAGACGATTGTATCCACATGTCTCATGAAGTTCCCTCTCCCTTCCCCCGTTTTAAACCGCCCTCTCACTCCCAATTCCATCCGGCCGGTTCTTTCCTCCCCGGTTTAACACCCACACCGTCAGAGCGCCGAAGATAAAGTTGGAACTGAACAGTTCTCTGAAGTGAACGGCGGCAACCGCTTTCGGCATGATCGGATTATACGGCAATAACAACCCCGAACTCGTCAGTACCGCAAACAACAGCGATACCGCCAACCCAGACTCCCACCACTTACCCTTCATCAGCTTGATCACCAGGACGGCCAATCCGGTCCAGATGAATCCCCTTCCCAATTGCACCAGGGGAATCAGCCAGGCCAGAGCGACTTTAGCCGCTAATTCGGCCGGTACGGGGGGCAGTCCAAGATTGACCACCACCACCGTGGAACTGAGGAGGTTACAGATGAATAATGAAATCCCCAGCCCGAGCAGTTGCACCGTCAGTAGAATACCGGATTTTAAATTGAACTTCATTGACTACACCTCATTCGTTCATTTTCTAATATTCTACCGGTTTTTAAAAAAGAACGCCTCTGCCGAAAGGTGTATTTGGAAATGGGACTAAAGAATGAACTTATAATGAACTGTGTTTTTCATCAAAGTCTTCTCTCCTTGTTTGTTATTTCTTTGAGTTCTTTGCTTTTGTGAAGAGTCTCTCAGTTTCAAGGCACATGAAAGTTCTAGTCAAGACTCCTTCCGTTATGAAAACAACTTTTTCATGAATGTTATTTTTCAAAGCAGGTAACTAAAACAAAAACAAATCGGAAGTAATATCAGTGTCATTGGTATTATATTTATCGTGAAATAACACCAGCAGACCCAGACAAACTCCGATACAAAAAAATGATTCCCAAATGGCGTAGGCCACGGCTTGCCAATGAATGCCACCGGCAAAAAGCGTCCACTCCGTTACGGCTCTGCCGAATACCATTAATAAGCCCCAAAGCGGTATCCCAAGGTATAAGGCGAGCCGAAACCAAAACTTGCCGAATCGAGAGGGCAAATGGGTCAATAAATCCCGGCGATAAGTTATAACTCCCAAAGAAAAAAGGATGATATATTGAGAAAAATAACATAATTGCATATTTAAAACGGCTGTTCCGATAGGTTGGAGCAGTCTTATTAAAAAGGCCACCAGCGACATGAAAACGATTACCGTTATAACCCGGGAATGAGTGATTAATGCTGGTTTCTCACCGTTCTTCCTGATTGTGATTGGGGAAATATCATTCGTATCAAAGTATAGATAACTGAAAAGATCAATAAAGCCAAAGCAAACCACAAGGGTCCGGATGCGCCGATGAATTCCAAGGATTCTAAATATAAAATCGTCTGATTCTATTTTATTCGAATGGAACAACACCACACCATTGTTGGCAATCGTATTCTTCATTCTGATAATTAAGATTGATTAAAGAACCATGCTCGATTTGGTATTTTTCAGTGAATTCATAGGATAAATTTTTAATTGTTTTGGGTAAACCACATCGATATAAACCATTGTGTCCTACAAGGAGTATTAACCCATCAACCTGATTATAATTATTTTTAACCAGAGTCAATATGTTGGTTAACCTTGTAATAATATCGGATAAGCTTTCGCCCCCTTCCATTTTATTATGAATGTCATCATTTCGAATCCAGCTATCTACAACTTCAATATATCGATTCCAACCTTTCTGATGGGAAGTACCCTCATAAATACCTACATCAAATTCCCTGAGATTTTCATCTACACTAAAATCCATGTTAAAATGTTTGGCAATGATTTCCGAAGTTTGCATAGCTCTTAATACTGGACTGGAATAGATTTTAATGATTTTTTCACTCTTCAGCTTTTGACACAGTTCATTCGCTTGTTCTCTGCCTTTTTCAGTAAGAGGATGTTTACAACATCGATTGGAAAACTCCCGGATAAGATTAGCTTCACTTTCCCCATGCCTAACACAAATAACTTTCATTTTCTCTCCTTATTTCTTTAGTAAATTTTCTGGCAATGCCCAATAATAGTTGGGATGGAATATCAACCGAATCAGACGATTATTTTAAGTAAATTCGCCTACTCTTGAGGTTTTCAATATAGTGGGCAACACCAATTTGGTTTTGAAAGTGTAGACAACTTACTTAAGATTACGAAGATCTTTTAGATTACAATTGGTCAAGAGCGTTAAGTTGTTTGCAATTTTTTTGCATCCCAATTCCGCCATTGAATTTTTAACAATAAATCGATTGTCTCTTCATCAAATCCCATTCTTATTACTCTAGCCGGATCTCCAGCCACAATCGCATAGGGTGGAATCGTTCCAGTAACTACCGATCTAGCTCCGAAAATGAAAATCGGTATTTTGTTCAGCTGAGGGGGACATAAAAAACGGTTTCCACCAGGTTAAGTTGTTTGCCAATCCTTTGCATTGTCGGTATATCCAAATTTTCAGCATCCGTAAAAACTGCTGCCGGGTTCCTCCAAAAGGCTTTTCGGCAAAGCTATCGATCACAAAAAACTTTTTACTTTTCATAATGAACACCAGCGGTTTTCTGAAATTGACAGAACTCTTTTTATTCTATATATGTTGAAATAAATAATTTGGCCTAAAAAACCAACCTCTCTCTGCGCCTTCGTGACGAAGGCGAGCTCTCCCCCAACGAAGCCAGTACGAAGAGGCAGATTCAGTGGGAGAGTACCCCCATGCTGCCGCCGTAGTCAAAATGCTTCTGGAGAGCGAAGCCATCGAACTCAAATGAGTTCACGGTTACTCTTCCCCTAAACCATCTACCGGAAATAACATCATTGGGGAAGAGCCCGCCTTTTAAGAAAGGCGCGAGTTAGGTCAAATAGGCAATTTGTTTTCTACCAAGAATTTATGATAACATTAAAATTCATTTCACTCATCGATATAAAACACTATTTTAAATCATGCTTTATCCATACATTCGGCTCAATATAGGTACCCAAATCATTTTCACAATCAATTTGAACCGGCGTTAAAGCGCCGGCTACAACGTAGTTTCCGGATTCGGGAAACTTCATTTCGGCCCATTGTTCCCACTCCCCGATCGTGCCTTTGATAATCATTGATTCAGGAGCAATCTTTACGATCCTTCCCCCGGCTTTATAATGGGTTCGCAGCCATGGGTCAAACGGCAAGCCCTCACCATTTTTCCATTCAATATATTTTTCCATGGGAATAAGCGGGTAGCGGCTTTTTAACGAAGGACGCAAAGGAACGATAAAATGAGTGAATCCCTTTTCTATGGCGGCATTTTTTACCGCTTGAATGACCTTTCCACTAATTCCTTTGCCCTGATATGCAGGGTCGATCACAATGGCCAAAGCCGATAATGTGTTAGGTTCAACTCCGGCTTTATGTCCTTCCGCCCCTTTTTCGAAGGCTCCTTCCCATCCGGAAGGCAGCCCTTCCAGAGTGCCATCCCAAAAAATTGGAATACTATTTCCCACCGCCAAAACATTTTTATGATCATCACAAAGGACGATTTGAAAGTCCGCAAAAACCGTCATCAACAAATCCCAATAAAGAGCTGCCTTTTCATCCCTAAGCATAAACTCCGGCCAACCTACCTGATGCAACCTGTCAATTTCCCGACCATATTGGGGATCATCACTGAGTTTGCCAATAAAATATCCCATCTTTGAAACCCCCTTCACGCTCCATTCAAGTTCCTGGAAGGCAATAACTGATACATCATCGCTTCATCCATCATCTTATTTTCCATGTCGTAGTATTGATTGGTGGTATCCATTCTATGATGAAGCATTAGCAAAACAGACATTGATTAACTGATTCATTGGAAACGACACTCACTTAGTTGATGGGGATTTTGCCCGCTCGAACTCTTTCAATAAATCTTGAAATTCTTTTTCCAATAATTCCAGATTGGGTCTTTGATATTGGTATTCTTTAAAACCCATCGAGTGTAACTCCTTTTATTTCAATATTCAAAAATACACCCATTGACCTATTTTCAAAAAATCCAAATTTAAATAAATTTTCATAATACAATTCCACATTTATCCCATAATCCCTGCCGGATATAAGGTATAAAAAATACCCCGGTTTATACCGCGGTATTATGGGGGATTACCGAGATCCTAAAATCAAAAACCCGTTATCTTAAAAAATTAAAAGAAGTATTCTCCCGCCAAGGCGCGGAGACGCAGAGAAATGAAAGTGCAGAGAAAAGGTGAATCTTGATTGCCGCTTCTAAACGTGCCTGCCGTTTCATCATTCGCAACGCGATCCCACATATCGGTCACTTCTACCAAAAATGGATAGCAGTTAACCCAGCAAATAACTGATTACCGATTTGTTTTCCTCTCTAAAACACTCAGGAAATTCATTGCTCCTCTTTGATACAAGGGCAAATTATCCCGACTCATCAGGATTTTCTTCCAGCATGGCTTGGTTATAGCCCAATCCGGCTATCAATTGAGTGTGAAAATCCCGGTGATTGACAATATCCTCAGCGGCCAGGTGAAAGATTCCTTTTAGGTTATGCCTGATAATATAGACGGCTTTCTCCGCGGCAAATTTATCAGAGATTGTGCTAAAAAACAAATTCGGATAAACCACAATTTTTTCATTATTTTTCAAAGACTTGTGCAGCGACTCCAGTCTCGAAGAGTCCCTTCCCCAAACTTGGGGCAACCGCAGGATGTAGGCATTGTCTCTCAGAAGTTCAACAATCCTTCGTTCACAGGTTATTTTGAATTGACCATATTCGGTGCGGGCGTTTGGCAAATCATCTTCATCGTGGGGTTTACTTAAATCGTTGTCAAACACATTAGCAGTCGATAAAAAATACAGTTGACCTCCGTTTCCCTTTAAATAATCCGCTATTTCCCCATGGAAAATAAGCTGTTGCCTAAAGTCACCCCTCAAAGCGGTTATAACCAAGTGAGGTCTCAAAGTATTTAATATTGCTCTCAGGTCGGCTAAATCTCCAATGTCCAGTTGAAAACGTCTCTCCGGAGCCAATCCCGTTGGATTTGAAAAGTATGTTCCATATGTCCGGAAGTCCTGGTATTGATTCAATTCCTTTATAATAGCCTTACCTAAAAGCCCGCTTCCGCCAAGAATGATAACCTTGACCATGAAGTCCTCCCGGTAAGCTTCATCTTAACAAGATAAAATATCATTTTCAAAAAGTCCCAAATTTTATGTAAATTTTCATAAAATATATTCCACATCTATCCAATTATCCCTGCCGGATACATTTCTTATTCAATGTTTAAGCCTTCGGATCAATTGAAATGCTATTATGCCCAGCCTCCAACGCGGAGCCGGAGGCTGGTTTCTCAGGAGCAATCTTTCCCGCTCCTCCTGCCGGCTTTTACTCTCCGGTAACGGCAGTCTCTTTTTCCGCATACTCCCCTTGCCTGAAACCAAATTCCGGCCAGCATTGTTTAGGCAGTTCAAAGCGGACTAACTTTTTGACCATGGCGCAATTGCTTTCCAGCTTGTCCATGGTCTCTTCCTGGGCTATGGTCAATTGCTGAACAGTGGCTTTGAGGGCGTTTTTCTTCTGTTCATTGGTATTCGCCTGATTGTAGAGAGTGGTCATGTTGGTGATAAATTCCTGGGTAATCCCCCATTTTTCCAGCTTATCCTCATAAGCCGTCATCCCGCCGAGGATGCTTTTGACACGATCAATCCGATGCGCATAGGATCTATCCATGTGTTTATTCACCTCCTTTCGCTCAATTTCAGAACAAACTAAAAAAAGTAGCCAAATAATCATGCTACTTTTGCCAGAAATAAAAAAACACCCTGAAATTCAGAGCGTTAAAAGCGCATAGCGCTTTTTTAGGAGTTGTGTTTCAAACTCCACTACCGACTATAAAAGGATTGACTAGTCTCGGTCAATTTAATCTGTTCATCCTGTCAATATTTTTTTATTTGGCCTAAGTTCATAGTTTTCATAGACAGGATTTACAGGATTTCTAGTTTTATGCCAGTATTTTGGATTCGGGTCCCAAACCTTCCCCATACCATAATATCACCTTTTTTCCATAAAAGTGTGTCGATTTAGTCCCGATAACTCTAGATGGCTAGAAATCAACAAAAAATTTTTAAAAGAGCAGCTAGAATTTAAAAAATCGTTTGTAACTAAATGGTCCCCCACCTCGGCACGCCGGGGCAATCGAAAGGATGAAAATAGGGTATTTTTTCTCGGGCAGGGCACAGAGGTTTTTTCAACAATGTTTTTCGCCTTTTCTCGGCGTCTGCGTCACTTATAGTGCCGACGCCTTGACGGGAGATTTAATCTTTTAGACTTCGAAGTATTTTCCAAGCAGGGGCGGTATCCACTTCACACTTGGAATTTCTAAAACCATGGGGCGCAATGCGGGGATATGTTGGCATAAAAAATGTAAAAAAAGATAGTACGTGTTCCGGGTTCTTTGCGGTAGAAAATTTCTCTTTGTCTATGCCAATCTTCACTCCGGCAGTGTGAATTCTCAAATCCATTTTGCAAACCGACACTCCGATTGTGTCGGTCTACACTCCGACTGTGCGGATTCTCAAATCCATTTTGTAAATCCACACTCTTGTTGTGTCGGTCTGCACTCCCATTGTGCAGATTCTCAAATCCATTCTGTAAATCCACACTCTCGTTGTGTCGGTCTACACTCGGCTGTGCAGATTTCCTCTATCGTTTTGCAAACCGACACTCCCGTTGTAGCTTTTATATTAAGCGTAATTGCAGCGCAATTTTTTATTCTTTTTCATTGTCCCCTTCATCATACTTCTCATATACCCCTTTCGATTCTACCTTCTTTATAGCCTCAATCCTCGTCCTGGCCTTCAATTTATGCAAAATTTGTTTGACTTGAGTTCTGAGGGTATTGTGGGTTTTAAAAGTTTTGGTTTCGATTTGGTTGAGAGTGTGCCCCTCTTCGAGCAGATCGAAAACTTCCCTTTCGGCCGGAGTCAGCTCTTTTAACTGTTCTTCCCTTTTCAACCTGGCATAATCCTTCAATAATACATCCATCGGCGAGCTTTCCCGAATTGCCCGCCTGATGATAGTCGGAATATCAAGATAGTTATCCTTGGTAACATATTCAACCGCCCCGGCGGCAAAAGAATCCGTAATCAATTCTTCCTCTTCCAGAGAGGTCAGCATAATGATTTTCAAGTGAGTCTGCTCTAAAATTTCCAAAGCAGCGGTAATACCGTCACGTTTGTTTTCAGTAAGATTGATATCCATCAATACAATATCAGCAGGAATGTTGAGGGCAAACTCCAAAGCCTCTTCCTTGCAACCGGCTATTCCAACAATCTCAAAATCCGGACATTCACGCAAGAAATCCGCCATAATCTTTTGCCAGGACGGATCATCCTCAACCAAAATTATTTTAATCTTTCCGGCTTCGTTCATTGGCAACCTCGCAAAAAAATTATTTGGCCCGGCCAAACCGCACCAAGGGAAAAGTAAGCAAAACCGTAGTCCCTGAATTCTCAGCGCTTTCGATCTCTAAAGTACCGCCATGTTTTTGGAGGACATTGTAACAATAGGTCAAGCCAAGACCAAAGTTTTGATGGCGGGATTTGGTTGTAAAAAAGGGTTCCAAAACATGGGGTAAATTTTCTTTCTCAATACCTGCGCCATCATCGCGAATGACTAGCGCGACAGCCCGTTTTTCTTCGAATACTCCTATATAAAGCGTCCCATCCATCTTCATTGCATCAATGGCATTTTTGATGATATTGATCAATACCTCCTGCAAATGAAAACCATCGGCAGGAATCTGGATGCCGGGAGGGATTTCGTTAATGACCCGGATGTTTTTTTCCCTAAGAGACAGTATAAGGATTTGTAAGGCTTTGGCAGCTACCTCTGCCGGGTTGATTGACTGTTTGGTAATGACAATCTCCTCAACCTGGCTTTGAATTTTTTTTACCATCAGCGATAAATAATCCAGTGAATCCTGGACAAATTGGGTATTCTCGTGAATACCGGCGATATTGGGTTCGCGTTTCTGGGCTGCTTTTTTAATGTTTTCCATACAAACCGCCATCTTGGTGAGTTCGTTCTTCATCGCATGATTTAGAATCAAGGTCCCTGAAGTCACCGAACGAATAGTCCCCGCCAATTGATTTCGTTCCAGTTTGACCCGGACTCCCATAATTCCATAGCGGACGCTGAGAAAGAAAAAAAGGATGAAAGCGGAAATAACCGCAGTGATATTAAACTTCCAAATATCATGGTAAGGGAGATTGAGGATATTATAAATCTCAATCACCAGGGTGGCGGGTATAAATAAAATGCAAGTCAATAACTTATGTTTCCTTTGGCGCCCGATTTTTTCCCGGAAATAGGCCAGGATAACCAAATAATTGGCAACCATGATATAGGGGATCGCCCAAATGTATAAATGAAAAAGGGAATGCGATGCAAGGTAAAAAGGGGTTCCCGCAATCATTATCAAAACCGGGATGAATAGTAGTGAACCCGTCAATTTATAATGAAGTGTATTTTTGAGCCGCCCGGAATAAGTAATGCCGAACATCAGCGTTGCATAAGGAGTTACATATAAGGCAAACATGAAAAGGCAGTCGATGGTGAGGGGTGAAACTGTTTTTGAAATTGTCTCCGAAAGCAGAAAACTCACGAAGACCACCAAAACGCCCAGACCCGGGGCTAAAGCCATTATCCCCAACCATAGATTGGAACGGGATTTGGGATTGGAAATGATCGTTAAGATTCCAATGGAACACAAAGCCAAAACAATAAAGATCAAAGCTGTCATTTTCATAAAGCATGATCTCCAATTACTATGAATTCGTTGCTTTTTCCTATTACAAATTATATCAGACTTCGGAAAGAGTTCCTAGCATATGCCCGGGGGTCAATACCACAGACTCGCTTCCATAAAATGGGACGTGGATCAAGTTGCCTATTTGACCTAACTCGCGCCTTTCTTAAAAGGCGAGCTCTTCCTCAAAAATGTTTTTCCGGTAGATAGTCAGGGGAAGAGTAACCGCGAACTATTTGAGTTCGATGACCATGACCTCCAAAAGCATTTTGACTACGGAGGCTGCACGCCTTCGAAGGCGTGGGGTTACTCTCCCAATGAACACGCCTCTTTGAATTTACATCGTTGGGGGAGAGCTCGCTTCTTGAAGGCGGGAGAGAGGTCAAAGATCAACATTCCGGTTTGCTTTTTAATGTTTTTTCAGAATATGTATCCGTAATTGATGACATTCTCCCCGATGGTGCGGGTGATAAAAGATAACCCTGCCCGGATTAAAAAGTAAGGACTATACTGCAGTTAGAACTTGATTAAATGGAATTGGATTTTAGGATGCAAAACAAAGGAAGTGAAAATATTCAATGCAACAACGGAATGTAAAAATTTTAGGAACCGGTGAATATTTACCCAAGCAACAAATCACCTCAGCAGAACTCGACCGGCGTTTGGGCCTGCCTTCCGGTTGGAGCGAAAACGCCTCCGGAGTCGGAGTGCGACATTTTGTTACCGATGAAACCGCTTCTTTGATGGGCGCTTTAGCCGCACAGCAAGCCATGGAACAAGCGGGTGTTGGATTAAATGATATTGACTGTCTCATTTCCGCCAGCGGAGTTATGGAACAAGCCATTCCCTGTACGGCGGCATTGATCTTAGAGCATTTGGGTGGAGCCGATTTAAACATTCCCGCTTATGATATTAACTCCACCTGCCTAAGTTTCTTGACTGCTTTGGATACTCTGTCCTATCTTGTCGATGCGGAACGCTACCGCCATATCCTCATCGTATCCTCCGAAGTGGCATCGGTCGGCCTAAATTGGCACAACCGGGAAACTTGTGTGTTATTCGGGGATGGAGCGGCGGCGGCAGTAATTGGTAGAACCAAACCCGGTGAATCCAGTTCGATCATCGAATCCCGTATGGAGACTTACAGCTCGGGCGCCCACTTCTGTGAGATTCGCGGTGGGGGAACCGGGCTCCATCCTCGCCATTATTCAGATAGGACCGAAGAAGAATTTTTATTTAAAATGGATGGAAGGGCAGTCTTTAAAAAAAGCGCCGAATTAATGCCAGGTTTCATGCAGCGCTTACTTCAATCCGCGCAACTTTCCCTCGATAGGATTCATTTAGTGATTCCGCATCAAGCAAGCGGCTCGGCTATGGATTTAATCCGCAGGAGACTTCATATCGAACCGGACCGTTTTATGACTATCATCAAAAATCACGGCAATACCATCGCGGCTTCCCTGCCCATGGCCATTCATGCTGCCATTAAAGACGGGCGCATCAACCGGGGAGAGCGGATCATGCTTCTTGGAACTTCAGCCGGGCTCTCATTGGGAGGAATGGTCCTTGTCTACTAAATCCCAAGAAAGACAAAAAATCCTGTTAACCGGTGGTAGAGCCCCGGTAACTCTAGAACTGGCCCGCCTCTTTCACCGGTCCGGGTATGAAGTTTATATCGCTGAAAGTTTTACGAACAACCTTTGCCGGTTTTCTGCCAAAGTTAAACGTAGCTTCACGGTTCCCCGTCCCAACCAAAACCCTGAGGCTTATCGGAATTCATTGATCAAAATTATGAACTCCGCGGAAATCGATTGGCTAATCCCAACTTGTGAAGAAATATTTTGGATTGCCCGGTGGAAGCCGGAAATCGAAGCCTTATGCCCCGGTAAGATTTATTGTACTGATTTTGATGCCTTAATCCGCTTCCATAACAAATATACCTTTATCCAACGGGTCCAAGCCCATGGTTTCAAAGTTCCTAAAACCTTTCTGGCGAGTTCAATGGAAGAACTTTTTCAGTATCACCGGGAACTCGATGCTCCATCTGTAATTAAACCGGTATTCTCCAGGTTTGGAACTCAGGTAAAATTATTACCGGATCATAGGGAACATGCTCCTGTTGGAGTTGAGATTTCCCCTAAAAGACAATGGGTTTTACAACAACGGATTTTTGGGACGGAGTATTGTACTTACAGCATCATCCATCAGGGAACAATAAAGGCTCATACTACTTACAGGATGAGCTTTAATCTAAACGGCGGGGCCAGTATCAGCTTTGAAGCTGTTAATCACCAGGGGGCGATGGACTTTGTCCGCTTTTTTTCCAGCGCGGAGCATTTTTCCGGTCAGATTGCCTTTGATATCATCGAGGATTCCCATGGCGACCTTTATCCCATCGAATGTAATCCCAGAGCTACCAGCGGAGTGCACTTATTGGCCGGGAATCCCTTATTTGCAAAGGCTTTTTTCGGATCAACGAAATCACCAATCATTCCCCAACCCGGTACCAAACGGATGTTATTCTTCCCCATGCTCTATTCGGGGATTCATTCACTATCCGACCCCAATACCCGGAAATGTTGGTGGGAAACCTTTCACTCATCAAAAGATGTCATCTGGGATCATCGTGACCCAATCCCTTTTTTTCACCAACTTACGATTCCGGTCAGTCTTTGGCGGATCAGTCGAAAAAATAAACTATCCTCTTTGGCAGAAGCTTCAACCTTCGATATAGAATGGAATGGTGAACCATGAAAGCACTCATTACCGGTGGAACCGGATTCCTTGGCCGTCATTTGGCAAACCGCCTGCAACAGCTCGGTTATGAGGTCACAGTCCTTGGCCGCAATGAAACCATAGGAATGGATTTGGCTCAAAAAGGCTTTCGATTCATCCGGGCTGATTTGCGGGACTCCTGTCAAATCAACCAGGCTATCGCAGGTATGGATTACGTCTTTCATTGTGGAGCGCTCTCAACGCCCTGGGGTCGCTTCCCGGATTTTTTCGCCATCAATGTCAAAGGGACTGAAAATGTAATCAACGGTTGCCTGGTTCACGGAGTAAGGCGGATGATTCATATCTCCTCGCCCTCTATCTATTTTGAATACCGGCATAAATTCAATGTGACGGAATCCCATCCATTGCCTAGCCGGATGGTAAATAATTATGCCAAAACAAAATATTTGGCGGAAGAACGTATTGATGCCGCATTCTCCGCCGGGCTGCCGGTCATCACCCTAAGGCCCCGGGCCCTCTTCGGCCCAGGAGATACAACCATCTTTCCCCGTTTAATCATGGCCAATCAAAAGTTGGGAATCCCCATGATTGACAATGGTGAGGTGCTGATGGACTTAACCTATGTCGAAAACGCAGTTGAGGCAATCGTTTTAGCGATTGATTCCCCTCCGGCCACCTTGGGTAAAAAGTATAACATCAGTAACGGCACTCCGGTTCCCTTCAAGAGCCTACTGGAAGAACTATTTTCAAAGCTGGGACTGACCTTGCGGACAAGGAACATTTCTTTTTCTTCCGCCTATCTTGGGGCATACTTTTTGGAAACGTTCTATAGAACCTTTTTGCTCAAGAAAGAACCTCCGTTTACTTGTTACTCTGTGGGTACTCTTTCCAAAACGATAACCTTGGACATTTCGGCAGCTAAAAGGGAACTGGGATATAATCCCAGGATTGGTATAGAGGAAGGGTTAGAATTATTTGTAAATGGGTGGAAGGAAAAACCATGACAACTATCACGCTTAACCTGCTTCAAGCGGGATATTGCACACAGTATGAAAAGTTGGCCATCACGGGAGGAGCATTTCGGAAAATCAAATTTCCCGCCATTTTTGGACTCATTCATCACTCCCAATTGGGCTATATCTTGTTTGACACCGGTTATTCGGAACGCTTTTACCGGCTTACAAATACTTTTCCAAACCGAGTTTATGCAAAACTGACTCCGGTAAGGATCGAGCCGGACCAAAGTGCAGTGGCTCAACTCCATCGACTGGGAATTGCTGCTTCGGAAATTAAACAGATTATCATTTCTCATTTTCATCCCGATCATATCGGTGGGCTACGGGACTTCCCACAAGCACAATTCATCTATAAACACTCAGCCTATCAGAGCTTGATTCGAAAAAAAAGAATGGCCGCGCTCGCTAGCGGCTTCCTCCCCGGCCTCCTCCCGGAGAATTTTGAAACGCGTTCCCGGGATATTGAAAATGACTCTGTCATATCACTGCCGGAGCAATATGCCCCTTTTTGTCGCGCTTATGATATTCTTGGTGACGGCTCTTTGTTGCTTGTGGATTTACCTGGCCATGCCCAGGGGCAACTGGGTTTATTTCTTTCAACCAACCGGGGAAGATTTTTTCTGATATCTGATGCTTGCTGGCTCAAACAATCCTATCAAACATCCACTCCTCCAAAGGGTTTGGCCCGGTTGGCAACTCATCATTGGGGAGATTACTTGAGCACATTAAAGAAAATAAACCGCTTGCACCAACGCTACCCGGAAATAACGATCATTCCAAGTCATCAAAATATTGTTTCGCTTTAATTTTATAGGAAGGTAAGTGATTTAACCAATGAAAATGATTGATAAACCCATCATACTTGCTCGTTATCTCCAAACCAAATATCGTCCTCCCTTCCAAACCCGGCATGCGCTGGAAGTTTGGCAAGAAGGCCAGGTTCAACTTCATCTTCAAAAAATTCTGTCCTTATCCCCTTTTTACCGGCAATATTACCAAGGGTTAAAGCTTGATGAATGGCGCAATTTCCCGCTGATTGAAAAAAATATCATGATGGAAAACTTCGACTCTCTCAATACAGTTGGCATTCGCAGCGATGATGCCTTTAAGACTGCTTTTATGTCGGAGGGAAGCCGGGATTTCTCCCCCCAGATCCATGGAATTTCAGTTGGATTATCTTCGGGCACTTCCGGGAATCGCGGACTGTTTTTGGTTAGCCGAAAGGAACGCTTGAAATGGGCCGGGACAATCTTAGCCAAAGTTTTACCGGCTCCGTTATGGGCCGGCCAGAAAGTTGCCTTCTTTTTCCGGGCCAATAATAACCTTTATCAGACTGTCAACTCCCGATTGGTACAGTTCCGGTTCTACGATTTACTGGAACCGATGCCGCTTCAAATCCAACGTCTTAATGAGTTTCAACCGTCCATCTTGGCAGCCCCGCCTTCAGTACTGCGAATTCTAGCCTCGGCGGTAAAAGCCAACGAACTGAAAATTAAACCTATGAAAGTGATTTCTATGGCCGAAGTTCTGGAACCCTTTGATCAATCCTTTATCAGTGAGCAATTTCACCAGACCATCCATCAGATATACCAGTGCACCGAGGGTTTTTTGGGTGTCACCTGTTCTCATGGGACTCTTCACCTCAATGAAGATTTGGTTGTGATTCAAAAGGAATATATTGATAACCAAAGTCGCAGATTTATTCCGGTGATTACCGACTTTCACCGCACAACGCAGCCAATAATCCGTTATCGCTTAAATGACATTTTAGTCGAAAAAAACACTCCCTGCCCTTGTGGTTCGGTCTTTACCGCTTTGGAAAAAATCGAAGGTCGCTGTGATGATATCTTTTACCTTCATTCAAGTTCCGAAACGAAGATGATACCCATCTTTCCCGACTTTTTACGGAGAGCGGTATTACAATCGTCAACCGAAATCACCGAGTACCGGGTTATTCAACGCCATCCGAATTTAATTGAGATTTTACTCAAAGTTCCGAATCAGGTCCGCCCTATGGTCCAGCTTGAGCTCAATAAAACTTTGAACCGATTATTTGCCAATCTTGGATGCGTTTCTCCCCAAATTATCCATGCTCCCTTGTCGGAACAAAGGGATTTTCATAAAAAGCAACGCCGCATTGAAAGGAATTTTAGCCTTGAAGACGATAAAGCCGGTATATAAGCAATTCGCCTTTTTGCAGGTTTTCAATTCCGGAGTATAAATTCTTAAAACCATTTTAAAGATTTACGCTCCGGTTGTGGGGGTTTTGGAAAAAAATCAAGCCCTCAATTCTACCGGGCCTGATTCGTATCAATTTATAATTTGGAAATTTTCCTAGGATTCGTGTGACTTTCCCTGTCCATAATAGGCATTTTTGCCGTGTTTGCGCAGAAAATGCTTGTCGAGCAGATATTGAGTCACCGGTTTAACTTGTGGGTTGAGTTGTTTGGCGGCAAGTCCCATTTTGGCCACTTCCTCCAGGACCACACTGTTGTGAACTGCTTCCGCCGCATCCTTGCCCCAGGTAAAAGGAGCATGATTGGCTACCAAAACGCCGGGGAGATATTCGTAATTCAAATCCTGGAAACGTTCCACAATGACCTTACCGGTGTTGAGCTCATAATCCCCTTCGATTTCTTCTTGGGTGAGCGCCCGTGCACAGGGGATTTCCCCGTAAAAGTAATCGGCATGAGTAGTCCCGAAGCAGGGAATGCCCATATTGGCCTGTGCCCATGCAGTAGCCATCGGTGAATGGGTATGAACCACACCCCCGATTTTGGGGAATTTTTGATACAAAACCATGTGAGTCGGCGTATCGGAAGACGGGTTTAAGTTACCTTCCACCACTTTTCCGGTCAAATCCACCACCACCATCATCTCAACCCGTAAATCCTCATATGCCACACCGCTGGGTTTTATCACAAACAACCCTTTTTCCCGGTCAATCCCACTGACATTGCCCCAGGTATAGACCACCAAACTTCTACGGTTTAGCTCCAAATTGGCCTCTAAAACCTGCTCCTTTAATTGTTCCAACAAAATGAATCAACTCCTTGATCATTGTAAACTTGTACGGATAAGTTGATATAATATTCCATTTACCCTCGAAAAATCCTGCGCTGGAAAAAACTTAATCATGATAAATCCTCAAGAAATCCGATTAAAAACCAATGTTAAATCTGGAACTCAAATAATGTGAGATAACTCATGATTTCATATTCTTTCTTTTCTTCCCAATATGTTTTCTTCAATCCATTGGACAACTTGAGCAATGGCATGTTCATCATGATGAACGGTACAAAATGTTGCCTGTTTTTTTAAAATCTCATGGGCATTCCCAACGGCAACCCCTATATCAGCAATCTGTATCATCTCCAAATCATTCAAGTTGTCACCTACAGCAATAATCTTTAAATCTGAAATTTTGAGTTTTTGAATTAATACTTTCAATGCATTCCCTTTCGAAGTCTTCACATCCAGCAAATCAAGAAACTTTTCTTCCGAAAATACAGCTTTACAGTGATTCAAATTTCCCTCAAGGTATGACTGAATTTCTTTTAGACCTTGATGATGCCAACTGAGCACAATTTTATACCATGGTTTTGGAACGGTCGCAACATCCATGATCCCCGGCAAAATAACCTCCCGAAGCCGGTGGGCTTCAACCCAATCGTTACTCCTGGTTACCGTCACTCCGCCTTCAAAAAATATTTCCATTCCAATTTCTGGAAATTTCAACAAAATATCTTTCAATATTCCATCGATTCTATCTTCAATGAAATGATGCCATAAGATCGTATTCTGCTCTAAATCGTATAATTGAGAACCATTAATAAGAATTGCGGGTATATTTACAGGTAGTCCCGGTAAATTAAGGCTTGCGCCCTTTGCAGTCCTCCCGGTGGCAACCGTAAACAACCCGCCCCCTGCCACAAAATACTTTAAAGCTTTTACATTTTCTGAACTTACTTCATTTTTGCTATTGACAAGAGTCCCGTCCATGTCGCAGACAAGAAGGAGGCCGGCAAATGGTGAACTTTTCATATCATTTGTTATATCCTTTCAATCAATCCCAATGACACGAAGCCTTGGTGATAGATATACATTAACCCCTAACGCCTCTTCAAAGATAAATGGTAAAACCATTTACCGATGATGAAATGAAAGGGGTTAAATTGCATTCATAAATTACGGTATGATGATTACCTTCAATGACCCTTCACCTTTTCCAGCCATCTCAAATGCTTCTTTCCATTTCTCCAGCGGATATTGATGAGTAACAACACCTTCGGTCGGAAGTTTCCCACTCGTTATCCATTCGATAACCGGCTCATAGCAATAAGGGCTTAAGTGGGCGCCCAACAAATCGATTTCTTTACGATCGCCGATAATACTCCAGTCAACAGTTGTAGGAGCGCTGAATACGCTGAACTCAACAAAAGTTCCCAGCTTGCGGATCATGGAGAGTCCTTGGATTACACTTGACGGATGTCCGGTGGCCTCAATATATACATCGCATCCATAACCTTCAGTTAAATCCATTACTTTCTTGATAGCATCCTCTTTGCCTGGATTGACTACCAGATCAGCTCCAAACTTTTTCGCAAGTTCGAGGCGGTCATCCTTCATATCAAGCACAATTAACATTTTGGGATTTTTTAACTTGATAGCGCCAACCATTCCAAGGCCCAATGTACCCGCACCGGATAAAACAACAACGTCGGTATTGGATATGTTTCCCCGATCCACAGCATGTTTGGAACAGGCAAAAGGTTCAATTAAAATTGCCTTTTCGAGGGGCAGTTCTTTGGGAACTTTATATACCAAAGATTCTTTCGGCAGTTTCAAATATTCTGCCATACCCCCGTTAACATTGTTTTGGAATCCGAAAATATCGTGCTTCTGGCACATCCAATATTTCCCGCTTTTGCAAAATCGACATTCCCAGCATGGAACGATCTGATCGGCAACAACCCGGTCGCCGAGTTTGAAATCTCCTTTTACATTCGGACCCAGTTCGGCAATGACTCCGAGAAATTCATGCCCGGGGATAAATGGTGGTTTGACCCAACTAGGTTGGCCATCCCCGCCCCAGAACATCGCTGCGCCGTGTTCGGCTTTTACGTCACCCGCGCACACTCCGCAGGCCTCAATTTTGATAATTATTTCGCCTTCGCCCGCTCTTGGTACAGGATATTCTTTTTCAAACCTGTAGTCCCCGGAGCCGTACACTACTAATGCTCTCATTTTTTCCGGTAAATTTGCCATTTTCATTCCTCGCTTTCAATATTATTAATGATTATTCAGTAAAACCAATGGATTTCCAAGATTAGGATTGCTAAATTGTCACTTACTTGCCGGAACGAGGTTTAATCCTTTGACCGGTTTTAATATCAAACAAATGAGTTTTTTCAGCATTAAATTCCAGTTTAATAGAGTCGCCAGGCTTGTAGCGAACTTCTTCAAAGGTGATTAAATTCAGATATTCCTCGCCCACCCTGATATTTATTCTTCTTTCATCGCCAAGGTTTTCAAATACGGCTATTTTGACGGTGCTCGCTTTGCTGTTTTCATCACCGATTAACACATCCATCGGTCGTACCCCCAGCCTAACCAGCATTCCGTCTTGAATGGTAGGGTAATAACGTTTTGGCACGCTAACTCTCACATCACTGCCTGGAAATTCAAAGAAAAATTCCCCTTCGCTCTTGGATATTTTGACAGTCATTAAGTTCATTGGCGGCTCACCGATAAATCCAGCTACAAATTCGTTGACCGGATCGTCATATACCTCCAGGGGCGTCCCAAATTGCTGGAGTTCCGCATCTTTCATGATCAAAATTTTATCTGCCAGTGACATCGCCTCCAACTGGTCGTGAGTGACGATAACTGTTGCACATTGAATTTCTTTATGTAATCTCTTAATCTCCACTCTAAGCGTCTGACGCATCTTTCCGTCAAGATGAGAGAGAGGTTCATCCAAAAGGAGCAACCGAGGCTTACGTACTATGGCTCTGGCAATATTGACACGCTGTTTCTGACCACCACTTAAGGCGGCAGGTTTACAATCAAGGATATCGTCGACCTTCATTAAAGGGGCAATTCTCTTGATTTCTTTTTCAATTTCCGCTTCACTGACTTTTTTGGCCCGTAAATTAAAAGCGATATTTCCGTATACCGATAGTGGCGGATACAATGCATAATCTTCAAAAGCCAGACCAATGTGCCTGTCCTTGGGATGAAGATCATTAATCCGGGTATCGTCAATATAAATTTCACCCTGGGTAATATCTTCAAGCCCGGCAATCATCCGGAGTGTAGTTGTCTTACCACAGCCCGACGGCCCGAGAATACCTAAAAACTCACCATCCAGGCACTCAAAAGATAAATCCTTAACGGCATAGTCATTATTGGCTTTTTTCAACTTGGAATTTTCATATCTTTTATAAACATTCTTTAATGTTAAATTCGCCATGATATCACCTCAAAAAGTATTGCCAACATGTCGAGTCACAAATTTCTGGTCATTACAATTAAAAAATAAAGCGCGTTCCAAATTCAACCGAATATAAACCTTGGAATCCATCTCTGCTCTCAAGTCGTTTGGCGCAACCATCCTTAATAGTTGACCATATACATCCACAGTCAAAATCGATTTGTTACCAATCGGCTCAACCGTATAAACGGAACCCGTCATGTAATCGGAGTCTGGCTTTTCAAAATAAAATTTAATATCATTTCCTCTGATCCCAAGATCAAATTTGTTGACATTCTTCATGCTCAATATTTTCCCAACATCATCCGGAAGGGGGAAAAGTCTTTCTTGGCATAGCATTTTGAGCATAAAGATTCCGCTCTCGGATACCAATTCGACTGGAAATATATTGATTTCCGGCTCACCCATAAGTTTAGCGACCAATTCGTTAGCGGGTCTGTAGAAGATATCATCACCGGTGCCGATTTGTTCAAATCTTCCCTGAATGGCAATGGCGATTCGATCACCAAGACTCAATGCTTCCATATAATCATGGGTCACATAAATTGTCGTTGTGTCAAATTGAGATTGCATTTCCTTCAGTTCGGCCCTCATTAAATGCCGCAGTTTGGCATCTAAATGCGCTAAAGGTTCATCCATCAGGAATACTTTAGGTTCACGCACCAAGCATCTTCCCAATGCTACACGTTGTCTCTGACCGTTGCTCAATTGACTCGGCAAACGCTCCATCAGGTGATCAATTTTCATTAAGGAAGCTATCGAATAAACCTTTTTCTTGATATACTCTTCATCCTTTTTATATAACGGACTTCGCAAAGGGGAAGCGATATTATCATAAACGCTATAATGAGGATACAAAGCATAATTTTCAAATACCATGGACACATTGCGATGGGTTGGTTCAATATAATTGATAACCTCTCCATCGAACTTTACCTGGCCTTGATCGGGATATTCGAGTCCGGCAATTGTTTTCAAAATGGTGGTTTTTCCGGCCCCCGCAGGCCCGAATAAAACCAAAAATTCTTTGTCCTTGACCTCCAATTTAATATTGTCAATTGCGGTAATCTTTTTAAACTTCTTGGTAATATTACACAATTCAATCCGTGCCATAGTTTTTTCTCTCCTTATCCCTTTACTGCTCCGAAGCTTAAACCGCGTACCAAATGTTTTTGAATGATCAAGGCCATAATGACTTCAGGTAAGACTGTTATCGTTGCAGCTACCGCCATTTGGCCGTAATGGACAGTATCGGAGGCCAAATATTTTAACGATGACACCGTAACGGTTTGTACCGAAAAACCGCTTAAAATCAAAGGAAACATAAAACTATTCCATGCAAAAATGAATGTAAGTAAGGCCGCCGCCACCAAGCCAGGTTTTATCAAAGGCAATAATATCTTAAGAAACACCTGATACCAAGAATAACCGTCTAGCTGTGCCGCCTGTTCCACTTCCAAGCTGATATCTTCGAAATAACCCCTGACAACCCAGATTAAAAATGGCATTGTAATTAATTGATATACCCAAATCAAACCAAAATAAGTATCGATTAAATGAAGCTTCTGATAAATCATAAAAAGAGGTAATACGACTAAAATTTCAGGAGCAAATTTAAAACCCAATATTTGCCCGGCCCAAAATTCCCTGGATTTAAAGTTGTATCTGGCAAAACCATAAGCAGCGGGTACTCCTACCAATACCGAAAGAATAACGGAACCGCCACTCACGATAATATTGTCAAAAAAAGCTTTAAAATAATCCGTTCTGACCAGAACATTCGTATAATTCTCCAAAGTAGGATGGAATAAAAAAGTAGTTGAATACATTTCCCGATCAAGCTTAAAAGTACATAATACCATCCAAAGTATAGGAAATAGTGCAAATACTGCCCAAAGCGCTAAAATTAAATTTCTTCCCACTGCAGCCAAAACTGCAAGTCGTTTGGTATTCATCGATATCCTCCTTCAGTGACCGGCTGCTTGTTTTTGGACCGCAAGCCATCTTCCTACCAAAAAATTGCTGATCAAAGCGATAACGAACCACAAAAATAAGATGTACGTTAATGAGGCGCCAAATTTCATAAATTGAAATCCCTTCGTATAGGCGGTGATCGACAGATTCATTAAAGTATCACCAGGTCCTCCCTTTGTAAGAGCAAAAATAATAGCGCTCTCTTGCAACGATGCCATTAATCTGAAAATAAGGGCAATATATATAAACGGCTTAAGTAACGGCAATTTTAGATTTTTAAAAGTGAACCACGCGGAAGCTCCATCAACCTGAGCCGCCTCAAAAGGCGATTTCGGCAGTGATTGAATACCTGCTACGACTAATAGAATCACAAATGGAGTATATACCCAAATATCAATCAAAACCGCAGTAAACATAGCCGTATTCGCCGAAGATGCCCAAGGGAAGTTATATATATTGAAAAGGTTCAAAAATTTTTCAATGATTCCCACGGAGTTATTGGTCATTAACTGCCAAATAACAGTGGCGATAACCGGGGCTACCATTAAAGGAAAGACAAGTGTTACTTTGAGTATTTTGGTAAACTTGGTGCTTTTGGCTAATAGTAAAGCGATTCCGATACCAATGACCATTTCCGATCCGGTTGTGAAAATTGCATACTTACAGGTAACCAGGAAAGCATGCCAGAAATCTTCATCGGTGAACATGCGAATCCAATTATCCAAACCAATAAAACG
This sequence comes from Bacillota bacterium, assembly GCA_023426245.1. Taxonomy (GTDB): domain Bacteria; phylum Bacillota; class UBA4882; order UBA8346; family UBA8346; genus UBA8346. Next base: position 93,189 of record JAFABB010000057.1, read on the forward strand.
ATGCGTAGGTGATGAAAAGGAATAATTCGTAAACGAATAATACCATGCCATAACAAAGGGATATAAAATGCCGATTGTAAGCAGCAGGGCCGGGGCTATAATCAGATATGGCCTTGCTTTTACCATCAATGGAATACCCGTTGATTTTTTATCGACAATCATTGAGTCTTTCGATGTGCTTTCCGTTTGCATCCTCAAGATGTTTACCTCCACTCTTTAAAGATTCAAGGAGGATTACTCCTCCTTGAATGAAAGGATACTTAGAACATTTACCGGTTATTTTTTAATCTCGACATCGCTAACAGCTTCATCGGTCTTTTTCTTCAGATCATCCAACCCTTCTTGAATTGTCTTATATTTGCCGGCAACCAAATCTTGAAGAGTAGCAGCCCACTCTGTGGTGGTTTCTTGGAAATGAGGTTGCGGTGTAAATAAGATTCGGGTATTATTGATCGTTGCTTGGAAGGTAGCGCTATATCCCTCATGTTGACCAATCTTCTTTTTGAAGGCAGCGCTATCCCAGACACTGGCACGAACCGGGTCAACCGCATTGCCAACCGTCGAGGCATATAACAAATAGGATTTACTGGTAAAATATTGCATAGCAAGCCATGCAGCAACTTTGTTTTTTGAAGCTTTGTTCATTGCGATGCCCCAAGTCCAAAGATTGGAATTATTCTTGGTAGCACCCGCTGGAAGGGGTTGCGGAACCCAGGCGATATTGCCTGCTTCTTTCGAAGCGCCGGGCCAGTTCTGTTGAATCCCGTTGTTATCAGCATCCCATAACATAGCCGCTCTACCTGCTCCAAGGTCAGCTCCTGCTTGATACCAAGTATAGCTTGACCATGAAGGAGAACCGCCTACTTTGATCAGTTTAACCCACATTTCATTCATGGCAACGGATTCTGGAGAGTTAACCAAAGATACAAGCTTGCCGTTTTGAATTTTAAAGTCTTTGGCCCCATAGTTTTCATAAGTACTCATGTAAGCAGGATGAATGGTTCCCCAATTTCTGGCGCCACGAATTGCCAAAGGATAAGTACCCTTACCGCCCCATTCTTTGAGCTTTTCACAAACTGCTAAAAGTTCATCCATTGTTTTCGGGGGCTTGATCCCTTTTTCTTTAAATAATCTCTTATTATAAGCCAATGAATAAATCTCAAATGCCATTGGCAGTCCCAACTGCATACCGGTTCCCGCTTTATGACCCGGAACTAAATCCCATTTCATCGCCCCAATGGCGCCAGCATAAATATCAGCGATATCATAATTGGCGCTGGTCATTTTGGGATTGTTGAGATACGGTCCCAAATCTTCCACAAATCCAGCCGGAGCATAGTCCCATAACTGATAAGCACCAGACATGAATATATCCATATCACCAGCCCGGCTATTTAAAGAAGTGGTAACTTTGTCAAAATAATTCTCTTCCGGGGTAATTGAATATTCGACTTTAATACCGGTTAATTTTTCGAACTCCGGTATCTTTTTGACCATTGCTTCGGCAATCGAATGTTGAACTAACATTAGCTTAATGGTTGCGCCTTTGGCTGATTTCCAATTGAAGGCCGTTTTCGTTGCTCCATAGATTGACAATGAAAATACCATCGCCAACAAAGCCAACAAAACAACAAATTTAGTAAAACCATGTCTTTGTTTCATTTTTCTCCCCCTATCATCTTTTTCCATAAGCGTTTTTCCAAAATAAAATTGACCACATCCCCCGCTTTCTTGATGATTAACTGCTACATTGCAAATTTATTTTAACTTTTAGCAATATCCCCTTCAATGGATATATTTTGGATTTTTACAAATCTGTAACGATGAATTTAAGAGTTTTTAAATTAGAGAGGAGAATTTTTATAAATATCTTACGATCTTCTGAACTTTATTTTAAAATTTTGTAATCCATATTCATTTTTTATAATCTTTTTAGCTCTGCTTCCTACGATCCCCGGAAAATAAAAAAGACTGTCTCTTTTGAGACAGCCCTAGTATAAACCAAAATACGAATAGCAACAAACCTATATTCCGCTTTTTAAACTCCTACAAAATATCGATCATATTTTTAAATGTGATAATTCTTTTCTTTATCATCTCTTTGTTTTTGCCCGCAACAATCTATTTCAGATTATCGACCGCAGCTCTTTCAATAACCAGTCCCTGGGTATAGCGTTTCATAAAATCATTAAAACCTGCAACATCTGAAGGGTCAGGAGCAATGGTATTTCCCTGTTTTCCGGCAAAAACCTTTTGTTTAAGGAATTCATCCAGTGATTCGTTATCTGCTCGATTGACCATATAGGAGGCGAGCAAGGCAATACCCCAAGCTCCACCCTCTCCGGCAGTTTCCATAATTGATACAGGAACATTAACAGCAGCGGCCATGATTTTCTGCCCCACTTCCTGGGTCTTGAAAAAGCCGCCATGACCCAAAATTTTATCTACCTTAACCGATTCTTTTTCCAACAAAATATTCATACCGGTTTTCAGAGCGCCTAGTGCCGTGAACAAATTGACCCGCATAAAATTAGCCAAGTTGAAATTGCTGCTTGATGAACGCACAAACATGGGACGGCCTTCTTCAAAGTGAGTCATATGTTCACCTGAAATGTAGCCATAGGATAATAAACCGCCACAATCCGGATCCCCCTGAAGTGCCATACCCAATAAAGTATCATAGAGCTTTGGTTTATTGATATTCATACCCAAAGCTTTGATAGCCTCCGCAAACAAACCTATCCACGCGTCATAATCCGATGTACAATTGTTGGAGTGTGCCATGGCCACCAGTTTACCATCGGGTGTCGTCACCAAGTCAATTTCCGAATACACCTTGGACAATTCCTTCTCAAGTACAATCATTGCAAAAACGGATGTTCCGGCGGATACATTGCCAGTTCGTACCGTTATGCTGTTGGTAGCCGCCATTCCTGTCCCTGCATCCCCTTCAGGCGGACAAAGTGGAATACCTTCGTGTAGTTGACCGGTTACATCAAGAAGCTTTGCACCTTCAGCCGTAAGTTGACCCGCTTTTTCTCCGGCCACTAAAACAGTTGGCAAGATGTCCTCCAGGTGCCACGGGTAATGGAATGGACCGATCAAATCATTGAACTGCGAAATCATTCGCGAGTTGAATCCTTTCGTCTTTAAATCAATCGGAAAAGCTCCTGATGCTTCGCCGACTCCCAGAACTTTTTGCCCAGTTAATTTCCAATGAATGTAACCCGCCAGCGTGGTCATGTATCGAATTTCGGATACATGGATTTCCTGGTTTAATATGGCTTGATAAAGATGAGCAATGCTCCATCTTTGGGGGATAGGATAGTCAAACAGCTTGGTCAGAGCTTCCGATGCCTGCCCGGTAATATTGTTGCGCCAGGTACGAAAGGGTGTTAAAAGTTTTTCGTCCTTGTCTAAAACCATATAACCATGCATCATACCACTGATGCCGATGGATCCCACAGTTTGAACAGAGACTCCATATTGCTCTTTAACATTGTTAACCATTTTTAGATAACTGCTTTGTACACCCTTCCAAATATCCTCTAAGCTATAAGTCCAAATATTGTTGACATAACAGTTTTCCCAGTCATGGCTGCCGGAGGCGATCGGAGAATTGTCTGGACCGATCAAAACAGTTTTAATGCGGGTCGATCCCAATTCCATCCCAACCACTGTTTGACCATTGATAATGGCATTTTTAACTTCATTGAATTCAGGACTCATGATTATCCCCCTCTGAATAAGTTACATATCAAATACCCTACTTAAATAGGATTATTGTAGGTTCTAAATAAAATAATAGAGATTCCATGTAAAATATCCATACATCTTTCAAGAATTTTGATTTAATTATATAGTAAACATTACCACTTTTAAAGTCTTTTTTAATGATATCAATATTTCTAGGCTGCGACCGGAATCATTGCTGCAACGATCATTTTAGAAAAGGCATTAAACTATCTTGTTCGCTTAAAAGAAAAACCCGTTGCATAAACATTACTTTTGGAGTTAAGTCCGTTTGGCGCTATCAGGGTTATAAAGTTGATTGTTTGGCATAACAATTTTTCTTAAAATCCTTACATGACATTCCAGTAATGCCCCGGAAGACCTTGCTAAAATAATAAGGATTTTCAAACCCGACCTTTTCGGCAATCTCATAGATCTTGTCATTGGATGATACCAACAACTTCTTCGCCATCTCGACCCGGTAATTTGTTAAGAAAGTCGAAAAATTGATCCCAGTCTCCTGCTTAAACAAAAGGCTCAAATAACTTTTACTAATTTCCACACAATCAGCAACATCTTCCAAAGTAATGTTATTATGATAATTCTGTTTGATGAAATCCATGCTTTTACTAATAATATACGAATATGTCTCGGATTTATTGTTGACATTATACTCAATAATGGAGTAATAGATATCCGTTAAATATTTTTTTGCCGCATCAAAGTTATAAAGCTTATCAAAGTTACTGTAGCTGAACTTAATTTCATTAAGCGCCGGGCCCATTTTGATACCCAATTCATGAGAAATAATTTTGGCGAAACTTAACAAATCAATAAAAACATCCTTGGCATATTCAAGTCGTTTGCTTTCTAAAAGACTAGCAAAAATGTCATTTATAAATGATGTAATCTCAGCAGATTCCGATTTAAGAACAAATCCTTTTAGAATATCCAGATTGATACTTGGAAAATTGCCTTTTTTAACCAGCATATCCTTGTCAAATACCACCAGACCGGATGGCTCATAAAAACAGTATTCCTGAGCAATTTTAGCTTGCTTCAACAAGTCGAGCAACTCATCGATTGAGGTAACTATCTTGCTTAAGCCAATATTGAGTTCAACATCAAGAAATTGCTTTAAATTTTTTTTGATCTGAAGGCATAAGTTCAACAAATCCTCCTGAGTTTTCTCAACATCGCTTAAGCTCAGACAGGAAAAATTTACTATACACACAAAACAGTTTTTGTTAAAATAAAGGCTATGAACTATATCCCTTTTTTCAAATTCCTGCCTCCAAATATTCCCGATATTCCAAATGAGGTGTTCTTTTTCTTTCTCATATCCATTATTCTGTATATCCTGAATAATACCATAAATAAAAACAAAAGAATTCTGTTGGAATGAACTTTCATATTGATGAACATAATCTAAAAAATCTTGCCTCGATTCGAAACTTTCGTAAAACATCTTTTCCAACAGTTCTTCCAATGAACGCGAATTCTCAACCGTTCCGACCGGATTTTCCCTCTCGGCCTTTATATTGTGTCCCACGGCAGTATCTATCTCACTTGACAGCTTTTTTAACATTTCCAAAAGACTTTCCGATGATAAATCGGATTTTAATATATATTCAGAAGCCCCAAGCTTCATAGCTTCTTGAGCGTAAACAAAATCATCATAATGTGATAAAATGACAATTTTTAGCGATTTTTTCCTCCCTTTAAGGGTTTGAATAAGCTCAAAACCATCCATCAACGGCATCTTTATATCGGTCAACAAAATATCGGGATTGAATTTATCAAATAAATCAATAGCTTCCTTGCCATTTTTAGCATCACCAATTATCAAAAAACCATTCTCCGTCCAGTTGATAGTGGTCTTCAGCCCAAGACGAACAAGATACTCATCATCTACTATCAATATCTTTTTCATATTTTCGCACCCATAATTATACAAAATGTACTGTATTTATTTTTGTAGATCTCGTGCTATAATTTTAATTATATCATAATAACCTTTTTATAATTTGTTCTTTTTTTTCCTATGGAGGCATTTATGTTTAAACCAACCATACGAATAAAAATTTTCGCCTATTTCTTTATTTCTACCATGCTGGCGCTGGTGATAACCAGTTTGGTCGTTTACTTCTTATTATTTCAAACTTTAGAGAAGAATGAAACCGAATATAATGTGATTTCATCTGATAAAACCAAACAAAGTCTAGAATTTGCCTTAAAATTGATAACCAATACCGGAACATTATTGGGTTCCAATCCCGAGCTCTTAAACGAATTGAATCGTACTTATTCGTTGAATAACTCCTACTATCAATTAAGTCAAAATAAGATTAGCACTATGCTGCAAAATATAATCAGTGTTCAAGAATATATTAAAGGCATCTATTGTTTAAGCCCCAAGGGGAATTTTTATACCAGCAATTGGGGAGTAAAAGAAAATGAAATAAAAGCTCTATACGCTTCCTATTTAAATAATGCCGACAAAGCCAAAGAGTATTTCACGGGTATTCATAGCGCTACATACCATCCTGCGCTGAAGTTTAATGTGATATCATATATCAGGCCGATTTTCAATCTGGAAAACGGCAAAATTTTAGGTGTTATTGTCATTGATATTGATTATGAACTTCTTAAAGAAACCTTAACAAGATCTTCCATCCAGAATGATGAGAAAGTCCTTGTTATAAATCCGAAGGGCGAAAATATTTTTACTTACCCCTATAATGTGATTCTCGATGATATCATCATCGAACACCCTATTTTACTCCGAGAAAAGAAAAAGGAAATCACTGGGAAAGTTTTTGGTAATGACAGCATTATCGTTTCGAATACTATCGAGTATACTGGTTGGAAATTTATCAGAGTCATCTCATCTCAAAAAATCCACCGTGAAACAAATTCTCTTGAGACAATTGCTATTTATATGTTTTTTGTTTTTTTACTCATTTGTTTTTATGCATCATTTGCATTATCAAAGACAGTTACAAATCCGATTAAAGAACTCAATCAAAAATTCAAACTAGTTGAAACTGGGGATCTCTCCGTCAGAACTCTTATTAAAGGCAACGATGAAATGGGGGAACTCAGTAATTCCTTCAACAACATGGTGGCTAAACTAAATACACTCATGGAGATGCAAAAGAAAAAATCCGACATGGAATTTCAAATTCTTCAAGCCCAAATCAATCCCCATTTTCTTTATAATACGCTTGATTCCATTAAATGGCTGGCAGTCCTCCAAAATGTCCATACCGTCAGCGACATGACTACCGCATTGATCAACTTACTGAAATACAATATTTCTAAAAATAATACCTTGGTTTCGGTTGCAGAAGAATTGGATAGTGTAACTAATTATGTGAAAATTCAAAAATACCGTTATGGGGATATTTTTAATATCCAATATGATATTGACGAGGGCGCCATTGAATGCAAGATCTTACGTTTTTCTCTCCAGCCAATTGTTGAAAATTGTATTATCCACGGATTTGAAAATATAGAAGGAAAAGGCGTTATTGCTATTCGTTCCAAAATTGAAAATGACCAACTTCGGATTGAAATAGCGGATAATGGTTCCGGTATGGATCAAAACACTCTTGAATGTATTGTTAAATCTGATAATTCGAAGAAGAAATTTAGTGGGATAGGGATTAATAATATTCAAGAAAGAATTAAAACTTATTTTGGAATGAATTACGGATTATCTTATGAAAGTACACCAGGATTAGGTACGAAAGCAATTCTTACCTTACCGATTGTCAAAAAAGAAACAGATATTTAGAATTTAGAACCGATATTAAAATCTAAAACTCTTCCCGTATAAAAAAAGCATGAAGTCTTTACCATTGAAACGTCTATCTCCCATATAGGGGTCGGCAGCGCCAAAAGGGCCGATGTCTATGTGGGAGATGAGGATCTTTGTGACATTATTCGTAAACAAAAAGGGAATATCAAATCAATCATTACCAAAACACCGCTCAGCTTTTAACACTTCATCTTTTAACTTCTCAATTTCCTCCTGCTCCTCCAATCTTTTAGATCATTTAAAATCTTTCCAAACATTATCTAAAGCACCCGAAACTTTTTTATAAAGGTCGTATTTCTGCTTATAAATTAGCGCATTTTCATGATTGGGTTCCAAACGGCATTTAATCTTAACCATCTTTTGTGCGGCTTCTTTTAAATCCTTGTACTCCCCTGAAGCAACTGCGGCAGCCATGGCACAACCCAGAGCACCCAATTCCTTCGTATCTACAATTTCAACCGGTAGTTGAAATATATCCGCAAATATCTGCGCCCAGACCATAGAAGCAGCAGCTCCACCCGCAAGACGGATCGCTTTTGTCGTCTGGCGGTTCGCTATCAATTTTTCCAAATGCACCCTATGACAAAATACAATACCCTCCAATACAGCCCGGATCATATGTGCTTTCGTGTGGTGACTGTCCATTCCAATAAAGGTTACTTTTGCTTGGGGGTCATAGTTAGAGCCAAAAAGATAAGGAAGGAAAATGATGTTCTGCTCACCCGGAGCTACTTTTTTTGCCATTTCGTCACAATATTTGTATATGTTCTCCCCCAATTCACTGGCTTTTTGCTTTTCTTCACCCATAAACATATCAATAAACCATGAATGATTACCAGCGGAGGTAGGGCTGCATTCTTCTATAAGATAGTACCCACTTATGCAATACAAAGAATTCATCATGACCGTTTTGTTAAGTACCGGTTTCTTAGCAATGTATTCATTGATACTCCAAGTTCCTGCTATGACTGCAATATTATCCTCATTTGTAATATCCATGGCCACTGCGCATGCATCAATATCAAACATACCTCCCGCCACAGGAGTATTTTCCAACAAACCTGTCTTTTCACTAGCGCTTTTGCTTACGCCTCCACAGAAATCCGTGGAATATTTCAAGGGTGGCAATGCTTCATAAAGCTCTTCCAATCCATATTCCATAAGCAGTTCACGATCAAAGCATAAATCACGGAGATTCAACATATTAGAGCCAGAATAGTCGGTCACCTCAGCATAAGCCTGATCAGTCAATTTGAAACGAACATAATCCTTAACTTCAAATATCCATTTGATATTCCGTATGATTTCCGGTTTATTATCCTTCAACCAACACAATAACGAAACTGGTTGACATGCTAATATTTTTTGAAAAGTTTTCTCGAAAACTCGGTCTGCAGTACCATCATTATTCCACTTTTCGGGATACATCCAAGCCCGGCCATCGGTCGATACAATCCCGTTATAACACGGTTTGTCATTTTTCCCCCACAGATATAACCCTTTTCCGTGTCCGCTGCAAGCCACGCCCTTAATCTGTTTTCCATTAATTCCGGCTTTTGCGATTGCTTCCCTGATTACTTGACAGTTTATATTCCAAAGCTCATCCATGTCCCGTTCTGTAAATCCGGCTTGAGGCGTTATCATCCTAAGTTTACCGGATGAGCTTGCGACTTCCGAGCCCTTCGCGTCAAAAATAACTGCCTTGCAGAGTGTACCACCGTTATCTATGCCCAAATAATAATTTAGCACTTCAATCATCCTTTCCCCAGAGTCATTCGCTAAACTTCCCTCTTAAGAAATTGTTTGCAAATTTCAATTGATTCTGCCAGTCCTTATTACCAACATACCAGAACTCTCCCACAAACAGTCTCACACCCATTTTACTTGCGGTTTTGATACCATTTCCAAAGTCTACATGTCCTGTACCAAAAGGAATTTCTCGGAATTTTCCGGGTCTTGTTTCTTTCAAATGCATTGCAGCAATATTTCCTCTGCCTGTGACAAGATCTTGGGAGACAGTATGATTATACTGTAGTGCTGCATTGGTTATATTTCCAAGATCCGGATACACCTTAAGATAAGGAGATTTGATTTTATTTACTTGTTGCATGGCCTTTTTTACCGTATTCATAAACTCTGTTTCCATGGTTTCGAAAGCCAAAATAACACCTTTTTGGGCTGCATATTGCGTACTTATCATCAGATTCTCTGAGAATAACCGCTTTGTATTTTCATTCGATGGCTGATAATACTCATCGTAACCGGCAATTTGAATAATTCGTACACCAATATCAACGGCGAGATCAATTGCATCGAACATAATCTCCATGCCTTTGTTCCGGATCTGTTCATTTTCACTGCCAATAGGATATTTTCGATGACCGCTAAGGCACATGGTTATAATTTTGGTCCCGGTTTCCCAAATTGTCTTGAGAATCTCTAATCGATGAATTTTATCCCATTTCAACCGCCCTAGTTTTTCATCAGTTTCGTCAACACTTAATTCCATAAAATCAAAACCAGCTTTTTTCGTTTCAATTAGCTTCTCTTTGATGGATAAAGAATTCGGCATGGATTTTTCATAAAGTCCTAAACAATATACTCCCAAACACAATGCCTCCCCTCCAAAAGGTACCTGTTAGAAAGAAGGAGGACGGTGAAGTATCTCCCTCCCCAGACTATGTCTTTATTTTAGCTTTTTAATGAATTTGACTTCAATGAAGATAATTTCGCTTTTTACAAATCTGTAACGATAGAATTTAATAATTTTAAGTAACAGATGAAATCTTTTCTAAAGTTTTTTACGATTTTTTAAACTCTATTTTAAAATCTAGTAATCAATCATTATTTTTTATAATATTTTTAGGCCTTTATTGAGGCTGAAGAAAAGATAGATCAAGCGATAGTGGATAAATGCAAGCAGTAAGAATTAAATAGCTTAAAGTAACAAATACAATCGTTTATCAATATTCTTAATGGATGGAACAAAAAAAGAAAGGGGCCGTCTCAGAAGTAAATTGAGACAGCCCCTTTTGCATAAACAAAGAATGAAGAGGAATTATGGAGCTAAAATCGTTGCAAACTTGGTTAAATTATGAGCAATACTTAATAAACCCCAT
>JAFABB010000060.1 GCA_023426245.1 Bacillota bacterium
AGGACCCATCGGGTCACAAAAAGGATCATTTCCGCAACCGAATCGATCAATTTTTCTCATAAAAAGTCCTTTCGGTCGTTCAAAAGGTCGATCCGGCTCCAAAAAAGTTCTTTTTCCCCCTCCGATCAGTCCTTTTCCCTCCAAAAAAATCATTTCCGTGACAAAAACGATCCTTTCTCTCGTTGAAAGAATCCTTTCCATCGCAAAAATGATCGTTTCCGTGACGGAAAGGATCGCTTGACTCATCCAAAGGATACTTTCCGCGACAAAAATGATTCTTTCTATGATTCAAAGGAGCGTTCCGGTCCTCAGAACGATCCTTTCTTTCACGAAAAACAACTTTTCGGGTCCCAATTTGCGCCATTCACCTTAAAGAAAGCCTCCGCTTGCCGATTTAAGCCTTAAACCGCTTCAGACTCAATGAATTGGTCACTACCGAAACCGAGCTGAAGGCCATGGCAGCGCCGGCTATGATCGGATTCAACATTCCCAAGGCTGCGAAGGGAATGCCGATGGTGTTATAAAAGAAAGCCCAGAATAAATTCTGTTTGATTTTATTCATGGTTTTCCGGGATAAACGAATTGCGGTGGCAATGGTTCTTAAATCGCCTCTCATCAGCGTAATGTCGGCCGCTTCCATCGCTACGTCGGTGCCGGTTCCGATCGCCATCCCGATATCCGCCGTGGCCAGGGCCGGGGCGTCATTAATGCCGTCTCCCACCATCGCTACGACATATCCTTCATTTTTTAACTTTTCAATCTGTTCCGCCTTATGCTCCGGCATGACTTCCGCCAGGACGTTGGTGATGCCGACCTGGCCGGCAATAGCCTGTGCCGTCCGCTGATTATCTCCGGTCATCATATAGACGGTAATTCCGAGGTCCTGTAATTCCTTGATGGCCCCGGCCGAATTTTCCTTAACGACGTCAGCCACGGCGATCAAGCCGAGCAGTTCTCCCTGGGTCGCCGCAAACATCACGGTCTTGCCGGCATTCTCCAGCTCACTGGCGGTCTTTTCACTGTCCAGCATGGGAATTCCTTTGCCGGCCATCAATTTACGGGTGCCGATAATGATTTCTTCCCCGTCAATGGTTGCAATCACGCCTTGGCCAGGGACGGCGCCAAATTGAGCCGGATCCTCTATCTCGCCAATCTGTTGTTTCCCATAGCGGTAAATAGCGTCACCTAACGGGTGTTCCGATTTTTTCTCAGCGATGGATGCTATTCTTAGGAATTCATTTCTTTCCATTTTTCCGGTCACAATCAGATCGGTCACTTCCGGCTGCCCTTTGGTAATGGTTCCGGTCTTATCAAGCACCACCGTATTAATCTTGTATGCTTTTTCAAGATGTTCACCGCTTTTAATCAGGATCCCGTTCTCAGCCCCTTTGCCGGTCCCCACCATAATTGCGGTTGGGGTCGCCAGGCCCAACGCGCAAGGGCAGGCAATCACCAATACGGCCACAGCGCTTACAATGCCCATCTTCAGGTTATAATCGCCGAAAGTCCAAACCAGGAAGGTTGCCGCGGCAATTCCCAAAACAATCGGCACAAAAACGCCGGATACCTGATCGGCGATTTTTTGTATGGGAGCTTTGGAACCCTGGGCATCCTCCACCATTTTAATAATCTGGGATAAAACCGTATCTTTACCGATTTTGGTTGCCGTGTATTTAAAGGTGCCGAATTTATTAATGGTGGCGCCAATCACCGTGTCGCCGGCCTTTTTTTCAACCGGCAGGCTTTCCCCGGTTAACATCGATTCATCCAGGGCCGAATTTCCTTCGATAATAGCGCCATCCACCGGAACTTTTTCCCCGGGACGGACCACAATCACTTCTCCCACTTCCACTTCTTCAATGGGGATATCCATTTCTTTTCCGTCCCGGATCACCCGGGCAGTTTTAGGCCGCAGTCCCATCAGTTTCTTGATGGCTTCCGAAGTTTTCCCTTTGGCGACCGCTTCAAAATATTTCCCCAACAAAATCAAGGTAATAATCGTGGCCGAAGCCTCAAAATAGAGATCCTTCATCATAGGCGCCCCGGCGCCGGTCATCGGTTTTTGAAAAAACGCGTTATACAGACTATAAATATAGGCCGCACTGGTGCCCATGGCGATCAGCACATCCATATTAGGACTCTTAGCCCTTAAAGCATAAAAAGCGTGTTTGTAGAAACGGAATCCGATATAAAATTGGACCGGTGTTGCCAACAAAATCTGAAAACGCCAATCATGAAGAAATGGAATGTTTACGCCCAGCAAAGCCAAAATCATCCCCAAAATCAAGGGGGCGCTCAGAACAGCCGAAATGATCAACTCCGTTCGCAGCCGCTTGATTTCTTTCTCTCGCTGCTCCTTCTCCCGGTCACTGTTTAATTCCTGTTCCGGCTCCGCTCCATATCCCAGTCCGGTAATGGCATCTACAATCTGGGAAATTCTAATCTGCTGATTATCAAATTCGACGGTGGCCTTTTCGGTTGCCAGGTTGACAGCGGCTTTGGCCACACCCTCCAGGTTGTTAAGTTTTTTCTCGATCCGGGCAGAGCAGGCGGCACAAGTCATGCCGGAAATTTTGAGGGTTACTTTACCCTCCGGCGCTTTCTCCCGAATGATTCCATAACCCAGTTTTTCAACAACCGCTTCAAACACTTGATTCGATGCTTGAGTGGGGTCATATTCGACCGTGGCCTTTTCCGTGGCAAAATTGACCGTGGCCTTTTTAACTCCCTCCACCTTGGATAAACCTTTTTCAATCCGCAAGGCGCAAGCCGCACAAGACATACCGCTTATTTTCAAGGTTTCTTTTTTGTCCATCGCTAACACTTCCCCTAATGAATTTATCCATTGGTTTTATTCTATAACTTCAAAACTTTATCTTCTTCCACAACAGCCCCCTCCTCCGGCAGGTTGGTAACTTTCAATCTCTTTTTGAATCGCCCTAATATTAATATGTTGAATATCATCCACGACTTTTACATACCCGTGAAGCATCCCCATCCAGCACTGGAAGGTAAAGTCCTGGGTCACCGTAATCTCCGGAGTCTCCGTTTGCCCTTGGCTCAAGTCAAGCTGACCGTTATATTCCGGAAAAGTTACCACATAATTGCAGGAATTGATTTTTTCCGGGTTAAATTTAATCTTCGTTTTGAGACCTTTTTGCAAAATTACGGCTGCCGGAGAATATCCTTGATCATTGACCGTAACGGTAACTTCCTGAATACCGCCCACCACTTTGGCGACTTGAATATCGTCCGTAGGCACCTTGCCGCCTAGGAAGCGGGTGGCCTTGGCGCTATCCGCGCAACAACCGCCCCCACCGCTTAACAGGCCATTGCTGCCATTTTCCGCTTGTTTTAAATCTTCTGCAGACACATTGGAAAGATCGGATACTACTTTAATATTACTGCTAATCATCCCCATCCAGCAAGTATAAGTAATGGTTCCTTCCTCTGCCGGTGTAAACTCAATGACATTGTCTCCGGGGACCAACTTTTTCTGAATATTATATTTGGGAATGGTTACCGGATTATTGCAGCCATTCAAATCCTCTGCCTTGGCTTTGATGGTCCAGCGTACCGGTATCCCTTTTTGTACCACAAAAGGTTGGTATCTGCCGGACTCCATCGTTGTAGTAACCACTTGAACCTCTCCTTCAATTTTGGCCACATTACCGGCACTGCTTGAGGTTAGAGGATTGGGAGCCGCAATGGAGACTCCCGAGAGGCTCAAGCCTCTGTTGACCATGGTCAGCCCCAGGACAATCACCAGTACCGCGCTGACCTTTAGCATCCGGTGAGTGAATTTGTTGCTTAGAAATGAACTGATGGCTCCAAATCCAAACATTAGCGGGACGGTGCCCAAACTGAAAAGAAACATCGAAAGGGCTCCGGTGAGAAAACTACCCGTTCCCAAAGCATAGAACTGCATGGTCTGTAAAGGCCCGCATGGCATTAAACCGTTCAGTAAACCGACAAAGAAAGGACCATGGTTGCCGGCGCTATGATGAATCTTATTGCCTAAGAACTTGGGAATGCCAATCTTAATCCATCGAAGCCACGGAAATATACCCAGCATATTCACACCGATAATCACCATGAATATTCCCCCGGCAATCGCCACAAACCCTTTGGCGGAACCGGAAAACCCGATGACCGAACCCAAAGCGCCGACGACTCCGCCGATGACGGTGTACGATATTACCCGGCCCGCATTATAGAACAAACTGGGTTTTAATTGACCCCACTTGGATCCCGCCAGAGCGTTTTCAGATTGGCTTAAGGATTGCGAAAGATTCCTTCCGCTTGACGACGATTCTATACTTTGAGACAAATTGGTGCTGCTTGGCGGCGCCTTTATACATTGCGACAAATTGATGCCGCTTGGCGGTGCTTTTATGCATTGCGATAAATTGATACCGCCACACATCGCAATACAGTGAAGGGATGTCAATAAACCAATCACAAAAAGCATCCCATAACCGACCGACTGATCAACCTGGGGGATGAAATTAAACCCAATGGTTGACTTGATGATGAAGTATAAGGCGAAAATAATGATCCCAATCCCCAACAACTGATTGATGGATGTTTTCTGTTCATTTTTATCGCTATTGGAAGAGCCCACCTCATAACCAAGTTTGATAACGGCATCCTCAAGTCGCTGCGCCATCATCGAAGGCGGGCTTTCCGTTAACTCCGGATCATATTCCACCGTTACCTGGGATTTAGCCAGTGAGGCCTCAACCTTTACAACTCCCTTTATCTTGCGGAGTGCATTCTCGATCTTCATTTCACAGCTGGGACAGGACATGCCCCGGACTGCAAAAACCTCACTTATCAGCTTCCGTTCCATCATTACTTCCTCCTAGGAATCTTGAACTGTACTTATTGTACAGAAATGTTGTGAAGATACTATGAAGAGATCAAAAAAAGGCTGTCCAAAAAATCAATAAGAAATACAATATATTGCTTCATTAGGGTTAACTAAAATATCACGTCTCCCACGAAATGCCCATATCGGGGTGTTCGTCATTCAACCGGCTTTTCGGTCATCCCCCCAGCCGCAAAATGGGGCTATAGATGCAAACATACGAGGATAAGGGGCAATTAAATCTCATACACCGGAACCGCCGCTCGATAGCCCATCCCATAAATATGATATCATAAACAAAACCTTCCCCGTAATGAAAGGAAGGTTTAAGTAACTAAAATGATAACATGTATCACAAATTCGATTGTTCGGTCGATGGATTGGAATCTTTATTATCTTTTCAATATTTCTTCCAGTTGCCAAACAAGCCTTTGGCTTTGGCGAGCAAAGTCTTGGAGATAGTGATATATTGACCGTCATCGGTCTTTAAATCCGCGGTAATCGGAACTGGGTTACAACCGTTTTTAACCTTCTCAACCTTATCGATCTGAAAACGGTTGCCACAGTTTTGGCAGACCAGTTCATTGCCTTCCTGAATGTAATAACCACGCCCCGAATCGAAACATACCTGGCAGGTGTTAAAAGCTGTCCTTACGCTCCCATCGCTAGCTTTCACTGCGACCACTTCCATTTTAACTCCATCCACGGATATGGGGTAAAATTTCGCCTTACCGGTAACCTCTCTTTTCAGTATGCGCAAATCCCCGTTCTTGGTTGTTTCCGCCTGAGTAATGGAGCTTTTCACGATGAGGAAACCCGCCATTACGACCAACGCTAATCCTATGACCTTCAACCATTTATTTCTCTGAGTAGTTTTCATCAACTTATCATCCGCTTGAACACCCATTAACCATTCTCCCTTCAGAGTTTTAAAGGCTTTAATATCTCGGATTATATCAATCAGATGTGAAGATTCTATGAAGATTGACAACTGTCCTGAAGGTTCCATGGATTTGAAGAAAACATGAAAAAACGGCGTTTCATCGAAAACGCCGTTCTTTGGATCGTTACCTAAATCTCATATCCCTATAATTTATAGTAAGGATTGAATGAAGCTGATTTTTTTTATAAATGTCATGGATTACGAAGTCTGAATTTCATCCTCAGCGTATATTTGATGCTTAAAGGGAATGCCAAGTTCCCGGCATTCTTCCTGACCCAAAAAGAAGACGGCATCATTTTGGATGCAGGCAATTAAGCCTTCTTTTCTAATGCTATCCAAACGGTCCTGCACTTCATCAGGAATGGCCTCCGTACTAAAAGCCCCTATAACGGTATCGTTGGCTATTAAGTTTTGAATGAATTCCCAATCCGGAAACTGCTTATCCAGTTTAATAACCTCCCAAACGAGAAAAAAATTCGTTGTTTTATTCAAGAATCCTTCTTTACAAACCTCAATATACGTTAAAAATATAAAAAATATAAACCATCTGTTATTGGCTTTTTATCTGTCGCTATGTCTCCCATTATAGAAATATGATGATATTTTGTCCAAAATAATTAGCTCATGGAAGCCTCATATGGTAGAATGATTTATAAACAATTACTATCGAAGCATGAAATTCCGAATAATTCCCGAAAGGATGAATTTTGGTGATTTTTATTGTAGGCATTGGCGCGATTTTAGTCTTAATCGGCAATAACACGAAGACAAGGTACAGCAAGGCAATTCTTATTTCAGGTTTAATTATAACCCCGATTGGCATTGCCTTGATGTTTATTTTCCGTTAACGTCTTTATGTTGTTATAACCACTTTTTTGTTTTATAAAACGCGACCGGAATATCAATTCATTCACGACCTGCATATCTTGGCAATCCGTTTTGCTAAGGCCATGGTTGTTAAAATCGGAGGCATTCCGAAAGGTCCGGGCAGAAGAGTGGTATCGGCAATATAGAGGTTGGACGGTAATGCCGAGTGATGAAAGCTTTCCTTTTCCGCTGCAGTCAAGGGGAACATCCCGCCCGGATGGCCGGAATTCAAGGTTCCCAGAAAAATACGTTCCTGAGGTACGCCTAACTGCCTAAAAATTTCGGTGCAAAGCGCCACTCCTTCCGTCAGTCTTTCTTTATCCACGACATTCAGTTCTTTCATGACCCGTTTGCCGGAGGAGCTTCCGGCAACAGAATCCGCCAGTTTAATCATGATCCCCAGGATATTTCGCCCCGGTTTGCGCCACTTTTTATTAAAGAAAAAACTTAAATGATCAAAATACGGAGCGATAAAATAATTTTCCTGAAAAGCGGCAAAAGGCATCGAGAATTCTAAATTTTGAAGGGCATTTTCCCATTCAGCCGCCACACAGAGCACCGGATCAACAAAAAGTCCGGATTTACATGCAACTCCTGAGTTTTGTAAAATCAGAGGAGTTCCAAGGCCCCCGGCGGACAGCACTACAAGATCCGCAGGGTAAAAAGATTTCTGCCGCACATGGGCGATACCTTTGCTGGCTATCACCCCTGTAACCCTATCTCTTTCAATGACGACCCGGTCTACCCGGCAGTTTGTTACCAGGCTGGCACCCTCATTCAAGGCTGAATGCAGGAATTGCCGGGCATCCCACTTGGCGTTATATTTGCACCCCAAAACACATAAACCACAGTTGACGCATTTCCCGGGATCAATAAATTTGGGGAGAGCCTCGGGATGCAATCCCATCCGCTCACAGATGGAATAAAGTTCCCGGGTGAGTGGACGCCAATTTTGCCGGTGAGACGGATAAATCGGAACTTCCTCGGCCAGTTCTTTAAACTCCGCTCCCAGATCAATCCCGAGCCGCTTTAAATTATTATCGGCCCTGACGGCATTTCCGGCCGAAAGAGTCGTAGTCCCCCCAGTGCCCTTTCCGGATACAATCAGCAGACCCGAGGATGACCGGGCGACGACCATTTTGGGGAATGCCAATTGAATGAGTCGTTCATCGAAAAAAATTCCGGTTCTCCGGACTGGGCTGAGCAGACCCATTGGATAGGAAAAAGCTTGAAATTGGGAACCTTGCTCCAGAACGGTCACCTCAAAAACGCCCTGAAGTTCCTTGGCCATGACTGCCCCACCAGCTCCGCTACCAACAATGATTGCACGTTTCATCGTCTTACTCCTCCCCGTGTTCATTTCCCAAATTTCCCCGCCAATAAGCCCGGCAAAAATCAAACCCATCCGTAATCCTCTCACCAAATTCCAACCGTTCCCCTCCAGACAGTCCCGCGGCTAATCCTTGGTCCAAGGCCCCCATCACTTGACAAACTTCACTGGAATAATAACGGCTGAAAAAACATTGGGAAATAATAATCTCATCCGTCTGCGGGTCTTTCCGTATTTTGATTTTTAATATCCGATATAAAAAGCGCATCAATCTTATTACATCCCCGTGGCCGGACAAACCGAACCTGTTCCGCAATATTTGCCCATCTTGGAACGCGTTCCGATAAAGCCGGAATTTCAAATCAGAGCAATCCAGGTTCCGTGAAAGCCGTTCCCGAATCGCATTTTCAGTAAAATAAGCATAATGGTTCAACAGTTCATCAGCAGACAACCCTTTCAATTTAGGAACGGGGCATTGGAAAGAAACGGCGCTGACAGTTATTAACCGGCTCAAAATTTCCCGTTTAATAAATTCAGGAGTATATCGCTCCAGGGGAATAAGTATCCATTTCCAAAACAGCATTTTTACCGTCCTTTAGTCAATTTGGCCGAACCAAACACCATCCAGCCTTCCGATAATCGTTTTTTCTCCAACATATAAGGCCTCAATAATACCGGCATATTTTACGGATATCTCGGTTCGTTTCATTTTTAAATTGGCGGTGAGTTCACCTGTGGGAATCGAAAGGGAATCGGTCAATACGGCCCATTTTTTTATCTGTTCCGGTCGGGAAAGCTGTCTGTTGGCTTTTTTAACGCCGTTTTCGACTGCGGCTATCACTTCCGGGGTTTGGCCTCTCGTAATCCAAAAAAGCGCTACACAATAGGGTTTATTGTCGCCAAAAACCATGATATGGTTAATTCCCGTGATTGCACCAAGGAACAATTCAACCTTGGCCGGATTGATATTTTTCCCGTAGGCATCAATAAGCACTTCTTTTTTTCTACCTTGGAGCACCAGGTATTGATCTTTTGTCAATGAACCCAAGTCCCCGGTATGGAGCCAACCATCTGCCAACGGCGAATCGCCGGCATTTTGAAAGTATCCCTGCATCACCTGGGGGCCTTTGACCAAAACCTCGCCATCCGGTGCAATTTGGATTTGGGTATCCGGCAGCGGTTGACCTACGGTATCCATGCGATTGGCTTGAAAACGATTTAAAGTAATCAAGGGAGCTTCAGTTAAACCGTAAGCGTTGTGAATTTCAATTCCAAGCTCTCGGAACCCCTGTAAAAGATGGATGCCTACCGGTGCGGAACCCACAATTAATTGGGCGCAACGGCTCAAACCCGCCCCATCGCGGACTGCCTTTCGCAATAAACTTCTTAATAACCGTTTCCAAAAACCGTCATGGCATTTCAGATAGATACGGCCTAAAAAACTTTCAGCCGCTTTCTGCCAGACTTTCTCATAAAACCTTGGCACGGAGAAGAAAACCGTTGGACGAATCTTCGGCGCTACCCTTTGTAGCTGGTGGAAATCTTCCAAATAATAAATATCCAAAGGCGCCGGAGCATAGTAAAGGGCATAACCGGCCAGAATTCCTTCCACCACGTGATTCATAGGCAGGAACGATAAATAAAATATCTTCCGGGTGCGGGCTTTCCACGGCGGCATTGAGGCCAGGGACTCAGCCATCCAGCGAAGCTGGGCATGAGTAAAAAGCGCCCCTTTCGGGCGACCGGTGGTTCCAGAGGTGTAGCGCAGTGTGGCGGGTGCATCAAAATTTATTGGCGCTATCTGGAAGAGATCGCAACCGGATCCGAGAGTTAAGAATCTCTGCCAGTCAATGAAGCTCTCCGGTAAATTTATGGGCAGGGTCTGACGGCAAAAAGAGACCACCGGCATTTTCATATCATCAGCCGCTAATTGTTGCAGTATCTCAGGAACTCCGACAAACAAAATCCGAGTCCCGCAGTCACGGAGAATCTCTAACAATTCCCCGGCTGGACTGGTGTAATATAAAGGCACACTCACACCACCGCTTAGACCAATTGCGATATCAATTACCATATAACGGGTGCAGTTAAATCCCACCATAGCTACACGCTCTCCGGGCTTTATGCCTAAATGCGCCAAAGATGAAACAACCATTTCGATCTGGCGGCGGATTTCCTTTGTGCTCCTGGGATTGACTTTTCCGGAAATAATGTCGTAGTATTTCACCCGCCGGCTTTGCCGGGTAAGCCTAAAGAATGCCTGCTCATGAACTGTCCGCTCCGAATGGTGCATAAAACCTTTAGAGATTGCATATTCAAGAAGTTGAGGAAAAAAGCTGCGCCAATCATCCTGATAAACGCCAAATAAACGATCGAGATTATCCCGCCTGTAAACCCGGTTTTCCTCAAAATAAGAGGCTAAAGAAAGCAATGACCGGATCGGGCTTCTTGCAGCAAGAAAATGTCGCACCCATTTAAAATAAAATACCGGAATCGGAACGAAAACCGGCGCCGGGAGTTGCAACTGAAGTCTTTCAAGGGCCCACTTACGGGAAAATTGTATGAATTCACGAACCGAAGGAAGCGATTGGGCCGGTAAGGTCAAGTGAAAATTCAATCCTGTTGCTTTTGGATCAAAGGTCAATTTAACAATCGCCTCAGCCACGTAATCGCAAGGGATCAGATTGATTTTCATATTCGCGTTGACCGGAAAATATTTAATCTTTCCGGTCAAATAAAGTCTAAGTGGAAAATAAACCGTATTAAAAGTCTTAATGGCGCCGCTTTGCGAGTCGCCAACGACCATTCCGGGACGGAAAACAGTGATAGGAAGGTCTTTCTTCGCTTGCCGGATTATGGACTCGGCTTCGAATTTCGTCAACTCGTAAGGATTGGCAAATCCGTGCTTCCCGGTTAGATCCGTTTCAGAAACCACGCCTCTCCTTCTCCCGGCTACATAAGCGGTGGAAACATGAGAAAAGCGAAGCAGCTCATGAAGCCGCTGAATGGTACCGGCAAGTTTCAACAGGTTTTGAACGCTTTTGACATTAGTCTGACGGAGCGTGTCTAACGGTTCATTAATCCGTATGTCGGCGGCGAGATGAATGATATGACTGACTGTTTCCGTTAATTCTCGGTATTCGATATCACTCAATCCCAATTGGGGTTTGGTAATATCGCCATTTACAATGCGAATCCGGCCGCCAATCGCTTTAATTAACTCCGGCCAATCCCACCAAACCCGTTCCAGTCGTAGTTTAGCAGCAGTCAAATTATTGCTGCGAATCAGAACAATCACTGGTTGACCGGTTTGGTCCAAAATTCGCCGTACAACTTGGGTTCCTAAAAAACCGGTCGCTCCGGTAATCAAGATCGCGCGATTCATTGTTTCACCCTATGTCCCAACATTTGCCCAAGCAATTCCGGATTTTGCCTGGCCCGCATCTGATGGATTCGGTAATTTTTACGTAGCAGTTCCTGCTGGTTAACTGGATTTTGCAATAAATTCGCAACGCGCTGCTCCAATACTTGAAAAAGGCTGGGAGCAGAATACTCCAAATAATATTCCCCATCAATTTCAAAATCACGGTAAAGGTCCTTTAATCGTTGGTCATGGCTTATCGCTATCTGGGGCACTGCGGCAGCTGAGGAAAGCACTCCGGCGTGATAGCGGGAAGTGATTAGCAACTCTAAACTGCGCAGTAAATCCGTCATTTGGGAAGCATTATACTCTCTGGCTGAAAGAATCCTAACTTTATTAGAATAAACCATCAATGACTGTATTTTCCGGGCAAACCCTTCATCCAGCTGTTCCATGCAAATGAGCGCAAAAGCCCGGCCGTATTTTTCAATCATCCGGTCACCGAAATCAGCGTAATTCTTGGCCAGAATTTCGCGATCACGGCGCCGCCCCCGGGAATCAGAATAATAATAAGGCCAACGGTAACGGTTTTTATTTCGCCCCCAGACCCGAAACACCACCGGCCAAAGATAAAAGTCAACCGCTGCCAGACCAATGACTCCATCGGTTGCCTCTGTCCATAACTGTTTTAATAAATGGCGATCAACGGGTTCCGGGTGAAAATTAAAGGCCGGATCGGCAGTTACTTTAATCGGAGTGCTTATTTGCCAAAATTTAAGCCGGTCGGCAGCAGCCTGGGTCCGGGCAATAATCAAATCGGTTTTTCCCGCTTCCAGCTGCACCAGCTTCCGGTTCATCGCCGATAAGCTTCCGGCATCCGCAGCATAAGCCACTATAACTTTCCCCAACTTGTGGGCACAGTGAGTCACCCATAACCAAGCCCATAGTAAATAGGAGCTCCAGCCATCCATATAGCAACTCCCTTCCACCAATAAGATCAGATCATGAACCCGCACCATCCGGTAAAAGGCCAAAAAATTAACAGGGGGGTAGGTGACGATTTTTAGTCCAGGTTCTTCTTTTATGTAACGACAAAGATTTTCTTTGCAGAGTGTGGGTATCGTAATTTCAACTTCGGTACCGAAAATCATCCGAACCTCTTTAATAATCGTTAATAATCGTGCTTCCGAACCTGTATTGTTGGCTCCATTGTAACCAACAAGAAGTACCTTACGGATATTCCCATAGGTAGCCTTTTTAAATACCATCTTTAGATTATCCCTTTTATTAAATATCCTGATTTCCCAAACTCAACCACCATCGGCTGAAGCCGGTGGTTGGGACAATCAGGTCACCGCATAATACGTTTCAATAATTTGAGTTTATCTTTGTACGGTGGGTATCGCAGGGGGATATCAAACAGAGTAGACTTTTTCAAAATACTTTTTTGGTGTGAAAAAGTGTCAAAGCTTGCCTTGCCATGATAGCCTCCCATACCGCTGTCTCCCACGCCTCCAAATGGCATATATGAGGTTGCCAGATGTACGACAGTATCATTGATGCAACCGCCCCCAAAGGAAGTATTATCGATAACATACTGTTCTCTCTTCCTGTCCTGCGTAAAGAAATATAGGGCAAGAGGTTTGGGATGATGATTGACTGTTCCAATGACATCATTGAGGCTCTCAAATTCAAGCACAGGGAATAGAGGACCGAAAATTTCCTCCTGCATAATAGGCCTATCCCATGTTACATTATCAAGAATCGTAGGCGCTATCCGGTGGGTTTGATCATTATAATTTCCGCCGACAGCAATCGTTTCATTTTGGATCAGTCCCAAAAGGCGATTAAAATGTTTATCATTAATTATCTTTGGGTAATCCGGGTTATTTAAAGGATCCGACCCGTAAAACTCTTCAATGTACTTCCTCATTTTGGTTATGAGTTCATTTTTTACATTTTTATGGACCAGCAAATAATCGGGTGCCACACAAGTTTGTCCTGCATTCAGATACTTTCCCCATACAATTCGTTTGGCTGCCATATCTAAATTAGCGGTTTCATCGACAATACAGGGACTTTTGCCGCCTAACTCCAATGAAACCGGGGTAAGGTGCTTTGAAGCCGATTCCATTACCACCCTGCCTACAGATACACTACCGGTAAAGAAAATATAATCAAATTTCTCATCCAGCAATGTTTTGTTTGCCTCTCTTCCCCCTCTTACAACCGTAATGTAGGATTCATCAAAGTTCTCACATAGAAGCCGTTCTATGATTTCGGCAGTATGCGATGAATATTCAGACGGTTTCACGATAGTACAATTCCCCGCCGCCATGGATCCTATCAAAGGGGCAATCGTTAATTGAAACGGGTAATTCCAAGGCGACATAATCAGTACAATACCATAAGGCTCCGAATATTGGTAACTCGCTGACAAAAAATGAGTAATCGGAGTTTTAACCTTCCTGGGTTTGGCCCAATTCCGCAGGTGTTTGACAATATATTCAAGCTCCTCCAAAACAAGGCCTATTTCTGTAGCATAAGCCTCAAACGGAGCTTTATTCAAATCCTTTTTTAATGCTTCAATGATTCCTTTTTCATGAGTCACAATCGCTTGTTTGAGAGTTTTGAGGTTCTGAATACGATAATCGATTCCCTTCGTGATGCCTTTTTCAAAGAATAATCGTTGTTTTCTTACTGCTTCATTCATGTTATTCATAATTACTTAACCCCTACTTTCAAGTGATTGCTTATATTTGTGTACTATAACCAATAATGAAATTGTATTACAAAATTTTCTTAAATTCAATATTTGCTCTCTCTCGTTGCGAACCGGCTAGGACTCCTTGGAAAATCTTCTGGATTTTAGAATTATTTAGCATAGTTCCGGTTTTCTGCCCTTTGATATCCACTTCCCCAAAAAATTAAAAAAATGTCCCGCCGATTTTTTGATAACCCCCAATGAAACATCATAATAATAATCCGAATCAAACCAACCCTTTTCTTTAAAATATTGATAATCCCGGTACTGCTCATTCAGAATTCCCTGTATACTTGTACGGTTTATCCGGAAGAGCATCAGCTTGAAAAAAGAAGGTGTGGGCAACTTGGGACGATATAGATCCTTATAAAATCTTCTTGCTGCCTTGGTTATTTTCCGGGTTATTTTTTTCTGTTCAAGTTTAGTTCTTGGCTCTAAAGCCGTTAGATAACATCCTTTGGCTACATCAAATCCTAAACGCCCTCCTACAAATCCTAAATACTTTACAATAGAAGCCCCTCCGAATATACCTTGGGCGACAATCGCGGTTGAAACCTTACCGAAAAAATGTGGCCGGTGTAGAATAAAGCTTATCCGGTCCAGAAAATTCTTCATGAGCGCCGTCACCTGAAACGCATAATTGGGGGTGGCGAAAATTATCCCATCAGAATGATTCATCTTCTCAAGCAATACATCCCGGTCATCTTTAAGGGGACAAAATTCCTCTCCCTTGTCGAAGCATGATTTACAACCGATGCAGTTTTTAAGGGTATAATCATTTAAGAAAACATACTCAAAGTCAATTTTCTCTTTCGCAATCAACTTTAAATTCTCTTCAAATTCTTGAACCCCTTGGTAAGTTGCATGTTTTCGCGGAGTTCCGATAAATGCGGTTACTTTTTTTATTTGCTCAGATTTAATTTTGTTTCCCTCCTTTCGATATCGTGTAACTGCTTCTGCGACCATTTTATAAATCTCTGTGCGATAATTATTGTATCAGTTAAGCTTTTTTTAATTGGCCTTGGCCTTTTCCGCCCGCATGAGTATAACGGCGAAGACAAGTACCCATAGCATGGAAGTATAGATATTGATGCGTTCTTTAATTCCCAACCAAGGCGTGGGCAATTGTGCCGCAACCCGAGGACCGTCTAGACCTGCCCAAGCGCCAAACAGAAGGAGAACCAGAATTGTCACAATCGAATAGCGATGGAACCACCTTCCATGTGCCGTGGATCCGAACCCTATGGATAAGATAAGAAAGAGCGACATTACTATCGTACCGGTTATATGCATTGTGTCGGTAATTGTCCCTACCGCACCCCGTAAGTGCATGGGGAAGAACAATCCCGTCATATATCCAGCAAACCCGTATCCAGTCAGCAAAACTCCAGCGATGCGCAAGGTACGCTTTCGAGTGTCTACTCCCCGAACACCGAGTCCGAATGCAATCACAAACACACTATACACGCCAAAAAGAAAAATGACAAAGGATCTAGTTGGAGCTCCAATCGCCATCAGCTCACTGACGGATTGCGAGGTGAAACAGTAACCATCCCACTGCATGGCTGCAAGGATGTCAGTAACAATATAAAGTAAAGAAGAAAGAATACCGCAGACGAGCAGTACTTTTCGTACTATCTTTGGTACTTGCAGTTCTTTTTTGGTTTGGATTCTTGTTGATGGTTTCATTTTAAACTCCCTAATAATAATGGTTTTCCATGTACTTGATTCTTTCTGCCATAAAACCCCAAAAATATACAAATTGCTACGGCAAAAATAATATTCACCATCTATGAATGAATATTTATGTATTCATTCATGTTGATAGAAAAAAATTACTTTTCAATATCTTTTTTGGGGAGAGATTTCCGTCAAACCCTTCATAACAAACTCCGTTATATAATATAAAATTTGAGGAAAGTATTGAATCCCGATTTCGTTTTTATGAAGGTCAATATAAGGTATGGCAGTAAAAATAGCACCTATCAGGTGATCATCCAAATCATTTCTTATTTTCCCTTCGGCCTTCCATTGTTGAATCAACTCAGTTTGACCACTGTTCAAAAACTCCTGAATACTTCCCATGCCTCCTTGTTCATCAAAATAACGCTCGATTTTACTATAAACATCCCTGTTATACCATTCTTTCATAATCGGGTTGGATTGCATGACCTTGAAATTCTGCATGACTAATTTCACGACGGCCTGTACGGGATCATCTTTCGAATCGAACGATTCTAAAATACTCTCTTTGACTTTTTTATTTTCTTCCTTCAAAATCTCGATGAAAAGCCCTTCTTTAGAGGAGTAATAATTGTAGAAAGTACCGACCCCTATCCCAGCCATTCTGGTTATATCCGAAACATTAGTATCTTTAAATCCTTTGACACTAAACAATTCTTTGGCGCTGTTAAAAATAGCCGCTTTCTTATCTTCCAACGAATGAACTTCCTTTCAAAAATTACGAATGAATATTTTTTAATTCATTCACATATTATCATGATTATCCTCTACCATCAAGACTTAATTTTCGTATTGATACTTACCAAAAGTAAACCCCGCAATTTGGTCGGAGAATAAATTTAAAACTTCCATCGTTATCGTATGTTTTGGATTGGAGAACGGGATTATTTTGGCATTGAGGACTGTAATAAACTGATTGCTTTGATCGTAATCCGACTTGGCAACTTCCTTTTCCATCTGCAATAGATAAGTATCTCGTACTTCATTGAAACTTTTGAAAATCCGCTGATTAAGGCCATTATGATCACCCGGCCGCCAAATAACGCCTTCGATCATTCCAAAATCGGCAAAGATTATAATCTTCGCTGCTTCATCAATCTTTTTTCCCTTGGCTAATTCTTTGATAACATCATTCAGTTTGTTGATAATTTTTGCTTTGCCCTCCTTACATTCCGAGGTTACTCCTATACAATTGGCTGTTCCTTTTGGCTTTGTGATTTCTTCATTCGCCATCTTCAACGGGAAAGGCGGAGTAGAAATCGTGTTACGAATAATCTTGACAGAAAACCCGCAATGATTGCATTTCAGCTCCGGGTTAAAATGGTAAGCCTCTCCATACCTTGTACAATAGGATTGATGTTTACGGATCTCGGCGCCACATTTCTCGCAAACCATAATATAATACGGCCCGTCTGTTTTAATAATCATTTATCCATCCTCTTTGTTGGATTTTCACCAGCGGCACTGACGCCTTCCTTTTGCGCCCCTGTTCCATCATAAGTATATGAAATAAGCTTTAGGTTGTTACAATTCCAACTCTTCCATGAAAAAGAATCCTGCAATGGTTAACGGATCTGGAGCCATAGACGTCTTAAGCCGGAAAATCCCTTCAAATATCACACAACTCCTGGTAAAAAAGAATATACTAATATAACTCAATGAGCCAATCACCCAAAAAGGGGGGATATTTTTGTTACCGTACGATTACGAAGCTTATGGACGTGTCTCTGCATGCAATCCGCCCAAACAAGCAAATCCGCCGCAACAAGAAGCGCCTAAACCCAAATGCGAACCCAAACCAATTGTCTCCAATTGTAAAAATATATCCGGGGTTGCCAATATCCCAATCATCAATATTACAGCCGCCGCCCCCGTTCCAAAAACTCTCGGCACTATCTCTGCAGACTTGCATTGTTTTGCCAAACCCTGTGTGAAATTGGATATTTCCGCCTTAATCGTAATCGGCTTGGCCACCGATGTTCCTTTCACAATTACTTTCCGGGTTTATAAACGTTGTGATACCGGGCAGGAGACGGAAATCACTTCTTTTGATGTTTCAGTGGTTAATCCGGTTGCAGCCGGAACATCCATACCTGTTAACTTTAATGTTTGCGATTGTTGTCCAAATTGTCCGGCAGGTTGTTGTACATACCGTTTTGTATCCGAAGGAATGGCACTAGAGGCAATTACCGATTATTTCAGTGTCAATCAAGGGGTATTATCCATCCTAGCGTCTGATGAATGTTGATTTGATCCGAAAACGCCAAAACCTGACGGCATCAGATAAAATCTTTCAAAAAAAGCGGCTAAGTTGCGAAGTGCGCGAAGAGTCGCTTTTTATTTTATGGATACACGGGTAACATTTACAGAAAAGAGGTTTGCTACAAAAAACTTCTGTTTATCTAGTTTATTGCGACCAAAAAAATAAGACGGTTTCACTCCAATTATAATAAAATGAGGACCATCATCATAACCTCTTTCACCGTTATATAATAATTACAAAGGCTTGAACATTGTTATTTTGGAATTTGTTATTAGGACACAAACCGGATTTTTGCTTACATTCATACACTGTACCAAAGACGGGAATGATGATTGAGGTGAAGAAAATGTCTACAAGTTACGATCCTGAGACAATTCAATATAGCATGCAAACCGGTGATCAACTGCCGGTGGATACGGAACAATTTAGAAGATTCGGACCGGGGTTTAGGCGTCCGTTTGGTCCTGGTTTTGGGCGTCCATTCAGACCGTTTGGCCCCCCATTTAGAAGGTTTAGACCATTTTTCAGGGGACCATTCGTTGTTCCATTCCCTGTATATCCCTATTATTCTTATCCGTGTTCTCCTTATGACCCTTATTGCCCATATTATTTCTATTAAGATGAATAATTTACTTTTCTACTGAAAATGAAAAACATCCGGCATACTCCGGGTGTTCTTTTATTCGAAAACCCCATTGGATGATTGTTTTATTCTTAAAATCAATCATTACAGGTGAATTAAGATATTCTTTACTATCTTTCTTTTCGATTATCAAATTCATTTACGGGATTTCCTTTTTGATATTTTTGGATTAAAGCAATTGTAAGAGCGATATTTATTATGTGTCAGATTCCCGGCATAACTAACAACTAAGTAATCGAGAAAAACCCGAATAAGGTTCTAAAGCAATCATGTCAAAACAAATCAATCTCTCTTTAACTAAAGGTAATGTTTTAAGATATTCTTCGGGCTCTTTTGTATCTTTGCATTCAAGAATTTTGAAACATATTTCCCATTATTCAATGGAAGGCATCCCGATATAAAGAGGCTGTTGCAAAAGTGATCAAAACCAATGAGAAATACAATATATACCATAAATAATGGGCAAAGCTTTCCATATATTGTATTTCTCGATCGATAAATCTTATTTTGCAACAGACCCTTATCTTCCCGTTTCAGGTTCGAACATATTTAACAATCTCAAATAGTGATTGGCTTCTCTTATAATATGATCTCCCAATAGAGGATGGGCAATGGACCTGATCTTGCAGTTAATAATTCCTTCTGTACCCTGCGTTTTAAAATCACGGATTCCTAGGGTCGCTTTGCGGGTTTCTTCAGTCACTGTTGATAGATTGGTTATTTGATTTATCAATGATTGTGCCTCCGCAGTCAACGCATCGAATTGCTTCCCAAAGTGATTAGCGGTATCAAACAACTTTGCTTCAGTTGGATCTAGCAATCCCCGAATGAACTTGGCATGTTCGGCCATAATCCGGTTCCAAAATATTTCCTGTTGGATCAAGTCTGTCACCGGATCAACTGTAACACGGCATTGAATTCTCTGCAACATTCCCAGATAGAACCGGGCTTCCCTCAAAATGTGATCAAGGAGTAGTGGATAATTAAAAGTAAAAATGCGGCAGGTTGTTGCATCATTTAGCAGACGACTTTTGTATCCGATTAGGCCGGTCGTAAGCTCCATAGCCCGTTGGTTGAGACGGGTTACTTCTTCAGTTACATCTGCTGGATTCAGATTCCCTTGGGCTTCCATACTTTGCTCGGCCCGGGTAATTTCAGTATTTAAGGTATATCCCGAATAAAATTCACTACCTAACTCGGCATCGAGCGTTAACCGGGTCATAATTTCCCCGGCTCTTAAGAATTCTTCCGGTAGCAGTCCATCGGCCAGACATACTGTTTCTGTTAATAGCCTGGCAAACTCTCTTTTATACATATCCGCTTCTTCAATGAGAACACTATTTTTCCAGGGAATGGCGACTTCAATGAAAAAGGAATGCTCCTTGGCAATCCGGGCAAAAAATAGGTTTAGCTCCAGCGATATTCTCACAAATTCTTCATCAGAGAACAAAAACACTCACCTCGCTTACTAATTAGGGCTTAGTGCCCATACATCATATGACTTAATAGTAAATCCGGTGAGAAATAAGTCGATTGATTATTGTAAAACTCCAGTCCTCTTGCTTTCTAAATACTAAATATGGAACGAAAAACGGCTCTTTTTCATCAAGATTTCGTATTGTTATACCTAATAATATTTATACAACATGTAAAATTAAAGGGCTCCCCACATCCTGGGCAGCCCCTCATGAAACTTTACGCCATTACGTCAACCTTATTCCCTAAAGACCCATTATTAATTTGGGGAGACTTATTGATTGCTACATCGGCGCTCATGTTTTCAACCGGTTTTCTTGGATTATTATGCATCCCCGGCATGCCGCAATCAACCGGCATATTGGCCGAACTCCGGATACCACTGAAACTTGCCATAATTTTCCTCCTTGATTTTTATGGATTCTTCAGGCAGACCGTTATCTTAATAATTCCATCACCTCCTGTATTACAAGCAAGTATGTAAAATATCAATCATCAATAGCCTAAAATTCGGATTGATACTTTTACCTGATTGAAACCACCTTGTCCTCGTTTGTAACTTAGATCGGTTGTATTGATTATAACTTTAAAATATGAAGTTTTCGTGAAGAAAAGCCGGTTGGCAGTACCCACCCTTTTTCCATAAGATTAATTTTATTAAAAAGCAATTCTTCATAAATTCTTCACATCAACTTGGTACTATCAACCTGTCGAAAAAATGACCCGTAAAACTTATATTAGGAGGATTTATCAATGAATATGACGCATTACATGGAATTACTTGCAACCAATCAACCGTGGAATCTGCTTCGTTTCATGGTCATACCGGTTGTTTTTGCCGAAACCTTAGTTGCTATCGAATTTTTAATCGTTTATTACCGGAAAACCTCAGGAGCCTTAAAAACAACCAGCAAAATATTAAGTGTATCAGCCGCCGTCTACTTCACTTTGGCAGTTTTCCTGCCGCTCATTTTTACGGCGCTACCCGGGATAAAATGGCGGACACCGGTTGACTTCATTGCAGTTTGGTCCTACTTGCTGGGTGTGATACCTTTTATAGTCATGGCTCTCATCGACTTGGGCCTCGTCGCCAAAAACAAAAGCGCCGATGAAAAGATGAAATTGCATTTTGTTTGGCTGACTGTGTTCCTTGTTGTGGCACATATTGCCATGATCTTTGGAATGATCAACCCGGAAATCGTCCGGGGGGCTACTTCGACTCCGATGATGATGAAGTAAGGGATCAATATTAAAAACAAAAAGGCTATTGCAAAGTGAACAAGAAAGTTGCAATAGCCTTTTTTGAGTTAATAGTAGTCTATTTTTATATGAAACTCATCCAGAAATCGGGAATCTGCCTCCCGACCTGCTTGATCCGTTCCCCGATCCCCTTGCCGATAGACGCGACAATTGACAAAGCACCCCATACGATAGGGCGGCAAAATTAATGCCGAAAAAGGCTCTGATGCCGCAGTCAGGTAAGAATTTCACTTAAGATTTCTTTTTGCTCATTGATTGAATACCCGTCTCTCACGGCAGTTTCGATAACATGGGCTAATTTTTCAATCGTGGTGCCGGATGTTTTTAAGGTTTCATCAATAACTTTATCGATTTCCTTATCATCCATCCAGTATGCGCCGAATATTTCCTTTAAGATCTTTCTTGTTTCATGGGTATAGTCCATGGTATGGTTAAGCCTCCGTTATCTCATTTCTCTACCAAACTATGCCGGGCAATCTTCTAAGATAAACAATATTCATCCACCTTGGCAAGACCAACGTGGCTGGCGGCTTTTGGAGCAAGCTGGATTAAAAACCTTTTTAACTAGACTTGGTTAACTTTTACAAGTTTATGAGCCAGTCCCTCTTATTATCTAAATTATTATTATAACCTTTTGGAATCAATTATCAAGTATCTAAGCGTCACTTTTTGCAACCCAATTGTCACATTTTCCTTATATAGCCAATCGCCGCCCTGCGCTTTAAAATATTTTTATTTTCAAGCCAGGATTAAAAATATTGGACCTCCAATACCCAGAGGCTAAAAAAGTACATTCTCCTAGCCCCTCGTTCCCCTAATCAAATCCAGGAAGTTCCGGTCCCATTTTTCATCCCGGAGGGATCCTTTTGTATCCTGAAGGTAGATTCTTCTATCTTAGAGATAGTATCTCGGAGATACCTTTTTCTATCTCAGAGATATTTTTTTCCATACCGGAGACAGCTCTTCCCTTCGTGAGCCATATCGAATCCGTTCGATTCGGGTGCCTTTGAAAAAGGCGATAAATCCGCGGAATCCTGGTCTATTTGTGGTAAATCGATTCGAAAACAGATCACCCATCTCCATGGCGAAACAACCAAGCCCGTAAATACCGCAACTCTTCTTGATCCGGGTAATCCGTATGACATTGAATATTCTCCAACTCTTGAATCCGGTTTGGATCTGACCCGAAATAGATAATCAGGTTACGAATAAAACGCATTGTCGCCGGATTGATATAATGTTCAATCCCCTCCACCTGCTCTTCGACTCTGGCATTTTCCTTCGATAACCGAAAAAACTCTTTCAGTTTTTCGTCCCGCCACACCAAAAACCGGCCATAAGTCATTCCTTTCTCTGTCAAAGCAATATTACGGTACTTTTCGTACTTGATAAAACCGGCTTCATCAAGTTTCTGAATCATCCGTGTTACTGACGACGGCTTAACATCAATTGCATTGGAAAGGTCCACCGGGCGAATATAACCTTTGCTGGATACAATCCGGAAAAACATTTCCAGGTAGTCTTCCATGCTTTCAGTTAAAGTTATTTCTCTAGACATAGTCATCCCCCGTTAAAAGAAGGCTGTCGCAAAACCATTCTATTCATCAGATTTATCATAACAATACCCATGCAAAAGGGCCTGCATTGAATATCCCTATCGATTATTACCTTTTCAGGGCGGCCCCTTTCCGCCATTACACTCTTTAGCCTATGCTAAACAAGTTTCATTCAGAACTCAGACCAATCCCAACCCCCGCACAATTTGGGCTACCAGGAAACAAACGATCATCGCAACTCCGGTTGGTATGAAAGCTGCTAGTAAGGTCCACTTGACGCTCTGCGTCTCTTTACGAATGGTCAGCAAGGTTGTCGCACAAGGAAAATGCAATAGTGAAAAGAGAATCATATTTAAGGCAGTCAACCAGGTCCATCCGTTATTAACTAAAAGTTGACGGAGAGCATCCATGCTATCCAACTCCAGCATTGCTCCTTGGGACAAATAACTCATAACCAGAATCGGCACCACAATCTCATTCGCCGGTAACCCTAAGATAAACGCCAAGATGATAAACCCATCCAGTCCGATTAAATGTCCGAAACCCTGAAGCCACCCTGCGAGATGACTCATAATACTGAGATCTCCAACATAGATGTTGGCCAATATCCACGTCGCCGCACCAGCGGGAGCTGCCACGGTTACGGCCCTCATTAAAACAAAAAGGGTGCGGTCCAAAACGGAACGGATTAATAGCGAGCCAACCTTGGGCATTCGATAAGGCGGGAGTTCCAAGGTAAAGGTGGAGGGAACTCCTTTTAAAAGTGTTTTTGATAAAACCCAAGATACTGCCAACGTTACCAGAATTCCAACGACAACCACTCCTGCAACCAAAGCCGAAGCAGCGAAACTATTAAAACCGCTCACTAGCGCTCCCATAAACACTGCCGCCATAGCGATCAGGGTTGGAAATCTTCCGTTACACGGCACAAAATTATTGGTTAAAATCGCAATCAAGCGTTCCCGGGGTGACTCGATAATCCGGCAGGCAATAATTCCTGCTGCGTTACAACCAAATCCCATACACATCGTAAGAATTTGTTTGCCATGAGCTCCGGCTTTTTTGAATAGCTTATCAAGGTTGAAAGCCACCCGGGGAAGATAGCCCAAATCTTCAAGAAAGGTAAAGAGCGGAAAAAAGATAGCCATCGGGGGCAACATCACCGATACGACCCAAGCCAAACAACGGTACAAACCCAAAACCAATACACCATGCAACCAGGATGGCGCACCAATCCACTGAAAAACCTGGGTTAACTTATCTTGAAATCCAAAGAGAACATTAGCCAACATTTCCGAAGGAACATTGGCTCCACTAATCGTCAACCAGAATACCAGGCTAAGCAAGGCAATCATCAGGGGATAACCCAAAAATTTCGAGGTGACAATATTATCGATTTTTTGGTCCAAATCTCTTCTGCGGACTTCTTTTTTTACTACTTCCCCGGCTATTACTTGGGCTTGTTGATAGATATCCCGGACAACCCCTTCTCTGACCGCTCCCAATTGGTTCCGCCGAATTTGAGCTTTATCAACAAT
Organism: Bacillota bacterium; assembly: GCA_023426245.1. GTDB lineage: Bacteria > Bacillota > UBA4882 > UBA8346 > UBA8346 > UBA8346. The sequence goes on from JAFABB010000060.1 coordinate 24,615, forward strand.
CCTATTAAATTCAATTTCTAAATCATTCACATCATTCCACTCCTTTGCATCTTTCAAAGCGCCCCTCCTAAAGTCGGTTGGATCCTTCCCAAATAATGAAGCATTTCTTCGATAATGGTTTCATCCCCATCCAAAAGGCGTAATGCTACCCATCGGCTATTGAGCTTACCTTGAAATAACCTCTCCACATCTCCCCGAATCTCATCGACGGCAGCTTCAATGAATTCGTTATACATCATTGGTCTTGGCTGGTTAGCGCTGTTCCTGAAAACTACTTGATGGATGGCGTTTTTTAAATCATTCAGACCTGTTTTATCTCTGGCAATCGTCGGAATAACCGGTATTCCTAAAATCTCTTCCAGCTTGTCACAGTTGATCTCCATCTTCTTCCGTTTTGCCTCATCCATCAAGTTGACGCAAAGAATGGTTTTCGGGGTAATCTCCATGACCTGTAAAACCAGGTTTAAATTCCTTTCTAGACAGGTCGCATCGGCAACCACAACCGTAGCATCCGGATCACCAAAGCAGATAAAATCTCGGGCTACTTGTTCATCGGCTGAATTGGCAAGAAGCGAATAAGTTCCCGGTAAATCCACCAAAATGATATTCTTATTCTGATGGTAATAACTACCCTTGGCTAAAACAACAGTTTTTCCAGGCCAGTTACCGGTATGTTGGTTGAGTCCGGTTAAACCGTTAAATACCGTGCTTTTTCCGGTATTGGGGTTTCCGGCCAAGGCAACGACCGCATCGGCCTTAACCGGAGTTTGGTTAAGCTCTTCCAAAAAGGCATAGATGCCCGTGGATTGGGCTGTAAGTCCCATATTAACCTCCCTTGTTTTTTTAAAATCCGTTTTTTAACCCGGCAGAAGCAGAAACAGTTCGCTCCTGCCGGTCAAGTTCATCAATCGATAGAACGAACTGTAATTTGACGGCTTTCTTCTGAACGCAAAGCAATCACAGCTCCCCTGATCTTATAAGCCACCGGATCGCCCGCCGGGCTTTTTCTAACGGCCTCGACGATTGTCGACGGAACCAAGCCCAGATCCAAAAGCCGGTTGCGTGTTAATCCCTCCGACTCAATATGGATCACCTCAGCCATTCTTCCAACCGGAAGGTGTGACAATTGAAATTCGGCAACACTCATGAAAATTTCTCCCTTCCATAAACTTCATCCGTTAGCAACTTCGAAACATATCCGGGCTCACCAAGAGTTTTGCTCGAGGCTAACTATTGATAACTCCAGTATATGAAAACGATTGAAGATTGGTTACCTTTATCATCCATCTCCGACCGGGTCAATCATATCGATGTTTTTAATAAATTTTTCCTTTATAAAGGATACCGATTAGCAGCATCAAAAAATATCCGGCCTTGCCAAAAATTTTGCTCCTGGCTAACAGTTAATCTTAATATATGCTAAGGACTTGAAAAGTGCTGCCAAAGTGAAAAAATAAAACCCCGCTACCAGAGCAGGCAGCGGAGTAAGGAGAAGTAAAACAATATATCGAGATTAAAGCGGATATGAGGTTACTTTATCCCTGAGAGTTTCTGTTAAAAATTCCTCTTTTGCTTTGTTCAAGGCAATATCCCAATCAAAAATAACTTTTCAATAACATCATATTTAAAATGGTTACCACGAGCCCGACTATCCATAATACCGTTCGGTCCAGCAAAGAATTGCGATATTGGCCCATAATTCTAGCCGATGATGTTAAATAAATCTGCAAAAAAATTGTAATCGGCAGTTGGATGCTTAAAAACATTTGCGAATAAATCAAACCTTTGAAGGGGTCCGTGATGATAAAAATGACCATGGTTGCCAGGCTTAAAATCACTCCAACGCCAATTTTAGTATGAGGATCTTTAATATCATAGGGTTCCTTAAACATCCCGGCTACAATACTCCCTCCGGCCATTCCCGCAGTGGTGGTAGAGGAAATTCCCGCAAAAAGAAGCGCCAGTCCAAAAACAATTGCCGCTCCTTTCCCCAGCAAAGGCTCTAAAAGATGTTGCGCCTGTCCTAATTCAATAACGGGTACATGGTTACTGAAGAAAGCTGCTGCCGCTAAAATAATCATGGCGCTATTAATAGCCCAACCGACCAACATCGAAAACAAAGTATCCATAAATTCATACTTCAATTGTTTCTTAATGATTTGGTGGTTTTCCAAATTCCATTCCCGGCTTTGAATAATTTCAGAATGGAGGAACAAATTATGGGGCATTACCACGGCTCCCAATACAGACATAATGATCGGCATGGAATTGGCCGGGAAACTCGGAACAGCCCAATGATAGGCCGCCGCTCCCCAATTGACATGGACAATACTGAGCTCATAAATAAAAGAAATACCAATCAAAGAGACAAACCCGATAATCCACTTCTCCAAGCGCTGATAAGAATTGGAAAACAGCATCCATAATACTAACCCTAAAATCATCACGGACCCGAGTTTTAAAGGTATCTGGAATAAAAGTTGCAGGGCAATGGCTCCGCCTAAAATTTCGGCCATTGCAGTTGAAATAGATGCTAATATAGCTGTACCAAGAATGATTCCGGCGGCGTTGGGCTTTAAATGTTTCGCCGCAGCCTCAGCAAGACAATCTCCGGTCACAATGCCCAAATGGGCAACGTTATGTTGCAAAATGATTAACATTACGGTGGAAAGGGTCACCATCCACAACAATGTATAGCCGTAATCCGATCCGGCTGCCAAATTTGATGCCCAGTTTCCCGGATCAATAAAGCCTACAGTAACCAAAAGCCCAGGCCCGATGTATTTGATGAAATCTTTAGCGCCGAGTATCGGATTATGAAACCTGGTATCTAATTTATCTTTTAGCAAATCCTTCGACTCCCCCCTTTTGTTAGCAAATTGATTCAGTAGTCCAATACGATTTAAACCATCTCGAATTCTATTTTATTCCTGCAGGAATATTGGATGATAAAACATTACTTGAAATAATTAACTATAGAAATTTTTAACTCAATTATACATTATCGGATGCTATTTTTCAATATCAGGGAAATGAAATCTACCGGATTACCTGCGCGGCATCAAACCCAAAACCCTGAATCGGGCAAACATATTCCGATAAAAAAAGAGGCTGTTGCAAAAGTGATTAAAATCAATGGGAAATACAACATATACCATAAATAATGGGTAAAGATCTCCATATATTGTATTTCTCTATCGATAAATCTTATTTTGCAACAGACCCTCAATTTAAAAAAACGCTATACCGCATCTTGGAAACTCCCCTTCTTTGGCTTTCCATACTCACAGTCCATAGGAGGGGATAAACACACAATATTCCCAACCAGGTATCAAAGGGGAGAGTTGGCGAGGCTCCTAACGTTCCTCGCCAAAGGTTAGCTTCATGGTCACTCTTTTCTTGCCCCTGAAAACAACCACATTAACGGTATCCCCTGGTTTATAAGCCCTTTTAATGCGGTTAAGATCTTTCATGGTAGCCACTTGTTTACCGGCTAGGCTAATTACAATGTCCTTCACCTTGATCCCGGCTTTATCTGCGCCGCTCCCCGCGGCCACTTTCACGATAAAAATCCCTACCGGCAGTTTATAGTAATCCGCCAGTGCCTTGGTCATATCCCTACCGCTAATCCCGATGAAAGGCCTGCCTTTAACATAGCCGTATTTCAGCAACTGGGCAACAATGGGCTTGGCATCATCGATGGGAATGGCAAAACCCAAACCTTCCACCCCGGAAACCGAAATTTTAACGGTATTGATGCCGATGACTTTTCCTTCGGAGTTCACTAGGGCTCCGCCACTGTTTCCAGGATTAATGGCGGCATCGGTTTGAATCAGATTGAGCGTGCGATCTTCCAAGGAAACCGTCCGGTTTAAAGCGCTGATGACTCCGGAAGTCACCGACCCGGCGAACTCAAGGCCCAGGGGATTCCCAATAGCCACAGCCAGTTCCCCCACTTCAAGCTTGGATGAATCGCCAAGTTCAGCTATTGGCATATCCTTCAGCCCCACTTGAATCACAGCCAGATCATTTAGGGAGTCTCCCCCGATAAACTTCGCTTTTGCCTGCCTCTTATCAGGTAAAAACACTTCCAAAGTTACTTTCTGGCGTTTCGTATTACGGGGATCGGCATATTGCACCACATGGTAATTGGTCATGATGTGACCCGCCCCGTCAATGATGATCCCCGATCCTTCCATCTGTGTCTGCTGACTGAAAAACTTATTTAACGGAGTTGTTACCGTCATCCGGATCCCTACGATCGAAGGTCCGGTTTTTTGGGCGATTTGGGTTACCAGAGGAGGGGCGCCGGCAACATCAGCATTGAGAAAGTTTGGGTTACCTTTCGGGACAAAGCTGGTAAAAACAGCACTGCCGATAAAACCGCCTACCAATGAAACAATTAAAATGAGAATGGTTCCTAACTTAACATCGAACTTGTGGAAAAAAATGCGCTGCCAAAAATTCCGAGTCTCTTCATCATTAACCATGGCTTTCAGGTTCCTCCCCCAACTTTAAAATCCCTTTAATTGAAAAACTTTGAAAACAAGTTGGGGATAGATTTCCCGAAATAACAGAAATTTATGAGGATAGGGGCTGTCCCAAAAAGAAAATCGCGGGCAAGCGTACGCGTAATAAAACGCACGTGAGCTAAAGATATATAATATATGCTCAATAATGCCATATACCGCATTTCTTATTGATTTTAACTTTTAGACAGCCTCATGAAAGCAGGGATTCGGCATTGGCAATGGAGCCATAGGCTACATTGTCGGAGGACTCTTTGGCTGCTTTTTTTAACTGAGTGAGTTTCATGGTTAATTCTTCCGGGGAAAAAGTCCGCTTGCCACAGGGGACTTCCAAGACCGCAGCGCTGGCGGACATTAAGGAAAATTTCCGGGTTTTACCGTAGCGATCTTTGGCCGCAAAAAAACCTTTGGCAATTTCATCTTCACTGTGAAAAATTCTAACCGTATAAGCAAATTGGTTGACAACCTTCCAAACCAGCTGCAATTCCTCTTGCAGACAAGGTTTGTCGCACTTTATTCCGATAAAAAAGTCGTCGCCGCCAATATGTCCGATAAAAGACCCCCCGGAATGATAAACATTTTTCAAAATATCGGCAAACATTTTAATAACCTGATCACCCTTGCCAAATCCCCATTTATCATTGAACGGTTTAAAATTGTTGAAATCGAAATAAACCAGATAGTAACAATTTCCCACGTGGGTGAATAAATCGGAAATGTATTGATTGATGAGGATATTGCCCGGAAGTTTGGTAAGGGGATTAATTTCTCTCGCCAATAAAAGGTTTTTTTCATTGATAATATTTAACAAAGACTTGGCGGTTAAAAACCCAAAATATTCCTGGGCCTTGGTGATAATAACACCTTCGGAATCAGGATTATTCAAATAAATCTCCAAAATCTTTTCCTGGGGCGTATGAATATCAATGATTGGGCATTTGCTGATAAATCGCCGCAGGGACGTTGTCACCGATTTATTGCATAACAAATCTTTCCCGTAGGGTGAATAAACATATTTTTTAATATTTTTCTCATGAATAATTCCCAAGGGAATTCCCGTTTTATCAATGACCGGAAAAAAATCAAATTGCGAATTCTTATGAAACTTCTCGAATAAAATCCGGATATCATCGGTTACAAAAATCGTGTCCAGCTTGATGAGTTCCCGCGAAATCAATTCCACATCCCGGCTAATGTGAACCGCATTATCGGTTTCCAGTTGAATAATATCGGGATAAGTGTAGGACAACTCTTGGATATTGCGGGTTGGTTTTTGAATAAAGAATCCTTGGATAAGATCGAAACCAATCTTCTGGCAGGTTACCAATTCCTCGCGAGTTTCGATTCCTTCGGCAATAGTCAAAACCCCCAGAAGCTTGGCCATATTTACAATATTGGTGCAAAAAGTCCTTTTACGCAAATCCTTATCAATGTTATGAATCAAAAAACGATCAAACTTCAGAACATCCGGATCAGCATGATAAAACAATTCAAAGCTGGAGAAACCGGCTCCAAAATCATCCAGAGCCAGTTTAAAGCCGCGTTCCTTAAATACAGCCAGTAAACTTTGGAAGGCCTCATTTTGCTTAACTTGATGCCTTTCATTTAATTCAAAGCAAACAGCCTCATTGCTCAGTTGGTAGTCGGTCAAAATTCCTTCGGTGGCTCCGAACCGGTGGTCGGCCATTTCCAACATTCTAACATCATAATTGTAATAAAGCTTAATTTTTTGGTGAAACTCAATTTCGATAAATTTGCGGATCGCGATTTTACGCAACTCCAAATCGAGGGCAAAAAGCACTCCATCTTGATATGCCTGGTCAAAAAAGTCTTCGACGGAATTGTATCCTGCCTGATCAACATCACGGATTAATGCCTCGACAGCAAATACCACTCCGGTAAGGGAATTTGTAATGGGTTGAAATGCATAATCAATTTTTTTCAAAGAAGCCATCCATTTATCCGGAAGCATTTCATTTCCCTCTTTATCGAATGTTATCTCAAAGTTCAGGAATCAAGCCCTGCGGGGTTATGGGACTTTACCCAAGGATGGTTGAGTTTCGATGTTTCAAAAATACCATGCACTCATTAACCTTCGGTTAACTGATCATGAACTTCAACCGAACATTTTAATGTTAATTTTTGATTATTTATTCTCTTCTTATCCCATTCTTAATTTCCATTTAATACCTTGATTGTATTGTTTTTTTAAAATATAAATTATATATTGAGCATGGATTAGCGACCATTTCAATCCAGCTCAAAAACCTAACCCGGGTAGCCTACTTAAGCAGGAAGGCTAATGAACCTTACTATTGAAATCAACCGGAGTACAAGATGACGATAAAAACCGGGGATCAACTATCCCAACCAGCCAATGACACAAATACCGAAAATACCATTTCCCTCGATCATCCCAGTCTTTATCTCAATCGTGAATTAAGCTGGTTGCAGTTTAACAGGCGGGTTCTGGAAGAAGCCCAAAACGAAAACAATCCTTTACTGGAACGAGTGAAGTTTCTGACGATTTTTGCCAATAATTTAGATGAGTTTTTTATGATCCGGGTTTCCGGTCTCCAAAAGCAGTCTGAAACCGGAGCCCATAATATTTCGCCTGACGGGATAAGGCCATCCGACCAACTGATGATGATTCGCCAGGAAGTATTAATCCAATTTGCGGTTCAGACAAAATGCTGGCAAACGGAGCTTTTACCCAAATTAAGACAATCCGGCATTCGTATTTTGCGGTATCATGAAGTGAAAAGTAAACAACGGGAAATTTTGAAACGATATTTTGAGGAAGAAATCTTCCCCACCCTCACACCACTGGCCATCGACCCGGCCCATCCTTTTCCTCATATATCCAATCTAAGCCTTAATCTGGCGATCATGATCGACGATCCCGAGCATGGCGAGAAATTTGCCCGTTTAAAAATACCGGATTTGGTGCCACGGCTCATTCAAATCCCCGTTTTGGAAAAGCCTAGTCATTTTAATGCTCCGGAATCCAATAGCACGCAAACGATGGATTTTGTCTTTGTTGAAGACTTAATTGCCGCTAATTTGGACATGCTCTTTCAAAGTCTCAAGGTTAAAGCGGCTTTCCTCTTTCGAATCACTCGCAATGCCGATCTTGAAATCGAGGAAGATGAAGCTTCGGATCTTCTTTCCACTATCCAGGAAAGTGTGGGCATGCGACGCTTTGGGTTGGCCATCCGCTTAGAAGTTGATAAAACGATGCCCAAAACCCTGCGGGAAATGTTAATGAATAACTTACACCTGCAACCCTCTCAAGTGTATACCGTCGGTAAACCAGTGGGAATGGCCAGTTTACAGCAATTAGCCAAAATTGAACGACCCGATCTGAAAGACCCACCCCTTCGACCCGCAGTTACCATTTCCCTGACCAAAGGGGAAAGTGTATTTGCCGCGATTCGCAATCGCAATCTGATGCTTTATCACCCTTACGACAGCTTCGGGCCAGTGGTTGATTTCCTGCTGGAAGCAGCCCGTGATCCGAATGTACTTGCCATTAAACAAACTTTATACCGGGTGGGTACCAATTCCCCCATCGTCGACGCTTTGATGGAAGCACGGGAAAATGGTAAACAAGTGGCGGTTCTTGTCGAGCTGAAGGCCCGCTTTGATGAAGAAAACAATATCGGTTGGGCACAGGCATTGGAGAGATCCGGTGTTCACGTGGTTTACGGCCTTTTGGGCCTTAAAACCCACGCTAAAATTTGTCTCGTGATTCGACGGGAATCCAATGGAATCCGCCGTTATATCCATTTAAGCACTGGGAATTATAATGTTGTGACCAGTCGTATCTATAGCGATTTTAGCTATTTTACCTGCGATCCGGTTTTCGGGGCCGACATCTGTGATCTTTTTAATGCGCTCACCGGTTATTCCAAAAAGCAAGAATACCATAAAATTTGGGTGGCTCCCAGTATGATCCGCCAGCGGTTGATTGCTATGATCGAAAGGGAAATCCGCCGCCAACAGCAATACGGGGATGGCCATATTGCTTTTAAAATGAATTCCCTGGTCGATAAAAACTGCATCATGGCCCTTTACCGGGCATCAAAAGCAGGTGTAAAAGTGGATCTCCAGGTAAGGGGAATTTGCTGCTTAAGGCCTGGTATTCCCGGTGTTAGCGAAAACATCCATATCACTTCGATTGTTGGACGTTTTCTTGAACATTCCAGGATTTATTACTTCCATAACGGCGGCGCCGGTGATTTGTTTTTGGGCAGTGCCGACTTAATGCCCAGAAACCTGGATCGCCGGGTAGAAATCTTATTTCCGGTAGAGGATCCCGGAATTAAAAAAATATTGATTGAAGAAGTGCTTTATATCCATTTCCATGATACAGTTAAAGCGAGGCGCTTATCTACCGACGGACAATATGAACTCATAGCGGCTGATCCGAATGAGCCAGAAATTGATTCCCAGGCTTGGATGATGAAACACCAGGGATTGTTCTTTAGCGGCGATATAACGACCCATGATATATCTTTTGCTGATTCCGGAGATATCCGTGTTAAAGAGGCAATCGCAGCGGTCAAAGAACCTTCCCCTGCAAAAGGAGGCCGTATAATATGAAAATAGCTTTACTTGGTGATATCGGGGCTAATTTATGGGCCCTGGATGCCGTTTTAAATCACGCCAAGCTTCACGGGGTCACTCAATTTCTCAATGTCGGCAATTCGTTAGGTTTCGGCCTTTTCCCCGAACAAACCGTTCAAAGATTACAAATGGAGAATTTCACTTGTATCCTGGGCGATTTTGACGAACGGGTCTTGAAGGCCAAGAAAAACTTAACAAAATTAAAAAAAACAAAGGGCCCGGATGAACTAATTTTTTTAAATCAAGTCTATGACAGTTTATCTGCGGAAAGTATCCATTATCTGGCTTCTTTAACAAAGTCGACCTTCTTTACTATTTGCGGAAAAAAAGTTCTGTTGACCAGTAAACCTCCTGAGGCCCATAAGGTTCATTCACTGATCAGCGATGAAGAAATCATCGATTTACCGCTTGAAAATCCGGCCGATATCATTGCTTTCTCAAAACAGCAGTTTCCCTACATCAAGCGGATTGGCGATACTCGCTTTCTAAACACGGGCGCGGTTGGTTATGCTTACGATACCGATATTTGGGCATGTTATATAATTTTACAATTTAATCTGGGATTTATGAAAGTTCATCCCTACCGGATCAAATACGATGTCAGCGGACATCACTCCAAAATCCGCATTACCGAAATTACCAAAACCCTTTCCCAGACGACTTATCCGGAAATCATTCATGAGGCTGTCAATCAGACTTACTTTATGATGCAATCGGTTGCAGCATCATCCGCCGGTACCGGGGAAAGTGCGGATAAATCGGATTTGGAACGTGTCGAAGAATTTTTGGAACGTTGCATCAATTTTCATACCAATCATCATGCAAGGCATGTCAATCATCTAGCCCTGGAACTTTTTGACCAACTGCAGCCCATTCATGATTTGACGGGTGAAGAGCGGAACCTATTACAATATGGCGCTTTATTGCACGATATTGGCTGGATGAAGGGGAGAAAGGGCCATCATAAAGTGGCTTTTAACATTATCATCAATACCTCTTCATTACCTTTTAAAAAAAGGGAACGTTTCATCATTGCCCTGCTAGCGCTTTATCACCGCAAAAGCACTCCGAGTGCAAATGATCTTCATTTTGCTTCACTGGAACCCGGCGACCGGCAGATTGTATCTTATCTGAGCGCCATATTGCGGGTGGCCGATGCGCTGGATAGCAGCCATCAGTCGTTAATCTCCGATATAGAATGTTTAGCCGATGAAAGCTCCATCCGAATTTTCTATTACGCAAAGCATCCAGCGGATAACGAATCCTTAGCAGTATCAAAAAAGGGACAATTTCTAGAGGAAATATCAAGCCGAAAGTTGGTGATGAAATGGAAGGCACTCTAAATTCAACCAGCCGAATTATCGGCTTTATCGATATCGGCACCAACTCTATCCGGTTGCTCCTGGTTCAGCACGATAATGACTCCTACCGAATAATTTCTCAACAAAAAGAGACTGTGAGGCTGGGGGAAGGCGAGTTTGGAAATAGCGAATTCCTGCAACCCGAGGCAGTGAACCGGGCAGTTTTAGTCTGCAGTAAATTTGCGGAACTGGCCCATTCCTATGCCGCGGAGGAAATCATCGCTGTTGCCACTTCGGCAACCCGGGAAGCTGAAAATCAGGAGCAATTTATTGAAAGGCTTCGCCATGAAGCCGGCATTGAAGTCAACGTCATTTCCGGAAGGGAAGAGGCCCGGTTAATTTATTTAGGGATCTCCAGCGGTGCCAACCTGAATCATCATAACGCCTTTTTCATCGACATCGGCGGCGGCAGCACTGAAATTATTGTTGGAAATCAAGAAAAATATCTTTATCTTGACTCATTGAAACTGGGAGCTATTCGCCTGGCATCATTATTTCCAGCCGATAATAAAGGGATGGTTTCTCCAACCCAATATGCCCTATTGCAGCAACATGTGCGGAATACGGCCGTCCGTTCCATCCAAAAAATTAAAAATATTCCGCTCGCTCTCGCCTATGGAAGCTCCGGGACAATCGAAAACCTCGGCGAAATTGCCTGCCGAATGTTTTATAAAAGGCGCCTGCAACGGGACGACTATCTTGATTACCAACAATTACAACATGTCATTGAATATTTATGTTCCCTACCCCTCGATGAAAGAAGAAAAGTCCCCGGAATCAATCCGGAACGGGCTGACATTATCATTGCGGGAGCCGCGGTTATCGATACTTTCATGTCTGATCTGGGTATCGAACGTATTTATATCAGCGAACGCAGTCTGCGCGACGGACTTTTGGTGGATTATCTTTACCGTCATGAAGCATCCTTCTCCGAAAGCGCGTCTTTCTCCGAAAGCCGCTTGACTTTCCGGGAGCGGAGTGTGCTTCAGCTTGGAAAAGCTTGCGGATTCGACGAGTTTCATGCCAATAAAGTCGCCGAACTTGCTTTGGAACTATTCGACAGTGCAGCGGAAACCGGGTTGCACGATTATCATTTCTGGGAAAGGGAGCTGCTGGAGTACTCCGCTTTACTCCATGATATCGGGGCTTTTCTATCCTATAACAATCATCAAATCCATACGGCGTATCTGATCCGTAACGCCGATTTATTGGGTTTCAACCAAACCGAAATCACAATTATGGCCGCTACTGCTTTTTTCCACCGGAAAACTACCCCCCGCAAAAAACATCCGGAGTTTTCGGCCCTTGAAAAATCGGCCCAAAAAATTGTGATCTTGTTAAGTACCATTCTTCGTATCGCCGAAACTCTGGACCGGAGCCACACCGGCCTGATTAGTCACGCTAAATTCATAAACAATGTGGAAAACCAGCTTACTCTGGAAATCGTTGCTCCGCAAGATTGTCAACTGGAATTATGGGGCTTACGAAATCATAAAAAAACCATCGAGGATTTTTTCGACAAAAATCTCGAGGTAACGGTAATCCGGGAATCTCCCCCGGCGAAGATTTTAAAATAAACTGCAGGTTAAATCGTATTCAAAAGCCGTAAAGCATTCTCCAGACAATATTCAATGGTTTCGCCGCCTTCTGATGACAAATCAACGGAAGCCCAAATAGAACGTGTGGCATTCATCACTTGAATTGGAACTTCCTCTTCATAAAAGGCTGCAAATTTATACTGATTGCCGCTATAAATGTTACGAACCGAGGTTACCCTGAATTTCTTGCCGTTTTTCAAACATACCATGATGGCGTTTTCTCCATAAGCCCAGATTTCCTGGATGTTATTCAAAGCGTTGCTGGAAATGGTTAATTTCAATTCATCCACCTACTTTCTAAAATAGAAAACCGTTCTCCATTATTTTTCTCTTCCAATACTATTTTCCCTTTTAAAGATCGCCTTGGCGGGTGAAGTTTAGCCAAAGCTTAATTTATTTAATCCATTCTTAATCTATTGATTACCTGAGGATCATAAAAAAGCCGTTGCCAAATTTACCTTTCATTTTGCAACAGCCTGGTAACTCAATCGTCTTTACGCGGAAATTCCATTTATAAAAGGCCTGACATCCGTCGTAATCATTCCAGCTTTGGCAGCAGCCGCAAGTCCAGGCGGCGCATCTTCAAATACCTGGCAATACTCAGGCGGGACCTTCATTAATTCTGCGCATTTCAGAAAGATCTCCGGATCCGGCTTTCCTTTTTTAACGTCATCCGTGGTGACAATGATTTTAAAATACCGATCAACTTCAGCCGCTTTAATATTGACAAGGGCGATATCCCGGCATTCACCGGTACCTATGGCCATCGGTAATTTGCCATAATACGCCTTTACTATTCTAAATACCGGCTCTACCGGGATAACTTTTTTTGTTAAATGGAGGTAAGATTCATTTTTGGCCTTGCAAACCGCTGCAACGTCCAGAGCATATCCGAAGTTTTGGTTCAAATATTTTGTAATGTTTTCACTAGACATTCCGGCAAGTTGATAGAGTAAAGATTCCGATACTTCAAATCCAAATTGAGCTCCCACTACCCGCCAAGAAGCCACATGGGTGGGCATGGTATCCCCTAAGGTTCCATCAAAATCAAAAATTAGCCCCCGAGCTTTCGGGTCAACAGTTAAGGTCATCAGCTACACCTCAAATTAAAATCATCTTTGAAAACTAAAATTCGCTTTTACAGAGGAATTAGCCTTTTTATTAACCGAAATGTTATACTCCGGTTGTTCTCTGCTCCGAAAATCTCCGGCCCCATCAACACCATTGAAAATGACTTCATGAAAAAACCGTTCACTATTTTCATGAGATATCGATGTTAAAAGAATCTTCTAAATTGGGTTGACTTGGTTGAAACTCCATGATATATTCTTCGTATACGTATAATTCGTATGCGAAATAGTTTAGACAAAGGATTGATTGGATGGAAAGTATAAGTCCGCCTTTGTTTTGCCTTCTGATTAAGAATACTTGGCAAAAGCTTTCAAGATACTATAACCAGCAACTTGCCGGTTTCGATCTCAGCGTGCCCAAAGCGCTGCTCCTTTTGGAAATTTCACCCGAGGGTGGTGAGAATCCCAAAACCCTAGCAGCGAAACTCGATCTTGAAAGTTCAAGTATGACGGGTCTTTTAGACCGATTGGAGAAAAAGGGATTCATCGAAAGACGCCCTGACCCCAATGATCGCCGCAGTATCTTAATCTTTCTCACCCAAAGCGGAATCACGGCGCGGGAAAACATCAAAGCATTGGTGGAAAAGTTAGACCGAAAAGTACAGGAAGCGCTTACTGCAGATGATGTAAAGGCTTTTCGCCGGATTATTTCGGTTATCAGTAAACAAATTTCTTAAACTTTTAAAAGCAAAGGTGATTTCTTTGAGTCGAAGAGTGGTTATTACTGGTATTGGATTGGTCTCCCCCATCGGGCTTACAACTTCAGAAAACTGGGATTCATTAATGGCAGGCCATTCAGGGGTATCCTTGATTACTCGTTTTGATACTTCCAAATTCAGCACCAAAATTGCAGCGGAGGTAAAAAACTTTGATCCTCTGCAATATATTGAGAAAAAAGAACTTAAGAAAATGGATCGCTTCATTCAATATGCGATCGGCGCTTCTGAGCAAGCACTGGCTGATTCCGGGCTGAAAGTCACACCGGAAAATGCCGATAATATCGGAGTCATCGTGGGTTCGGGTCTTGGAGGCATTGAAACTATTATTCATTATCATGATATTTGCAACGAGAAGGGGCCAGACCGGGTTTCCCCCTTCTTTGTCCCTGCTTTGGCTTTGAATCTGGCTGCCGGTCAAATTTCGATCCGTACCGGCGCGAAAGGCCCCAATTATTCAGCGGTATCCGCATGTTCAACCGGAACCCATGCGATCGGTGATGCTTATCATATCATTAAACGGGGCGAGGCTGACGTGATTTTCGCCGGTGGTACTGAAGCTACGGTTGTCCCGGTAGCGATCGCCGGATTTGCCAACATGACCGCACTTTCTTCCTGCAACGATGAGCCGGAAAAGGCCAGCCGTCCATTTGACGCCGAACGGGATGGTTTCGTCATGGGCGAAGGAGCGGGTATTCTCATTCTGGAAGAGTTAGAGCATGCCCAAAAACGTGGAGCCAAGATTTATGCTGAAGTTATCGGATTTGGAATGAACAGTGATGCGTACCACATTACATCGCCAGCCCCGGATGGTTCGGGAGCTGCCCAATGCATGAGGTTGGCGCTTAAGTCAGCCGGTATTGCCGGGGACGAAGTCGATTATATTAACGCTCACGGTACTTCGACTCCCGTTAATGATGCCATGGAAACCAAAGCCATTAAATTAACCTTTGGAGATCACGCCCGGAAAATTCTGGTGAACTCAACCAAATCAATGACAGGCCATTTGTTGGGGGCTGCCGGAGCCATCGAGACGGCATTTACAGCCCTCTCTCTGTTCCATCAAGTTTCACCGCCCACCATTAACCAAGAACATCCCGATCCAGAATGCGATCTGGATTATGTGGCCAACAAAGCCCGCAAGGCGGATTTGAAGGTGGGAATATCGAATTCTTTCGGTTTTGGTTCCACCAATGCCTGCGTGGTATTAAGACGTTTTCAGTAATAAATTTTGGAACACTCTGATCTAAAAACCGCATTTTCAAAAGCATACATGCTGGAAATGCGGTTTTTAAATTTGAATCATCAATAGAGGCGGCCTTCATTGAGCTCAAAAATCCGACTGCGGATTTTCTTTTTCACCCGTTCCGTTGCCCGAACAACATAAGGGTCCTTTTTTGGGTCCGGATGAGAAATTGTCCCCCGCTGAATGGGTTCAGCCTGATAGTCAGGATTTTTGCCAGCAGACTTGAAACCTCCTTTCGTTATGTCTCCCAAAATATCCATCTCCTTTCCCCATGATTCATCTTATACTTCCATAGCTTAATCCGTTAACGGGACTTTCTCAAAAAAAGCAAGCAATTCTTCAATCATGCAATCCTCTTGCATTGCGCGTTTTACAAAAATCTCCCCCAGCACCAAGAGGAATTTTTCATCCACCGGTGATAAATCATCCGCTTGGGAATCCATATGCAGCAACAAGTGGACGTCCTTTCCCAGGTGTAAATTAATACCGAAAGCACTTTCCGGCTCCCTGACGCTTTTATTTTCCGTAACGATAAGCTTGGGTAATAACGGATGGGATAGCCCCCACTTTCCTTGATTATTTAATAAAGTGAGAGCGATTGGGCGCTCTGGAAAAGCCTCCCAAAAAGTAGCCAGCAATTCCCGAAGCAACATCAACTTATCCGGTATTTCCCACTCCTTGATTTTCAGCCATTGAAGAATCAAAGACCAACGGAGCGATTCTTCTTTCACGAGCTCCTCAATTTCTTCTCCGGCGATTTCGCCGGATACCTCCGTCAGTTGCTCCTGAAACTCTTTGGTCCATTGGATTCCTTCTTTGCTTACATTAAAATATGGGAAAAAAATACATATCAGAAGAATTACCGTTCCCACAGCAACCAGGACAATTCGTCCTAAAATAATAATCAGCGGCGAATTAAATATTTTATATTGCGGTGAAAGAATAAAATTGCTTAACTCATGAGCAGGTAAATCCAAGTGTTTGAAGTTAAATAAAAGGATGCCGGCAACTAAAGGGATATAAATAATCCACCATAAACAAAACCGGTTTTTGGTCAGCCAATGTTGAATATTAAAAGATTTGACTTCCATATTCCCACCCCTATGATTCATCTTTATGAAAATCAAAGGGTAATTTATGAGATCCACAAATATTTTGAGATCCCAAAATAAAAATGCGCGAAAAATTAGCGAAAATCATAAATGTTACGATGTCCTTGTTCCGAATGTCTCTTACCGGCATAAGTTATAGTAGGCTAAAACTAAGATATCCAAAGTAAATCCTTACCTAGCTAGGGGGAAATCCGAATGTCGAAACATCATCACCATCATCATCGCCATGACCAAAACTGCAAATGCTCAAAACATGGGTCGTGCGAGTCCCGGAACACACGCGCCGGAGAAAATTGGATGGATTGTTTATGCGGGGGAAGTAATGGAACTTTTATAATTTTTCTGCTGGTATTGATTTTAGCATTAAGTTTCATGGGTACCGGAGGCATCTAAAGATTGTTCAAAAAAAAATAAGATCTCCTTACAATTATGCGGCTTTCTTCTTTGCAAAGCCCCACGATTGATTGGTAGATCTTAACTTGATCTCTTTAAGACAGTTTTTTTAAATTACGCGATTCGAATCAGATTGTTTTCAAGCATATATTTTTCAATAGCCTGGGCTTCTTTTTCGGTCAAATTATCAAATTTCAAGCCGTAATTGAATAAGCTATAAATCCCTTTTTGACTACGGACCACTGTGGCTATGGGAGAAATTTTACCGCATACTCCTGCCAGATAGAAACTGAGGGTTAATTTTTGACCGGCTTCAAACTGTTCCAATGACAACATGCCGACTCCCTCTTTGGTGAGGTTCTCGATATATCCGCAGTCACTATGAACCTGGCCGTCAATGAAAATCTCTGCCGCAATATGGGTATTGATACGGGACTCCTTACGACACTCTTGCGCTAAATCCATCACTTTCTTACCTCGCTTTTTCAATATTAAGGATGGCATGGGTATCATTTTTTCAACCATCTATAATAACTATCGACCGGTTACAAAAAAAATTTACACTTTTATGGTCTATTTTGTGAATTTTTCATTTCACTAAAACATCGTTCGCCGCCTTTAGGTCCCAATCTTTGCGGTCATGATAATTCGTCCAAAATTTTATGTAAGGTTTGCCAATCGGTTACCGGTTCTAAACAACGGTTTGCGAAGCAAGGATAACAGGTTGGTTTCCCGGTTACCATGGGCCGATCCAAAAATAATTCTTTTGCCGGATGAGAAGTCAGATCCTGATAGGAATTATGCCAGGCTACGATACGGTAAGGTATATAAGAATGCCTCAAACGGGTTAAAATCTCCGGCATGGCTGTACCCTCACTAATGAATGTGAACTCTTTGGTCCCTTGATAATACCGATCCAATGCCCCGATGAGACCGGCATGGGCCCAAATTTCTTGCTGCATCGCTTCACGATAGGCCCTCAATATCCGCTCCGCCTCTTGCAAAAAATTATTGTGGCCGGTCAACGCCCCAAGCCTGATTAGATTTTCGCAATGAACCGACACCCCGCTGGGAATCGCCTGATCTTCCCCGGATAAGGGCCTGGTAAATAAGGTGCCGGCTTCAACATTCATATAGTAATAGCCATCATCCCCCCCCAATTTTTGGATCGCCTTTTGGGTAAGTTCCAGACTCCTGCTAAGCCAAATTTCATCAAAATCAGTCTCATATAAGTCCAGAAAGCCTTCTGCCAGGAATGAATAATCATCCAGTATGGCCTCTACCTTAGCCACGCCATTTTTATAAATCCGCTGAAGTCCTTGGGGTGAGTTCAACGAATTCCAAATAAATACTCCTGCCGCTTTCGCCGATTGGTAATCTTCATTTCTCCCAAAGATTTGATATGCATAAGCCAGCGCGCCGATCACCAGACCGTTCCAGCCAGTGATGATCTTTTCATCCCGAAACGGTTTAACTCTGGTTTCACGGGCCTTAAAAAGCATTTCCCTGCCATAATTGATTTTTTGCTTCCAATCGGGATTTTCCCTGACGTTCACCCGTGGCCCGGTCCTTGGTGAAGAGGAGTCCTCCAAAAGGTTGAGAATATTGGCACCTTCAAAATTTCCTTTTTCGCTGAGTCCGTAATAATCTATGAATAACTCCGACAACTGCCCTCCCAAGATTTCCCGGACCTGTGGCAACTTCCAGATAAAAAATTTCCCTTCCAACCCTTCGCTATCCGCATCCTGGGTCGCATAGAAACCGCCTTCGGGGGAAGTCATCTCCCGTCTGATATAATCGGTTGTCTGGTTGACAACATCGCGAAACTCTTCATTTTCCGTCAATTGATAGCCCACGGTATATATCCTTAGTAGCTGGGCATTATCGTAAAGCATTTTCTCAAAATGGGGCACCAGCCATTTTTCATCCGTTGAATAACGGTGAAATCCCCCTCCCAAATGATCATAAATCCCCCCTTTGGCAATTTGTTCCAGAGTCAAACGAACATGTTCCACCAGGTCTGACCGATGGTGTTCCTTCCCCAGCCTTACAAAAAGCTGCAAAAGTGAAACGTTGGGGAATTTAGGGGCTTTTCCGAATCCTCCGTTTACGGGATCAATTGCCTGGTAAAGCTGATAAGCCGCTTTTAAAGAATATTCCTTGCCAGGCATTTCTCCGGTATCGGCGGCTTCTTTACCCGGCTGAAGAAAATGATTGAGTTCCCGGGAAGCCTTGTCGATATCGTTTTTTTGATTTTGCCACTTGTCATGGACTAGTTTCAACAGCTCGGGAAAACTAATCCTCCCATACATCGGGACAGGGGGGAAATACGTCCCTCCAAAAAAAGGCCTTTGCTCAGAGTCTAAAAAAACTGTCAAGGGCCAGCCGCCCTGTCCGGTAATAGCCCCAACCGCCTGTTGATAGAGATGGTCGATGTCCGGCCGTTCCTCCCGGTCGACTTTGATATTGATAAAATAATCGTTCATTAACTTGGCGATTTCAGGATTTTCAAAAGACTCCCGCTCCATCACATGGCACCAATGGCAAGCGCTATATCCACAAGAAAGTAAAATTGGTTTGTCTTCTGCTTTGGCTTTGGCAAAAGCTTCCTCGCCCCAGGGGTACCAGTCGACGGGGTTATGGGCATGTTGGAGGAGGTAGGGGGAACTTTCGTGAATGAGACGATTGGCTACTTTTGTTTCGGGCATGAATGAATCAGTCCTTTTTGAGTTACTTTTTCGTTGAGAAATAAAGTATGCCCAAAATCGGGAGATTTTCCGCGGGTAAGACAATTGAACAGAAAGTGATGAGATCAGACTTACTTTGCCAATTGTCGCCGCCTCAAACGGCCTCAACCCATGTGAATTGGGCTTGAGGCCGTTCTTAGGTTGGTATTTCTACCAATTACCTTAAAACTCATTGAAAATTTTATACTACCAGTGATACCAATTACTTTCAGCGTTAGGTTCCTGCCATTCCATGAATGAATATCTATCACAACTACCTTAATTTCCTACCCAGCTCTTCAGCTTGTTGTAAAATTTCCGGCTGTCCCATAATAGCATCTATTTCATTTGTTTCACCTGCAATGATATTGCCGGCATTTTCCATTTTAAAATAGCCGAACCTTTGGTTTAAATATTCCGTTACATTGGTGTATACTGCTGGAGGCGCACCGCTACAGGTCACGGTGATGTACTTTTTACCCGATAACTTTTTTGGAATGTTATAATTCTCTAGAAACGGACGCATTCTGTCAAGAAAATTTTTGGTATGCCCGCTAACTTGCTCCATAAATACAGGCGTTCCCATAATAATGCAATCTGCATCCGCTATTTTAGGTAACAAAGCTGTCATCTTATCGTTAATTGAACAAGTATCAACTTTTTGAAACTGACAGGCATCACAGGCCATACATCCCTTCAAATTCATTTCCGCTAAATTATATACTTCAACCTCATGACCACTTTCCTGCGCGCCTTTACAGATCGCATCAACTATTTTTACGGTATTGCCGTTTTTTCTCGGACTCCCTACAAATGCCATAATTTTCATTGTTATTCCTCCTAAAATTAAACGATTATTTCCTATTTTGCATTTCACCAGCCCATAGATTAAACCATACCACCTCCTTAAATCGAATTCTCTTTCACCGAAATCAACCTCTAATGTTACAACACAACATTCTTTTCGTTTTAATAATGATTAAACGTTCATTCATTCAAGAGCATAAAAAAATAATTCATGCTTTAATAGCAGCCCAACACATTTGAATCATTTCATCAATATTTTGTTCCGTAAATTCAAATTCTCCATTGAAATGTTTTTTGGCGATTTGCATTAACGGAGCAAAAGTATAAGTTACTAGGAAATCAATATCAATAGGGCGAAAGATACCGCGATCTTTTCCCCTTTCAAAAAAATCCCGTAGTGGCTTGGTTGTGATTTCAAGTTCTTCGCCACACAATTTCTCGATCAGCGGTGAGTTAATATACTGTTCAAAAAAGAGAAAACAGTCCCCATTATTGATCGCGAAATCAAGATAATTTTTCAGGATCAATTTATATTCAACTTCTGTTGGTAAAGAACCGTCAATTTCACGGAACATTTTCTGCTGCATTTCTTCCTTAACTGTTAAAAATAGTTTTTTGAGCATATCATCTTTATTCTCAAAATAAACATAGATAGTCCCCGCAGCAACACCCGCCTTTTGGGCAATCTTGGACATCGAAGTTTCTGCTAACCCAATCTCATTGATAAGTTGGATGGCCGCGAAAATAATTTTTTCTTTTTTAGTAGCATCTAAATATCTCATGTATTGAATAATAAATGAACGTTCAATCATTGTCAATAAGTTTTTATAGATAAAGCATACTATCGAAGCTTGTCGAGCCCGTCGATTTCATTTTTAAATTCCCTTAGGCTATTTGGAAATTGACGTGGACGACTACTTACGGGAACATTGTTTCCCATATTCATCTTGACTTAATGAATACAAAAATTCACCATTAAAATGGTCAAACTCAGTTATTAATCCGCTGATTACCCCAGCTCTTTTCATCCCAATCTTCTCCATTACCCTTTTTGAAGCGATATTATCCGGATGAACCGCACCAATTATCTCTCCTAAATTAAGTTGCGAAAAAGCATACTTCAGCATAGCTTCGGCAGCTTCTGTTGCATAACCCTTTCTCCAATAAGTTTTTCCGATGCTATAAAAAACTTCATTTTTTGTTCGGTCATACGCTATACCCCCTACACCGCAAAAACCAACTATTTTTCCATTCAATTTTTCTGTAATCGCAAAAAAGTGTCGAAATGTTCGGTGATTTAGATCATACAGCCATAAAACTAATTTAATAAATTCATTGGCATCATCAATTGATTCCCACGGTTTGTCAGGGGTGTATGTATACATTTCTTTATCTTTCATGATATTATAAATGGACTCGTTATCATCCATTTTACATGGTCTTATTAATAATCGGTTGGTTTCGATTTTGATATTTTTATCAAATATAAGTAAACTCCCCTTTCCTGCACGGTATCAGACCTTAGGAGGAGATATTTTAAAATATAACCAAAATGAACTGTCAAGGTCTTTACCTTGGGTTTATGATTTTTTTGTTGATTCAGTAGATTTTTTAACGGAACAATTTGAGCAATCTCCCCAACTGGAAGTTCATCAAAAGTGTAATCCGAAAATTCTCCACAGATAACCGGTGTTACTTCCCGTATGGCATCAACGCACCGCAACCCAAATCCATTCCAAAAAAAGCAGTTGAGCGCTTCCGCGTCATGTGCATATAGGGCAATTGCATGGCTTAAGATCCCATTGTTGACCCACTTTTGAGCGGCTTGTGGGTACATCTGCGAATAGATCCGGTTCCGGTTATTTTTGATTGCGCCATGGGCGTGAATTGGAGAAAACGCGCCCATGGTGGTGCCAAAATGATTATTTATGGGATTATGGCAGGTAAAAAACCCAACGAGTTCACCGGTTTCAATAGCGACAATGCCCAAATGATGTTCAACCATTTCTGAAATCATTTGGCAAAAAAAATTAAGGTAATCGCCTGATGGAAGGATCGGTACTGCATTTTGCTCCTCGAAATATTTCGCCAAAGCAAGCCGGGCTGCAGCTTCAATGTGGTTATCATTGAAATTTCCAAAGGTCAACATAGGGAGTTCCTATGGAGATAATGATAAAAACCAACCAAGCTGATTAAAAATTGGCGTATCCAGGGATGTTTCATGCCTCAACAGCTCACTCCTGCCATTTTTCTCCTGCCCTCCGATGGTATATCCACGAAGAATTCCACATAGCCCTATCATCGCTTATTTTTACCAAAAAGGCAATTGAAAAAATGACTATAATCATTATTTCTGTCTCTTCAAAGTACATTTCGCCATGGGATTGGTGTCGTAGACCGGCATAAAATTACCCATCAAGTTCAATTTCAGTGTCGAGTTTATCCATAAATGACTTAAATTCTATTGTGATATCCATGTCCATTCGCTCCGATAGCACCAGCAGCCACCATAAGCATTCCGCAATCTTGCCTCTTAATTCGGTATGGGCGTCTTCTCCGTGCAGCCATCGTCCCTCTGAAGCCATAACCAGCCGGGCCAGAACACCGATATCGGAAGTGAAAGCAAGCATGTCTTCTTCGATCGACCATTCACTCTTGTGGTTCTGCTTTTCGAGTCGATGGTAGAGCCGGCGCACCCTCATTGCACGCTGGGTGGCAGCGGTGAAATCAATATCCATGGTTCGTAACGGTTCCCGATTCATATACTTCATCCTTTTCATCCATTTTTTAAGGAGCATCATGTTTTAACCGGCAAGAGTCGAGTCCCTATCGTGAGAAAAAGAACCTTGATTCCAAAGAGCACCTTGCATCTCGCCTGATTATTGATTTCCTCAATTTATTCCCAGTATATTAAAAGGAATATGACTATAGAGTGTCATATTCCTTTTGTTAATTATTATTGATTTCCATCCGACATCATCGGGCACCCACTGTCGGATATCCCGATTGAATTTCTGCTATTCTATCCATGGAGGAGGTCATCGTCATGGGGTTGCTTGAAAATATGAATAGCGCTTTAGATTACATTGAAGAAAATCTGGCAGAGGAAATTGATTATAAAAAAATAGCAAGACTGGCGCTCTGTTCCGAGTACCATTTTAAAAGGATGTTCTCTTTCCTGGCAGGGGTTACTCTATCGGAATATATTCGCCGCCGACGCCTAACCCTTGCAGCATTCGAGCTAATTGCCAGTGATTTAAAAATCATGGATCTTGCCGTTAAATATGGGTATAGTTCACCGGACTCATTTACAAGAGCTTTCCAAATTGTTCATGGTCTAACACCTTCGGAAGCCAGGAATATCGGTCAAGCACTCAAAGCTTATCCCCGCATGACCTTCCAATTAACGATTCAAGGAGGAGACGAAATGAATTACCGTATTGAAAGAAAAGAAAACTTTCGAATTATTGGAATCAAAAAAAGAGTTCCAATCCGCTTTAACGGAGTCAATCCCGAGATTGCCGCGATGTGGCAATCCTTAGACAGCGAGCTGATTAACAAACTGAAAAGCCTCTCCAACATAGAACCAATGGGATTAATTAGCGCATCGGCTAATTTTTCCGAAGGTCGAATGGAAGAACAAGGTGAACTCGACCATTATATTGGAGTTGCAACCACCGAAAAGTGTCCAATCAACTTTACATGCCTTGAAGTTCCCGCCACGACGTGGGGAGAATTCGAAGCGGTCGGCCCATTCCCAAATAAGCTTCAAGAAGTCTGGGGACGCATCTATTCCGAATGGTTTCCTTCATCCAACTATGAACTGTCCGAAGGTCCGGAAATCTTATGGAATGAGCATAAGGATATAACCGTGCCGAACTTCCGGAGTCAAATCTGGATACCGGTTGTAAAAAGACCATAAGATAAAAATCAATTCAATCAATACCCATTCAAGATCGAGTCCGTTCTTTAGTTCACCTCTTTGGGTTCCCCGTCCAAAAATTCATTGCAATTCAAGGGACCATGGTAAAATATCGCAACCGGTATTCTTCGGCTAGCTTGGGGTCAAATTGCCTTTCGCAAATCATCCGTTAATTGCTTAGCCTTCCGTTCAAGCCGGAAACTTGGCAAATTGCCGGCTTGAACGATTATATCACCGGAACCGTACCTATATCGGGTACTTACAAATACTAAACTTTCAGTTTATAATAAACTCATTAAAAGCTCCTAAAGATTCCGGAGATATGATTTACAAACCAAACAAGTCCCAAAAGCAAAGGCAGGTTCAACCCATGAATAACGTCCACCCTAAAATCACGGAATTCCCCCAATGGATTACAGTTTTATTGGCTGTTGCTTGTGGAGTGATCGTAGCAAATCTTTATTACGCTCAACCCCTAATCGGTCCCATTAGCACGGATATTCATCTTCCCCTATCATCTGCGGGATTCATCGTAACCCTAACTCAAATCGGTTATGGGATCGGCCTATTATTTATTGTTCCACTATCTGATATTATCGAAAACCGGCGCTTGGTAACCGCCGTATTGGTCATTGCGATTAGCGCATTAATCGGCGCTGGTCTATCGCGCAACGCCATCGTCTTTCTGATCACAACGTTGTTTATTGGGATAGGCTCTGTAACCGCACAAATATTAGTACCCTACGCATCCTACTTAGCTCCGGAAGAACGACGGGGTCAAGTGGTCGGCAAGGTAATGAGCGGGCTATTGTTAGGAATCATGTTGGCGCGGCCCATTGCCAGTTTTGTCACGGATCTTTGGGGTTGGCACGCGGTTTTTATTCTCTCGACCGCCATGACGTCTGGTTTAACCGTGGTATTGGCATTCATTCTTCCCCGGCGAAAACCTACACCAACTCTTGACTACGGCAGTTTAATCCGTTCGATGGGATCCCTTTTTGCAACCAAAACGGTTTTACGCCGCCGGGCATTCTATCAGGCTTGTCTATTCGGCGCATTCAGTTTATTTTGGACAACAACCCCTTTATGGCTGGCGCAACATTTTAATCTTTCCCAGCGAGGTATCGCCCTATTTGCCCTTGCCGGTGTCGCCGGCGCAATAGCGGCTCCCATGGCCGGGAGGCTTGCCGATAAGGGCTTTACAAAACCATTGACCGGTCTTGCCATTGTCATTGCCATCCTCTCGTTTGCCATGACCCTTTTGGTTAAAGATGCATCGGCTATCGCTTTAACGTTGTTTATCATAGCAGCCATTAGTCTGGATATGGCGGTTTCCGGCAATCTCGTTCTCGGGCAGCGGGCTATTTATTCGCTGGGCAGTGAAATACGGGGGCGTGTCAACGGAGTATTCATGGCCGTATTCTTTACCGGCGGGGCGATCGGCTCCGCATTGGGCGGCTGGGGGTATGCGCGCGGCGGCTGGATGCTGGCATCCCTTTTCGGACTGATCATGCCGGTTATTGCATTATCCTATTATCTCACGGAAAGAAACAACTAGCTTTTTTAAGGCCCGCGTATGGTTATAATATACCCAAAAGACTTGTCTTTCCCCCATTTGTCAAAAAGTTGCCGGGGTATATTTTTTTAACGGGGGGGGATTTTATGAGTAGACATAGATAACCGAGGTACCCAAGTCATTGTTCAAAGACAGGCTATTACGAGGAGCGGTAGCTGGGATAATCGCCGCTCTTTATCATTTAATTTGGAATCTATCCTCCCAATATCTTTTCCACTTTGCCAGAGTGACCTGGTTTGAATCCATGAGCCAAGTCATTGCCGGACACTCCATAACAAGCACGATGGACTTTATCGTCTCTACCGGTTACCTGCTGATCTGGAATGGATTCTTAGGCGCGCTCTTCATCCGTTTCGTAATCCCCGACCGGGATGGAAGCTATATCGGAAGAGCGATCGGATTTAGTTTTATCGCCTGGTTTTTTCTCCAGGCGATTGGGACCATGCATCATGTAAAGACACTGGATAATGTGGCCTGGCAGACCATACTATCCAATTGGATTGACGTCATCATCTTTGGGGTTGTTTTGGGCCGGCTCACTCAAAAATGGGATCAACGCGAAGCAAAAAAGCGCTAACATCTTGGAAAACCTAATACAAAAGGCCTCCCGAGAAATAATTTTAAATCCATTGGAATATTTTCATTTGGAGCCGATGTTTCCTTTTTTCTCTCAAGGATATGTTTATAGAAAGCGTTCCCAGAAAATAGTCCTCCGGTTTTCCGCAGATTTCATTGGCCGGCCGGGCAGGAACGGGCCATCCGATTCAAACGAAATAGTAAGGTAACCGTAAGATTCTTTTGTATTTTTTTCCATTTTGATTTATAATTTTTATCAGGAATGGTATTTGTTTACAATTTAAAAAAATTAAAAACCTTTCCCTGCCTTCCAGTAACAAAAATAACTTCTTTCAAGGAGGTTACCCCATGCTAAACCGAACTGTGGAAGTTTCCCTCCGCGATTTCCAGCAAAAACTGGATGCCTGTAAAACCAAAATCGTGTTCCAACAATTGCTGGCCCAATCTCTTCTGGCGGAGTTTGAGTCTTTATCCTCCGATATCGAATCTTTAAAACAAGCCCTTGGTGCTTCATTCCGGGAAACCGGGGCTACGTCATCCGAAGTTGGTGTTCCATCGCCCGGTAACGGGTCTTCATCGGAGAATTTTGGTGTACCATCCCTCAATAATGGGTCTTCATCACAGAATTTTGGTGTTACATCATGGAAACCAAATTCTTCAACATCGAATCATGGCGTTCAGGCGATTCAATCCGCATCGCCATTACCAAGTGACGGCGCTTCCATCCGGAAATTGTCTTCGCTGATCCGGCAGTCGGCAAAGGAATCCTTGAAAATTTCTTACAGCAAGCCCAATATCCCCGGCCGGATGG
This sequence comes from Bacillota bacterium, assembly GCA_023426245.1. GTDB lineage: Bacteria > Bacillota > UBA4882 > UBA8346 > UBA8346 > UBA8346. The sequence continues at coordinate 51,747 of JAFABB010000060.1, forward strand.
CCCAGATTATCCTGACTATCAATGAAAAGAAAAGACTTTCAGTCGCGGAGATGCGGCAGATCACCGGTGTATCGAGAAATTCCCTTGGGCGCGATATCAAAGTCCTCAAACTTCTGGGCTGGCTTGAATTCCACGGGAGCCGCAAAAACGGTTACTTTACATTAACCTCTTCATTTCCGGGGGTTTTCTAGATCCTAAAGGGAAATGGATCAATTTGGAAGCGCAACTTGAAACTTGGTTTAACGGAAAAATCATGTCAAAAAAACCAATCAACGAGCTGAAATATTATTGGAACAGATCGCCTGACCGTAAAAAACTCCAAGCCCTCTGGGACGCCCGGGATTATACGGACTCTGCTGAGGCTGTCTAAAAAGCAATTCGAAATCAATAAGAAATACAATATATAGCTTCATCGAAAGGTCGGTTTCAATATATTGTATTTCTTTATCGTCAAATTTCCTTTTGAGACAGCCCCGAGTCTTAAACGCCCGCATCGAAGTGGACGAACTGTTGAATGCGTATCAAAAAGTAACCCCAAAACGGAAAATGAAATAAACTTGCCGAAGGCAGATTCAATATCCTAATGCTTTACCAACGATAATTACTTTTATCCGCCCTTTGGTGAATTGTCTCTTGATAACCACGAAATCATTGCAAATCCTTTCATCGCTTTTACAATCCACACAATAACCCAATGAAGCGCACGGCGTATTCTTGTTTAACCTTTGGGCATCCAGTGGGGCGGCATGATTTCTGGCCCTTTTTTCAGCTTCCTCTAAATCCTTAACAATCTTATTGATTCCGGCAACAACAATCACTTGTTCCGGCCCATAAATCATTGCCGCAACCCTGCTGCCGTTTCCGTCAATATTGTACAACTCCCCCTCCTCCGTTAAGGCGTTGGTGCTGCATAAAAAAGTGTCGGCGCTGAAGCTTCGACGGTATATTTGCTTCTTTTCTTCCCGGGTAATTTCCGCCCGGTATTTATCGAGAAAATTGTATTTACCATTCCGCAAAAGTTCAATTATACCGGTTTCAAACAGCGTCATTGAGTCTCCCACGGCCACTGTCGAATTTTCGGATACCCATTCCTGGATTTTCGCATGTAACTCTGATTCATTGGTGACAAAAACAGCGCTAAAATTATGTCTTTCAAGATTGGCGATGGTCCTTGCCACCCGCTTTTCGATATCAACGTTTTGAGCCACCGGCAGCTATACTCCTTTACAATAGTCCATGATTTCTCCTTTTCATACCAATACAATTACCGGATATAGGTTATAAAATCCGGGTTTGCTTGCCGAACTCCATCTGTAGCGGCTTTTTTATAACCGATTACAGCCGCATAGTATGGTTTGTAACTCTCGGGTATTTTGAGTTCTTTCTGCAGTTGCGGGCCTTGGGGCGAATTCAGCGCAAACATTACAAAATGAATCCAACATGACCCCAGCCCAATCGATTCTGCCGCCAGCAGCAAATTCTGCGCAGCAGCGGCGCAATCTGCTTCAAGAGGTATGGGCGCCCGCCCGTCACCGGAGATTATGATCAGTGTCGGGGCACCATAGAAACAATTGTACTTCTCATTATTGGCTATTTCCCTTAATCCCTCTATATCCAGTTGCTTAGCGGCTTCTTTCGCCAGGAAATTCAATTTGTCGAGCAATTCTTTGTTCTGGATTACCGTAAAATGCCGAGCCTGTTCCCAGGCGTATGGAGCGGTCTGCCCTGCTTCCAATACCGCTTGTAACTCTTCCTCTTTGATTTGTTGATCCTTAAAACTTCTGACACTTCTGCGATGTTGAATGGTTTTCAAGGTTTCATTGGTTATCATTGAATTCCCTTCATCACTCGTTTTTTACTGATTATTTCCTTCCATAATTAGTTTTCGATAGTTTCCCATAGATTACCTTCCGGAAAATAATCAGCACTCTTTTTTATCAGGGACAAAATAACTCTATGGAAAGAGAAAGGGAGATAGAGAAAAATTTCGTAAAGCAGGAGGTTGGTTATTGGATTGTAAACATCGGATGGGTCCGCATCAATCATGAATTTGACTGCCCCAACGGTTTTTTCTTAGATAAATCATTTGGTAGGATTCCGCTAAAAATACCCCGAATAATAATGAGCTGAGCAAGTTCTCTGCCGCTCCCTTGAAACTTACCACCAGAACATAGGGAACCTTGAATAGAAGAACCAGGGCGAAAATAAAATACCAGAAATTGAGGGCGAAAAAAATTCCTTTCAATAATAAATACTTGGTTGAAACCCTATCAATGATACAAATGAAGAGGACTCCCAACGTGGCGGACAAGCCGCTCTGGACAAAAAAAGCCAGCAAATTTTCGGGGAAACCATGAAACTGCCTGCCGTAAGCGAGTAGTCCGGCGTAATCCATAAACCGGATCTGGCCGAACTTTAAAAAATCAATCAAAACAATGTCGACAAAACTAATAAGGGTACCGGAAATGCCTCCGACAACCAATCCGGGTATAAAGTTATCATCAAATGTTTTGGCCAACGGCTGGTATCCTCCGTAGGGATGAACACAAAATCATTACGCTATGAATCATTTTTCGCCAAGCGGCTGGTTTTCATAAACACCACTGTAACTGTAGCCCACCAGCCCAAGAAGGTTAAATAACTGAAAAAGGGGTAAAACCCAGGCTTAAAATCAAACAAACCGGCATTATGGACCATCAAACCATAGCCAACACTATAGGCCGCGAAAGTCAGCATATAAAGATAATGGGCTACCCCTTTTCGCGGCAGGAAATACAGAAACAACATCACCGTAAAAGTCCAACAAGGGGGAGAAAGAAAGTTTTGCCCCACAACGTTAAAGATGCCTTGATTTTTGAACCAAATAAGATGGAAAACATTTTGGTACAAGGCGACAACTACCATATCGCCCAACCCGCCGAGTAAAAATCCGTAAATTAAATACTCTTTGTAGTCTTTTCTGGGAATAAAAATAAGCGACAGGCTGAACAAAACGACTAAAAAAATCGGATATACCCATGGAGTAATCATAAAAAAAGCTCTCGCTTTCCCGCTTTCCTGTAACATTAATTATTCCCAAAGAACCGATTCATATTTATATTAAGATTGGAATCCTTTTCTTTTCCTCCCCACATCCAAGGGCTCACACATCTGTGCCACCCTGATTTGCATTCATTTTTCAAGCCAGATGCTTTTCCCCCATTCTTTGATTGACTACATAATTGGCCTCAAACTTTGCCCTTATTCAGTCAATTCGTATTCTACCTTTGGAGGAATTTGGGTATAGATTTTGCGGTTAACAATGTGAAACTCTTCAAACTTCTTTAATTGTTGGATCAGCATTTTTTCGGTAATCCCCGGAATACTTCTTTTTAAGGCGCTAAATCGGATCGGCCCGTCCTGTAATGTCCACAAAACCCACATACTCCATTTACCCCCGATAAGGTTGATTGTAAAATCGATCGGACATTTTTCTCGATTAGTATTGATATTTTCCATAATGTTCGGTCCTTTTAACAATATTCAAGCTTACCTTTTGTATCGTATTATACTTTGAAGTCAGAACTTGTGCAATTTACAGTTTTGCCATTATAGGGATAAAGAAATAAACCCATAAGGAGTTCAAAAATGCCCAAAATCAAATTAGGAATGAAGAACTGTTTATATCCGAACCAATAATACTTGCCGGAGTTACCATCAACGGAAAGCCGAGTTACACAACGGTATCCTATTGCGCCATTGCAAACCGGGATCCTGCCATGATGGCTGTATCCCTCAATAAATTACATTACATAACTGAGGGAATTAACAAGACCAACCGTTTTAGTATCAACATTCCCCCGGTAGATATCCTCGAAAAGGCCGATTATTGCGGTCTGATTTCCGGTAGGAATATGGATAAATCCAATTTATTCAAGACTTTTTATGGCGTACTTGAAGATGTGCCGATGAGCGAAGAATGCCCGATCAATATGGAAATCAAGGTAATACATTCTTTGGAACTGGAAGGAACCAATCAATTCATTATCGGACGGATTATCGAATCATACTGCGAAGAAAAGTATATGACCAATCATTTTCCGGATTTAAAAAAGATAAACCCCATTTTATTGTCCTTGGATGAATCTAATTAATAATGTAGGAGAAGTAATCGGGAAAGCCTGGTCGGCCGGCAAACGCCTCATTGATTCCAGTCAAAGGCCAAAATGAAAGTGTATTGGCATTATCGGTAAACTTTTAAACGGTTGTCAAACCATTGTAAACAATAACCCAATACCAACCCCCAGAGCGATGCCTCGATAAAGTTGGCCACGGCCGTCTTGCCGGGTATCACTAAAAGAGCCGGCACTTTAAACAAAACGGTTAGAGTAAAAGCGAAAAACCAAAAAGCAATGCTTAAGAGCCAACATTTCAGCAAATAATTGGCGCTGGTTAATTTGGGGATAACGAAGGCAATGATCACTCCCAAAATACCGCACAATACAAATACCGCCAGTGTGGCGAATATTTCCTCGCTCAAATTACCACTTTTCCGTCCGTAAATTAAGATAGCGGCAAAACTCGACCAACGGAGGGTTGTCCAGTGGAGTACGAAAGCAACCAACGAAAAAATCAACGTTGGTATCCCCGCTATGACTCCGGATAAAAAACCTCTGGTGAATCTATCTTTCATCGGGACCAATTTCTCCGTTTATCGGATATATATTGATACGAGAGGGCTAAAACCACCCCGTAACATATGGCGTCCACTAAAATAAAGAAACTATCCCCAGGAGTCGTAATTTTAAAATGGGGCAATTTAAAAAAAGTACCCATACCAAGAGTAACCAGCCAAATCAAAGCGCCAAAGCCGCCTCCTTTAAATAATAAGCTCGCATCGCTGGTTTTCTTGATGAAAAAAGCAAAAGCCACTCCCAATGCCGCTCCAAAAATGAGATGTCCCGTGGCTGCCACCAACCATTGCCAGATATCATTTACTTTATGCCCCACCACGAGCACTGCGGCATAATCCAGAAAGTTTACGCTAGCTATTTTAAATACTCGTCTGGTTAGCAGCCCGGGAATAATACTGGCTGCCGCGCCAAAGGCTCCCGAAATCGCTCCAAGTTTCGTTGTATCCATGGCGCTAGCATAACCAAAAATTTATTTTTTACTAAACGGAAGTGCTAACCGGATAGTATCGGAATATTTGCTTATTCATTGATAACCTACCAATTCCCGGCATGTCTTTGAGCCAAGTCAATCCAGGCCAGTATTGACTTGGATAACCATTTATTTTTGTGGTAAACCAATCGGAGCGGAATTTTATTTGCGTGCAGCTTTACGTCAAGCGCTTTCAATCTTCCCCCTTCAAGATCATCCTTTACGGTAATGAACGGTAAAACCGATATTCCCAATCCGTTTACCACTGCCTGCTTTATCCCTTCAATACTCCAGAGTTCAATCGTATTGCGGGGGACAATCTGCCTGGACTTAAGATATTCCTCAAATACGGTCCGATAGATACATCCTTTGGCATTATAGATAACACTTTCATTTGCCAACTGTTCCGGACTGGGTTCCAAATCATCAATTCCACAATCGTTATTTGCTACAAGAACAAGGGACTCATATGCCAGATCAATTACGATATACTCCTGGTTTTGATCATCGGCTCCAATCTGAAAAGCGATATCAATTTCACCGTTTTTCAATTTTTCATAAAGAGGAGCATTGAAATCATTGCATAAAATTATATCCACTGCGGGATAACTTTGCCGGTATTCCCTCAGAATAGGTCCTAGGCGATATATCGTTAGGGTTTCCGGAGCCCCGATTTTAATTCTTCCCCGTATGCCGCCTTGATCTTCGGCCATGCCTTCCATTTGGTCATAGATATCCGCAATTTGGTTTACATACTGAATTAACTGATTTCCGGCATGGGTCAGAATGATTTTTCTGCCGATTCTGTCAAAAAGCTTTATTCCCAAATCTTCTTCCATCGCTTGAATATGAGAAGTCACCGTCGGTTGACTGTAACCCAAATCATCGGCTGCTTTCGTAAAACTTTGCAATTCTACAATCTTTTTAAACGTTAATAAGTGGCGAATTTCCATTCCAACCAGCTCTCCCTGATACCGAAATCACTATTCATTATAAATTTCTATCGATTCCATCGGTTATTTCAATTTCTCAAATCGATTTACCTCCTGTATACTAAGAGATATCAAATTGAATCGGAGATAGACTCATGTTCAATCAAAGAATATTGTTCAAAGTTTTTATGGCAATCGGGATTACGATTGTTTTTTGGGCTTCTGCATTCGTAGGTATCAGGGCTGCCCTACCATATTTTCAACCCGTTCAATTGGCGGCCTTCCGCTATCTGGTGGCATCCGTGATTTTAATTCCAATCGCCTTTCATTACAAAATAAAACCTCCGAAATCCCAAGATTTTCTGGCAATTATCTTTACAGGATTCTTTGGTTTTACCCTGTATAATATGGTCTTGAATTTCGGGGAAAAATCAGTGACCGCCGCTTCGGCTTGTTTTATCGTAAACGGGGGAAATTTAGTCACTGCGATATTCCTCAAAGAGAAAATTACCAAGACGGCCTGGGCGGGTATAATCGTGAGTATGGTGGGGGTTGGATTTATTTCCGGGGGGGAATCCAATTCGTTCATTACCTTCAATAGTGGCGCCTTGTTAATATTGGTCGCTGCTTTATCTCAAAGTGCCTATTTTATTTTTCAAAAATCCTTGTTATCGCGATATTCTGCCTTTGAACTTTTATGTTTTTCCATATGGGTTGGAACCGTACTCCTGCTCCCGTTCAGCAGCGGCTTGTCTCATAGTATCTTGACAAGTTCCCTTTCGTCAATCCTTTCTGTCGTTTACCTGGGAGTGTTTCCGGCAGTCATTGCCTATTTTTGCTGGTCTTACGTGTTATCAAAATTGGATGCGTCAAAGGCTGCCGTTTATCTTTTTTTGGTCCCTCTGGTTACCTTGCTCATTGGATATTTATGGTTGGGGGAAATACCTTCCTGCTTTGCGATTCTAGGTGGGGGCATCGTTATTTTAGGAATTATTATCGCAAAATACGGATTTACAATTTTTAAGCATGACTAACCAGGTTTCTGCTCCCAATGATATTGGGATTTTCAGTATGCCTTTTCCCATAAGTCAAACATTGCGTTGCAATATCTGTCACCAATAAAATAAATAATGATATGGAACCGGAACCTCCTCCATTTGTATTTCACAAGATAACTTAAAAGGAGGTTATTTCATGTCTGATTTAACTTCTGGTTTATTACAGGAGACAATCCAGTCTTCATTCCGGATCCCGGTATTTTTAAGCTATGCCACACCTTTTAATGGGCAGCTCGCGTGGAATCAGTGTTGGCGGTAAAAATGTTATGAAAATGACCGAAAAGGACAAACCAAGCTATCACAAGTCTAGCACAATATAAAATATCGATCTTCTCTTTTCATGTCCGATTTTGTTAATTCGCTTCAAGTACCTTAATCATATGCTATTTGATATGATGCCTAAGAAATGGTAAAATAAAAAAAAGGTATTCTAATAAATAACGAGGAAGCTGAAAATGAACAAAACACTAAGAAATAAGTTTTTCACAGCGGAAATCAGCAGCATCGGCGCTGAACTCGTGAGCTTTAAAAAGCTGGCAGACAGTTGCGAATATATCTGGAACGGTGACAAAAACTTCTGGGCCAGCCACTCGCCGGTGTTATTCCCCATTGTATGCGCTTTAAACAACGGGGAAATGAACGTCGATGGAGAAGTATACCCTATGGGCAACCATGGATTTGCCAAAAAGATGGAGTTTGAACTGGTTGAGGAAACCGACCTTAAAGCAGTTTATAAACTGACTTCCAGCCCGGAAACGCTGAAGATGTACCCGTTTCAATTCAACCTCTTTATTACCTACACATTGACGGACAATCAAATCCGGGTGGAATACAAGGTCGAAAATCTCGATGACCAAACGATATACTTCCAAATTGGAACCCATCCCGGCTTTAACTGCCCTCTGGATGGGAAAACTAATTTTAGCGATTATTTCATCCAGTTTGAATCCGACGAAGTGCTGGAAAGGCTTTATATGAACAGCGCCAATGTCGTTATCAGCGGCAAGTCCGCTCCGGTCCCCCTTGAAAATAGTAAGATCCTTCATCTTAACCACGAAATGTTTTATGAGGGAGCGATGGTATTCCGAAACATCCATTCCAAAAAAGTGACGCTGCAAAGCTCCAAAACCGACAAAAAAGTCATTTTGTCCTTTGACGATCTCCCTTACATGGGAATCTGGCAGGCCAAAAATGCTCCTTTTATCTGTATGGAGCCCTGGCATGGCATCGCGGATACCGACGACTTCCATGGTGAATTAAAAGATAAGGAATTAATCATTGCATTAAAAAAAGCAGCCAATTTTAGCTGCCATTACACGATTGAAATCTATTAAGATCCATTTCGGCTTATCCTTCTCGGAATGCAATGTAACGTTGTTCAAGAAAATATCGTGCTTTCGCCCACGATATTTTCTTTTGGGTTAGGGGCATGAGCTTCCTTCATCTATCCGAAAATTGGTTCCAGACCGGCTTCCAGACCTGAGAAATAATAGGATGAAGCTTTTTCACCACTTTTAAAAGTCCGGTTGTTGACGAAATCGCCATTCTCAAAGAGATATACAATAACTTCGCGGTTTAAAGGATTTATCACCCAATACTCTTTCACTCCGGTGGACATATACAGATCCAGCTTCTTCACAAAATCCTTGCTGCGGGTACTTTCGGAAATAATCTCCACCACCAGTGCCGGCACACCCATGTAATAATCCTTTTCATTTAAATGATCTTCCAAATCACAGATCACCATTAAGTCCGGCTGCACAATATTGATATTTTCGGAGTTCCTTTTGAGAGTAATATCATAGGGGGAAAACATCGGCCGGCATTTTTTCCCGGCAAACCAGTTATAAAAAATGTAATATAGTTCACCAAGAATTTTCTGATGCACTGTTTTCGGTGAGGCTAAATAATAAATCTCCCCGTCGATATATTCATAGCGTTCATCGTTGCTTTCAGTCAACTTCAAGTATTCTTCATGCGAAGCTTTCCGGGGATAAATTTCATAATTTCTAGCCTGTTCTTGAAGATGCTCCGCCCGCCCGGTAATATTCTCGTTTTCCTCATAACCGGACAATTTAGCGACCATCTTACCATTGTTGGTAATCAGAATTTCTTCTCTGGCCGATAGCCTCAGATATTTTCCAAGATTGTTCTTGAGGTCGGTGGCATTGATAATCATCCATAAACCCCCAATTCAATTAGCTAAACCAGCTAACTAAATTGTATGAATTTTTGATGTTTTCGTCAAGATCCTCTTTTATCACTGAATGGACTTGACAAAAATCTTTATCCGGTGATCCTCTCGATATTGTGTATCAGCCGAAGGCCCCAATCCAATGATACCCTTAAAAAATTAGCATTCCCAGAATTCCGCCCAAAATCGTTAAAAGAATCGGCCCAAGTTTAAAACGGGTTCCTATAAGGACAAATGCAAAGATAACCATTCCAGGGATGCTGATATAACGAAGGGGGGCATGGAACATCTTCAGACTGAAAAAGCCCTGATGAATAATGGAGGTATTGGCAAAAAAGAATACCGCCGAGGTGATCAGCCCGACTGTGGCCGGCCTGATTCCTGACAATACAGCAGCAACGACAGGATTGGTTTTAAACTTTTTGATGAATGAAGCGATCAAGATGATAATGATAAAGGACGGCAGAGATACTCCGATCGTTGCAAAAACGGCCCCAAAAAATCCAGCGGATTTGAACCCGACATAAGTCGCGGCATTAACGGCGACCGGACCCGGCGTCATCTGTGATAAGGCCACTACATTGGAAAATTCATGGGCGCCCATCAGTCCGAAGGTTTGAATATCCTGGTAAATCATAGGCAACATCGCATAGCCGCCTCCAAAACTAAAGAGGCCAATCTTGAAGAATATGTAAAACAGCTTCAAATAAGCGATCATGATTTTCTCCCTTTTTCCCGGACCCGGGCCCGTTTTAAGACTTCGGCAAAATAACCGGCTGCGCCTCCTCCGATCACTGTCCATGCGGCGTTAATATTGAAAATGAGGATTGCCGCCAGGGCCGCTATTGCAATAATCCAGGTAAACCGGTTCTTTAATATGTTTTTGCCCAATTTAACCGCTGCCAAAAGGATCAGCCCGGCCGATGCCGCCCGTATCCCGCTCAAGGCTTTTTCCACATAAATATTGCTCTGAAACCGCAATAATGCGATTAAGATTAAAATAATCGACAAAAAAGCCGGAAGAATCACTCCAAACGCGGCTGCAACAGCTCCCGGGATTTTGGCCACTTTATTTCCGATAAATATCGAAGAATTAATCGCTATCACTCCCGGTACTGATTGCGAGATCGCAAACACATCCACGATTTCTTCCTCGGAAACCCATTTTTGCTTTTCAACGACCTCTTCTTGAATCAGCGGGAGCATGGCAAGGCCTCCCCCGAACGTCAATGAACCAACTTTAAAAAAAGCCCAGAATAATCTGGTCAAAACTGAAAATTTATGCAAGACGGTCTCCTTCAATCGATATCATTTTTATTATGGCTGCGATGCAACTTCAATATAAACCGCGAACCGGGCAATGTCAACCAAGGGCAGGTAAACTTTAACCAAAATAACATGAATGATCCAAACCCAATCCATCATCAAAAAACAAGGCCCTTAATAGCAGCCTTGTTCAACTTTTCAGTCCTTGCTTCCTGTTTATTGAATTTGATCCCCATCAATTTGGGTAACCAGTCCGGGCTGGACCCAAAATTTATTAGCGTTCTCATCTGATGCCGATCCATCCGGTTCTCTGCCTTCCACAATGATTTGGTAAAATCCGGGGGGGAGTTCCACCAGACCGAACCACCCGCTGCCATCCGTATAAACTTCGCGGTGAAAGCTGTTATCCGGAATATCGACCCCGATATGAGGGAGTCGTAAAAACCGCTTCACCGTTATCTTTACGTGATCAAAAGGTTTTCCGGAATCCGTGGGTAAATTACCCATCAAAAAACCATTGACCGGATGAGATTTCCAAGGCATATCCGGTACAACCGCCCGTTCGGAAAAAACCGGTTTGGTATCGATATGCTGGTTTAAAACAGGATCGGTATAGCCACCTCCCTGAGAAAGCAGGTTAAAGAACCATTCATTGGTTTCCGGAACATACCGGTAAGGTTGACGGGCAAATCCGCGGGATGCCACCGACTCTTTGTAATCATCGCTGCTGTAAAGGTTACTTGCTCCATAGGCATAAAGGGCCACACCGGCCACAGTATTGCCTTTTGCCGAAGGATCCTGGGCCCGGCGAATCTGGTCAAAAGATTGTTCAATGTACTGCATAAAAATTCCGGGGCCAACAACGATTTGCCTGCCGTATTGATTGTCTTTTTCCCATTCGATCCATTGATTATACCAATTTTGCTGTTCATTCTTCCATTCACTATAGTAATTCATAGGGACCGCCATGTCGATAATCCCTTCCTGCAGCCAGCCCCGCCAATCCTGGCAGACGCGGCTATAAGCGGTTGATTTTTCCCAACCCCCTTCACCAACAGGACCCTCTCCCCAGGTGATGACAGCGGAGGAAACCTTAAGTTTGGGTTTCAAAGCAATGGCGCCCAGATAAATCTTTCGCATTAAATTAGCTGTTTGTTCCCGCTTCCATTGCAACCAGTTCGGGGCATCCGGTTCGGGCAGTTTATCTGTACCGTATTGTGCTTTATACCGGGCCAAACTAGTGGGATTATAGCCAAACTCCCTATCGGAATAACGGGAATAATCCAAATGAATACCATCAATATCATAGTTTTTAACAATATTCAAATACACCTGGGTCGTATAATCGATCACTTCCGGATTACCGGGATCCAGGTAAAAGGAAAAATACAATTTGGGCGACCAACTTTTGGTTTGATTATCATAGACACGATAATAAGATACCCAAGTTTCTTTTTCGGAGGCTTTCGGACCATGCAAATTCCAAACATGATTCGGATCTTTGGGGGGAATTGCCCGGTTCCAGGCTACTAAAGTATTGAGCCAGGCATGGACTTCAATACCGTTTGCATGAGCCTTTTCGATTAAATATTGTAAGGCATCAAACCCCGGGGTTAAATCAGGATCCTCAGTCCGCGGTTCGATACTTTGGTTATAATAAGCATCGCCTCTCCGCCTTACCTGAACGATCAGTGTATTGATATTGCCGTTGATGGCATCTTGAATCAATTTATCAACCTGGTCCGGAGTTTTGATTCCGGGCCGAAAAGCGTCCACCCACAAGGCTCTTACTTGGGGAGGGGCATCGCCGGCCTTGACAGGAAAATTCGCCGATACCAACAACAACATTACCAATCCAACCAAAACCATACAGGCAATCCGAAAAAATCTGTTCATCCCTTTCACTCCTCGTAGTTGATTATCGTTACAGAAAATTCCATTTCTTACACAAACCCAGGCAAAATCTTCCTAATCTTACTCAATAAAAAAGAATAATATTACTGAGTATTTTATATATCGGATTATGTGCTCATTCTCCAAAGGGATTTTAATTACCATTTCCCCCGAAAAGCATCCCTAATGATTGATACTGCGGACCCAAAAAAATCTTGTAATCTGATGGTAAATTCTTATGGTGATTTTAGCGACCCGTAAATTTTCGCATTTAACATAAACATTGACCATTTATTTCATAAAAAAAACCGGAGGAGATCCGGTTTTCTTCCTAATTCCCAATGAAGTTGTTGAAATGCAAAAACAATATATTTTCATTGTCATCATCCATCCTTCGCTATGGAACGACCCGGCGAGGCCCTGAACAAGTCAACATAATTCCAGCTAAAATGATTTTTTTGATTTATTTTATTATAATCTGCTATACTCGCGGTTGTAAAGATTCCCTTGATTAACTTTATAATACTTTTTATTCCAGGTTAAATCCTTTCATTCTCCACTTTTTCCTTCAATTCCCGGATATTAGCCCCAGTATCTTCCGGCGCCGATGGGCATCAGAGGCTGTAAGGAGCCGCATTCTTTTTGCTTTCAAGATTTCCAACATCCTTGGGTTAAGACCCAGCTCCTCGAAACCGTAGTTTAGTGTCAACCCTCCGTTTTGTTCCGCATACATTTGGGCTTGATTTATAGCGTCTGCAAGTTTTCCATACGTATCTGTGTCAAATCATAATCAGGATAATGACCAAGCATTTGATGGAATCGGGATGAGCCAGGCCTGTAAATAGCCCCGACTGAATAAGATTAAGCATAATCTGATAATACCGTCGATAAGCCCTATTTACATCGATCCCTTTCCAAAACTCCGCCTGATGATCAAAACCCCAGCCATCAATGTAATGAACTGAACCGGTGATAAAATCCCATTGACACCGTTCCAATATATCCGCTAATAAACCCGCTGTTTCAGGAATATAACAAACTTCCAGTCCGAAGAATAGGACATCAATAGGGAATTGACGATCTTTCATTGCATCGACAAAATGAATGTATGAATCCAAAGAAGCTGTCATCTTCCGATTTAGCCAATCTTTTTGATACTGATTAAAATCGGCAACGGGCCGGTACATTTCCTTGAAATCATAAAACCGGTGCGTGTGCTCAAGTAAATAAATCTCCGTTAATTCATTCTTCCGGGCCTGTTTTCGAAACTTTAAAATATAGCCTTACTCCGATGTCTTAAGCGAAACATTATTTTGCCTCAAAAAATCAATGTAATCTTTATTCATTAATTCGACTTCTTCTTTTACATTGATCGTATGGCCTCCAAAAAATACATTGGTGACCAGCTTCGTTTTTAAAAGGTGTCGCATAGTGAAATCCATTAACCAGACAGGGCAAATCTGGAGAATTTTAAGCTTTGATGGAGTGATATGGATACCGGCTTTTTCCAATGAACTTAAATAAGCTTTAATATCTGATGAGATCTTGTGTATCGTCTCCTGCTTGGCAACTTCTGATTGCTCTCTAACCCCGTCACTGGAATATAAATGCCTCGTCAAAGCAACTATAAATGCAGCATGGGTTCTTTGCATAGCATCCATATTTTTGGAAATGCTGTAAGGGATATTCGCTGTTTTAAAGATTGCCGCTAAAGTCCTAATTCTCTCCGTTACCTGCCCGTTTATTTCGCCAAACATAGTAGCTTGCAGCGCTTTTGGGCCAAATTGAGAATATAGTATCCCGTCTCTAATATATCCGCCTGCACTTGGAAAGGCGGGAAGCAATTTTCCTTTTCCTAGGATATTCTCCCAGGAGGAATAGCCTTTGGGGTTGTTGATCATCGTAATGATGTTCTTACTTTGGTTATCCTTGAGCGCCAAAAGTGCTGATTCGGCTTGTTCATATTTAACCGGCACAAAAATATAATCATAAATATCGTTGGGTTCGAGCTTTTCGATAAGATCCACTTTTTGGCATTGGATTGAATCTTTTTCATAGTATTGTAATCCGTATTCTCTTAATGTTTTCAAACGATTCGAACGGGCAAGCATTGTAACCTTATAACCCGCCTTGATAAATTTGACAGCATATGTACTGCCGATTACACCTGCACCAAAAATTAAAATCCTATGTTGCTTTTCCGGCATAAAACCCACCCACCCCATAACGTAAGTAATTTTTCCCTCAAATTTTCAAAGGAACCATTTGTACCCGAAGTTCTTAAACAAATGTTGATTTATAAACTTTTGTTTTGTATAATCATCCTAGCAAAACTGTAATCTTACTGCAATAAGTAAAAGATTGAGATTCGTTGATTATTCAACAAAATAAGCTTCTTTGTTGATTCATGCTAATCCCTGATCTTCCAAACGAATTTATATTGGCACGGCGCTGCGGAGCTTAGGATGAGTGACTTGTTAAGTATCGTAAAGGAGAAGCTAATGGACAGGCGAATCCAAAAAACACAGGACGCTATCATTGAGGCTTTTGTTGAATTGATGGCGGAAAAAAATTTCGAACAAATTACGATTAACGAAATTGCGGACCGGGCCAATGTAAACCGGGGTACCATTTATCTGCACTATGTAGACAAGTATGACTTGCTTCATCAGTGTATAGAGACTCACTTAAACCAACTGTTCACAAATTGCCTACCCGATGGAGATATCGCTAATCTTTCTTCAAAAACTGCAATGCTCCGGACATTTGAATATTTGGAACAGCATGCTTTTTTCTATTCCACGATGCTAACAAACAAAGGTGTCCCTGCTTTTAGGAACCGCCTCCTCACTATGGCAATCCAGAGTCTTGACAAGCAAATTGATATGAGCGGCATTAACCGGGATATGAATAAGGAGATCCTGGTACAATTTCTAGCTTCGGCTGCCGTCGGAGTATTGGAATGGTGGATTGCCCACTCGATGCCTTATCCTGCGACGGATATGGTAGAACACCTATGGCTGCTACTGGAACGTTTTCAAATGGTAAACAAAGAATCCGAATTTCCCGTATGATGGTTTGGCAACGTTACCACAAATTCGGTGCCTTGGCCTTTCTTACTTTTGACGATAACCTTCCCCTTATGCATCTCCAGAATCTTCTTCATCAGCGAAAGCCCCAAGCTATTGCCGCTCAAGGAACGGTCACGGGATTTATCCACTTTCCGTGTAAATGGAAAAGATCTGCCGGAGGCAGATCTTTTGACCATCGCGATATACTTGAAAGCTTACACCATTTAATCGCTTAAATTATACGATTCTACAGAAAATCCGGTTTTGTGATCCGTAAAACCGGATTGAAGCTTATGTTGCGCCGCTGTCTCTTTTACTTCAGCAAGATTCTCAGAATTTCCGAGGATTTTTTTACAAGTTTGACAGTAGGCGAAACTTTCCTGGGAAGGCTGAACATCACCTTGGGCAATCAGATTATCGATCCCCTGCTTTATAGCCATTCAAATCACCTCGGATCTATATTTACCAAATCACCAGTTATTATGCGGCAGCAACCTCGTTTTCCCTGTACTCAAAATGGCAAAAATTTTATTCCCGGGATTCATGATAATAGCCGAACCAGGCCATCCCTTCTTTCCTTCCACTACCTAACTTCATTCTTCTGTACCGGCAGTGCTTTTTTCCGCATACTCCCCTTTCCTGAAACCAAACCCCGGCCAAGTTTCCTTAGGCAATTCAAAGCGGACCAACTTCTTGACCATGGCGCAATTGCTCTCAAGCTCCTCCATCAGTTGGTCCTGGGCAACGGTAAGCTGTTGGGCGTTGGCTTTGAGGGCGTTTTTCTTCTGTTCGTTGTCGTTTGCCTTGTTATAGAGGTTATTCATATTGGTGATATACTCCTGGGTAATTCCCCACTTTTCCAGTTTGTCCGCATATGCCGTCATTCCCCCGATGAGGTTTTTAACTCGCTCAATCCGATATGCATAGGATTTATCCATTTTATTCACCTCCTTTCGCTAAGAAATAAAGCAGCTATTACAACCAAGGCCCAAAAATCAAAAAACCCATTATCTTCGATAACGGGGTCCGGACCTTCCCAACAAAACGATATCACATAAAAAGCGCTTTTTGGTGCCAAAAAAGTACCGGAGTAAAACGGCTCTGGCTGCTGCTTGATTAGTTCCACTTGACATGGAAACGTTTATCGATGTGCCCGGGTCTGTTTTGATTCAGCTGGTTCTATCCCAGTAAAGCCAATGCCAAAGGTTTCTTTCTTTCCAAAAGCAGACAATGAGAACACGGAAATAAGCCCGGATATGAGAAAGGGGCCGTCTCAGAAGTAAATTGAGACAGCCCCTTTTGCATAAACAAAGAATGAAGAGGAATTATGGAGCTAAAATCGTTGCAAACTTGGTTAAATTATGAGCAATACTTAATAAACCCCAT
>JAFABB010000002.1 GCA_023426245.1 Bacillota bacterium
ATCCGCCAAGTATTCGCAGGATTATCTATACTACAAATATCATTGAGAGTTTTCATCGCCAATTACGTAAAGTCACTAAAAGCAAGAGCATATTTCCTACCGATGAAGCCTTACTGAAAATGCTTTATCTGGCAACTCAGGATGTATTAATTAAATGGACTGGCCGGATTCCGAGCTGGGGTCAAGTCTTGCTACAGTTATCAATCTATTTTCCCGACAAAGTTAAACCCCATCTATCTTGATGTTTTTGGCTAAAAGCAGAAAGTTATTGACAGACTCCAAAATCGTGTTAAATACTGATCGGGCTCCTTTTTTCATCCAACCTACTCCAATTCAATTTAGATATTTAATACCCCTGATATGTATCCATTTTAATATTTTTCGAGTTCGCATGTTAAATCATTTAATAAAATATCGATTTCGACTATAACCGCCTTGGTATTCGTAGGGAAAACGGATATTTTATAACCATCTGTTTTCATTCCGATTAACCATTTATTCAAAAAATCTTCTAAATTAATACTCTCAGGGTGATACCCAGCCCATTCACCTTTGGCACACTCCAGCGCAAACTCTTCTTTGGGCCAAAACGGAACGGCTATTTTACCATTATCAACTTCGCTGGTTGCCCACCCATTCTGAAATAATCCCCATACTTTTTGAAAATCCGCGACCTTTTTAATAAAGTATTCATACCGCTTGGATGCCGGTAAATTTGTAACAGCTTCAACTTCTTTAATATTCATTTGGACTCCGTCATTGTTGATATTTCTTAAATAGCTTATAGTTCCATTTTTGTCATCAAATATTTCGTTTCAGCCTGAGAATTTTATAAATCGAAAATCCAACGTTTATCGGCTGTGCTTAAAAGGCTGAAATATTTATAATAAACCTTTTGAGTTCCATCATGATTAGGTGAAATAATATTCAAATATAGCTCAACAAAAGATAATTGCAATGATCCATATTTCAAAATTATTGCTTTTAAGATATTGATATATCTTCTGGTTTCCTCAAAACCTCTTCCACGAAATCTTTAGTAACCCCTAAAGATATACTTCCAAGCATACCTGTTTCTAAGAGATTTAATGATGGATCGGAAGTTTCTTCGTTAGGAGCATAACTACAATTTCATCTCCTTTCACCCAGTAGTAGTCGGGTGAATGAACAATATATCGGTTACAACATTGGGATTAAAATCATCACCTAATATTCTAAACTCAACCTTTACATTTGTTTTTTTCATTTACATACTCCTATTTTATCTTTCAAACTCTTAACAACATCACACCTACTTCAAATAGTTTCAAGTTTGATTACCTTTTTCCATCTCAGTTGCGCTTATAATCATATACCGACACTCCGGTATATTTTTTAAAACAAATCCCGAAATAGTGAGGATCGGTGATTCCGACCGCCTCCGCAACCTGGTATGCTTTTAAATCGGTATTTTTTATCAGTTGCATCGCCTTTTTCATGCGGATATCGGTCAGATACTCCACAAACGTCTGGTGGACTTCCTGACGGAAAACCCTGCTTAAATAACTGGGATTCATATAAAAGCTTTGGGCCACCGTCCCCAAAGAAAGCTCCGGGTCCCGGTAGTGTTCGTTTAAATAATGCTGGACATCCTGAATGATTTTACTGGTTTTGTTATTCTTACAGGCATTGGATTGCAAAGCGTTACAAGCTTCCTGATAAGCAAGGCGCATATTCTCCAGTCCCTGATGAGACTGGCTTTCTCCGATACAAACACAAATCCCACCGGGCAACCGGCTGAACGGTGGTTCTTGGGTTCCCTCCCGGCAATCACCGGCTTCCTCGGGATTTTCACGGTATACCAACACCGTTCTTTGATGATCATCCAAAAAAACCGTCACCCGGCTCTCACCGGCAAAGTGTTGATGGATGAGTTCATAACACTCTATTTGGAAAGCGCGCTTTTCCTCGGAAGTAAAATTTTGATCCACGGAGGGCTCCACCACCCCAACCCGAAAAGAGGCCGTCATGTCGGGAATATTATAATCCCGAAGCCTTTTTTGAAATTCGGCAGCTTCAAATTCCCGCACCAACAGTTCATGAAAGAATTTTTCTTTTAAAAAGGGCAAACTTTCCTGAAGCTTCTCTTTCAAGAGGCAATATTCAGTGAACTGTGTTTTTTCCTCTTCCATGAGAGACTTGATTTTCAACGCCACCTTGGTGATTTCATCATCGTTAATCGGTTTTAAAATGTAATCGGCTACTCCCGCCTTGATACTGCGCCGGGCGTATTCAAAATCTTCATATCCGGTGACTATCACCACTTTGGTCCGGGGATATTGGGCCACAATTTTCTCAGCCAGCTCGATTCCATCCATTGAAGGCATGCAAATATCGGTAAAGACGATATCCGGCGTTAGTTTGGCGATTAATTCCAAAGCCTGCAGAGCCGATGCCGCCTCCCCAATAATTTGCATTCCCAGGTCCGTCCACTTGACGCACTTTCGCAACAAATCCCGGACTAACGGCTCATCATCGACGATCATCACTTTCAAAAACCCATGATTCATTCGAAAGCTCCTTCAAGGGGTATGTTGATGGTAATGACGGTTCCTTTGCCCACCGCAGTGGAAATCTCGAAAATATCTTCAACCCCGTAAAATATCCGCAGCCTTTCGATAGTTCCCCGCAAGCCGAAACTGGGACTTTCAAGCACGGGCCTGTCCCTTCGCGCCAGGGGCGTGTTATTTTTTAACAAAGGCCTGTCCCACCGGAATAGAGGGGCGTTGTTTCTTAACACCGGCGTGTCATTCCCGGACGTATACGTATCCTTTCCAGAGCTGTCCATGATTTGCTGTAAACGTTCACGGGTCATCCCCACCCCATCATCGGCCACGGACAACTTTAAAAAGCCCTTTTCCAGTTTAACGCCAACCGTAATCCGGCCCTGTTTCCCCAGGGGCTTGATGCCATGATAGAGGGCATTTTCCACCAGCGGTTGTAATATCAGCTTCAAAACTTGATAAGGCAGCGCTTCTTGCTGGATATCGTAGAGCGCCACAAAAATATCTCCATAACGGACTTGCTGGATGATTAAATAATTTTTGACGATGTCGATCTCCTCAGCCACTGTTATAATTTGCCTGCCTTTGCTAAGGCTGATCCGGTAATAACTGCCCAGAGCCTTCATCACGGTATATACATCCTGGCTTCTGCCGGATAAGGCCAGTGAACTGATGGCATCAAAGGTATTATAAAGAAAATGCGGTTTGATTTGGGCTTGCAACACTTCCAGCTCGGTTTGACGGATGATCTTTTGCTCCTCAACCGTCCGCTCAAGCAGGCTTTGAATCTCCTGAATCATGACGTTATAGCCATCTTTAAGCTTGCCAATCTCATCCTGGCCGGTTTCAAAATGCACCATTTCAAAATGGCCGTTTCTGACATCCTGCATTGATTGTAACAATTTATGGATGGGGGTGGCAATTAATCTGGAAATCAACACCGAACCGAAAAAAATCAATAAACTGTTCAAGCCGATAATGATGAAAATCACCAGGCTAAAAGCTCTTATTTCCCGGGAAAGCTCATCAAAAGGGATCATGCTGATAATCCGCCAGCCGTATTTGTTAACGAAAGTCGCTATCAAATAAAGCTTACCGTCGTATTTTTGGGTAATCGCATGATAGCCTTTTAAAGTTGCTCCATGAATATGCTTGATGTCCAAATCTTTGATTTCGTTAACTTTGACGATATCCTGATCATCCTCGTCTTTCAGGATGATACTGGATAAATATTGATTATCAACGCCGGTCAGGGAGCGCACCAATAATTTGCTGGATAGATTGACAATTAATATTCCGAGCGGCTTTTGGGTATCCAAATCATTGATGACCCGGATCAACGAAATATACCGGTCATTGGATAGATTATTACTAAAGATATCCCCGGCATTGGCTTTCAGCAAATAGCCGCCTTTGCGCTGAAAAACCTCATGATACCAGGGAACTTCCCGGATATACCGATACTTAAAGGTCTTTACCGTTAATTGGTCGGCTCCGTAACGGTTTCCCTGATTGTCAAAGAGATAAACCGCCGAAACCGAGGGGGAAGACTCCATTAAATTAATGAAATAACGATTGACATTGCGCTGCAAACTCAAGGTAGGATTTCGTAAACAACCCTGGACTCTCGCATCCGAAAGAACGGTCTTGGATAAATTGTTGGTATTTTCAATTAAGGTATCCACATTGGCATTGATGGAGCCCAGCATTTGAAAAGATACATTGCTGATTTTACGGGACATATATTTTGAATTAATGCGGTAATAACATACTCCACTGATAGCGATGGAGATAGTTAACAAAATCAAATAATACAAAGCAATCTTGGTGCTGATCTTGAAATTCTGCAACCGCCTGCTGGCCAAGGACCAAACCTTTACCTCCATCAGCTGTCGACTCCTATCCCCATAACCGCTGAAAAACGGCACGCTACGGATACCGGTAAATGATCGCATTTCTCACAATACTTCATGGTGAAAAAACTTTACAACAACCCATTTCATTAAAATATTGTATCTAAATTGTAGCGGCTCCGTAAAAAAATATCAAGAGCCGCCATCAATATACTCTATATACTTGAATTCAATTTTTTTATTTCGGCAGATATTACAGTAGTTTCCAAAGAAGGTGGCGGGAAAATGGCGAAACCCTGAAAGATCAGAAATGATAGATTTAGAACTCCATGATGCTTTCAAGATATTTCAGTCTCTGCAAACAGCAAAAAAATAATTGGTAAAGTGCCATCCGAAGTCAGAAAATTAAAGTACAAAGATCCGACCAACATCTGATGCTCTGAACTGCCATTATAGTTTGCTTCTTTTCAAAGCGGCCCTTCTTTACTCCTCCTATCGATTGGCTTCATTTCAAACCTGATTGCTAAAAGGCAACTCCTCCCATTTTCAACCTCAATGACTCCTACAATTCTCCATTCAATCCCTTTTATTGTTATGGACAGTAATATTTTTTCAATAAAGTAAAAAAAATACATATTTTAGTCAAAAAATTAACTACCATATTTCCCCAATTAATTATACTATTATTTTAATTCTACAAAAATTCCATCAATATCAACGTTCAAAAACAAAATGCTTTTCATAGGAAATGACTTGAGAAAGGAGGTTATTTTAGTTTCAGGTTCAAAAAATTCTTTTAAGAATAGGAGGAAAAACAATGTTTAAAAAATTGGGGTCCAAATTTGTCTTATTCACCTTTGTCATTATGATTCTGGGATTTTCGAGTGTCTATGCCTTAACCTTTACATCGGGAGTCGCTACCGTGAGTTCAACAGGAGCCAAGTTCTGGTTTAAACCGAGCGATGGGACATGTAGTTATGTCATTTTACATTATACTGTGTCAAACGCCACTCAACAAAATGTCTACATGACCTATAACAGCAGTACCGCACAATGGGAGTATTCGGTAAGCGGCTTAGCATCCGGCCAGTCTATCGTTTACAGTTTCACCTACAATACAAGTGGCTCGCAATATGATACTTCGAATACAACTTGGACAATGACGGCATCCTCTACCTATTCCACCTTAGTTTGGTCCGATGAATTTAACGGAAGTTCCCTCAATCGAAGCAACTGGAATTATCAAATCGGTAACGGGTATAATCCAGGCAGTGGTGGATTTGACGGCTGGGGGAATGGCGAATGGGAATGGTACCGTACCGATAATGTTTCCGTGTCCAGTGGTAACCTGGTTATCAAAGGTGAATACCTAAGCTCGCCGTTAACCATTCAAGGCCGGACCTGGTATCAATTTTCCGGGCGCATCACCACCAAGGGTTTGCGAAGCTGGCAATACGGAAGAGTTGAAGCCCGCATCAAATTACCGACCGCCACTGCCACCTGGCCGGCATTCTGGATGATGGGTAGTGCCTGCGATACAACGGTGAATGGAGCAACCAATGGTTACGATGTTTTACCCACCAACTGGTCCAGTTGCGGGGAGATCGACATTATGGAACACAAAAATGATGAGACCCAGATTTGCAGTAATTTGTTCTGGGATACCCGCATCGGGGTTTATCCCTGGGCCAGCGGCTCGATTGCCAGTAACGCTACCTGGACAACAGGCGTTGATGTATCGCAGTATCATGTTTATGCATTTGAATGGAATTCCACCACAATGACCTGGTATTTGGACGGCAGAGCCATTAAAACCCAAGATTGTTCCTCTGCCAGCATGGAAGAATTCCGGCAACCTTTCTTCATTCTACTGAATCTGGCCATCGCCGGACAATTCACCGGTACTACACCGGTTCAATCGCAATTTCCGATTTATATGTATGTGGATTATGTCCGGGTCTATCAATAATAAAAAAGCTCTGAAGGATCTCATCGATCCTTCAGAGCTTTAAAAATAATCAATTTCTAAGAATGGCAACTTAGACTTCGTTAGTTTCTTTCTCCGATTTTTCAAAAACCTCAAGCAAAAATGGGGGTATTTTGGCCGGCCGATTTCCCTTTGCTATATTGACGCAAAGCATGGTGATATCGGCCTCTGCCACTAAGACTTCTTTCGCTTCCACCATTTTGGTTATCTCGTAACCCAGCAGCAACTTTATTTTATCGATTTCTTTAATTCCTACCTTTACGGTTAACAAATCCTCAAAAAGAGCCGGCGCTTTATAAGTTATATTGACATGGATCGGCATAAAACTAATGCCGTCCTCCTCAATCATCCGAGTCAGGGGTTTATATATTGCGCTAATCCATTCAACCCGCGCCATTTCCAACCATTCCAGATGTTTCGCATAGTAAGCTATCCCTGTGACGTCGGTATCAGCCAAATAAACTTTTTTTTGGATCGCAAATTTTTGGGGTTCCATATTCTTCTCCTTTAAATAAAAAAGATATACAATAGTACGGATCAATTCTGCCGTATCCAGTATATCTTTCAAATCTAAACAAATCAAGAGACCATCCGCTTACCAGCTCAATCATTCCATAAAATTCAGCCTTACGTTTGCTCCTCGTTTATTTTAAAAATGAAATCCCTTTTTAGGATTTCACCAGGTCAATCGCAGCTTGAATCCAATGCATACGGGGTTTGGGAATCAGGCCGTAATTATAAAAAATAAAACCTTGGGTCCCGGCATCGGCTGCAGCCTTGACCTTCGCCAAAAATTCCTCTTGATGATGGACTTCCGGGTAAAAAACCCTTAGCCCGGTGAGCATGGTTGTTTGAGGGGTTACTTCCCGCAATGATTTTTTCATGTTCAAACCGACCTGTTTGGCGTCGGTATCATAACAGCAAACCGCTATTCCATCATTTACCCGGCCGATTTCCTTGAAATCGACCCCGAAAAGCCAGGATTTATCGGGAGTAAGCAAACTTAAGAAGTATAAGCGGGTTCGCTCCGGCATTAAGGCCTGAAGTTCTTCAGCCAGTGAAGTCACGACTGTAGAACGCCACTTTAAATATTCATAGACCGCAGGGGTATCCCGGAAATATTCGAGCCCCTCCGCCCAAAACCGGTTATCGTCGTTATGCGGCAACTCCCGGTTGCATAATTCATCCAGCCATTTTTTAACGATACTCTGAGCTTCCGAAATATCAATACCGGCCCCACGGGCCCTTTTTTTACAAGAATCACAAAAGCAAAGGGACATTAAAAAATCATCCTTGGCGGTTAATCCAACACCGTCTTTCTCATGGTGAAACTCATGAAAAAAGCCCATATAATTAAGGGATTCAAGTTCCAGGGCATGGTAGGGGTATTGGGCGGTCATATCGCCAATGACAGTCTTTACATAGTTACGGGCCTCGACATTGCTGGGACATAAATTATAATAATAGGCATCTCCATAGGCGTTACGTACCGTAACTTCCGGATATTTTTTACCAACCCGGGTATTGTGAAGCGCTACGGTCCAGGCGGAGACTTTTAGCCCGTATTGATCCGCTTTTTCGAAAATCCTTTCCAAATAGCCGGGATTTTCCTTAACAAAGGGGGCTTCCTCGGGTTGAATCAACAAATGTTTATATTTTTGAAAGTCCGGATGAAAATAAAGGGTGCCATCCTCCGGAAAATACACTTTTCTTTTGGTACTGCGGGCCTGTAAAAAGCGACCCGCATGATAACAGGTGGCCAGACTGATTCCGTCCAAGCCGGTCTCTTTGATCTCTTGGAGTGACTCATCAACTCCTAAATCCATTAAATCCCATGGATAAGTCCAAAAAGAGTGAAACATTCGCAAACGGCCTCCTCTACTTCTCAGTGATTATGATTCGAAGTTTTCCAAAGATTTTCCGAGAACTTCAGTCCGGGTTTTGCGCAAAATGGCTACAATATTGTCGACCGCCTGATCGATGATGGCCCTCCCCTTTTCGGAAGTTGCCAAGGTGGCATCTCCTAAAACCGCGGTCTTGGTGATTTTATTCCACGGTGTGGGTGTTAAGTTAAAATCTTTGGGGATACTCGGATGATCACAAATGGCTTTGCTCATATCCACATGCTGGCCAGCCAAATATAACATATAGGAAGTTTCGATTTCACAAGCATGAAAGAAAGTCCCATGAATTCTTTCCGATTCCAACACTTTTTGCTGGACTTCAGCGACTCCCGGATAGGTAAGATAAAGGACCTTCATTCCCTCTTCGAACAAGACCCGGGCCGCGCTTTTCATGGCATCCAAATTCCCCATGTGGGAATTGATCAAGGCCAAAATTCTGATTCCCTGCCGGTTTAAACTGCGTCCGATATCAATAATCATTCCGGACAACACTTCATTGCTAAGCGTCAGGGTCCCGGGAAAATCCCGTAGCGACCATACCTGTCCATAGGATAAAGTAGGAAGCACCAGGGTCCGCTTTAGCTTAGCGGCTACTTTCCGGGCCACGCCTTCCGCCAGATAATTATCGGTTCCTAGCGGCAAATGACTGGCATGAAATTCTACAGCTCCAATCGGTAATAAAATGACGGTTTCTTGATTTAAGAAACTTTTTACTTCATCACCCTTTAAAGTCTGATAGTCCATGGAAATCCCTCCTCGGCTTCATTCAATAGTAAGATAACGGCGGGGATTGTTACGGAAAAAATCATCCACTAATTCTTGACCGTTGAATCCGGCCGCCTCAGCTTCCTCTATAAAACGGGGAACCCATTTCCCTAAAATATATCCCAAGCCCAGCCCGTGCAGGTAGGATTGATAATATGTTTTACGGGCGGCGTCGCCTCCGATTAGGATTTGTTTTTGATAGCCCCGTTTCACCAGCTCCAATAGGCACTGAATTCTTACACACTCCGGATAATACTTGATCTTGCCGATACCGTCAAAGGATAAAAACGCCCCGCTCTCGGCAATTTTTAAGTGGTACCAGGTGTCGGGGTTGCGGTCCATATGGCCGATGGATACATGCCTCATATCCATCCCTTCCTGTTTTAAGAGTTCAATTTGTTCCAACGCCATGGTACCGGCCTCCGTATGGGAATGAACGGGTGCCCCGGTAATATGGTGAGCCCTGACGACAGCCCGCAATGTTTTTTCTTCCAACGGGTTAATCATGTTATAACCGGTGCCGAACTTCAACTGACCGGCCCGTACATCGGTACCTTCCATCCCTTCACTAAATTCTTTCACCACAAATTGAATCAATTCCTCGATACTTGCCTTTTCAATCCACGTGTGATATGTCATCTGCGAACCGGGAAGCAAAGCATCCCATAAAAAACTTTTATTGAATCCTGCTGTGGCAATGATTTTAATGCCGGTTTCCTCGGCAATTTTTTTTACAGCCGATAAATCACGGCCATAATCCACCGCGGTTGCATCGACGATAGCCTCTCCTCCGGCTGCCTTGAACAATAAAACATCAGCTTTTGACTTTTCAGGGTCATCCAACAGTAAATCATCTTCCCGGCGATCAATCCAATGTCCCGGTCGGCAAACAATATGCTCATGCGCGTCCGTTACCCCAAGCTCCTCAGGCTGAATATCTCCCAGCATTGTACGAATAAAACCCAATGTATTTCATCCTTTCTAGTAATAAAACATTTTAGTATGTTACCGTCTAACGGTCCTTTGGTTAATCGTGACCATCACTGCGATAATAACACCTTGACTGATATATTTACCGGCCTCCGGAATGTTCATCATCGTCATCATGCTTTGGAGTAAACTCATGATCAGGACACCGGCAAACGTCCCGGCTAAACCCCCGGATCCGCCGGCAAATGTGGTTCCTCCGATAACTGTGGCCGCAATGGAATTGAGTGTATAGATATTGCCTACCCCTGACGATGCAATCCCGATATAAGCCGATATTAGGAGTCCCGCCATTCCGGCCAGCAAAGAACTGAACATATACGTTGCAATAATGATTTGGGGAGTTTTAATCCCCGCCAAGTAAGCAGCCTGCGTGTTTCCACCGGTTGCATAAACTTTACGGCCCCAAGTCACCCGGTATAATAGCAACGCAAAAATTCCCCAAATTACTACCCATAGGATACCAGCAATCGGTAAGGGTCCAACCCATCCATCCGAAATGATTCGAAAGCCTTGGGCAATATTCCCTTTCGGCGAGCCTTTGGTATAAACCATATAAGCTCCTTCAATCACCAGCGACATGGCTAAAGTAACCAAAAAGGGCGGAATTTTGACCTTCAGTATGGTGTAGCCATTCATGAATCCGATGAAGGCCGAGAGGAGTAAAGTAACCAATACGGTTACTCCGATATTGGCATCATTCCCCATCATCATACTGGCAGCCATCACATTCGTTAAAGAAATAACGGCTCCCACCGATAAATCAATACCGCCGATCAGGAGTACTAGAGTCTGTCCAATGGCCACGATTCCAAGGGGGGCCGATTGCCGAAAATTGTTCAACAAGTGATGGGGGGAGAAAGGGCCGGGCGAAACCATGATGAAAATAATGACCATCAAAATGAGCAGCGCATAGATGCCCAATGTTATTTTGGTTTTCTGCATCAAAAATCGACTCATTTTTTACGCCCCCACAATTGAAATAAAAACAACGCCAGAACCAAAATAACCCCTTTGATGATATATTGATAGTATGCAAATACGTTCAGCATATTGAGAATATTATTGGTCAGTGAAATCAACACTGCGCCTGCAAGAGTACCTAGAATTCCTCCAATACCGCCAAATAATGATGTACCGCCGACCACGGCCGCGGCAACCGAATCCATGGAATAAGTATCGCCAACGACCGGATCCCCGGAAAATATCCTGGCAGATAAGATGATACCGGCAACTGCCGCTAAAGCTCCGGAAAGTCCGTATCCAAGAATTGTCGTCCGCAGCACCGGGATACCCATTTTAGTGGCGCTATTCAAATCACCGCCCGTCGCATAGATCGAACGTCCTGTCTTGGTGCTGGTCAATATTATAAAAAAGATTCCATACAGAATGAGCACCATCAATCCCATGACCGAAACAATGCCCCAGCTTTGGGTGACGAACTCCATGAACTCAACAGACACCATTCCTCCGGGAGATGGCATCAGAAATAAAGAAATTCCCTTGATAATACTCATGGTGGATAAAGTCATGATCAAAGGGGGAATATTTAATGTAACGATTCCCAAACCGTTGATGGTTCCGGTTAAAATCCCTACCCCTATCGCTATCAAGATACTTAAAACCAGATTAGCCGGGGAACTGCTACTAAACATAGCCATTATCACTGTAGCACAACTGAGCACCGATCCCACCGATAGATCGATACCGCCCAATAATAAAACCAAGGTTTGGCCAATGGCTACAATCGCCAGCGGCGTAAACTGGGAAATGATATTGGTAAAATTGTCAACCGTTCGAAAAGAAGCGGATATTGAGGCAGTGATGATAAGCAATAATATCAATACAATATAAACGGGAAGCGCAAGTTGAGCATGTTTTCCAAACGAGCCTTGAAACAAGTGAATTCTCCTTTCCCGCCGCAACTATACTAAGGTTGCGCCTGAACTTAATGTCATAATTTTCTCTTCGGTAGCGGCAGCTCCCTCAATATCACCACTTATCCGGCCTTCATATAAAATATAAATGTGATCGGAGAGTCCTATTAATTCCAACATATCGCTGCTGATGAGCAAAATGCTGATTCCACGGTCGGTTAAATCTCGAAGTAACTGATAAATTTCGATCTTTGACTGGATGTCCACACCACGGGTTGGTTCATGCAGTATCAAAAGTTTCGGACCCCGTTCCAACCATTTCGCAAAAATCACTTTTTGCTGATTGCCGCCACTTAAACAATGGACTTCCTGCTCAGGTGAAAATGCCTTGATGGATAAACTTTGTATTCCTAGCCGCACCACTTGAGCTTCTTTCGCAAGTTGCAGAATACGGCACTTTGATATTTTATCCAGTGTAAGCAGAGATATATTTTCACGGATTGACAGCGGAAGAACCAGTCCTTCCAATTTTCGGTCATCGGGAACAAAACCAATACCGTGATGGATGGCATCCTGCGGTGAACGGATGGCGAGGGGCTCATTTTCAAAACAAACGGTTCCGCCGGTAAAGGGAGTTACACCAAATAATCCCCGGGCCAGCTCTCTTTGGCCTTGTCCTTCCAAGCCGCCGACTCCAATAATCGTTCCCTCCGGAATTTTCAAATGAATATTCGTTAAATGTTCATCCAAACAAATGTCTTCCATTTCGAGAAGGATCCGGGCATCACCCGGACTTTTCCGGGGGGGAAAAGTCTGGGTGATTTCCCGTCCAACCATGGTCCGGATCAGATCATCCCGGGTCATGTTGGCTACTTTTTCAGTTTTCATCAATTGGCCGTCTTTTAAGACGACAACTTCATCACAGATTTGAAATATTTCATCCATCCGGTGGCTGATAAATATCAACGAAGTACCGCCGGCCTTTAGTTTTGCCATCATTTGAAAAAGATGCTCGACTTCCGCTTTGGATAAACTGGAAGTGGGTTCGTCCAAAATCATAAGTTGAGGATGATTGACCCAGGCTTTGGCGATTTCAACCATTTGCCTTTCGGCCAGACTGAGTTGTTTGACCAATTGGGTAACATCCATGGGATATTGCAATTCATTCATCAAATCCCGAGCCATTTCATGCAATCGGCTATGATTGATGATCCCGGCCCAATTGACAGGTTCCTGCCCAAGCATTATGTTTTCACCAATCGAGAGCTCGGGAAACAAACTAAGTTCCTGATGGACAAAGGCAATTTTTAATTCTTTCGCTTTTTGAGGGGTTAAGTTTTTAATTTTTAACCCTTGATAATAGATAGCCCCGCTATCAGGTTGCAGATTACCACAGATAATATTCATCAGGGTACTTTTACCGGCCCCGTTTTCACCCGCTAAGGCCAAAATTGTTCCCCGCTTGCAACAAATATCTACATCCCTCAATACGGCATTGCCGTTAAATTGTTTACTAAGTTGTTTTCCTTCAAGAACGACCGATTCGCTATCAGCATAATTCATGGTCAGGCCCCTTTTATTTTTCTTGAGAATTATTTACTTGCTAAAAGTCGCCTTAATTTCTTCATCTGTCATCCGGCTATTGGCCCAGAAACTATCCGGCAATTCCGGCCGAACAAATTGATCAAGATTGGCATCGGTAATTTTGGGTACCGGCAAAATCTGATTTTTTTTCACTTTTTTGCCCTGTAACAAGTCTAAAGTCACTTTGAACGCTTCGGAGCCGAGCCAGGTCGGTTTGGCTACCGCGATGCTGTCAAAACCCGATTTGCTTTCCTTCAGTTGTTTCCAAACCTTCAAAAAGCCGTTGTTATCCTCGGAGGTCATCGGAACCAAAGGACGTTTGGCAGCCTGGAAAGCTTCGATCGCTCCCAGGGTCATAGCGCCGCCTTGAGACCATACCCCATCGATCTGAGGTTGGGCGACCAACAAATTACTGACTTCCATTTTGGCCTTGGCGTAATCCCAATCAGCGTTGATGGTTGAAAGGATCTTGATCCCCGGGTGTTTATCAAAAACGCTTTTCGCACCATTCCAACGATCCTGGCTAACCGAAAGTCCGGCAATTCCGTTTAAAGCAATGATTTTACCCTTACCATTTAATTTTTGAACCAGCCATTCCGCACCGGCCTTACCGAAATCCACATCGTCCACTGTAATCAAAGCGTCATAGAAATTAGCTTTAATGGTGGCCGCTAACAATATTACCTTAATCCCCTTGCTTTGGGCTTTTTTCAAAACCGGAATCAATGCTGTGGGAGAATTGGGAGTTGTAATAATGGCATCGACTTTTTTGACAATCAAATCCTCGATATTGGCGATTTGTTTATCAACTTTTCCTTCCGATTCCACATAAATTACATTCGATACCGCATCGGAATGCCGTTTTGCTTCGGAGGCAAATTCCTTGTACATTTGAACCGACCAGGTATTACCTAAAAAATAAATATCATATCCAATGGTATATTTTTTGGATGCCGCTAAACCCAGGCTGGAAACCATCAAGAAGAAAGCAAGTACTAACACCATTACCATTGACAAATGTTTTTTCATCGATTATCGCTCCTTTTCCAATTTGATTTTCGTATGGTTTAGTCCCCAAACTACGAGTTTCAATCACCTCCATTGCATTCCATGCAAAATCCGTTACATCCTCGACATCGGTAAGAACATGGTACGAGAATACCTGATTTATCTGGCACCCCGTCCATTTTTTGTTACCTGACATCATCCGAATTTAACTTAACCTCATTCTAACATATGTCTACTTGACTAGTCAACTAATTTTGTGCTTTAATAAAAATAAGAAATATAATATACTAAATTCACCAGAATGATTGGCTTTCATTTCCATCCAATTCGTACACGATTTCAAATTTGGAAAGGGTTTTTGATGATGATCAACCGTAGTCAAAAGATACCGCTTTATTATCAAATTAAGACCGAACTTTTAACCAGGATTAATGCCATGAAACCTGATGAACCCATCGCCGGCGAGTTGGAGCTGGCCGACGAATTCAACGTAAGCCGGGGAACAGTTAAACAAGCGATTGTCGAACTGGTGAATGAAGGAGTGTTGTACCGGATTCAAGGAAAGGGAACTTTCGTAGCCCCGCCGAAGATTCAGCGGTCCTTTAGCCGTTTGCCCACATTTACTGATGATATTCGCCGTCTCGGCTATATTCCCAAAAGTAAAAAAATCTCATTAACAGTCATTGAAACACCCGAACCCGTGCTGAGTCATTTAATGTTGATGGAAAAAAGTAAAGTGATCCGTTTTAAGCGCCTGGTCCTGGCCAATGAGCATCCGGTGGCCTTGGTCACCTCATTTTTAAGGATGGATATTTACCCGGATTTAAAAATGGCGGATATCGATGATTCCCTTTATGAAACTTTAAATAAAAAATATCATAAGGTACCGGTAAAAGCCGATGATACTTATCGTCCCATTAACGCCAGCCATGATCTGGCTCAGCTCTTGGGTATCAATGAAGGAAAAGCCATTTTATACTCCGAGCGCCTCTCTTACCTGGAGAGCAATCTGCCTGTGGAATATGTCGAAAGTTATATTTCAGGTGACATCTTTACCCTTTCGATTAAAATATCTCCGCATCAAAATGGTTAAAAAACTAAAGGAGTTCTTCGACAATGCCCGTTATATTAGCCTTAGACTTAGGGACATCAGCCCTGAAATGTATGGCAATGAATGAAAAATCAAATATATTATCTGTGGTCGCGGTCCCCTATCCCTCTGCAAGTCCGCACCCCGGATGGTTACAGCAAAATCCGGAAGAATGGATTGTTGCCGCTGTCCAGGCTATCAAACAATGTCAGCATGCCATCGGCAACCAGGAAATTGGAGTGATTTCCCTATCCGGCCATATGAGCGGTTTGGTTTTAACGGATAGGGGCGGCGCACCGCTCTATCCCTGCATTACGCTGGCTGATTCCAGAAGTACCAACCAATGCGATTGGCTGCAACTGAACATGGCTTCTACAATCTACAAGAATACCGGCAATCCGGCGATTAACGCATTTCTTCTCCCCAAATTGCTTTGGGTTAAAGATAACTTACCAAATATTTACAAGGAAACCGAACTGATCCTATTTCCCAAGGATTATTTACGGTTTCGTTTAACGGGCCAAAGAGCTACAGATAATACAGATGCCGGAAATTCCCTTCTTTACGACTTTACCAAGGAAAATTGGAACCTTTCTCTCATTGACCAGCTTGGGCTCAATCCGGCAATTCTACCCGAAGTTTTAAAACCCTACCAAATTGCCGGTCAAATTAGTCCGGCTGGTGCGGCGCTCTTCGGTTTGAAACCGGGAATCCCCGTTGTTACCGGGGCAGCAGATATGGCAGCTAAAGCAATCGGTTATGGAATTCAAGAACCGGGTTATGTTGCTGCCACCATAGGAACCAGCGCGACCATCCTGACGGTTGTCCCCTCAATCAATCAAGCGGGACAAGATAAAGTTACCTTTCATCCTCATGTTATCCCCGGAGCCCTTTATGCTTTGGGTTCTCACTTTTCCGGAGGCCTCAGTCTCAATTGGTTTTCCGGAATTCTATCCGGAAATCAAACGCAGGCGGATTATTCCCTGATCCAGTCCCTCAGCCGGGATGCGCAAAACATTTCTCCAGGCAGTGAGGGCCTTCTGTATTTACCTTTTCTCTCCGGAAGCGGTACGCCTTACTTTGATGCCTATGCCCGCGGATCCTTTTTAGGGCTTAGTACCAATACCCGGAGAGAAACTATGTTCAGAGCCATTTTAGAGGGCATATCTTACAACTTAAAGGAATCTTTATCACTCTTTCAAAATATGGGGGTCGAGATCAAGACCATCCGTATCGGAGGAGGAGGTATGAATGTTAAACTGTGGCCAACCATCCTTGCAAATGTTTTTGACTATCCGGTCGACACTATCCAAATTTCCGACGCCAGCGCCATTGGCGCTGCCATTATCGGTGGATTTGCCATTGGGATCTTTAAAGATTTAAGTACACCCGTTCAACAAATTATTACCCATAAACGAACCGTTACCCCAAATCCGGAGATTTCAGGGATTTATCAGAAAAACTTTCAACTTTACCAGGCCAGCTATGAAAAACTCCGGGATATTTTTAAAGGACTCAACCAATCGCCAGTTTCAATTTAATTCGGGAAAATTTCAAATCCCGATAAAAGTAAAACCTGCTCTCCGGGGAGAAGCAGGTTTTTGGGCTACAACGTGGACTAAAACTTATTGACTGGCCGCCATTTTACGGGGGAGTTTCGCATAATACTCAATGATTTCCCGGCGCCGGATGATTCCGATAAAAATATCCCCATCATCAACAACCGGAATAAAGTTTTGAGTTATGGCCAGGGATAACAGATCTTCAATTTCCGCGCTAATCCGCACGGCATTATTGATAACCCTTCTGGGTACTTCGGAAAGCAAGATCCTTTCGGTACCCCCAAAAGTGAGTCCCGGAGTATTCTTCATCTTCCAAAGCAAGTCACCTTCGGTAATGGTACCGGCATATTCGCCTTTCTCAGAAAGTAACGGCACAGCCGTATAACGGTGGTACTCCATTTTCTCCAATGCCTGCCGCATCGTACAATTCACCGGTAAACACACAACTTCTTTTTTGGGGATTAAGAAAAAAGCAATATTCATTCAGTTATCTCCTCCAAAAGCATTTAACGAAACTCTCTAAAAAAAGTTGCGCCGCAGTATAGTATTTTATGCCCTGGCCTCGAAAAATTCCATTAGAAAATTTAGGTTCCGGTTGTCTTTCCTGAGCCGTTACGCCCGAATG
This sequence comes from Bacillota bacterium, assembly GCA_023426245.1. Taxonomy (GTDB): domain Bacteria; phylum Bacillota; class UBA4882; order UBA8346; family UBA8346; genus UBA8346. The sequence goes on from JAFABB010000002.1 coordinate 17,786, forward strand.
GATTCTCCCTGAACGATCCCACGAAGCTGTTGGTGCACCTTACCATTGGAAGCCAAAAAGCCAGTATCCTTGTGGGTAAGAGTTCCCCCCTGCAAATTGGTAATCATGCCCCCGGCCTCCATCACGATACAAGCCCCCGCAGCAAAATCCCAGGGATGATCGTCGAATTCCACAATGCCATCGAGCACTCCTTCAGCCAAATAGGTTAATTGCCGGACCGAAGTCCCAAACATCCGAAGGCCGAATGTATGAATGGCTACCTCCTGTAAAATTCGAACTTCCCTCACGGGCGCCTTTTTAATACCGGAATCAAATGAAATCATGCACTCCGCTAAGTTTTGACAGTCGGACACCTTTATTCTCCGGCCGTTTTTATAAGCCCCATTCCCATATTCAGCTACATATAATTCTTCTAAAACGGGGAGGTAAATCACTCCAGCCACAAAACGGCTTTGATACACCACGCCGATGGATACCCCGAACATATTGATTCCGCGAATAAAATTATGAGTACCATCCAATGGATCGATGATCCAAATATACTCGCTATCGGATCCGTTCTGACCGCCCTCTTCACAGATAAAACCATGGCCCGGATACTTGCCCTTTATTTCCGAGACAATCAGCCGTTCCGCTTCTTTATCGATATTCGTTACCAGACTTTGATCAACTTTTCTTTCAATTTGAAGCCCGCCATTGCCAAAGTTAGCTTTTAACAGCGCTCCTGCTTCCAAAGCCGCCTGGGTGCATACGGTAATCAGTTCACTCATCCAATCTCACTCCCGGTCATTATGATAAACGTGATATCGTTAGGTCCGTAATTTAATTACTCTTCCCTGCGGCTTGCTGGTTTAAAAAGCTTTCTACCGGCTTGGTTACCATATAATAGCGGTTGGAGTAATCCCAAAGGGTAAATCCGGGAGAGTTTGTCGCCAAATTGCCCTGGATTTGACGTAACAAATAATCCGTATAAACGGGCGGAGTCATATTGAGTTCTCTGCCGAGCCTGAAAGCCTGGATATAAGGCCGGACCACACTTTTCCCCCCCGTTATCGTATAGGCCCGGTTGGTTCCGTCAAGATAAATCCGGCGGGCGCGTTCCAGGTAATCAAATTCAGGCAAAAAATTGCTTGGAAAATGGGATGGATAAAACATGGGACAAATAACATCCACATAATCACTGATAGCTTCCAAATTTTGCCCGTTTGAGCTGATTGAACGGCACCAACAACTAAAGCCATAAAGGTCGGTACTGATCGGAATTGTAATTCTCTGACGGACAAAAACCAGAAATGACTCCAGCGCATCGGCTTTTTCCGCTCCTTCCGGGCGGTATCGGAAAGCTATCCTTGAAATATCGCCATCCGTTGGAAACCGGATGTAATCAAACTGAATCTCATCCACTCCCAAGGACTGCAATTCTTCGGCAATGGACCGGTTATATTCCCAGACGCCTTCACTATATGGATCAACCCAGTATTCCTTGGTATTCCAAGGCTTATTGATTGTTTTATCCCATACCGCATATTTGAAATTCTGATACTGAAACAGCTTCGGATCCTGAAAAGTCACAATTCTGCCGATTACATAAATTCCATTTTGCTTCGCTTTCCGCAGCAATTCCCCCATTTTAATGCCATTGCGGCGCACCGCCATCATCTGCCGCGGTTGGACCAGCTTGCTATCATAGGTGAGCATGCCGAAATCATCTTTACAATCTACCACCAATGAATTGAGACCATTGCGTTTTAAAAACTGAATTTTTTGATCCAGACTGTTTCCATAAGCTTTATCGGAACGGAGGTAAATTCCGTAACGACCTGCGGCTATACGCAGACGGGCCTTCTTGGCGGGATCCATCTCAAAGGGAAGGCGCTTTAATGGGTTATCAAATAATAAGTCACTCTCTGCAATGATTGGGGTTCTGATTGGCTTGAAATCCGTTGAGCCCTTTGGAACGGCAATATTTTGAATCGCTTCACTTTTCCGATCCGGGGCATCCTTTTGAATGGGTATGGTCTCATCGCTTGCTGTTGAAAATGGATCCATTACTTTTAGATTATTTATTTTTTCAGCGCTCTTGCGATCTTTACTCATCCGGTAAACTGACTGTCCAAAACCGCAAGAAAACAGGATGCGTTCCGGGTCGTCTTTAGGGTAGGCCAGGACCGAAATTTCATCCCAATAATCAGCGCCCTGGTAAAAAAATTTGAGTTCCCTCGAAATATTACTCCAGCTTTGACCTAGGTCATGGGTTTCAAAAATTCCTGCAAAAGAAGTCCCAAGGAGTATGGTCTTTTTATCAACGGGTGATAAAGCCACCGCCGTTAAATACGCACCTTCGGGAATAGGACGTTTACGGGCGATGAGCTCCCAGGTTTGTCCATAATTTTCGGATAGATAGATTTGGCTGGCTGTAAGAACTGCCACTCTTGCAGAATTAAGCGGATCAACTCCCAGGGCCACCAGATGGCGGACTTGTTCTTCCCGGTAAGGATAAATTCTTTTTTTCGGTAAACCGTTGTTCCTGGGACTCCAGCTCTTCCCGGCATCGCTTGAAAAAAGAAAACCCGTTTTGCGTGAAAGGCCATAAGCTATGTTGGTATCGGCCTGCAAGTATGTTTCAGGATAAAATAGGTCCTCCTCAACACCATTGTCTTTTTGATTGTTTATCGCATCCCTATTGATTGGAGAGGCGTTTTCACCCCGGTCATTTTCTCCCAGTATGGCGCCTCCGGTTGATGAAACAATCATTGCAATAAAAAAAGCCGTCATCAGCCATTTATATTTTTGCAAAAGTCTTCCTCCTTTATGATAGCCTGATACCATTGACTCTCAATATGAAATAAGACCGTCGCAAGAGATTTCGGATATCTATGATTGCAATCAACATGCGTTAGACTTCTAACGATGCTATTCCAATCGTAAACTTTACTTCTCTTTGACAGCCTTGTACCAGTTTCTGTTTCTTTTCTCCAACTTCGGATAATAGGTCAATCCATCAACGGTTTTTCCCTCAACAAACCAAAACATTAGGGCATATTATAACAATCCCTTATTTTCCGTTCCAGAGTTTGCCGGTCTTGACTGGTATACCCTTCAGTACTGGGCATGTATCGTAAATACAGGGAAACAGCCCCGTCATAAGTATTGCGATCCCAATATTGCTCATTGGACACCCCGACATCATTAATGAAACATTGTCCATCCGGCGAAGTATAGATAATTACATAAACAGCCGCCCGATTGACCGGTACGATGGTCGTTTCCACGCTAAAGGGGCCGTCAAATTTGTAACCGCAGATATTCATACTCATTTTTATAACCTCCCGTAATGCTGGATCAAAATTAACTTCTATAGCACTCTATCGGCATTTTTTCAATTTTTGTTTTGTTTTTCGATTTTATTTCTTATTTTTCCTGCTTGTTTTGATAAAATATTCCATATGTCCCCCGGGAGATTTCCTAGCCGCCGGCAAAAAGACGATTTCAAACTTTTTTTATTATTGTTAATCGTGAGAACTCACCAAATATTGATCTCATTTTCGTAAATGTGATACAATCATATTATCAGGAGGAGATCATGGAATTTTTAAATGTCTTTCTATGGTGGTTTTATATTCTCGTGATTGGTTTTATTTTTTTACCGGTAACCGTTAAAATTTTTGCCGGCTTTTATGATCGAGGGTATCTATTTTCCAAAACCATCGGGATTGCCGTATCCGCCTATTTATTATGGCTGTTTTCCTCTTTAAAGGTCATTCCCTTTTTCCGTATATCCATTTTCGGAATCTTGCTATTAATTTTGGGAGTAATCCTTTGGGGCCATGGCATCCCGATTTGGAAATCCTTATGCAAGTCCAAGCAGTTCATAAAGATATTGGCAGCGGAAGAATTGCTCTTTCTGGCCGCAGTGATTGGATGGTCATTCATCCGGGGTCTGCGGCCCGAAATTTATGGCCTGGAAAAATTCATGGATTTCGGATTTGTGAATTCGATTCTACGAACCACATATATGCCGCCAAAGGATATCTGGTTTGCCGGAGACTCCATCAATTACTACTATTTCGGACATTTTATCTGCGCCTTCCTTACCAAATTAAGCGGGATAGACCCGGCAGTGACTTATAACCTGATGATTGCAACCTTGTTTGCGTTTTGTCTGGTTTTAAGTTTTTCCATCACCTCCAATCTGATCGATGTCGGTTGTGGGCGGCAACGGTGGAAGACGTTGTCCGGAGGAATTCTTTCATCGTTGCTGCTTTCCTTGGGCAGTAACCTTCATCCCTTTATTTATGGGGTTGGATTGCCTTGGCTTAAAAATCACGGCTTATATCATGGCGCGCTCAAAGCTTATTACTATCCGGATTCAACCCGTTTTATCGGATATGATCCTCCGACCCATGACAAGACCATTCATGAATTCCCTTCCTATTCATTTATCGTTGCGGACCTTCACGCCCATGTATCCGATATCCCTTTTGTTTTAACGATCCTGGCCCTTTTAATGGCTTTGGTTTTTCGCCTGGCAATCAAAGATCAAAATGCAACCAACCGGAATGAGGTATCCTTAGAAAGCACATGCCGCTTTTCCTCAAAAATCCCTATCCAAAAGAGGATCTCCGGGATATTGACATCATGCGGGGGTTTTTTTCAAAATTATCTTGCGTCGGAAGTGGTTTTCATTGGTTTTTTCCTGGCTTTCTTTCAGATGACCAACTTTTGGGATTTGCCGATTTATTTGTTGATTTCAGTGGTCGTTATTTTATACGCCAATATGATACGCTTTCAATTTAAAGCACCCTTTGGAAGATATGCGGTCATTCAGAGCTTTTTAATATTATTCCTGTTGCGAATCCTAACCTTTCCCTTTAGGATCCAAAATACAACCCAGGGAATCGGCCTAACTACCGGTCATAGTCCCCTTTATCAATTATTGGTGCTCTGGGGTTACCAGTTTGTATTTGTAATGGCTTTTCTACTGGTTTTATATTCCCAATACAAGGATGATCAGAAAAACCTCCCGGAAAGAAGGGAAAAATCATCATTTGACTGGCGAAGTTTTTTAGGCCGCCTCAGTCCCGCCGATGCCTTCTGCTTGATTATCATCCTGGCGGCAACGGGTTTAATCCTTGTGCCGGAATGGGTATATGTAAAAGATATTTATAGTGGGGATTTTAAAAGAGCCAACACCATGTTTAAACTGACTTTTCAGACCTTTATAATGTTTGCCCTGGCAATAGGGTATATTTATTTTCGAATCTCCGCCAATCCAAAATCATTTTTCCACCGGGCGCTCTTGAAGATTCCGCTATTGGTGTTGATAGGTTTACCCCTGATCTACCCATATTTTAGCGTAATCCAGGGCTATTACGGAAAACCGGAAATAAAACGTTATCTCGGTCTGGATGGTGTCCAATTTCTAAAACAACGTGATAATAATGACTATCAAGGAATTTTGTGGCTAAATCAACATGTTAAGGGCCAGCCGGCCATTTTGGAAGCCAATGGGGACAGTTACAGCGATTACGGAAGAGTTTCGATGGCAACCGGACTCCCAACGATCCTGGGCTGGTATGTTCATGAATGGTTATGGCGGGGAACCCCCAATGGTGTAAATCAGCGGGTGATGGAAGTGAGCACCGTATACGAATCCGATAATCTCATGATGACCCGCGATATTTTACGGAAATATAAAATCCAATACATCATCGTTGGAGAGCTGGAACGGAGAAAATTTATCCATCTTAATCTGGGGAAACTGATGAGTCTGGGAAAAGTGGTTTTTCAATCTCCTGGCACCAGTATTATTCAGGTTCTTTATTAAATCCTACCGGCAGCACTTTCTCGCTGCCCCCGGTGACTGCTTCAATGAGATGGGAGAAGCAGAGAGCCGCCAGAGGATAAAAGCTGTTTCATTTTAGCGATAGATACAATCCCTTATCCTGTCTCCATTCGGCGTAAAAAACATCACCGGGTTCCTTTACTCCCTGGGTTTTAAGCTGTTCGTAAAGCCAGGACAGATTGAAGCCACTGGCCTTTAAATTATCCATTAGAACTTTTCCATCACTTATCAATGTGACAGCTAAAAAAAGAGGGATATCCGGCAAGTTTAGGTCCTTCCGGGTCGGGGAGGTTTGCGGCGAATTCTTAAGGACACTGACTGAACCGTTCATTTCCAGAATTGCGTATTTGACTTCGGTCATGGAAAAAATGTCTTTCTGGCGGAGTAAATTTAATAACTGGTTAAGGTTTAACTTGTTACGTTTTAATTGATGGTAATCAATCCGACCTTCCCGGATGACGATCGAAGGATTTCCTTCGAAGAAACCGCGCATAGGAAGAAATTTTTCTGCCAGCAACTCAAAAAAATAGATCAGAACTCCCCATAAAAGAATCGGGTAGAGCATCATCAAAGATCCGGTCTTTTCATCATAGACTGCATGAACGAATATTTCGCCCATTACAATGGAAGAAATAAAATCAAAAGGCGTAATTTGACTAATCTGCGTTTTGCCTAACAGCTTCGTGATGAACAACATCAAAAAGAGACCGATGAAGATTCTCGCGGTAACGATCCAGATATCCATTTTTTCTCCTCAAAATTTGGCAATCGACAACGCAATCACTACCGGCTAAAAACCGGCTGTTGAGACAATCATCAGAGAATGACTCCGATTTTCACATGGCCCCGCCATCATTAACCATGACGGAGTTGGATATCCTAATCGTATCCAAAATCCGATAAATAATCCTTGGAACTGTCGGATCAACAAATGAGGGGATTAGGCGGGTAACTTCTTTGGACCAGCTATGCTTGGTAATCTGGAAATCAATTTTAATCTACTTTCTACTGCTTATCCTGACACGTTTTATTGGCAAAAAGATTCTCTCTCAGCTAACCTATTTTGACTTCGTCATTGGTATAACCGTTGGAACCATCGGCGGAGCTTATGTGGTAGAGATGGTAAAGGGGGCATGGGTACTCATCAGTCCGCTGATCCTGGCTATCTGTACGGTTCTGACAGGGATTATCACTATGAAAAGCCTTCATTTAAGGAAACTAATTGAAGGAGAACCGGTAGTGGTCATTGAAAACGGCAGGGTTTTAGAAAATAATATGCGTAAACTTCGCTATCATGTGGATAATCTAGAGATGCAACTTCGCGAACAGGGGGTATTCAATATTTCAGAGGTTGAGTTCGCTGTTTTGGAGCCCCATGGTCAGCTCAGCATCCTCAAGAAATCTCAAAATCTCCCTTTAACGCCAAAAGACCTCCACCTCGCTACTCAATACCAAGGAATGAGCTCCGAGTTGATTAAAGATGGTGATGTGATCGAGCAAAACTTGCGCCAAAACAATCTATCATTCACTTGGCTTTACCGGGAGCTGCGTAAAAACAATATTTATGATATTTCCGGTATTGTCTTGGCTTCTCTCGGCACGGACGGCAAATTATTTATTGATAAACAAAATGACTCTCTACAATATGTCCAGAAAATTGAGGATTAATTGGTTGGCACTTCGGCTTTCCAATCACATTAGCGATCATCCGAGACTTCACGGTTTGCCGTTACTCATTAAATCCCTCCAAAGCAACCCGCCGGATTTCCTTATGGGAAAGATTTGCCAGTCCCATCTTTTCCACGGTCCGTCCATCATTCCAATAATCACAACCGCTCATGACCCCCGCCAAATGAATAAGATGCTTGATGGCAGGAGTGGCCACCCCCAACAAATCTCCCAGTGACGAAATGGGAACCAGACTCATGGGTACATCTTCCCAAAGATAACGGTGATCCATCGTGGGTGGAGCATAAATGCCTTTATAGCCGATATTATTTCTGATTGCATCATATAAGGTTTTTCCATGAGCATCATACGCGATATAAAGCCACTCCCTGGCGGTCATGGCTTTAAAACCCAAAGCAGCCGCAACTGCAACCCTTTCTTGATCAAGCCTTTCCAAGATTGTTGCTACAGCCTTGGTAATCCCTTCAAAGTAAAACTGAAAGTCTCCGCGGGTCGACTCGATCCGGGCCGCATTTAACACCATCAACGCCGGATGAAATATCGCTCCGATGTTGTCCAATCCGGTTTTGACCACATTATCTCCGGGGACAAATTGAGGAAACGCCCCATGAACAATCTTGATCACTTCCACAGTTTGATAACCCGGAAGCGCCGCTATGGGTACGGAATTCTTAACATCGAAAATTCTTACCTGTGCCGGATTGGTATTGCGGCAAGCGTACAAAAGAGTTTGGGCTTCGGCGATCATGATTTCTTTCTTTACGCCACGTTCCTTAAGGACTTGGTGAAACTCAAAAACTCCGCCGGTACGCCCCGGGTTCAAAATTATCAATTGCCCGTCTTGTAAATAAGGAGCCACCTGGGTCGCCATATAACGGTGGGCATTGGCCGGAACCACAATCATGATCACATCGGCGCCGTTTACGACCTCTGCCATCTCGGAAGATGCCATTTGCAATTTTCCAAATCCATCAATTTCGCCAACCAACTCAATTCCGCCCGCTATTTGAATGGGTTCGAGACGGGATGCGCTGCGGTTGAACATCTTAACAGGATACCCCATCAAGCCCAAATGTCCGGCCATCGCCATTCCACCATGCCCGGCGCCTAAAACTGCAAACCGTAATTGGTTCATCCAGGTTCCTCCTTTGCCCGAACTTTTCGGTAGTGATTTTAGGGTTAAGACTAAAAAAACATCGGAAAATCAGGCTCCTGGTTTAGCAGTCCACTTTATCCTTTCACTGATCCGAGGTAAACTGCAAGAACCGGCTCCCGTGAGGGTCTCACTCTGTGAGGTCTCACTCCGTGCGTATCTTTCTCCGAGGGTCTCTTTCCGAAACGGTCTCTCTCCGAGAAAGTCTTATTCTATGGGTGAACAAGTCAAGTAACGTGGGGCGTTCGTCTAGAAAATAATTAAAACCGTTGATTGCGCGACTTATTCAAGGAGGAAGCATTCCAATCAAAGGAAGAATTTCATAAAGAGGCAAAAAGATGCAAGTTGCAGGTCTATCTTAGGTTATATAGGTTATGCGCTGTCACTGATGATCATTCCCATTGGATTCCATATAAAAACTATTCTTGATAACTTTGGTAGATCCTCTTTTCGGTCCCGGATAAAATTTTTATGACAGGGTTTTTCCTCCCAGGTCGGGCAATCCGCAAAGATAATTCCCGGAGGGGCCATAAGGCAGAGCGCCATCATTTGGCGTAGAAATCAAGGCAGCACCTTAACGGATGAAGAATCGGATTTGCACGATAAAACAGCAATTTTCTACAATGTAACACCATCATTCCCTGATGTGGACCCAAATTTCTATGATGTAACACCATCATCCTCTGATCTAGACCCAAATTTCTATGATGTAACACCATCATCCTCTGATGTAGACCCATTATCGTTTGATATAACACCCAATTTGGAGGACGGAAGCTCATTTTTTCATCAAAAAGGGTTAAACAGTTCTTGCAAAGGCTTACCACTGGAGAATATAGACTCAAACTCCACCAAAAGAGAGGGAGCGAAGAATTGTTGACGCGCGGTTTGGGTTTCGAAAGGGTCTTCATCCAAAAAAAAAGATGCCTTCTATTAAAAAAGGCATCCGCAAATTTTCAATAGTATGGATTATAAGGATCGTAAGGATAAGGATAGGGTTCATAATAAGGTCTCCTATATCCATACGGGTAACGTCCATAAGGCCTTCCGTAATAAGGGCGGCGCCCATATCCTCCCCGGCCACCGCGTCCTGGTCCCGGCCTACCTCCAGGCCGCTGGGAATCATAAACCGGCAAATTGATAACCTGCCCGGCATATAATTGATTGGGATCGAGATTGGCATTAACGGCCATAATATCTTCTACGGAAACATTCAATTCGTCCGCCAAATCCCAAAGTGTATCCTCCGGCTGGATGACATATTCATACCCAGAGTTCATCGACATATATTTCACCTCGTCATACTTATTGGCTAAGGTTTTTAGCAATATATCTTATGTACTAAGGTGAAAGTAGGCATTATACGAAAAGCATAATTTCAGATAACATCATTCACCGGATCCCCTCATTATTTCGATGACCATGGAACCGGTAATTTAGTAAAACGTTCTCTAATAACTACTCAATGATTGTGAACGTTTTACTTAAGTAGAGCGTATCTTCCCCATTTCTGATTGCCGTTTATTTACGATACGCTCCACTAGTCCTTGCAGGAAAGCTGGACTTCACAGATGCCGTCATGATTAAATGTCACATCCATCACTTCGACGCACCCGACAGTGTGGGGAAGGTTATCCCATCGAATAAAATTGATCTTTTCGATATCAGGCGAAACCAGCACCGAGTTGATAATGGTTATCAAGATAATATGATTTTTACTATCCGTATATTTAACGACCACCTTATCCTCAATCAAAGTTAAATCATCGGTCTTGGTACTGCTGGAAATTTCAAAACTTCCGATTCGCCCGCTGCTTGAAACGTCAATCACCGGAATTAGCTTATTTCCCACTCTTTCATTGCTGGAACGCGTTACGAAACCTTTTTTCATTTGAACGATATTTCTCAGGGCATCACAAAAAGCAGCCACGAAAGCCTTCTGTCTGTCAATCACGTTTCCCAGGTCGGCCCCGTGGCCCACAATACATATTTCATCACTGGTTTCTTTGAGATTTCCTGAATCGACAGGGCTTGTTTTGGACAAATCCGGTCCTTTGATCGGAATTTGCTGGTCCGGAAAAACCGTATACCCCAAACTGCTCGATAAAATAAAAATAATCCCTAAAATGATTAAAATCGATATTTTTTTCATTTTTTCCCCGTATGAACCCTATTGCCATTCTGCAATGATGAATTGTAGCATTGGTCGGTTTTCTACAACCGTCGTTTGCGTTTTAAAAAGAATCTTTGACTTAGTTTCGAGCAATACTTGATGAATCCTGCATCCGTTATAAATATTTTCCATGAAAGACCTTGAACGATATGGGGGATTTTTAAAAAAACCCGATTCCACCTTTATGTGGAGAATTAACGAATTAAGTTATTTTTATAGGCAAAACTCAACAATTCACAACGGTTCTTGACATTCAACTTCCCCAACAGTTCGGTAATGATATTTTTAACCCTTCCTTCACTTAAAAACAGCTCGCCTGCGATTTGCTTATTGCTTTTTCCCTCGGCAATCAGACCCATTAATTTCTTTTCATCTTCACGAAGATCAAAGCCTAGGGGTTGCAGGGAAGAAGTGATCTTCCCTTTATTGGCAGTCAATTGATTTCGGATGACCTGAAATACCCTTTCACTGATAATACTGAACCCGCCGTAAACACTCTTAAGAGCCTGAACGAGTTCGCCCGGAGTGACCTCCTTTAAAATATAGCCATCGGCACCGTTTTCCAATGCACGATAAATATTTTGTTCATCTTCAAGCATCGTCAAAATCAGCACTTTAATCCGGTTGTACTTGGATTTGATCAGCTTAGTGCCTTCAACACCGCCATTATCGGTTGTTTTTATATCCATTAAAACAACATCAGGCGAGAGCGAATCGCATAATTTTGATGCCTCCATTCCATTGCCCGCAAGGCCAACCACCTGAATTTCCCTATCCTGCTCGATAATACTTTTTAAACTATCCGTCAATATATTTTGGTCATCGGCAATCAATACTTTGATCATGGTATCGCTCCGTTTGAACCTTATATTGATAAAAATTGATCGTACAGATTAAAAAAACAACTAATCTTATTGTAGTATTTCTGCCAGAAAAATACCATATCAGGAAATAACTTTTTTGACCCTATCCTATAAAAAAATCAGCTTTTCGCTGATTTTTTATAATACGACATTCGATTGTTTTTTCGGACACCCGAAATCCTATCATTTTCCTTCGATGATTTGCTCCACAAACCTTGGTAATTGAAAAGCGCCGAAATGGAGTCCCGGGGTATAATACTTCGTTTCCAAAGCCGAGAACTGTTCGGGTTTTACTTCCAGCGGGTCGTATTTTTTACTCGCCAAAGTAAAACTCCATAAACCGGATGGATAGGTAGGAATGCTGGCTGTGTAGAGCCTCTTGACTGGAAATACCCCTTTAAGATTTCTGTGGATCATTTGGATCACATCCCGGTTCACAAAGGGAGACTCACTCTGAGCCACCATAATACCGTCTGCTGTTAACGCCTGGTGGACATCCTGGTAGAATTCGCGGCTAAAAAGGCCGACAGCCGGTCCTATCGGTTCCGTGGAGTCAATAATAATCACATCGTATTGATTTTTATGTTCCCGAACATGGGCAACCCCATCGCCAATTGCCAACTTTACCCTGACATCGGTTAATGCTCCGGCGATGCCCGGCAGGTATTCCCGGCTGACCTCAACCACCCGGTTGTCGATTTCGGCCAAAACCGCTTCTTCCACAGTTTTATGTTTCAATATTTCCCGAATAACACCACCATCGCCGCCTCCGACCACCAAAACTTTTTTTGGGTTAGGATGGGTATTTAAAGCAACATGACTAATCATTTCATGATATACGAATTCATCAGCCTCCGTGGTCATAACCATCCCATCCAGCACCAGCATTTTCCCGAATTGAAGGGTATCAATGACTGCCATATCCTGATATTCGGTTTGTTCCGTATGCAAAGTCCGGGTTATTTTACAGGAAAAGCCCAGATTCGGAGTTTGCTTCTCAGTGTACCAAAGTTCCATTAAAATCTCCTCATTCAAATATTTTTCTACCGGAAACATTGCCTAAAGTTCTCTTTCAACCGGTTGTAAATGAGTATAACAAATTATTGGCCAAAAATAAATACTACTTGGCGAGGTCTTGATCCATAACCGGGATCACCAAATACTGAAAAGAAACCCAGTCCGCCGTTTTATACCGGATAAAAATCAAACGTTGATGGTCACCCGGAAGAGTCCGCCAGGTCAACGGCTTCTCACCCTGCCAATTGGACCAAATTGACTGATCGTTACTGGCTTCCCATTGGAGGTTAGGCGTTAACGATTGAATCTGAATCCAACGATTCCCGCTCGATTCCATCATTCCCTCTTGAAGAAAATTCACTTCAAAAGCAACCGGCACCGCTTGCCTCAATTTATTATTGAATGCATCATCCTGGAGAATCGTAATGTTACCGGCATTATCCTTGGCTACAATCTGACAATAAACTCCATCCTGCGGCAATAGGTTTTCGGTAAAAATCCCGTTGGAATCTGCCGTTGCCGGGATGATTTGCCATTTCCCCTCTTTTGTAAAAATCCGCAGCCAACAGGTTACAGTTTCATTGGCGGACCATTGAAGCCTGAAAGATCGATCCTCCCCAACCTCAACCCCATTCTTGTAAAGCATCAAGGCAGGAGCGGTGGTATCCAATTGAATATCCAGATAACCTTCCTGAATATGGCCTTCATTATCTTTCAAGCGGCCGGTGATCCTTTTGGGTCCGTCTTCCGGAGAGAGTGCATAATAAATTACCGGCCCGAAAGGTTGCCATTCCGTTAGGGAACCCGCTTCGCCCAAGGAAACCCATCCGGGGTCAGTTGAGCCGGGGGTATCGGCAAAGTTGGCATCCGCAGTCTCTTCCGCCGCTACGGTCAGATGAACGGCTATGCGCCGGTAACGGGTCACCCCGGTAGGAGTACTCATGGAAAATTGAAGCGGACCGGCCGATTTCACCGCGGGCATCACCGATGGGGACAAATTGGATAAATCCAGACTATAATTGATGTCTCCCCAAAGACCAGTCTCATTTTGCCAGCGTATCCGGATTGGATTTTGAGTGTCCTGGAAAAAGGAGAGGGGAATCTGATGCCGACTAGCCATTTGCTCTCCCATATAAATCCGGTGACCGGGATTGAGCACCTCCACAACCAACTGCACCGGGAAAGGAAATTCCATTTCTGCTTGATCTCCTTGAATAAGCGGCGATATCCGTGAAATAACCGGTGGCGCCGGCCATTCTAAATAAGAAGCCTGTCCGGATAAACCGGGGCCGCAAGGAACGACCCAGGCTTTTTTTAAGGGGCGTCCAATTTCAATCGGGCCTCCCCACCAAGGATACCATTTCCAATCACTTCCGCTTTCACTAATCCAAACACCCACCAGATCTTTCATTTTACCCTGTACCAGGATAATTAACTTCCCCTTCTGAAACCCCAGGATCGTTCCTTCTGTTTTCGTATTGAAAAGCCTACCGGCCTGTGCCCTATCCTTGGCGGCTTCAGCGGATCGTCCCATTTTTCCAAGGGTTTCAGCTCGCTTGATCAGCAACGGTCCGAAGCCGGGATTAACAGCCAACCCTTGATTGCATAAGTCTAAAGCCCCTTTGAAATTCTTTTTCAACAGCTGGACCGAAGCTGCGCCCAGAAAACCGATTAATGAACGGTGATCGTGATGAATCGCATCCAAGTACTGTTTATAAGCCAACTGCCACTGGCCTTGCTGCAACAAAATACGGCCTTGATTGATTTCAAAGGCGGCATCCAAGTCCGGATCGTGAAATTCTTTAGTGGCATTGGCCAAACTGACGTGAGTATCGGGAGTCAGCCAACGAATATTACTCTCCCACAATTTATAGTCGCTATTCGTATTTTTTCCCGTATTCCAGTTACTTAAAGCAGCTTTGGGGTTTCCTGCCAAATAAGCCCCCCAGCCCATCAATTCCCGAAACAGGGTTGCCGATAACGGCTTCTGAAGATAGTTCGGGCTGACCAGTGGCGAGGCGTTCCTGGTTTCTCCCAAAGCCAGGTAGGCCTTAAAAAGATCTTTATCGCGAGTAACCTGCCAAGGGGTTGGCAACGGGGTGGCCCGGAGTAAATAACCGAATGCCAAAGTGAAATTCCCTGCTTGTAGGGAAGCAGCTCCCCTCCGCAAGCAAATGACAGGGGTATTGCTTCCTGATAAAATCTGGGTAACCTTCTCTGGCTGCCACTCGTTGAGATAATAGTCTGCCAATGCCAATTTTACCGCTTCCATTTGCGGTGCGTATTCAAATGCCTGCTGGTAGTACCATAACGCTGTCTGTTTTTGGCGGCAGTAATCGTGATAATTTCCGGCAAAGATTAAGGCTAGAGGGTCATGAGGGATTAGTTCCAAAAGCTGAAAAACACAAATTCGAAACCGCTCAAGTTCTTTTTTGGAAACCAACGGCAATTTCCCTTGCAATTCATTGCGGCGTTTGGTGGTTTCGGTCCACAACAGGGAGCGTTCTTCAAAATAAGCCGCCAAACCGGATGTCTTGAAAAGATTTTGGCCTTGCTCATATTGAGTTTCAAAATCATCGGAAGCGGCTGTGATATCCAAAGCGGTATGTAAAGGAGTTCCCGATACAATCGGGGCTCCCCAAATGGTCAACATTCCAAAAAAAAGCAGCAACCAAACGATATATTTTTGATTCATACAGTCATCGCCTTACCGACAAACTTAATTTTTAGGCCGTTTCATGCAAAATATTCATCAGATCCTCCGCTTTCGCTTCCCGGGGGTTCGCTTTCGTGGAGCCGGAACTCAGACTCTCCTCGATAATCGCCGGAAAATCGGCTTCCGTAATTCCCAAATCCGTAATATGTTCAAATATCCCCAATTTGCGTTCCAGGGTCATGATAAATTTCATACCGGCGGCAGCCGCATCAATCGCGTCTCCGGCGATAATTTTCAGGCCGAGAGCTTTGGCAATTTCACCGTATTTTTCATAACTCACGGCTAAGTTAAAGCGCATCACCGGAACCAAAAGCACTGCGCAAATCAAACCATGGGGTTTACCGCCTCTTACACCAATTGAATGCGCCATCCCGTGCACGGCTCCTAAACGGGCGACACTTAAGGCAATACCAGCCATCAAGCTTCCCATTGCCATTTCCGAGCGGGCTTGCAAATCCTGACCGTCTTGATGGACTTTGTAAATGTTTGCGGCTATCCTTTCAATTGCCGAATATGCGTATACATCGGTTAATGGCGTTGCCCCCTTGGAAGTATAAGCTTCAATCGCTTGTACCAGGGCGTCCATCCCGGAATGGACCGTCACCGGTGAAGGTAAACTCAAAGTTAATTCCGGATCGACAATCGTTAGATTTGCGGCCAATAAAGGATCACGGATTGACTTCTTCACTTTGGTTTGATGATCCGTAAGTACCGCATTTAAAGTAACCTCTGCTCCGGACCCGGCTGTGGTAGGAATCGTTACCAGAGGCACACCGGGTTGCAATAATCGCCCGCCCTCAAAATAATATTTCACATTCCGGTCCGTCCGGATAAGGCCGGCAATGACTTTCGCAGAATCCATAGCGCTGCCGCCGCCAATCCCAACTACCCAATCAATATCGGAATCCTTGGCAACCTGCAGTCCTTTTTCCACCGTTTCCAGCGATGGTTCCGGCTCCACTTCATAAAAAGGGAAGATTTGAAATCCGGAACCCCGGAGTAAAGTTTCGACTTTTTGGATGATTCCATTTTTCATTAAAGCCTGTTTACCGGTTACCACCATGACCTTAGGCCCGAAATACATACCTTCAACGGGCAATTCCCGTATCGACTGGCTACCGAAGATGATTCTCGTTTTAAGTTGAAAGGTCTGTAGCTGAGACATGAAGCATCCTCCCTTATTACACTGACTTTACTCAATTCGCCGTTTTGTATTTATCTCCTCCGGCTTTTCCAAGAGTTTTTCAAAATTTAATGGATTTTTCCTCTATTTACCACTCTCAAATAATATACGCCGGAAATCAAATCCATACTACAATGAGAGGTTTGGATTCAGGCAGCGGCGGATCGGGGCAAAATTAAAGCTACCAGCTAAATAGCTAATAGCCACAGATTATCTCAATAAAAATTAAAATCGCAGACATCGATGGGGATAACAGGTAATCTTGTTTGCTAGATTTTCAACTCCAGCCAAGCTTTTTCTACCAGGATTCCAATATTCCGGTAAACTTCGGCATGGTCTTTTTTCACCCGCCAATGTCCCAAATATTCCAAGTTACCTTCAGGCCCCAAAATCGGTGAAAACGTTAAGTTAACCAAATTCCATCCTATCGTGGAACCGGTTAATAATAACCTCTCCAGAACTTCCAAATGGACCGCCTTATCGCGGACAACCCCTTTTTTGCCAACCTTACCTTTTCCAGCTTCAAATTGGGGCTTAATTAAAGTAATTAAATCCCCTTCCGCCGTAATAAGCTCCAAAAATTTAGGAAGTACCAACGCTAAAGAAATAAACGAAAGATCAGCTGTAATCACGCTTGGATTTTCCCCAAGGCGTTCCCTATCAAAATAACGGATATTTTCCCGCTCAAAGACCGTAACTCTTTTATCCTGACGCAATTTCCAGGCTATTTGACCGTAGCCGACATCAATAGCATAAACATGAGCGGCGCCGAACTGTAAAAGGCAATCGGTAAACCCGCCGGTTGAGGCTCCGGCATCCAGACATATCCTGCCATCCACCTTCACGTCAAAACTCCGGAGGGCTTTTTCCAGCTTTTTGCCGCCCCGGCTGACATAGGTCTCCACACCAAGACGATTCACTTCCAGCGGCTCGCTCACCATTTGACTGGCCTTTTCAACCCTTTTGCCGTTAACAATTACTTCTCCGGCCATTATCGAACGCTGTGCCTGCTCACGGCTTTGAAAATAACCGTTCTCCACCAACCAAGAATCCACGCGTTGTTTCATGATTTTCCAAATCCAAAACTCATCACTTTCGTATAAGGTTCAAACATCATCTCATAAATATCCATTGCCTGGCGATCCGTAAGTCCAGCCAGATAATCACAAATCAAAACGGCTTTGATATTTCCCCCAATGTCCGCAGTGGCACGGGTTTGCCCCGATTTTTGCCAGACTGAGGACGGTAAAAGCTTGGGGTTATCCCAAAAACGGGTAAATAATTTTTCTAAAATGAACTTACCTTTTTCCGCCATCATCAAGACCATTGGATTTTTATAAACCTGGTCAAACAGGAAAGAATTTAGCATTTCCAGATCCCGTTGTCTTTCAGGAGAGAGTCCAATCGCCGGTTGGGGTAACCTTTTCAAATCCTCTACGGAGCGAGGCTTAAACAGGTCCAAATTTTGGCTTGATGAAAGGATACAATCCTCGTTAAAATGATAGATTAGATGGCGAATAAGGCGGTAATGCCTCATCTGAGCGGAAAAAACTCCGGAAACGCGCGCACGCTCCTTCTCTTCCGAGGTAATATCCGACTCAATCCGCTCAATAAGGGGAATTTCCAAACTGATAACATCCTCCCAGCTAACCAAACCAACTTTCAGAGCGTCATCCAAATCATGAGCGGCAAAAGCAAGCGCATCGGAGATATTGACAATCTGCGCCTCAATGCTTGGTTGAAGATTTACTTGAAACTCCGGCGGTACCAGTGGATTATCATATTGGGTCAAATGGCGGGCCAGGCCCTCCCTGGTTTCATAGGTTAAATTCAATCCCGGGAAAGCCGGGTAACGTTCTTCCAAGGAATCGACAACCCGCAAACTATGTAAATTATGATCAAAACCGCCGTACTCTTTCAATAGTGAACTTAGAATTTCTTCCCCGGCATGTCCAAAAGGAGTATGCCCCAGATCGTGGGCGAGGGAAATGGCTTCCACTAAATCTTCATTGGCTCCCAAAACCCGCGCAAAAGTACGGGCATGCTGCATGACTTCCAATGTATGGGTTAAACGGGTACGATAGGATTCGCCCTCATGCACCAAAAACACCTGGGTTTTAAATTGCAGGTTTTTAAAAGCCGTTGTGTACATAATCCGATCCCGATCCCGTTGAAAACAGGTCCGGTACCTATCCTCATCTTCCGCAAAACGACGGCCCTTGGTTTGCCCCGCTTTTGATGCAAAAGGGGCTAAAATGATTTCTTCGTTTTCCTCCATTTTTTGACGGAGCAGATTCGCCATGCATTCTCACCGCCTCCGCGCGAGCGCGCATTCATTGATACCTACTTAAAGAAAAATCTTTATAATCAAGCAGAGTAATCCCATGTGTGACCACTTATTTGGAATGGTCGCTTACTTGGTATGCTCTCCCTCGCAACCGCAGTTATCCTCACAATGGCAACCACAGTCACATTCGCAGTCCCCGGCCGCTTCTTCAATGGCCTGGATTTCATCGAAAACCTCTTCCCGGGTTAAAACGCCTTTCCGCTCCAGCACGTTGATAATGGCTTGGATCGCATAAACCTGGCTCATCACCAATTCTTCAATCGAAACTGTTTCGTTGTCTTCTTGTTCACTCATAATCAATCTCCAACTCCTTATCATTTGTTCAATCCATCATCACTCTAATGATTTCTCAAGAGCCCTTGCCAGCTGGTCAGGACAGGAGGTGTTTTTATCTTCGCACTGGATTCCCCTGAGCCGCCGGATAACCTCTTTCACCGGCATGCCTTCCACTAAACGGCAAAGGCCTTTGGCGTTTCCATCACAGCCATCTTCGAATCTTACCTGAATCAAAACACCGTTTTCAACCTGGAGATAAATCCGGCTCGAACATACTCCCCTGGTTTCATAAACTATTTCCTGCATCATGCCACCTCCAAAGGTTGAATCAAATCTGCGGACAAAGGCAATTTCCTTCCATAAAGTGAGACCCATCTATTTTATCATAGTGTGGGTTCAAAATTCAAAACATTATATCTTCAGATCCACTTTATTTTTTTCCTGAATCTGCGGTCGGATATGTCCAATGACCAGTCCTATACCAAGGATGATAAATACCAACAATGTTGCGACATTAATAATTGGGATAAAACTTATCACCAACTGTAAAATTCCGGCCAGAATAATCATTAAACTAGGGTGAAGCCGGGACCGAAACAATACCCTGCCAAGCCATAAATTGACGGGTACCCCAAAAAACAACAGTAAAATGCAATAAATTAATCCAAGAAGGATTGCGAGCGGGATACCGACCATGGTAATCACTAAAATAAGAATGGCAATGGGCAAACCGATTAAGGTTAATATGCCTATCAACATACTGCGGCGAAAATTGTTGCGTGACGGCTCCGTAATTGACCATAGGGTTCCGGGAAAGAGACGGAATAAAATCAATGATGCCAGAAGGCTACCAATAAACCAAACAATTGAAAAAATTGTCATCAGTCCGGAAGCCGGTCCACGCGTTGCTGCGGGTTGATGGATCAAATAGCGACCACTCAAAGATACGCCCTTTGTTTTTGAAGGATCACTGTTGATCCCGGAATAATCGTCCACATTACCATTAATGGCAAGTGGAGCCCGCCAAATTACAGGAGCACCCTGCGTTTTAAGGGGTCCATTAATCCGGCCGCTGATTTGAATCAACGGCATTGCTGTGACATCAACCGGTCCATTCACGGTACCCTGCAAGGCGACTTTGGAAAATATGCCGAGCAAACCCTGACCAATCAAAGAATTTGTGCCGGTGTTAAAACTGGCGGCTGCGGTGGTAATCGTCCCATGAACCTTACCGTTCACGTTCATTTCACTGGCAAGAACACGGACATGGCCCATCACTTCTCCGCCAATTATTAACCTGTCCCAGACGATTCCAATGATGCTGCCGTCGATCCTGCCGTTAACCACAACTTGTCCCGACCAAACGATTAAATCGCCCTTTACTTCACCGTTAATTTCAAGGCTATCTCCTCTAAACAAAAGGTCGCCCGTAATGATTTGCCCTTTTTCGATCGTCTGTTCCCCGCTGATCATTTGCCAAGGGAGAGCCATACAAGGTGCTGCTGCAAACAATAACAAAGCGCAAAATAACATCATTATATAAATTTTCTTCATTCTAACCACCATTTTCATCGAAGTTTCAAAACCTGTTTGTAAACATCCATATCCATTCTACAGATTGACCTGAATAATGTCGCGGTCCATCCGGTCCATACACTCTCTTATCTTTGAGGCAAAAGTTGGATCCTGACCGGCACAGGCCGCTTTAATTTGCCGCAATATATCAATGCCGCGCCGGAAAGCTTGCACAATATCACCTTCCTGAATGGCGCTATCCTTGATTAGCTCGGCAAAAGTTGCGCCCTGACTCCAGCGATAGGCCAAATTGGAAAGACTGGGATGAAACACGGCATCCCGTTCATCAACTCCGTAGCGGTAAACCAAATTCCGAATCATTGTTTTAATGGGCTTCTGATCAAATGGAATAACCTTGGGATAAAATTCGCCCTTTCGTGGTTCATAATCAATGGCCACGATTAAAGCATTGAGTTGATCGGGATCCAGTTCATGGAATAACCCGCTAAAGTACAACTCAGTGATCAGCAACTCCTGGGTATAGATTTGGGATGCAAATTCGCCCCTTGGCAGCAAGACCCCATCTTTCATATAATCCAAATCCTCTAAAATTTCGGTTTTCAAATGCAGGTCCTCATAAAACCGTCCGGTAATGACGATCTTTGCGGTACGTTCCTGCAAGGATAAAACTCTTTGATTGAGTTCATGCCAGGCTTGAATCTGTTCTTCACAATTTCTTCTCTGCTGAGGATTGCAATCGCGGGGCATCACCTGATCCAAATGTTCGCGCAAGTCATGAATCTCATTGGCAATGGACGTTCGGGCCCTGCCTTTTATAAATTTATAGCGGCGCTGTTGCTTCTTAAGTTTCTGGCGTAATTTAATATAAACCAGCGGACACTGTTCATTTTCCCGGTCACTGCAGAGATTGGCATTTAAATTATCCAATTTTTCGGTATGATTGGCCAGTAATTGTTCGGATTTTCGCTTGTCGTTTCTTGCTTGAAAGGTAGCAAAATTTTGATTCAAAATGACCTTGATGGCGTCCTGGTCATGATTGCGGTTTAGATTCAAAACTGAATTATACGATAAATTGAATTGACTTTTTAATTCCTCGATTTCGTTCTGGTTCGTGCTAGGAAATTCCTCTGCCCGGAGATTCTTTAGATCGCATAAAATATATACGAAACCCTGAGAATCAATGCCACGACGTCCCGCCCGCCCTGCCATTTGAAAATATTCCAGGTTGGTCATGGGCCGAAAGGTGACTCCATCAAATTTAGAAGGACTGTCAAAACAAACCGTACGGACCGGATAATTAATTCCTACGGCGAATGTCTCCGTAGCATACATCACCCGGATCAGTCCCAGCCCGAAAAGGGTTTCCACAATTTCCTTGACACCCGGCAAAAGTCCGGCATGATGATAACCGATTCCTTTGGTTAGTAACGCCTTTGCCTGGAGGGCGGTCTTCATATTGGCGATCCCGTATTCGGCAATAAAACGGTCACAAATCTCCTCCGCCCGGCTGGATTCGGCTTCAGTCAAAAAATTCTTATGGTAACTGAGTTCTTGGGCTTTCAACTCGCACATCTTACGGCTGAATACAAAATATAGACAAGGTAATCCTTTATTTTTGTTCACATACTTAATCAAATCAAGATGGGTAGTCTCCCATTCACGGCGATCATTAAAAAAAGGATAGGGCTGGTCCTCTACTTGGCGCCTGTAATGGATCACTGTTTTCAGATCCGTTGCCCCTACATGTTTCTCGTAAATAAAATGCTCCAGGGGAACTGCCCGGTCTTTTTTTAAAATCACAGAGACATGATGTTCCTTAATCTCACCAATCCAGGCTGCCAATTCATATACATTGGGAATCGTGGCGGATAACCCCAACAAACGCATTTCCTTGGGCATAAAAATAATGGATTCTTCCCAAACCGTACCTCGCTCTTCGTCGGATAAATAATGAATTTCATCGAAAATAATATGGGAAATGCCCTCAAGACGCTTTAAATCCTGATGAAGGATATTCCGGAAAATCTCGGTTGTCATCAGGCAAATTTCAGCTTCCGAATTGATAACTACATCGCCGGTAACAATGCCAACCCGCTCGGCGCCATACAATGACTTGAACTCTTTGAATTTCTGATTGGAAAGGGCTTTAATCGGCGCGGTATAAATAATCCGGTCACCCTTGGCAATCGCTTGATCAATTAAATAATCGGCAATGAGGGTCTTTCCAACCCCGGTAGGAGCCGAGACCAAAACCGAATTACCCTTCATCAGCTCCATCACGGCCTGTTGCTGAAAATCGTCTAAACGATAATCCCGATAATATTCGGGAATTGCTTCCGATAACGCCATGCAATTTCCTCTTCTCTCGATTACTGGTTAGGAACAGGTTTTTGGTAAGAAACAAGTTTTAACTCTATAATATTATCACGCATTCGATCAATTTCACACCTTTATACTCCTATCACGGGCAATCCCTAAAGTAAGCCTGCCCAGCATTTTCTCTATTGATTCGGTATCCTAAAATAATTATCCTGCAACAATAAAAGAGGCTATCGAAAAAGCACTTTAAGATCAATAGAATATAGGATATATAGTATCATAGATTATACTAAACTATATATTCTATATCTCGTCAATAAGTATACTTTTTGGACGGCCCCATTCCCAATTGAATTTTCTCAACCGTTGTTCGGCTTTCATTTCCATTTGAAAGTTGCCCTTATTCAAGGGACAATATCCTCTTCCCCCGGGGAACATTCGAACTCTTATCGAAAAATTCACTCATTTTATTCCTAAAATCTTTTGAACAACTTTCCCCATTTCTTCTTTGGCGCATCCTTCCGAATGGCGGATATTTTTTTGGGCCAGCTCCGCTAAACTCCTTGGGATTTTAAATCCCGCCAAGGATTCAAGTTTTTCTAACAATGCAAACTCATTGATGCCGTCCACTTCTTCACCAAGAGCCTTAAAGACACTGGCATTGAATTTGAAAGGGCTTGCTGTAGAAGCAATAAGAACCGGTGTATTATCACCGCTATCCCTAAGGTATTGCTCATGAACTTCTACTCCTACGGCAGTATGCGGATCAATAATCATATTTTTCTCTTGGAAAACCTTGCGAATCTGGGCCATTGTTTGTGTTTCCGATGCATATCCGCCGAAAAATTCCCCACAAATTTTTTCGGCAGTGGAACCGTTTACCTGATAACGGCCGCTAGTCTTCAGTTGGTTCATCCAATCTTTCACCAGCCCGCTATCACCGTCCGAAAAATAATATAGCAATCGTTCCAGATTACTGGAAATCAAAATATCCATCGATGGCGATATCGTGGTAAAAAACTGCCGGTTTCGATCATAGCAGCCGGTTTTTATGAAGTCCGTCAACACATTATTAGAATTGGAAGCGCAAATTAATTTATGGATTGGCAACCCCATTTTTCCAGCGATGTATGCAGCCAAAATATTTCCAAAGTTACCGGTTGGAACAGCAATGTTTACCTTATCTCCCATCTGAATTGCCTTTTTGCCGCATAGGGCATTATACCCGTAAAAATAATACACTATCTGTGGTGCCAGACGGCCCCAATTGATAGAGTTAGCGGAGGAAAAAGCCAAATTATTTTGTGAGAGTTTCCCGGCTAAAAGCGTATCCCCAAATATTTGTTTCACTCCACTTTGCGCATCATCAAAATTTCCTTGCACCGACACTACATGAGTGTTATTCCCTTCCTGGGTTACCATCTGCAAACGTTGAATCTCGCTGACACCTTGCTCCGGAAAAAAAACAATGATCCGCGTGCCCGGTACGTTTTTAAAACCTTCTAAAGCAGCTTTACCGGTATCACCCGATGTTGCAACCAATATTACTATCTCTTTTCGCTCGCTTGAAAGTTCACTTGCTTTGGTCATTAAATGGGGAAGCAACTGCAACGCTATATCCTTGAAAGCACAGGTCGGCCCATGCCAAAGATCTAATAAGTATCTTTGGTCACCAAGGGTTCGGATCGGAGTTACTTCAGGATGATCAAACTTTTCCGGACAACGGTAAGCTTCCTGTACCATTTTTCGAAGTTCGCTGGATGGATAATCACTTAGAAAGCGGCTCAAAATCATGGTTGCTAAGTCCTGGTAATTGTAATTCACCATGGATTGCATATCTATCGGTGTGAAGCGGGGTATGGATTCCGGAGTAAACAGGCCGCCATCCCCGGCAATTCCCAATCGAATCGCTTCCGATGCCTTGATCGATTCTCCATTACCCCGTGTACTAATATAATTCATTTTGTCTCATCACCTAATCCTTTAATCTCATTCAATGAATTGGCAATTCTTGCTCATTATACTATCATAACTTCAATGTTTATCCTAATGCTTTTTGACCATTGATGACCTAAAAGCCGCCTTTCGTCAGCGGCTTTTAGGTTCTTTGATCATTTCCCGGAAGGGATATCGGTTTCTTTCGATTCTGATTCACCGTCGTTTGAGGGGAAAACGGCCTCAGAATTGGGATCACTTGCTTCATTGTCGGAAGGCTCTAGCCTTGCAAGATCGAACTCTCCGGTCGCTTCGGTAATAGCCAACTGTAAACTAAAAGGCAATAAATTCATCCTTAGTTGCTTGATTTTTTTATTGAGTCCCATTGAATCAAAAAACTCACTAAACTTTTCAGCTTCGTTCTTATGAAAAGCTCCGTCCCCTGCGAGATTAATAAAAAACAAATCCTTACCGTAGTTATTGAAACAACCGTTTGAATCGGCATCTAAAATCATAAATTTGTACAATTTCTCTGTATTTTCCATCACCACCCGGGTTTCTCCCTCGAGAAAACTGGCGTTAAAGGCTGCTACATTTACATAATGCTCATGTTTTTTGGATTTAGCTTCGGTTGAAATGAAGAAATACAAGTTTCTCTCATAGTCTTTAACGGCGCCCTTATAGGATATGCGGATAGGTATTGGAATCAATGAAAAAGCCCTCATTACATTGTAACCGGATTCTCTCTGAAAGGATGTTTGAAAACTCTTCACTGCCTCTTTTTTACTGATTTTATTATCCAAATTCTGATCAACATATAAATTATCCCAATAGCCCATGGCATTTTGAATAACCAAAAACCAAACTTTCTTATCATTATTACCCAAGCGAAAACTGCCAAATTTCACGTTGGAGAGTTGTTCATAATCAATTCCATCAACCCCCAAAAACTCGGGTTTCGAATCGGTTAGTTCAGCGATATTCCCCAAAATCGGTATCTCCCCCGAACCAAGGTCGAAAATAGTTAATGTTTTAAGCTTTAACGAATAAATTCCTTCCACGGAAGCAGGTAATTTCTGGGCACAACCCCCGATGAAAAGCATGGATCCGATCATCACAAATATAAAAAATTTACCCATTTTGATCTCCCCATTTGTTAATTTTCGACGCTAGTCCCTTCTCCATCAGAGAGCCGTTGATATCCTTCAAGCAGCTCTTGAAAGATTTGACATGAATAATGCAAACTGGCCTCATTTTTATGACGAATTCGGACCCCTTGCGTTACAAAAAAATCAGCGGAATTATTTTTGCAAACCTCTTCGATTTCCACTTCAATGACGGCCAGGTTTCTATCCGCCTCCATAGTTTCTTTTACAAGCTTTGCCTTACCTTTCAAACTTACTGCAATATCCCCTTCTTCAAGTAAAGCCAGAGCCACATCTCTTATCTGGTTTATATTTTGTAATGTTTGATGAAATTTTGATATTGCAATACGAAGATGTTTATTGTCTTGAACGGTAATATAATGAAATGGAGCAGTATGCGGCCTACAGTCCGCATCAATGGAGGCAATGATAACCGTGCTCATCCGTTTTTTAAACAAATCGATCAACGTTTCATTTAGCTCTGTTCCCAGTGAGAGTGCCAATTTCTCCACCCCTTCAATCCAAAATTCGTATTCACCTCATCCAAACCAGCTCTTAACGATTCCCCAAAATGAAAATTGGACCTAATTATCCAAATCGACAACCATTAAGTTTCAATTTTCATTTTGTGTTCAAGCGAAAATCCGTCAGACTGGCTTTTGTGGAAAAAGCATAAAAAATATGCAAAGCCCAGAAAACTCCTTCGAAAGGCAATGTCTATTTTTCATAATAAACTATGGAGGGAGGAAAAAAATTAGAACCCAGAGAGAAAAGGCTAATCAACCTGAGGTTTTACAATTGAGCGATAATCAAATTTTGCCGCCAATTCCTTCTTTGATAAGGTAAGAGTGAACCAATTCTTCTAAAATCTGATCTCTTTCCAGCCTTTTAATTAACACCCGGGCATTACGGTGACTCGTAATATAAGCAGGATCCCCGGATAAAAGATATCCTACAATTTGATCCAAAGGATCATAGCCTTTTTCTTGCAAAGCAAGACAGACCTCTCTTAATACTAGGGCAACTTCCGACAGATTTTCATCGGTAGCTGAAAAACGTCTAGTCACTTCGGTTGATTCCGTCATACATTCCACCTCTTTAGGAAAGTATACCCAAAAATAGTAAAATTACTAACCACTCGGTTTAACTTTGAATCTCATCCTTGCGCAAAGCCAGATTGATATCAACGTTTCCGAAGGGAGTTTGGATCGGGATTGCCAGCGCAGTATGAATATGTTTCAGGAAATCCGGTATCACGCCGCCCATAATAAATAAGGGGGGAGTTATATTGCAATGATACCCCACCAATGATAAATTTGTACTGGCCGTACCTACAATAATGTTCTTTAACTCGCAAATTGCGCTTTCACCCATTTTGTCGATTTCTTTTACCTCGGTCATTAGCATTTGTGAAATAATGCCAGTGGCTGTCTTTTCATCCATACCACAAATAACTTGGCCCTGTAAATCACCAAGTACACCCACCAAAACACAAACCGGATATTTTTGGAGCGGTTCATCGACAAAAAATGGTTTACCAGCTCCAACATGTGGACTTAACATTGTTTCAATAACTGTATAAGCAGCTTTTACAAATGAATCAATATGATCAAACGACAGTGATATTACCCCCTTTAAATGATGTCTCAACTACTTGGTGTTAGCCCGTTCTGCTCGAATCGCCAGCTTTCGCTGACACAACAAGCTCACAAGCTTTCGGTATAGTTGAGTCTTATAAATTTTTTAACCTTTCAATGGCGGCCTCAGGATCGGGATCGTGATAAATCAATGTTCCGGCAACAATGACATCGACCCCCGCAGTAATTAAAGTTTTTGCATTATCCCAAGTCACTCCGCCATCCACTTCAATTTTACAACCATACCCAGAGCTATCAATCATTTTCCTCAGAGATTTTATTTTGGGAATCACTTCCGGGATCAATTTTT
Organism: Bacillota bacterium; assembly: GCA_023426245.1. Lineage (GTDB taxonomy): Bacteria > Bacillota > UBA4882 > UBA8346 > UBA8346 > UBA8346. Next base: position 45,930 of record JAFABB010000002.1, read on the forward strand.
GACCGCCAAAACCTGGATTTACCGTCATCAATAATACCAAATCGAGAAAAGGTAAAAGATATTCTAAACAATCCAGCGGAGTGGCTGGATTAAAAACCAAGCCGGCCTGACAACCATATTCTTTAATTTGTTGTATTAACCGGTGCAAATGATTACTAGCTTCGGCATGGACGATAATCCGGTTACTACCCTCTTTAGCATAAAGAGGAACGAAAAATTCAGGATTCTCCACCATCAAATGGGATTCAATCGGTAAATTGGTTATTTTTCGTATTGTTGAAACAAACATCGGCCCAAAAGTCATATTGGGAACAAAATGGCCGTCCATAATGTCCAAATGGAGCCAGTCCGCTTTGCTGATCTTTTCTACAGATTCCTCAAGATTTGCGAGATTCGAATTTAAAATGGATGGTGCTAACTCAATCATCAGACATGCTCCTAACGGTAACGATTATCCCATTGTTTCTTGATTTCCTGAAGTAATTCGATATAAATCTGATAACGTAGTTCTAAAATATGCCCTGTCCCAACAGCCTGCTTAACTTGACAACCGGGTTCATTCAAATGAATACAGGTATTAAACTTACATTTTCCCTGATATTCCCGAAAATCCGGAAAATGCTCCGCCAATTCCTCGGGTCTTATCTCCTTTAAGTCAATCTGTGAAAAGCCCGGTGTATCGGCAATATAACTATTCTGATTCATCCTGAGCAACTGAACTTCCCGGGTCGTATGTTTTCCGCGGCTAATTTTTTCACTAAGAGTACCGGTTCTAAGCATAAATCCGGGAGCCACCATATTGACCAAAGCAGTCTTACCCACTCCCGAAGGGCCGGCGAAAACGGTAATTTTCCCCTGAAGAGCCTTACTCAAAGTCCGCTTCCCCAAATGCGTAAGAACGCTGGTACAGATTACCTGATAACCAAAACCGCGGTAAGTCTCAGCCAAATCCTTCATCTTACCTTTATTTACCAAATCGGATTTGTTAAAAACTATCAAATGTGGGATTCCACTGGCCGATGCCAAAACCAAAAACTTAGCAATCAGGATATCGCTAGGATCCGGGTTTTGATGGGCAAAAACCAATACAACGCAATTGATATTGGCAATATAAGGGCGCTTTAAGACGGACTCACGTGGTAATATTTCAGTGATAACGCCCTTATCCTTGGAAATATACTCCACTTTATCCCCCACAAGTAAGCTATCAAAGGTTAATTTTAATTTACCCCGTATCGAACACTCAATTGGCTGCCCGCCTTCTTCAGGTTCCACATAATAGAAACCGGCAATAGCCCGTACCACTCTTCCAATTGCCACACCGACTGCCCTCGCTTTTATAGATTATTCCAAACGTAAGCATGAATATTTTCGTTTTTTTATGCTGACCAATCAATGGGGTGGTCCCGAACTAACAATAAAGTTCATCGCAGTTCCTAGTGGAACTTTATCATAAGGCACCGGTCTTTGATCGACAACTACCCCTTCAGAATAAATATTGCTGGGCGTAGCTGTAGCCTGATTGTATACCAGCCCGAGGGAACCCAACTCAGCTCGGACCTCCGATAAAGGACGTCCAATAAAATTAGGAACCTGGACCATATTCCCTGCTGTCGAATTAATAGTAACCGATACGCTTGCACCCCATTCAATCGTAGTATTTTCAGCGGGAAGTTGGCGAACAACGGTTCCTTCAGGACTTCCTTGAACCGAAGCGCTAAGAATATCACCGATTTTAAGGCCTACCTCTTCTAAAGCCAATTGAGCTTCTACCTGTGTCTTTCCAATTAAATCTGGAACCCGGACCAATTGCGTTCCCCGACTAAGTACCACTTCAACCTGGCTTTGAATTCGTTTTTCTGTCCCCGGTGCCGGTTTTTGAGAAATAATGGTCCCCAATGGATAATTCGAACTAAAAAGCCGATTCACCACTTTAAGTTCCAATTTAACTTGCGAAAGCTCTGTCCTGGCTTTATTGACATCTTGTCCAATCAAATTAGGAACAGGAACCACCGCTCTTGGAGGGACAAAGATATCGAAAAAATACAGAAAAACAAAAAATAAAACAAATAACCCGCCTATCCCCAGCACAAACCAAAGTAACCAATTGGGATGCCCTTTGGGATGATTATTTTCAGGTACCGTTCGATGCCATACTTGAGTTGGCAAATCAACCTCATTAAATAGGCTTGATTCCCGGGTGCTGATGGAATTAACCTGTACAATATCTTTAATCATTGCCAAAGCCGAGGGGTAACGCTTTTCAGTCTCGCTAGCCATTGCTTTATCAAGAATTAACGAGATGGGCTGCGGAATATCCGTTCGAATTTTCTCTGCCGGTAAATAATTATCCTGAATATGTTTTAAAGCAATCGAAACCGTGGTATCCCCTTGAAAAGGTACAACTCCGGTAAGCATTTCATAAAGAACACATCCAAGCGAATATAAATCGGATTGTGGGCCGACAATCCCGCCCTTGGCTTGTTCAGGTGAAGAATATTGAATCGATCCCACAACGACTCCGGTTTGGGTAAAAGAACTGGCACTAATGGCTCTGGCGATACCAAAATCAGTAACTTTGACCTGGCCGTCCGGAGTTATCAAAATATTATGAGGTTTTATATCACGGTGTACAATATTGCGCTGATGCGCATGATGAAGGGCTGCTCCTATCTGCTTTGTAATATCAAGAGCCCGCTCAAAGGATAAAGGAGCTTCGCTCCGAATAATGTTTTTTAAATTATCACCGGGGATATATTCCATTACGATGTAGTCTACTCCATCTTCCTGTCCCACATCATAAATACCGACAATATTCGGATGGGATAAACTGGCTGCCGCCCTAGCCTCACGCCGAAAACGTTCAACAAATTCAACGTCACTGGCATATTGAGGGCGCAAAATCTTAATTGCTACTGTACGGCATAATAAAGAACACTCTGCTTTATATACTAAAGCCATACCGCCTTCGCCGATCAATTCCTGCAGGTGGTAGCGGTTACCCAATATTTTGCCGGTCACTTTTTCACCTCAATTCATGCCCATACGCCGATGCTACGAATCCACGGATAAAATATATTTCAACGCGAAAATAACAGTCTCATCAAGCTATTTATGTGTATGATTATAATATTTAAAGTAAAATTCGCCATTTATACAACAAATCCTGCTATATTTATACTTCGATAACAATTACCGAAATATTATCGGTTCCACCATCCGTATTAGCTTGTTCGACCAGCTGATCGGCGATGATTTGGGGCGCTTTTCCCGACATTAAAATTTCTTTAATTTTTCTTTCATCAACAATGCCGGTAAGGCCGTCACTACATAATAAAAACTTATCACCTGAATGAATTGAAAAGGAATTAACTTCAAATTCCAAATGGCCTTCCGTACCAAGAGCCCTGGTTAAAACGTTTCTTTGCGGATGAATCTTGGCTTCTTCTTCAGTAATACTGCCATTCTTAATTAACTCAGCCACAAAAGAATGGTCATTTGTTAATTGAACAAGATTCCCTTCGGTCAATTGATATATTCTACTGTCACCCAAATGAGAAACAAAAGCTCGATTCGTTTTAAGGAATAAAATGGCGACCGTTGTGCCCATACCTGAAAATTTTTCATTTTTTTCCATTTCCTCCAAAATAGCGGAATTCGCGCTTAAAACCGCCCTTCGAAGGCTTGCCACCGGATCAGCATCCATTTCAACAGCCAAAATAGTCTCTACTGCTATAGCACTAGCAACTTCTCCGGCTTGATGACCACCCATTCCATCGGCGATTACAAATAAAGTGTCCCGATACCCAAAGGTATCTTCATTTTGTTCTCTAACTTTCCCTTTATCAGTTTTAGCGCCAACTTCCATAGCCTCACTCCCAATCTTTGTCCTCCAAAGTCCAGGTCAACCTTTTTCTAAGTTAACCTTAATCAGCGTTTCCCCGATTTTAATGAGATCTCCGGAAGATAGTGTCCTTTTTTTTATGACAACTGCCCCATTTACCCGGGTTCCATTGGTACTCCCCAAATCCTCCAAAATTAACCGTAGGCCTTTGCGATAAATGATTGCATGAAAACGCGACGCTTTAGGATCTCTCAATAATATAGAATTTTCAGGATGTCGCCCCACTCGAATTTCTTGTGTAACAGCAATATATTCCCGTCCTTGATCGACACCCGAGAGTACTCTAAAAATCCAGCGTGGCTCCTTAACCAAAGGGCTTTCCCGTCTCAAGATTTTCGTTGTTTCCTGTTCATCCATATTTCCAATGAAAGAGTTCAACGTATTTTTTACTGCGTGCCAGGCCAAAGTATGTTCATGAATCCCGTTTTTGATAAATAATCCTTTCCGCCAGGTTTTTCTTACCTTTATTACCTGAAATATTTTATCGATCCAACTCATTTTTACTCCAACCTTTTCCCTGCAGTTGACCGCAGGCTGCCGCCAGATTGGTTCCTCTTTCTTTGCGAATTGTCACTTCAATATTGGCTTTCGTTAATTCCGAAACAAAATTACGAACTTGAGCCTGCTTGGATCGGCGTAAACCACTTTTAGGAATAGGATTCAATGGTATTAAATTTACATGACACAGTGTTCCAGATAAGATTTGAATCAACTTTTGGACATCCTGCGGACGATCATTGACGCCATCGATCATTGTATATTCATAAGTCACCCGTCTACCCGTAAGTTCAATATATTGGCGAATGGCAGGCATTAATTGATCCAAAGGATATTGTCCGGCTACAGGCATTAATTGTTTTCTCAACTCATCACTGGCTGCATGAAGAGAAATGGCCAAATTAACTTGAAGAGGCTCTCTTGCAAGCCTGAGAATACCGGGAATAATCCCGCAGGTTGAGATGGTAATATGCCGGGCTCCAATACCCATCCCCTTGGGATCATTGATGATTTTAATCGCTTTTAAGGTCGCATCATAATTGATAAAAGGTTCACCCTGTCCCATCACCACGATATTATTAATTTTTTTCCCGCTAAGACGAGTCATAAAAAGGGGTTGATCGATAATTTCAGCTGGTGTCAGATTGCGAATCAAACCATTTTTCCCAGTGGCACAAAAGCTGCAATTCATACCACAGCCGACCTGGGTGGAAATACAAACAGTTTGGCGATCGCTTTCAGGTATCAAAACACTTTCAATCGTGTTGCCGTCTTCAAGTTCAAAAAGATACTTAATTGTACCATCTTCATCTACGAATTGGTCTTTTAACTTTAATGAATGAACCAAAATTTGCTGATCATAAAAAAAAGAACGCAGCTTTTTGGGTAGATCGGTCATTTCCTCCCAATCCCATACTTGCTTTTGGTACATCCATGCGTACACTTGTTCTGCCCGGTATTTCGGTAAATCTAATGAAGTAAAAAAGTCTTGGACTTCCTGTAAATATAAACCTTTAATATTCAAATTTTTAACTGCCTCTCCAGGTCTAAAAATTAAAGCATTCTAAATCGCTTGAACGAAAATAATTGTAACTCTATCTGACCAAGATAATAATGAGAAAGATATACAATATATATAGAATTCGGGCTTCCAAGATGCAGTTATATACTGTATATCTTAATGATATTGTAAAGGCTTTATCCAATTCCTTATCATGGAATCTTTAGAGTATTTTTTACCCAGCTTTTTCTTCTAATCGTAATTTATCGGCAATTTTAGCAATAAATGAAGCCGAAGTTGGAAAACGATTTTTTTGATTTTCAAATCCAAAAAAATCTTCCATAAAGTCAGTATTGCCTCTTTCCCAACCGATTTCTATCGTATGCCGGATGGCTGATTCCACTCCGCTGGCGGTTGACTGATATTTTTCGGCAATCCTGGGATAAAGATTCTTGGTGATGTTTCCTAAAACTTCTACCTCTTTGGTGGCAATAATAATTGCATCTCTTAAGTAAGCATATCCACGAAAATGGGCCGGTATTCCCATTTCATGAAATAATTTACTAACCTCAAGCTCCAATTCATTGGTGGATTTTTCGCGCCGAACCGGCACTGTATAAGTGCCATGTTCATCCTGTACCCGGCCTATCCGAATGGAATTGTTCTTATTTACCGTAAATTGACGAATTCTTTCGAATAAATTATTGGCATCGAAAGGTTTTACCATATAATAAGTAGCACCAAGACCTGTCAGCCTCTGAATCATTGCTTCTTGCTCAAATGCAGTAAGTACAATGACAATCGGCCTTTCGGGAAAATCACTCAGTCTCTCCAAGACCCCGATACCATCTAAATAAGGCATCGTGATGTCGAGTATCAGTACCTCGGGTTTGGTATTTTCCACCACTTTTAGAGCTTCAAGCCCGTCATAAGCCACTCCTGCCAATTCCATATCATCCTGAAAATCTATCAGTTCAGCTAAAGTATTGCATAGTTCATGATTATTATCTGCGATAACAATCTTTACCTTTGGCATGTTGCCCCCTCCTTAAGAAAAAAGTGCTTTAATGATTTCGACGGGAGAACGGCAATTCCTCTTCTGTAAACTAGACGCTCAATTCTGGAAACCATGATAAAGTAGCTGTTAGAAAGGATAATTTTTTTTTTATATCAATTTGTTATTTCCCAACATTACCCAACCATTTTTTGACAATTCCTTTGATACCGAGTCCCTTTTACCTCCATCAATATGATGTCTTTCCAGTCTTTTTCGGTTCTGTGCAAAAGGCCGACAGGCCGAAATCCATTTTTAAGATAACAATTGATCGCCCGTTGGTTAAAATCATAAACCCGCAAATAAACCCGGGAAAAGTTCTTTGCCTGAAAAATATAATTCAAAACCAAACTTACAGCCTCGCTTCCAAGTCCCCGGCCCCAAAATTCCTTCTCGCCGATTCGAATCCGCAGTTCGGTTTCCCGTTTACTCCAGCAAATATGGTCCAATTCCATATCCCCGATTAAACAACCATCCAGAGTTTCAATTGCAAAAATTTGATAATGGCGATCCGGAACATTTTCAAGATACCATCGTTCTAAATGAAAAAGATTATCAGGTAGTGTACAATCGACAAAATTCTGCAGTTCTTCGTCAATATTCCATCTAACCATTTTCGATAAGTCGCTTTTTTGCAGTGGGCGTAGCCGAATATTTTTTCCGATCAGTTCCATGATATCCCTCCTGAATAATTTCAGTACAGTTTTAATTTGAAGAAAGCGGCAACATTTGCTGAAATATTGGGGTTATTACGGAACTAATTTTCTGGTTCTATGTCCTTTTTCCTTTAAGCAATTATAGCCAAGTCATTCCCTTTAATGGAAAGTTGTCAAAACCCATTCTTTAGGTTACATAATCTAAAACTCTTTTTTATGTAACAAGTCAACTTTCCATGAGCCTCCGTATTCTTCGAATCGAGGTGGTAACGCCCGTATCATCTACATCAAGAATAACCCCGTTGAATTCAATCGGCCCACTGGCAACTTCAAAGCGGGCTGGTAAATGAGTGACAAATTTTTTAACCACTATCTCCGGGTCAATTCCAAGTACCGAATTGAAAGGTCCCGTCATCCCTACATCGGTGATATAACCGGTTCCTTTCGGAAGTATTCGCTCATCTGCAGTCGTGATATGAGTATGGGTGCCAAGAACTGCTGTCGCTTCCCCATCCGTATACCATCCAAGAGCCATTTTCTCCGAGGTTGCCTCGGCATGAAAGTCGATAATAATAATATTGGTCTTCTTCTTAATTTCCGCTATACACTCATGAGCTGTTTGAAAGGGACAGGCGAGAGGATCCAAAAATACCTGTCCCAGAATATTAACAACGCCCACCCGTACACCTTTTGGGGTTTCTGCAATATAATAACCTTCTCCGGGAGTTCCACCCGGATAATTAGCCGGCCTGATAAGCCGTCTTTCACGTTCCAAAACCTGATAAATTTCTTTATTATCCCACGTATGGTTGCCCATAGTAATTACGTCGACTCCGGCGGTAAGCAGCTCTTGGCAGACCTCCCGGTTAATCCCGAATCCTCCGGCAGAATTTTCTCCATTGGCTATAATGAGGTCAATATTTTCCGAACGAATCAGCTCCGGTAAGTATGTTTTCACCGCTCTGCGACCGGGCCGGCCCACGATATCCCCAATAAAAAGTATTTTAACCAAAATTACCTCCTGCTTTGGCTGGTCGAATTTTCAACCAAAAAAGTCGAAAAACCAAATCGTGAATATAACCAAGCTTTAAGAAAATCAGGACCATTGAAATAATCAATGGTCCTAGAGATTGAATCTACCCTAAATATTATTTGTGCAAATTCGCCCGATTAAATACCAATACCCGTCCTTCTTCCCGAAAACCAATCAGCCGTTTTTCCTGCCGCGAGTCTTTTAAATCCTCCAGCATATGCTCAATCATTTCTTCTTGAAGGACTGTATCCTCTTCTTGCAAAGAGTCTTCTTGGTCCAGCATTAAATAATCTTCGAAGAATTGGTGAATCACACCTGTAATAAGCGTTATTTCCTCTTGAGAAAGGGTTTCGATATCGCGGACAATTTCCAAAAATGTCAAATTGTCATATCCGGTATGATTAATTTCGATAATACCGGATTCCCTTTCTTGCAGCATAGTCAGATTATTCAGACTCAATAACAACTGTTCTCTAAAGGGCTTAAGCTCTTCATCCGTAAATGACTTAACCAGCACAAACGAAAACAGCAATGTTTTTTGTTCCGGATCAAAACGAACCGACCCGATCTCAGGATACCGTACAAGCAAAAATGCGATCAAACTCATCGAGTTAGAGAAGGATTCTCCCTCTTTCCAGAAGATGCCTTTCATGATTCCTCCCCCTTCCAGAAGAGATAACACTTTATTGTTATTATTATAGTAAACTCTTCATCCGGCGTGCTAAGGAATTGTCATAATCTGCACGTCAGTTGGACTATTTGGCATACTCAACCGCCCGAGTTTCCCGAATAACCGTTACTTTAATCTGACCCGGGTATTCAAGCTCTTCTTCAATCCGTTTGACAATTTCCCTGGCAATTCTAACCGAATTAACATCATCAACCCGATCGGGTTTTACCATGATTCGGATTTCACGACCAGCCTGGATTGCATAGGCTTTTTCTACCCCTTCAAAAGAATCAGCGATGTTTTCCAACTTTTCAAGCCGCTTAATATAAGTTTCCAAGGTCTCACGTCTGGCACCGGGTCTCGCCGCGGAAACCGCATCACAGGCCTGAACCAAGACCGCTTCTACAGTATTGGCCTCAACATCTCCATGGTGGGCAGCAATTGCATTAACTACTGCAAAACTTTCGCGGTACTTTTTAGCTAAGTCAGCTCCTATGGAAACATGCGGTCCTTCAATTTCATGGTTGACAGCCTTTCCAATATCATGCAACAAGCCTGCTCTTTTGGCCAAAGTAATATCGGCGCCGAGCTCTCCTGCCATCAGTCCACAAAGGTGAGCTACTTCAATGGAATGCTGTAAAACATTTTGCCCATAACTGGTGCGATATTTTAACCTGCCCAACAATTTAATGATTTCCGGGTGAATGCCGTGAATTCCAGTCTCAAAAGTAGCTCTCTCGCCTTCTTCTTTAATAATGGATTCCACTTCTTTTTGAGATTTTTCAACCATCTCTTCAATCCGGGCAGGATGAATCCGACCGTCAACAATCAATTTCTCCAACGCAAGTCTTGCAACTTCCCGCCGGATCGGATCAAATCCGGATAAAATAACCGCCTCCGGTGTATCATCAATAATCAAATCGATTCCTGTTAATGTCTCGAGCGCTCTGATATTGCGGCCTTCCCGTCCAATGATCCTGCCTTTCATTTCATCATTGGGTAAAGCAACTACCGAAACAGTGGCTTCCGTAACATGATCAGCCGCACACCGCTGAATTGCCAACGAAATAATCTCACGAGCCTTACGATCGGATTCTTCTTTTGCTTTGTTTTCGAGTTCACGAATCTTAAGTCCAATCTCTTGCTGCATTTCTTCTTCAACATCTTTTAATAAGAGTGCCTTGGCTTCTTCACTGCTAAGTCCCGATATTCTTTCCAATTCATGACGGTGCCTTTGATGGGTTTCTTGCAGTTCGTTCTTTAATTTTTCAACTTCGCCTTCTTTTTTGGCGAGCGCCTCTTCCTTTTTCTCAATGATTTCTGATTTGCGATCTAATGATTCTTCTTTTTGTACTAAACGTTTCTCCAACCTTTGAATATCAGCACGGCGTTCACGGTTTTCCCGTTCCAGCTCATTTTTTACTTTTAATGCCTCTTCTTTGGCTTCCAACAAGGCTTCCCGCTTGATGGATTCAACTTCTTTTTTGGCATCTTCCATCAGTTTACGGGCATTTTCTTTAGCAGACTGCAGTTTTATCATACCATATAAAACTGACCCCAAATAGCCTAATACCAAACCGATTATTAAGGCAATGACTATTCCAACCATACTTCACCTCCTAATATTTTATATCATAATTTTCTTACTTAATGACTTCATGATTAACAGAAGTCCCCGTTTAATCAAAAATTGAGAATAAAAGGAAAAAAGAATACAAAACAAGCCGAGTAAGAACTCGGCTTTTGTTCTGTCCTCCGCAGTTTATTGTAAACTTTTTTAAATACGGTGTCAAGTAGGATCTATGCTAGGAAGACACTGGCGGACAGTATTTTCCGAAAAGCCATTTCTTACCAAATAAACACTGACTTTTATTTTAGATTTCCCGGGAGTTGCTTTTTTCCTTATCAATGCCGTCGCAATCTCAAGTTCATTCTCTTCAGGGTAATATACGTCCATGAGCTCATGAATGATTTCCTTACTTACTCCATGGCTCTTTAAATCAAAAATTACAAAGGCGCGACTCTTCATTCTGGCTTTAAGCTGATGGATTCTGGATTCTCCAAATTTACGATCATCCACATAATTCCATTTTCTCACTTGAGAGAGGCTTTCCTGTATTGCTGCTTCAGTAAAACCAGCATCCTTTAATTTTTGAATTAATTGCTGTTCACTGCAAGCATGATGAGCCAAATAACTCAAAGCCGCTTCCAAGGAACTGTTCAAAGGCTTCACCGCTTACTTTCCTTTCGCAGTTTGTTCCTTTGAAGCCGCGGTTTCTTTCGAAGTCTCTTTGGAACTTGATTTCGCAGCCGCCTCATCCTTTATCAATCCTACACCTATACGAACCTTTTTCTCGATTTCACTTAACAAGTTGGGATCCTTCTTTAAGAAATCCCGGGCATTCTCACGGCCTTGGCCGATCCTGTTTTCACCGTAAGAAAACCAAGCGCCGCTTTTGTTGATAATATTGAGATCGACCGCCATGTCTAATATACAACCGGCTTTTGAAATTCCTTCGCCGTATAAGATATCAAACTCTCCTTCTTTGAAAGGCGGAGCCACTTTATTTTTTACAACTTTGGCTTTGGTCCGGCTGCCGATAATATCCGTTCCTTGTTTAAGGGTTTCAACTTTTCGAATCTCAAGCCGCACCGAAGAATAAAATTTAAGCGCCCGGCCGCCCGGAGTGGTTTCAGGGTTGCCAAACATAACCCCGACTTTTTCACGAATCTGGTTGATAAAAATGGTCACCGTATTGGATTTGCTAATGACAGCGGTCAATTTACGTAAAGCCTGTGACATCAAGCGGGCTTGTAAGCCGACATGGGCATCACCCATTTCCCCCTCAATCTCAGCCTGAGGGGTTAGCGCAGCCACGGAGTCAATAATAATTAAATCAACAGCACCGCTACGAATTAAAGCCTCGCATATCTCCAACGCCTGTTCGCCGGTATCCGGCTGGGAAATCAATAAATTATCAATGTCCACTCCCAATTTTCTCGCATACACCGGATCCAATGCATGTTCGGCGTCTATAAACGCAGCGATTCCCCCCGCGCGTTGAGCCTCAGCCGCCATGTGCAGGGCCACTGTGGTTTTACCCGAAGACTCGGGTCCATAAATCTCAACAATTCTTCCCCGGGGGATTCCCCCCACTCCCAAAGCCAAATCCAACGAAAGGGCACCGGTGGGTATCGTTTCAATATTAAGTTTATCAGCAGATTCTCCTAATTTCATAATCGAACCTTTGCCAAATTGTTTCTCAATTTGTAATAAAGCAACTTCCAAGGCTTTTTCTTTATCAGCCATTCCAGTTCTCCTCACTTTACCAAACGTTTGTTCTGCACCAGTATATCAAAGAGTTGAGCTTCTGTCAATTTTTAGTTAAAAATGACGGAACTCAAAGCTGTTTTTCAAATTGGAATTCTTCAACCCTTTTATAAACAGCTCCACTGGGATATAAATTACTTTCAATTAATAAAAAACCGCAGACCGGCATTGCCGTTTCAAAACTGAGTTTTGGTAAAGACAACTCCGCCGGCATTCCAGAAGAATGAAACGGTAATGAAGGATTTCCTCCGGGATAATCCTCCTGCTTAGCCCTGGCGATCGTTACATGAGGCTGAAAAGCTTTATCACTTTTTCCAAAACCTTGTTCCAGGCAATTACTTTCCACAAGATCCGCCAATTGTATTAATTCTTGCCCGCCCTTTTCGGCTCCGATCCAGATAATACGCGGAGTCCCGCTTTTTGGAAAAAAACCTATATTTCCCAGACGCAATAGAAAAGGACGGCTTTGGGTTGCAGCCATCTTCAAAGCCATACTCAGCTCATTCAATCTTTCTTTCGGCAATTCTCCCAAAAATTTCAGGGTGAAATGCAAGTTTTGACGTTTTGTCCATTTCCACCCCAAAATCTCTTCCCTGGAACGTTCTATATAGTTCATCACCGCATCCTGAATCTCTTCTGAAAGCCATACTCCAACAAATAAACGCATCGTTTCATACGGTTGACCGGCGGCTGTTGGTCAATCCCTATCAGCCAACAGCCCGATAGGGAAGGAATCGTGTCAACCTCTCCTTTACTTTCAACTTTCTACGTTCTTAAAAATGGTCGTACATTCCAAAAACGATATCTCCTGCAGACACAGGGAAAAAACATTTTGGACAGCCCCGGCGCTCCGTAGGAATTTTCAGGCCCCTTTCAGGCACTGCCACAATAAAGTCAGCACAGCTTGAGCCGATGCCTCTTTATTGCCCAGACGGTCCGATTTAAAAAGTCGTTTTTCCACCTTCGCCATTCCTGGCAAATCCACCGCAAAATATACCAACCCAACCGGCTTTTCCGGACTGCCGCCATCGGGTCCGGCTATACCCGTGACTGCCACACCTGCATCAGCTCCGGTAAGCTTACGGATACCAGCAGCCATGGCCCCTGCTGTTTGGGCACTCACTGCCCCAAATGTCGCAAGCATTTCTTCAGGGACCCCCAAAAGGTTCATTTTAAGCTCATTGCTATAGCTATTGACTCCGCCCAGGAAATAAGCGGAACTTCCCGGTATATTGGTGATCCGGTGTGAAATTAGGCCCCCGGTACAAGATTCTGCAGTCGCCAGTTTCCATCCTTTGGCCTTTAATATTTGGCCAATAACCGTTTCCAAATTATCATGATTATATCCATAAATATAGGAACCAAGGCGCTCTTGTATCAAAGCAGTTACTTTGTGAATTAATCTCCAATTTTCGGCTTCATCAAGTCCCTTGGCGGTTACCCGCAATGTAACCTCGCCGGTTCCGGCATAAGGGGCAATGGTAGGGTTGGTTTGACTGTGAATGAGATCAATAACTTGTTCTTCCATGGCCGACTCACCGATTCCAACCATTTTGATAAATCGGGATGAGAGAATCGGACTGTTTTCATTGGAAAGCCATTGCATGATTTGAGGTTTAACCGCAGCTTCCCAAACCCCTTTCAATTCGCGGGGCACACCCGGTAAGGAAACCAAGTAATGATTGTCCTTGGACACCAACATACAAGGAGCTGTACCCAGATGGTTGGGAATGACTTGTCCTGATTTTGGGAACATCGCTTGACGGCGGTTACTATCAACCAGCGGTCTTTGCGTATGCTGAAAGTGTTTTTGAATTTGGTCCCAGGCTTCTTCGTTAAACTCTAATTCTTCATGGAGCAATCCGGCCACCGCTTCCCGGGTTAGATCGTCCTGCGTGGGTCCGAGTCCTCCGGACAAAATCAAAAAATCCGCCCTTTTCCATGCCAGTTCAAGTGCAGCGATAATCCGTTCCAGATTATCTCCCACAGTCGTTTTGTGGTATAAATTAATACCAAGAAGGGCCAATTCATTCGCTAAAAATTGGGCATTGGTATCCACAATTTGCCCTAATAGCAACTCCGTACCGATACAAATAATTTCTGCTTGCAAATCCTCACCCGCCTGTTATTGATCAATATTATCTCCAGCCAAAAAGCTTTGATTATTTCAGATTATCATCATTACTTCTCGAAAATCCTTTAAATTCCTTTTCCTCCATCAAGGTCTAGTAAAACGTTCTCTAAATAACTACTCAATGATTGTGAACGTTTTACTTAAGTAGAGCGTATCTTCCCCATTTTTGATTACCATTTATTTACGATACGCTCTACTAGTCCACTTCAGTGAATTTAGTGATTTGATTTGTGAAATAAGCGAGTATGCCATGATAAACTGCCTCTGCAATCCGGTCGCGATAATTCGAATCATTTAAACGTTCAGACTCGGCAGGATTTGATAAAAAGCCAATTTCAATCATCACACCGGGCATTCTGGAATCATTGATCACCCGAAAATCTCCGGCCTTAGGACGCCGTCTATTGGGACCCAATTCCTTGACCAGAGCGTACTGAATCGCATAAGCCAACTTTTTGGAAAGTAGGTTCCTGGGATTAAAGAATGTTTGCGCCCCGTAATAAATCCTTTGGGGGAAACTGTTGGCATGAATCGATAGAAAAATGTCAGCTCCGCTCATATTGGCAACCTGTGTACGGTAACATAAATCCCGCAGCTTTTTGGATGAGGAGCCCATGTTTTCATCGAAAAAATCCCGGTCTTCCTGACGCGTCATGACACAATAAACCCCAACCCGTGAAAGATATTTTTTAAGCCGTAGCGCCACATCCAGATTAATATTCTTTTCTTCTACCCCGGTGTTTGATTTGGCACCGGGATCACCGCCGCCATGTCCGGCATCGATGACCACTTTTTTACCGGAGACCAATGAAGACATTGGTAAATTAGTCCATATTGCCGGTTCCCGGAGCATCCAGATTCCCATCCCTAAAACCAAAGCAATCATGAAAACATAAATGCTTTTTGCGTGAAGCGTTACCACAATAAGTTGTTTTCGAAACATATCCCACCCTCCCTGCATTTTCCTAATGACCAAGATATTCATGGGAGAGTAAAACTAGAATGTAATCCAGACAAAGTAAGTGGTGATGCAGACCAGAGGATTTTTTAAATTGCATTGACATCATCACCGTTATTTGTTATTATAATTTTGTTTGTTAAAGAGTGGGGAGCGTGAAAAAATCCCGTCCCAATTGAATAATCTCCTGATCTAACATATATCCCGAGGCGAGCCTGCCGGTATTGGACCGGATGCATCATCGGGTAAAGGGAAATCAGGGTGCTTATGGGTCAAAATGTTCTTCCTGACCAGAAGATTTTAACGAAGGAGAGGTTGAGGGGAATGTCGACTTTTGATACTGTAGGTGCTCACGTTCTGGCGGATTTCTGGGGATGCCAGTTCGAAAAGCTCGATGATGCCGAACTGTTAATGGACAGTTTGAGACAAGCCGCTTGCAAAGCCAAGATGACGATTCTTGGCGAGGAATCTTACAAATTTTATCCCCAGGGTTTTACGGGTTTACTTCTTTTATCCGAAAGCCATATTTCAATTCATACTTATCCGGAGCGCGGGTACGCTGCTATCGATGTTTACACATGCGGTGGCGGTATGACCCAACGGGCTATTGAGTTTCTAAAAGAAGTCCTTCAGCCCACCAGCATCCACGAAATGCATGTTCGGCGCGGACGACCTGATGTATCTTTTAAAGTGAATGCATCGTAAATACTAAAAGGAAGGGTATGATTACCCTTCCTTTCTGTTTTTCCAAAATGTGCCAAACAACCCAATGGCTCGAAAGCTTATGAAAACTTATATATCGTCACCTGATGGTAGTCTTCGCCCGGATTTAACACGGTTGAAGGAAAACCCGGCTGGTTCGGCGAGTCAGGGTAATGCTGAGTCTCAAGGCAAAAACCACCATATTGCTCGTAACAACGTCCGCTTTTACCCTTTAAGGTTCCATCCAGTCCATTCCCGGTATATAATTGTACTCCGGGTTGAGTGGTATATACTTCCATGCTCCGGCCGCTTTTGGGTTCATGAACCTTAGCCGCCAGAGTCAATCCAATCCGCTCCTTGATTAAAACAAAATTGTCATCAAACCCTCCGTTATTCTGAGCAAAGCCTGTCCCAAGCGGTTTGGATTGGGTAAAGTCTAATGCTGTCCCTTTCACCGCCCGCAGTTCACCGGTGGGGATAAGTTCTTTATCGGTAACGGTAAAGCGGTCCGCGTAAATCGCCAATTCGTGATCCTGGACGCTTCCGGAACCCTCTCCGGCCAGATTGAAGTAGCTATGCTGAGTCAGGTTGACAATGGTTGGTTTATCGGTTTGGGCTTCATAAGTTATTTTCAATTCATTTTGATCAGTCAAAAGATAAGTTACGGTCACCGGAAGATTGCCGGGGTAACCTTCCTCACCGTCTTTCGAATGATAATTCAGCTTTAGAGCGACTCCGTTATCGTTTTGAACCGGGACCGCTTTCCACACGACTTTGTCAAAGCCGACATTCCCGCCATGCAGATGGTTCTTGCCGTCATTATGAGCTAATTCATATTCCTTGCCGCTTAAGGTAAATTTAGCCTCGCCGATTCGATTGCCATAGCGTCCTACCAGAGCCCCAAAAAAAGGATGCTTCCCTTCATATTCCGGTAAAGTATTGAATCCTAAAACCACATCGTCAAGTTTACCGTTTTTATCCGGGGTCACGATGGAGGTGATGATTCCGCCGTAATTGGTGATCTTTACGGTCATATTCTTATTATTTTTTAATGTAAATAAAAAAATTTCTTCCTCATGATGGGTTCCAAACGGTTCTTTTTGAATATCCATTTCCTATCCTCCGGTATGTTAGACATCTTCCCCCACCATATTATTGTAAAATCCCAAAATTATCAAGAGTTCTAAAAATTTTTCCCTAAATAAGCCTCTTTTACCTGTTCAAGGCCTTGCAGTTCCCGGGAAGCGCCGCTGTGAACGACCCGGCCGTTTTCAATCAAATAACCCCGGTGAGCCGTTTTCAAAGCCAAATGGGCATTTTGCTCAATCAGCAGGATGGTCGTACCTTCCCGGTTTAAGGCCCGGATGACTTCAAAGATTTCCTGGATCACAAGGGGCGCGAGGCCTAAAGAAGGTTCATCCAGTAGCAATAGCTTTGGCTTGGCCATCAACGCTTTCCCGATTGCCACCATTTGCTGCTGCCCCCCTGAAAGGGTTGACACGGTTTGTTTTAACCGGGATTTTAAAATCGGAAACAATTCGAATATTTTGTCCAAATCTGCTTGAATTTGAGGTTTTTTCGTCTTATAATACCGCAGGTAAGCCCCGAGTGACAAATTTTCGAGCACCGTTAAAGGACCAAAAAGGCCCCGGTCCTCGGGAACTAATGAAATACCCAGCTTTACAACGGCTTCGGGGCTCAATTTATCCATAGGCTGCTCCTCAAAACGGATCAAACCGGTTTTATTTTTTAAAAGTCCGGCGATGCATGAAAGAATCGTGGTTTTTCCGGCCCCATTGGCGCCAATGAGCGTGACAATCTCGCCTTTTTTAATCTCAAGGAAAATATCCTTCAATGCCTGAGCCTGACCATAATAAGCGTTTAAATTATTGATTTGCAGCATACCCATTCTCCCCTCCCAGGTAAGCCGCTATTACCTTCCGGTCTTGGCGAATACTCTCCGGTGTTCCTTCGGCAATTTTTATCCCGAATTCTAATACCGCTATCTCCTCACAAACCTTCATCACCAAACCCATATCATGTTCCACCAGCAAGACCGTAATCCCGCGATCTCTGATTTCCCTAATTAAAGTGATCAGTCCGGCTCTTTCGGGAGCCGAGAGTCCCGCTGCCGGTTCATCCAATAATAAAAGATCCGGTTTGGTAATCAAAGCCCTGGCGATCTCCAATAAACGTTGTTGTCCGAAAGGGAGTGCTGCCGCATTCAAATCATATTGGGATGAAAGTCCGACAAAATCAAGAATTGCCATCGCTTCTTTCCTGATTTTTTCCTCTTCGGAAATGGTTTGCGGCAGATTCAATATTACCGACAGCAGGCCGCTTTTTGACTCAGAAAAACCGCCCACCAAAACGTTTTCCAA
Organism: Bacillota bacterium; assembly: GCA_023426245.1. Taxonomy (GTDB): domain Bacteria; phylum Bacillota; class UBA4882; order UBA8346; family UBA8346; genus UBA8346. The sequence continues at coordinate 64,251 of JAFABB010000002.1, forward strand.
TACCGTAAGATTGGGGAAAAGTTTAACATTTTGAAAGGTCCGGGTCAACCCCAGACCTGCGATCCGGTAAGCAGGTAAATGAATAATCGAATTTCCGCGATAAATAATATTCCCTGAACTCACCTTCACAAAACCGCTCATCACGTTGAAAAGAGTAGTTTTCCCGGCTCCATTGGGTCCGATTAATCCCTTGATTTGATTTTTCTCCACCCGTAAGCTTACCTGACTGAGGGCGTTAATACCGCCGAAGTGTTTACTCACCTTCTCGACTTGTAATAAGGGGTGTTCCGTCATTGCCATTCCCCCCGCTTTTTGGTTAAATTCTTAGGGAATATCCTGCGTACTAAGGGAGTAAGTGGTAAAGAGATCATTCCATCCGGCATAAAAATAATGATCAACATTAATATCAAACCATAAATTAAAATGTCAAAATCTTTAAACACCCTTAAAACCTCCGGGATCAATGTCAAAATGACGGTTCCCAAAACCGGGCCCCAAAGGGATCCCATTCCGCCAACCACAACCATTGTCACCAGCAAGATCGAAAAATTGAAGCCAAAAGGTTCCGGATTGATATAGTTGATGGCAAAAGCGTAAAATGCCCCTGCCAGGCCGGCTAAACCGGCACTAATCATCAAAACCGTTAATTTAAGACGGGCCGTATTGATCCCGAGGGACTCGGCAGCCGCTTCATTGGTATGGATCGCTAAAAACGCCCTGCCGATTTTACCGTAAATTATATGGATCATCATCCACTGAACCGCAACCACGAAGCCCCAGACTAAAAAATAAAGCTGAAAATCACCGCTAAACCGGAACCCGCCAAGTGCCAATTTGGGAATGCCGCTGATTCCCTGAGGGCCGCCGGTTAATGTTGTTAGCTCCGACATCAAGATTTGAACAATGAAACCAAAACCCAAGGTGGCCATGGCCAAATAATGTCCTTTTAATTTCAAAGTCGGTTTGCCGATGATCCATGCGCCCAGTATGGTGATGGCAATAGCCGCAACTAGGGCCAGCCATGGATTCCACCCGAATTGTACCGTAAGAATGGCCGCCGTATAACTGCCAATGCCGAAAAAAGCCGCATGCCCCAGAGAAATTTGACCGGCATAACCGATCAATAAATTAAGTCCCAGGGTTATCAAAGCATAAATCCCCATGATCACTGCAATATTTAAGAAATAACGGTTGGGTAACACCCAGGGCAATATACAAGCAAACAAGGCCAAAAACCAGAGGGGAGCATATTTTTTATTCATGATTCTTTCCCCCGAATATTCCGGATGGCTTTACAACCAGAATGATAATTAATAAACAAAAAGTAATGGCGTTTTTATACTGGGAAGATATAAACCCGGCACCCAATGCTTCGATGATTCCCAGTAAAAGGCCGCCGCAAACCGTACCGACAAAAGAATTCAAACCGCCGATAATGGCGACTACGAATCCTTTCAGTCCCAGCATGACTCCAACATCATAGCTGGTTAGATTGGTTGGAGCGATCACAATACCGGCGATGCTTCCTAAAGCGGCGCTGAGCCCAAAGGATAATTTGATCATCCATTCCGGCTTTATACCGCATAGGGACGCGCCGATTTTATTGACGCTGCTGGCCCGCATTGCCTGTCCCATTAAAGTCAGTTTGAAGAAGAGATGCAACAAAAGCATCAGCAAAATCGCAATACCCACAACCACCAGGGAATGGGGAATTATAGCGGCGCCGCCTATGATCAGCGGAGGCCCGGTCACGAAAAGGGGCAAGGAAAATGTACCCTTGCCCCAAAGCAACATGGCAATTCCCCGGATCAAAATGGATGCCCCGATGGTAACCATGATCATCGCAAAGGAAGAAGCCCTTTTTAAAGGGTGAATCGCCAGGTGATGGAAAAGCACCCCGAAGATGGTCGTCAGCAAAATAGCCGCCAGGATGGCGAGGGGTAACGGCACACCCGCGGCATAAAGAGCGACTGTGATCATCCCGCCCAGCATCACAAATTCTCCCTGGGCGAAATTAATGATTTCGCTGGAATTATAAACCACCATAAAACCCAGGGCAATCAGTGCATATACACTGCCCTGCGTAATCCCGCTCAATAAAAATTGTAAGAAAACTGGCCAACTATACATGGTGTACCTACTTTTTCAATAAAATCCACTTGCCGGCTTTGATTTTCAACATAGCGCAGGCATCGCTGGTAAGTCCGTCATGATCCTCGGGGGAAAAATTAAAGATTCCGGCTATTCCGGCAAAATTTTTCGTCTTTTCAATCTCATCCCGGAGTTTGCTGCGGTCATCCCCCACCTTACCCAGGGCATTGATCACAATATAAAGGGCATCCCAGGCATGACCACCATACTGGTCGGCCGGGATCTTGTATTGTCGTTGGTAACTGTTTGAATAATCCAGAAGTACTTTGCGTTGAGGATCGGAACCCGGCAATTGGGTGGCAATGGTTAACTTTTCAGCCGGCAATATGATTCCGTCGGCAGCGGCGCCAGCCTGATCCAAAAAGGTCTGATTAGCCATTCCGTGGCTCATAAAAAGCGGAATGGTGATTCCCAGTTGTTGGTGATTTTTGGCAACCTGGGCCGGACCCGGGTTGGTTCCCCAGCAAACGATGGCTTTGGCTCCGGTGGTCCTGATTTTAGTTAATTGTACCGTCATGTCCGTGTCCGTGCTGGCAAAAGCCTCTTGGGAAACAATAGCGATTTTATATTTGGACGCCAGCGCCTTCAATTGATCGCGGCCGCTGGTGCCATAAGCGTTGGAGTCATAAATGATGGCGATCTTGTCCAGCTTTTGCCCGGATAAATAACTCAACATTTTATCAGCAATGATGCTATCGGTAATCGCAACCCGAAATATCCATTTTTTCAAGGGATTGGTAATCATCAGACCGGCTGCCATCGATATTTGAACGACTCCACTTTCTTCCGCAATGGGTGCTACTGCTAAGGACGGGCCGGTGCCGCTGCCTCCGATTAAAGCGCAGACATTATTCTGGTTGATCAATTTATTAGCAGCCTTGACTGCATTGGTGTTATCGGAACCATCATCCTCTATGAGCACTTTTAAAGGATGGCCATGAATACCTCCCTGTTTATTAACCTTGGCCTCGATCATTTTCAATGTATCCCGCTCCGGCGTCCCCAACGTCGAATTGGGACCGGTGACCGATACAAATGCACCTACCACATAAGGCTTAGCTCCCTCTTTACCTGCAAAAGCAACACTGACAAACAGCAACACTGCCATTAATAGTAAAACCCAAGTCAACCTTTTTTTCATTGCTTATCCTCCCTATCAATTTTTCTCCGGTAGGTAGGCATAAAAAAACCCAAACATAGCCATGTCAGGGTAAGAGTTTACGATATGTCCCCCAGGCTACCGTGCTACTTATGTTCACTGCACTATCCCTACCATGCTACCGTGTTACTCCATTTCTTTTCGACGTCCGGACCAAATTTCCTTCTCTGCCGGATTTATCTTTACGCACTTAAAATAGACGAACGCCATCAAATCATGAGAATGATAGAGGAATATAAAAGTATACCACCGTTCCTAAATGCAGTTTACTGCGGATATGAATCGCCGCGCTGTTACTGTAGGTCAGGATCAACCGTTTATTGGTATTATAAAGTCCGATGTTGGAACTGGTATCCTCTTCTATGTCATGAATGAGATTTTGACGAATATTCCGGAGCCGTTCGCTCTCAATTCCCAGTCCGTTATCCATGATGCTGATCTTTAAAGCCGTTGGGAGCTGGCGAATTTTTACTTTAATAATGCTTCGGCCCTCTTTTTCTTTAATTCCGTGATAAATGCAATTTTCCAATAACGGTTGAAAGATGAGCCGGATGATCGCTAATGTTTTAACACTCTCGTCATACTCCCAAATAATGTCGAATTTATTGCTGTAACGAATTTTTTGAATCAAGATGTAACATCGGGCATTGTCGATTTCATCGGCCATGGTCACCATACGCCGGGGCGACTCCAGGGAATAGTGAAGAATATCGGATAAATCTTCCAGCATTTTGGTAGCTTCATTGGGCTTTGGATTATATTGAAAAATTTTCCACTTGATCGTCTCCAAGGTATTAAAGAGAAAGTGCGGATTGATCTGGGACTGCAACGCCAAAAGCTCCATAAACTGCAACCGGTACTTTCTTTCCGATAATTGGATCTTCAGATAATTTTGCTCGATAAAGGTTTTTAAAATATTATGGGTGATATAACTGTATTCATCGTTGATGGATGGTAAATCAGGCAGCGGATGTCCGTTTTTGGCGGAATCGATAATGGAAACGATATCTTGGACCTGGCTATAATTTCTTTTGGTCAAATAATAGGTAAAGGCCAAGCCCAGGATGAATGAAATGAATAACAAAATGAGCGTTAGATTTTGCAATTCTGCCGGGACCTTATAAAGTTCCCGAAGGGGAACGATTGAAATGTAATGCAGACCGTATTTTTCCGAGTAAATCTGGGAAACGGCGTAAGGGATCCCGGCGAATTTCAAAACCGATGAATGATTGCCTTTGTCGATGGATTGAGTCAGCCATCGTTTCTGAGGGGCAGCTAATTTCTTGCTACTGTAAATGATCTGATGGGTCTCGTCGGCAATAAAAAATGTCTGCTTTGGCTGGATATCCGCATTCTGGAAAAAATGCCGCAAATAGCCGGCATGGATATTTAAGACAATCACTCCGATATTTTTCTTATGTCCCCCGGTAGAATAGAGCTTGCGGTAAACTGTCCAGACTTTAGTGGCGTCGGAGACGAAGGTGTATTGGCGGATATCGCGGACCTCAGACCAAAAATTCGGCTTTTGAAGTTGATGATCCAGATAGCTTTGATACCATGTTTTATCAAAAAAATGATCGAGATCGGTCAATCCGGCAATTGTAGTCAGCAGTTTACCCTGACGGTTGTCAAAATAAATATAGATCGAGTGAATATACGGGCGGGCATTGGCGGGCGCATCGATAAAATTGCTGATGGTAACCAGGGAACGATACTCTTCATAACTGGTTTGGGGTTCGGGATTATCAAATATTTTTTTCAGCGTGACGACAATTTCAGGATTGGTGCCGAAGTTGAGGTTAAGCGAATCAAGTTCATCGAAAATCAATTCGATGTTCCTCTTGGTCTGCTGCAAAGTTTGAAAATTATTCCGGTTGATATCTTCCTGAATATAACGCCGGGTGAGGACGATCGCGAAAGTACCCAGAATCAGCAGCGGGATCAGCTGGGGAACCAAAAATAGCAGCAAATTTTTCTTAAAGGTGTCGGATTTCTTAACCATGGAGTACTCTCCCTCCTTTAAACCACCCTTGCGACAAATTGTGTCAAAAGAGCATTCCTCCCTGGATAAAGTTACTTACGAAGAATTGCGAAATTCTTTGGGGGTTTTCCCAAAATATTTTTTAAAGGTCCGGGTAAAGTTTTTGGGGTTGCTATAGCCTACCAGTTCACTGATTTCATAAGTCTTGTAAGAGATATCATTCAGGAGTTGCGCTGCTTTTTCCATCCTGACCGCTATCAGATAATCGGAGAAATTTTCTTTGGTTTTGTCTTTAAAAAATTTGCTGAGATAAAAAGGATTCATATGGACTAAATTGGCTGCTTCCTCAAGGGTGGCGTTTTGGAAATTTTCCTGTAAGTAAGCCTTGATCGTCATGATAATTTTCTCATGATAATTTGAGCCCTGGGCCGGTTTATGGATGAAGGTCTCGTTTTGATTTGTTTCCTTGTCCAATTCCATTTTAATTTTGGAGAAGACCTTAATCAATTCATCGTACTTGGTGGGTTTGACGATATAATCCTTCACCCCGTATTCAAGGGCCTGCCTTGCGTAATCAAACTCCCGGTATCCGCTTAACAGTAATATTTTAACTTCCGAATTGCAGAGTTTTAATTCTCTGGCCAGTTCCAACCCATTCATAAACGGCATTTTAATATCACAAAGCAATACATCCACTTTATTTTGGCGAATAAACTCCAATGCCTGCAACCCATTTTCAAATTGGGAAGCAACCTCAAACCCCAGTTGTTCCCAGGGAAAATAGTTGCATAAACCATCGCGAATTTCCGCCTCATCATCGACAATGACCAGTTTATACATGGAGAACTCCTAATATGAAAATTAAACTTCGCCGGTTTAGGGTATATCCTCCGGCTCGTCTTATTTTCATTGATTCTTATGACAGCCCGTTTGAAAAGTTGTCATGCGTGCTATCTAGAAAATGCTTTCACCCCGGATACTTCGGCTCGTTTTGCGAACCGCCATCGAACAGCCACTTCGGCGGTATTTTCGCGTGCATTGATGCGCGACATCGTTGTCCCGGCAAAGCTGGGGTGGATGACTTCTTAGAAAATCTGCGCTCCATTAATTGATGGTTGAATCTTTACATATTTAAACCATAACCCCTGGGATTCCTGCTTATGGGATTCTTGAAAATAAAGGAATAATGAAATGATACCTTTTATCAAAAAAAGAGGGTATCGTTTTTAAAAGAGTTAACAAATGATACTTTATCACAAACTGGATATCTTAATTTTTTATTAAAACTTGTTACAATTATATTAATGAAACCGAATGATCACCCTGTTCCAAGTAAAAAACAACTTGGAACGAATCGCCAAATATCTTGGATTTGGACATTCGGACAAAAAAAGAGGAGGGAACTTTCTTGAAACGTTTAGGTAAACTCTGTTTTTTGCTTGGTATGGTTTTGGTTGTATTGTTCAATTGCTTGGCCTTTGCAGAGTCTCAAACCACCCTGCGGTTTATGTGGTGGGGCGGTGAAACCAGGCATAAAGCGACCATGGATGCTATCGCTTTATACATGAAGAAAAATCCCAATATTAAAATCATCGGGGAATACGGTGGCTTTGATGGTTACCAGCAAAAGCTGCTCACCCAATTGGTGGGAGGAACAGGCGCCGATATCGTTCAAATTGACCAGCCCTGGGTCGCCCAGTTAATGTCGCAGGATGATTTATTTGTTAATCTTTACACTGCCAAAGGGCTTCAATTATCGGGATTCGACAAGAATTTTCTCAAGAACCAGTGTGAATGGGAAGGCAAACTGGTAGGATTGCCGACCGGGTTGAATGGCTTAATTTACGCCACCAATACCACTTTTATGGCTAAATATCATATCTCCCTGAAAACCCAATGGAATTGGGACAATTTGCTGGAAACCGGAACCAAAGTTCATCAGCAAAATAAAAATGACTATTTGATGGATATGGACCTTACCCAGGTCGAACAAATGATCATGATGTATGTCAAACAACACTCCGGGGCAAAGCAATGGGTGAATTCCGACTATACCCCGGGTTTTGACAGAAAATCCCTGGGCCAAGCCTTCGGTTATTATCAAAAATTGTTGCAAAGCGGTACGCTGGTGCCTTTAAAAGATTCGATTTTATTTAATTTAAAACCGGAGCAAAATCCAAAATGGCCTGCCGGACAAATCGGTATGAATTCCACTTTCGACTCCACGCTACCCCAATTTTATCTTGGCGGGAAACTCAAAATCGATGTCATGTTACCGCCGGTGATGAAGGGTGCCAAGAGTACCGGAATCACGATGCGCCCCTCTCAAATGCTGGCGGTTAACAAAAAATCATCTCATGTGAAAGAAGCTGCCAAATTTTTAAGCTGGTTCTTCAATAATTCCCAAGCGCTGGTTGCATTAAAAACCGAACGGGGTATTCCGGCAACCACTGCAGGCTTGAAGGTTTTGGAAAAGCAAAACCTTCTTGATCCCAATATGGCCAAAGGAGTCAATTTAGCCCTTAAAAATGCCGGAATACCGGAAAATCCTCTTACCGGAAATGAAGAATTAAATACTACTTTCCAGGAGTATATTCAGAAAGTGGGCTTCGGTGTTCTCAGCCCGGATGATGCTGCCGAGCGGATGCTGAAAGATTATCAATCAAAATTAACGGAATTAAAGGCCCAAAAGTAAATACTAAATCCTAAAACCCAAACCGGGAAATCCAGGAAAGAGGCTGTCCCAAAAGGAAAAGTTACTTTTTTGGCAGCCTCTTCTTTTAGAACTTCCTGGGAAATGGAGGAAACAATGTCTACAATGGCTCCAGGAAGTAAACTAAAAAAAACCAGCCACAATTATATCGGCTTGTTATATATTGCTCCCTGGCTGATTGGTTTTTTAACCTTGCAGCTTTATCCCTTCCTTAGTTCGCTTTATTACTCTTTTACCGATCTGAATTTATTTAGGACGCCCCATGTCATCGGATTCCAAAATTATATTCAAATGTTTACCGCCAATCAGGATTTTTGGCAATCCTTCAAAGTGACTCTGCTCTATGTATTAGCTGCCGTACCGGCTAAAATTATCTTTTCTTTAATCGTGGCGATGATTATGAATCAAAAATTACGGGGGATCAATTTCTTTCGGACCATCTACTATCTCCCGTCGATCTTGGGGGGCAGCGTTGCCTTGGCCATCCTTTGGAAATTGTTATTTATGCAACAGGGCGTAATCAACTATTACCTCGGGTTTCTAGGCATTCCCGCCTATAATTGGCTGGGTGATCCGAATATGGCTTTATCCACCATCAGTTTGTTGCAGTTATGGCAATTTGGTTCGGCAATGGTGCTATTTCTGGCGGCTCTGAAACAAATCCCCGGGGAATTGTATGAAGCCGGTAAAGTCGACGGCGCCTCGCGGATCCGGATGTTTTTCCATATCACACTGCCCCAGTTGACCCCGATTATATTATTCAATCTGGTTATGCAAACGGTCAACGCGTTTCAAGAATTCACCGCCGCTTTTGTAATCACCAACGGCGGTCCCATGAAGGCAACTTATTTATATGGTTACATGATTTGGCAATACGGTTTTAGCTTTATGAAAATGGGATACACTGCGGCTTTATCCTGGGTTCTGTTTATCGTGGTGATGATTTTTACCATGATTATTTTCCGTTCTTCCTCACTATGGGTCCATTACGAAGATGCAGGTGATTTTTGATGAAAAATATGATGAAAAACACTGTCACCTACCTATTAATCAGTTTTCTGGGATTACTGATGATTTACCCGTTATTATGGCTGATCAGCGGTTCATTCAAAACCAATGATGAAATTTTCACCGTGTTCTCGCTGATTCCATCGCATGTGAGCTTAAAGCCTTACATTGACGGATGGATAGGAATCGGACAACAGACTTATAGCCAATTTTTTCTCAATACGCTGCAAATGGTCTTGCCTTCCCTATTTTTCAATTTACTGGCCAGTTTTTTAGTGGCTTACGGCTTTTCCCGTTTCCGCTTCCCTTTGAAAAAAGTCTTTTTTGCTTTGATGATTTCCACCTTAATGCTGCCAAAAACGGTGATTATCATTCCCCGATACATGCTTTTTAAAAATCTCGGCTGGTTAGACAGTTATCTGCCGTTTTATATCCCGGCTTTACTGGCCACGCAATCATTTTTCATTTTTATGCTGATTCAATTCATGCGGGGACTTCCGCGCGAACTGGATGAATCGGCCGTAATCGACGGATGCAACTCATTTCAGATCCTTTTCCGTATTTTGCTGCCTCTATCGAAGCCGGCGCTCTTTTCCGCGGCCATATTCGATTTTATCTGGCAATGGAATGATTTTTTCAATCCCTTAATCTATATCAGCAGTGTTGCCAAATATCCGCTGGCACTGGGATTGCGGATTGATCTTGATGTGGGAGCCGCCGTTAATTGGGGTCAGGTTATGGCAATGTCGGTTGTTACGATGATTCCGCCGATTTTAATCTTCTTCTTTGCCCAGAAATACTTTGTCGAAGGCATCGCGACCACAGGGTTAAAGGGATAATCATTTTATACAAGCGAGGAAAAAACGATGAAATATGCTGTTCAAAAAGTAACGGATATCCAAATCGCATACATTGGCGGGGGATCCAGGTTATGGGCCTGGAAATTGATGTCCGACTTAGCCTTGGAAGAAAAATTGGCCGGAACGGTCAAACTCTACGATATTGATTTCACCGCCGCCGCTGAAAATGAGAATTTCGGCAATCTGTTGTCAAAGCGGCCAAAAACGCTGGGTAAGTGGCATTACCAGGCTGTCAAAACATTGAAGGAAGCATTAACCGGAGCCGATTTTGTAATCATTTCGATTCAGCCCGGTACTTTTCAAGAAATGGCTTCCGATGTGCATCTCCCTGAAAAATACGGAATTTATCAGTCTGTCGGGGATACCTGCGGCCCCGGAGGCCTGGTCAGAGCGCTCAGGACCATTCCCGTCTATGCCCAGTTCGCCGAAAACATCCGGGAATATGCCCCAAAAGCCTGGGTAATCAACTATACCAACCCCATGACCCTTTGCACCCGGACGTTATATGAAGTTTTTCCGGAAATCAAGGCCTTTGGTTGCTGTCATGAGGTCTTCGGCACCCAGGAATTACTGGCTGCAATGATGCAAGATATGCTCAATATCAGTGTTGGGCGGGATGAAATTAAGACAAACGTATTGGGAATTAATCATTTTACTTGGATTAACCAGGCCTATTGCCGGGGGATTGATTTGTTTCCATTATACCGGGAATTTGCCGCCAAATATTATGAAACCGGCTTCCGTATTCCGGGTGAGGAAGAATGGAACGCTTCGCCCTTCCGTTTCGCCCACCGGATCAAATTTGACCTTTTCAGACGGTATGGGGTGATTGCCGCCGCCGGAGACCGCCATTTGGCCGAATTTCTCCCGCCTTGGTATCTGAAAGATCCCCAGACCGTAAAAGATTGGAAATTCAATTTAACCACTGTGGATTTCCGCATCGCCAGGCAGGAAGGATTTGACGCCCAACGGCGCCGGATCATTTCCGGAGCGGAAGAGTTTCCATTGGAACCCTCCGGCGAGGAAGGGGTTAAGCAGATTAAAGCCCTGGTGGGATTGGGAGAGATGGTCACCAATCTCAACTTCCCCAATCACGGCCAGCTGAAAGGGATTCCTGAAGGAGCTGTCGTGGAAACCAATGCGTATCTCAGCGACAATTCGATTCAACCGGTGCTGGCCGGTGAGTTGCCTGCCGACATCCAAAGCCTGGTCACCCGGCAAGTATACAATCAAGCGACCATTCTCAAAGCAGGGCTGAAAAAGGACCCGGATCTGGCCTTCCATGCCTTTATCAACGATCCGCTGGTCAATCTCCCTCTGCCTGATGCCCAAAAACTTTTTCAGGAAATGCTTCAAAACACCCGGCAATATCTTCCCGGTTGGAAGTTTTAAAGAGTTTGCATCCCATGAAGTATATTGGGATGGAAAGAAAGAATGAAAACGAATTTTTTAACCGGCAGCCTCCGTTGGGGAGAACTGCCGGTTTTAATGAGACCTGCAACCCTGATTCACCGTTTACGAATGGTTATTTATTGTTATCGAAAACATTTTAACGGTTTTTAAGGCTGTCCCAGGCATCCACAATGCCCTTTTTAACAGTCTTGGCTGCCTTTTTGGTTTCGGTTCCCACTTTCCTGGCGCCGCCGGCCACTCCATGTCCCACCGTTCCGGCGGTTTTCCTGGTTTCACTCTTTACTTCCCTGGCGCCACGAACGACTTCATGGCCTACCTTTCCGGCTGTCCGCTTGGTGGTGCCTTTGGCGCCCCGAAAGAAATCCACAATTCCTTCTTTCATAGAAATAAAAATTTCCCTGGGACTCTGGTTGGCGGTTCCTAAAAAAACGGCTGGTTTTTTTGGGGAAGCGGAGGCATTGGCAACGCCGGCCAACGGGACCAGCAAAAAAACACCCAGTAAAGCAACAAACAAAATGGATAACTTATGTCTCATAGCGATCTTCCTCCGGCTTGCTTTCTTGCTTTTATTATACAGACGGATATTGAAATTGTACATATGGAAAAAACATTTACCGGAGGTGCTTCAGCCGATTCAAAATTCCAAAGCTCAAAACGGGCCCGTTTTCAAACGATTGATCCTAAAAATAGCCTTGCGGACATTTGCATATATTGAAACTTGAAACATAGCATTGAATATGGAACTTTCTAATTACCTGAGCACGGTTTTTTCAGGAATCGTCACCGGAGTCACACTATTGTTGGTTTCCCAAAGAATAGACACCATTCAAGAAAATAAACGGTGCCGTTCGCTCATGGCCTTTCTGCGTTTGGAAATCATGAATAACTACCGGTTAATCAACGAATGGACTCCTGCTTCCAAACACCTCCCCAAACTGGAAGACAATGTATGGGAAAAAGTGAATACTGAAATCATCAATAAACTGCCGTTTGTTCTCACAAACCATTTGATTGTGCATTACTATTTCATACGAAACTCCGCTGATTTACTGCCGGCCAGTCTGCCAAAGGAATTGGAACGCCAAAAGAACCGCATGAAATTTTTAATCAAGAGGCTGCAAAAATTTTCAAAAGAAACGGCTCAAAATATTGCCGGAAATTAGTTTTGCGATATCACCGGGCCTAAAATACACCACTTGACGCCGGAGTTAAAAACGACCACATCATTGGTGGCGTTTTCGATACTGCCGATGATTTTTTCTTTCAACAAAGACCCTTGAAACCGGATTCTAAAACGCCAGATTCCGTCTTCATCATAACAGAAACTCAATAAACTCCCATCCGAGAAGGCAATATACAAACACTCACACGGTGAATCAACCGGCAAGAGTTTCCCCGGAGTAAACTCGTCATTCAAATCGCCTTCCACATAAATAATATCATCCGAGCAGCCCGATAAGATCAAACCTGCAGGGACATATTCTTTCATCTGCACTCTGCCCATATCGTACCTCCATTTCTTTAAACATTGATCTTGGTTTTAGCGGAGGATTTCCACACTGCGCCATTGTTTTACGTATATCGGATACGATTTCTTCTCCATAGAATCCGCATTTCCTGATACTACAGTTTATGTGACATTTTAAAAACCTGTGTTGGCCCCATAGGCATTGAGGGCGGTAGGCAATATCTAAGGAAAGCGCCCGGGTAAACTCTTGTTCCAAACGACCCAGGATAATTTGGTAAAGCAATTCAATCAAATCTTGGAGCCGGAATTTCCTGACCGGCCGTTGGTTTTCAGAATGGCGATATGACACCCCGGGCGGTGACTAAAGGAGTATCACTACATTCCGCATATGGGCAAATTGATAGACGCCCAAAAGATTGCTATAATATAAGAAATTATGGCTCGGTGATGAAAACCGTGGTTTTCCTCTTTCCCGGTTAAGCCGTCCAAAGATTGTGAGGGATGGGTCACGAAGAAATGGTTGGTAATCGTTATTGCTTTGCTCATAATGTCGGTGATAGCCGTCAGTTGCTGCGCTCTGACCAAAAACGGTTCAGCGAAACCGCACCCTTTGACTGCCCAGGCGCAGCCGGAGAATTATGTCTTTTTCAATTTAAACCGCACGGGAATAAAAAAAGCGGAATTTTATGATTCCAAGCAATTTAAAGGGGCTCAAATCAAGTATACCTGGAAAAGCTTGGAACAGCCGAGGGATGTCTATGATTTTTCCGCCATCGAAGAGGATTTGAACTTCTTAGCGGCTAAAGGAAAAAAGCTTTTTATTCAAATCCAGGATGTTTCCTTCGATCCGAACATCATCAACGTTCCGGATTACATCGTAAAAGATCCGCAGTTTCACGGGGGCGCCAATTTACAGTATGAATTCACCGGTGACAAGGACGGTAACGCCAAAAAAGCCGGCTGGGTTGCAAGACGCTGGGACCCTGCCGTAGCCGCCCGTTTTCATAAACTTCTCAATGAGTTGGGACGGCGTTTTGATCAGCGGATTGCGGGGATAACTTTACCGGAAACGTCTGTCGATTTCGGTTCCACCGGAAAATATTATCCAACCGGTTTTTCGGCGGAAAAATACCGTCAGGCCATCATCGGCAATATGAAGGGGGCGCGTTTGGCTTTCAGGAAGTCGGTGATTATTCAATATGCCAATTTTATGCCCGGCGAGTGGCTGCCCTGGGATGATAAGGGATATCTCGCATCCGTCTTCGAATATGCCAAAACCATTCATATCGGGATCGGCGGGCCGGACATCATTCCTTACCGGAAAAGCCAAATGAACCACAACTATCATTTTGCCCCTAAATATCAGGGATCATTAACTCTGGGATATGCGGTCCAGGAAGGAAATTATGACCAACTCAACGCCAAAACCGGCCGGCGGGTCTCGGTTCCGGAAATATATGATTTTGCGGCAAATTATCTAAAAGCCGATTATATATTCTGGTATCCGCAGGAACCCTATTTTTCGCGGGATCTCAAACCGTTTCTCCGCCGCATTCATTAAGCAGCGCCTCACTGTAGATTAGCTCTTCTGGGAATGAATTTCATGGGACAGGTCTTCTTTCTACCCCTATCCTCTCCCAAAATCCAGTCTATTTCTGGGGCTTTTGATTATTGCCTAAACATTCGTCTGAACCAGGATTAAACGGATTTAACGGATAAAACGGATTTTAAAATCAGTGCCGGTAGATACATTCGATTTAAAAATATCGAGAGTGAATTTTTTTGCCAAGGTCTTTCGAATTTGGGGCGATGGGAGGCTTTAAATGCCTCCCACGACCGCTCTCCCACATTCAGGTGGAAGAGTAACCGATGGCGTTGGTGGATAGCTAACTGTGGTCGATCCTCATTCTTGGCCTCTATGGAGGCGCACTTTCTTCCTCAAGGGAGAAACGGGCTGCAATTCTGTTGGTCTTTGATTCTAAAGGCTTCGCAAGCTAAAACCTTCGTTCCTCCCTCAGGGAGGAAGCAAGATGGAGGGTTGACCCTACTTTTGGCATATTATCTTACAGTCTAAAACTACTGTCTTAGCCAAAGCCTTTAAATAAGTAACCGATGCCTTTGGATCCCAAAAGATTCTTGATGCCCTAAAATTGGTGTTATCTTCGGTGAATCAGGTATTACACTTTTATCTTTTCTACTCCTTTTCCAACCATTGCTACCCAATAACCGTCGCACATATTATGTGCGCAAGATCCCATCCATCAGCGCCGCGCTGTAGATCAGCTCGTCGTGAGCGGCAGATCTGCGCAAACCAGACGTCGTCGTACTCCTCCAGCAATGCTTTCTCTTCCAGCGGTAATTTGGCGGCGGCCAGCTCCAGTAACTGATTTGGGCGCTCGCCTAAGTTTTTGTATTCGGGGTCGGCTTCAGCCTCGTCAGTAATTTGGTCCAGCCGGTCGAGGATAAATTTTTTGATGCCGAGATCTTTGTCGGTGAGCATGGGATATACCCCCTAAAAATAAAGTCTTAATTTGTATTTGGGATTAAATGAATGCCGGTTTTTATGGTCTTTCATTTATCGGCATCGTAAATAAGGCAACCCACCGACCACAATACTAGTCATAATCAATGGGAAGATTCCCAGTTGGAGAAGCAGAAAGACCGAGAATCCGTTGATTTTATTGAAAGCGGACTCAGACGAAAAAAATAAACCCGCCGATGCCGCATCGGACCCGCCGGGCTTATATTTCGAAATTCATTTTCACCGGATGTTCCGGCAGATGGTCGGGGGAACGGTCATAGAGTATATCAGAAAGCGTAGATTGGCGGAAGCGGCCGGGGAACTTAAATTATCTTCTTCCCTCATGAATCCCTGGAAATTGCGGCTGCGACCATGGTCCGGATTTTTTCACCACCCGGTTCTCTGGCGCTTTGGGACGGGTTGGCGCCGGACGGGTTTTATTTCCCCCGCTTAAATTACATCCATTCAGCGCCACCGCAATTACCAGCATCAAAGTAATTCCTAAAACCTTATAATTCTTCAATTCTGTCCATCCTTTTGATTTTTTTCTTTAGAATCATAGAATAACCGCCAATAACAATCCAATCCAGGGAAATTGTTGGCAACCACGGCCCAGTTCCGCAAACACCAAACCACTTTTCAGCATCCGGCTTTCATAAAGTGTAAATGGTACATGGAAAAGGGTAAAAAAGGCCTGAAATGTACCCTCCCCATTCAAGCTGGTATCGCAAGATCCAAACTCCCAAAAATGAAGATAATGAAAAATTCCCCAAGCACGCAGTAAAATTTGAGTCTGCAACCACCGCTCAAGGATGGCGGTTGATGTATGATAAGTATTTATAAATATACACTTTTACTTCCACTAATCACAAACATGTTTAAGCTTTTTGACCCTATAAACCCTCTCTGACATTTGAGGCAAGGATGCCGAAAAGCGATGCGTCTTTTCGCGGATGAAAAAAGCAGTCGCCTTCGGAAGCCTCATATAATTGGCAGTCGAAACGCCACGGATGGCGGCGACATTCACAAACCCTGGATGAATAAAGGGAGGACCGGAAGCCGTAGGTTCCGGCGGCCTTTTGGTGACTTTTGGGCCGCTCCAAAAGTTACTCAGCCGGTGAAATCCGTGGATCATAGTACTGGTCATTCATTTTTAGGCGTCATGAATAAGGAAGCCCGCCGGTGAAACCTGTAGACCACAATACTGGTCCTTCATTCTAGGCGTCATGAATAATGAAAGTAACCCGCCGCCGAAATCCGCGGGTCACAATACTAGACATTCATTTATAGGCACCGTAGTTCATGATAAAGGAGAAAACTTTCAAGCACGACAGCGATATTTAAAACTCGCAACGCCTAACCAATCCCCTTCCAGTGCCAGGATCGCCCATAGGCCAAATATTATCCCGACATACCTGTATCCTAACAAAATAGAACTAATTGAACACTTCCAATCATATTCTTAAAAGAAAGCGATAAAAGCCATCCGAAGGAGTGTAACGTCCGTTGCTTAAAGTCCAAGTTAGCCTACGGCCCATTGTCCATGAAATCAATCTACCCACTGTTATGAAAACCGCCATCCTTCCCGGTGACCTGGCCGAAAGTTTATTTATTGCAACCCAGACAGGAGAGATCTTTTACATACGGAACGGAAGTCTGCGGACCTTTTTGGATATTCGTCCGCGAATCATAAAACTGGGTGCTTCGGGCCGCAAATATGACGAACGGGGACTGATAGGACTGGCGTTTCATCCCGAATTTTATTATAACGGCCTGTTTTATCTCCATTATTCAGTAGCCGGGACCCAAGGTCCGGGTGCTCTTATTAAACCGGAAGCTGCCAGACAAGAGCCCGGGGTTCTACCTGAATTTTTTAAGCCTGACCCCTGTGACCCCGGAACCCTGAACATAAAGTGGAGCAATCGGGAAAGCCAATATGATCATATCGATACGGTTGAAGAATGGATTTCACAGTTAAGTGGCGGGCCTCGAAAACGGCGGACATTACTTAATATAAGAAGACCCTTTTTTAATCACAATGGTGTCAATAGCTTAAACTTTTCACCTGAAACCGGAAAACTCGTCTTAACGACCGGAGACGGTGGAATGGGCTACGATCCATTCAATTTAAGCCAGGATGATCTGGAAATCGCCGGCAAAATCATTGAAATAGATGTAGATAAGAATACACCTAACGATAATCCACCTACAGTCACGCGTTTACATGAACTTCCCGCAGCGATTCAGGAAACCCTTACGGTAATTGCCAAAGGAGTTCGCAATATACCGGGCATTACATATCAAAGGTTTCATCACCAGTATCTCAAATATGTGGGAAATGTCGGACAGGATCTGGTAGAGTCGATTTTTTCATTCGTTTATTACAAACCCATACCGGTTACCCAGCTTGTTCAAGCTTCTTTCATGAAATCCGAACCTCATCGGGAAGGATTCATTAACTTTGGCTGGCGGGGGTGGGAAGGTGTTTTTCCTACTTCGATAATAAGGGATTGCTCAGCAAATCCGGCTTTGAAAGAACAAACGATTGCTTATTACGACGAAACGGTAAACACTTCCGTGCGACGTCTCCATCCTCTCATCAGTTATTTTCATAGAGACACCAGGCCCGATAAGTTTGGCGGAACTGCGCTCACAGGAGTTCAGACTTATATGGGAAATCAAATCCCCGCTTTAACGGGAAGCGTTGTCTTTACCGATCTGGCCCGGGACAGAATGTCCAGGCACCCGGTTCGAGGAGTTTTAGCTTATACCCGGGTAAGAACAGATTGTAAACTCAATGATTTTTGTGTTATCGAAACCGATTACAATTTTGGGTCCGGGTCAGCTTTTTATGTCAGTTTAGGGGCGAATCTGGCTCAAACCAGACTTTATTTAGGGGTTTACGGCTCGATGAATGTGACTGACTTTAACCAAGGTTCTGTTTTTGAAATTGCTCCATGATTCATTACTATAATTCTGTAAACTCTATCGCTTATTTTTCTTTCCTCACGAATGCCCGTTTGTAAAAAGGAGGTACCAACCAGCCCCGATTCATTCGGGTTATCACCACAAAATACTCCCGTTCCGTTCCTTTTCTGATTTATTGTTTGCCAAAATCCATTGATTTCTTTATATTATAGATATATAATATCTGTAATATCTTTTTTAGGGGGCAACCATTTGAAATATTCCAAAGCAACCAATTATGCTTTGCATACGATGGTCTTCATGATTGAACATGGCAATGAAAAGTTAAGTGTCCAAAAACTAGCCGAACACTTCAAGGTGTCGGTAACGTATCTTTCAAAGATCCTAACGCAACTCGTGAAAGCGGGATTCATTGGATCCACTTCAGGTGTAAATGGCGGTTATGCGTTAAGTAAAAAGATGGACGAGGTTTCTTTTATGGATGTAATCGCTGCCATTGAAGGAAACGGTGCTTTGTTTAAATGCGAATTTCAAGAAAGCAAATGCGCGATTCACCAAGTAATGATCGAAGCAGAGAGCCGAATGGAAGGGTACCTGCAAGAAAAGAAGCTCTACGAAATAGCCCAACCGGAAAATGAATTTCTTGTTGAACGCATGATTTCGAGATTAGAAGAACGGGACATGATTTCACCGATTGATAAAGAATGTGATAAATTCGGCATAAAAAAAGGAGACATTGTCATCGACTACGGCTGTGGCTCCGGGGGTTACACGAAGAAAGTATCCCAATTGATTGGCGAGAAGGGAAAAGTATATGCTGTGGATATTCACGGGCAGGCAATCGAAGCGGTAAAAAAGAAAATTGTTACCTATCGGCTCAAAAATGTCGTGCCTGTCTTGGTTAAGGATATTGGACAGATTGAAGACAATGTGGCGGACATCATCATTGCGATTGATATGTTTCATATGGTTCGGGACGCCGATATATTTCTGCAGGAATTACGCAGGCTGCTTAAAAATAACGGTTATTTATTTATCAGCATGCATCATATGACACCCGCCGATGTCCAGGGAACAATATCCAATTCAAATTCATGGAAAATCGTGGATGAATTTGACAACTGTTTAAAATGTATACCCAATAATTAATGTAAAGAATGGCGAAAAGCTTCGGTAGTGACAGTCCAATCAAAAACTCCGAACCGGATGTGAGGACATATGAAGAAAGGTCTGGGAAACTTAGTCCCCGGCGGTCTTGCCAGTCATTCACGAGCGGAGGTTCCTTCAGGGCCGCTCCAAAAGGACCTTAGCCGGTGGAAGCCGTGGACCACAATACTGGTCATTCATTATAGGCGATCATAGTTAATGATAAAGATAAAACTTTAAGCACGGCAACGATATTTGAACCAGCATCCACTATTTTAGGAATAATTTATTATACCTTATAATTCCTACGAACCGATGGCCCCCATTACCGGTCATTCATTTTGGGAGTCATGAATAAAGTAACCCGCCGCCGCAATCCATGTCCCCCATTTTTTCACCCGAACCCCTATCCGGATTAGCCTATCGCCTGTTATAGCAAAACGCCCCGTCCAAACCCCTAAGAAATATATATTTTTTTGTACAATAGCCCCTCTGCCCCACATCGCCCCCAAACCCAATCCCTACCGCACTTCAACCCGTTGGGCCACCCTTGGCCAAGGCGTTAAATAAAAAACCGATCGAAAATTTACTCAAAAAACGCCTTCCATTTTTATATGATTCATGGCCCTCCTTCCCCTCCTACCTCACAAACCCTTTACCTTCCGGTATTTGCTGTCGGTGAACAATGATACAAAAGGGGCCACTCCCCCCTTTTGGGTGTGACCCATTGACTGAGAATACCGTCATTGCAGCAACCGTGGCTTAGGAGGGGTAGGAGGGCATAAAAAAATGAACCGGGATAAAAACGCCTCATTTCGTATGCATACCGGACGACTCAGTATGTATACTCAACCGTTGCGTATGTCTACCGAATGACTCAGTATGCATACCGAACCCTTGTGCATGCATACCGAACGACTCAGTATGTATACCGAACCGTTGCGTATGTCTACCGGACGACTCAGTATGTATACCGAACCGTTGCGCACGCATACCGAACGACTCAGCATGTATACTGAACCGTTGCGTATATCTACCGAACCATTGCCTTGGACCAAAATTCCCCGGATTTTAGGATTATCAGGATTAAGGCCTGTTTCCAATATCTTTTTATGTTGCTGAAACGAAAAAAAGCATCGCCGGTATTCATTCCGGATTTATGCAATAAACATTTCCAACCACGAAAAACACGAAATTAAAACACCCCCCGCTCCAGCCCTCCTCTTTTCGCGCCTTTTCGTGGGTTTCGTGGTTCATAGTGGGTATTATTGGCTTCGATTTCCTCTCTTTGCGATAGGAAAATTTCCATGTTATCCGAAAGAGGGAAGCATTCCCGTTTAAAAAAATGAAAGATATCGAATAATCATTGTTTTAAATAAAAACTGACATATATTAACTAATATGATGTTATTTTACAAGTTGCTTTGAGAAAGATTAGTGATAAAATTGGTTTATTGTTAGTTTCCTTATTTTGCTATTTTTTCCATAGCAAATACAAATCCAAAAATAAAAAGGAGATGATGATTAAACACTTTTTTTCCAAGTTAAAAAAAGTACGTTGCAAATCCTCGTCATTTAAAACATACGCCGGGAATATAAAACAGACAGGAGTGATTGTTTTGCTAAAAATGAAGCAGATTTTAGTGCCCCTATTGACCTTGACGTTTTCCGTAAGCGCCTGGTTTTTCCAGCCAGCAGTTTCCTACGGATTGGATACGGCAGATTTTTTGAAAACCAGCGGCATCCAAATAAAAAATGCCGGTGGGACAGGCGCTGTGGTCAGTTTGCGCGGCACAAACCTGGGTGGCTGGCTGCTACAGGAAAATTGGATGTCGCCATTGGGCTGCACCGATGAATGGACCCTCCGGGAAACCCTGACCAACCGTTTTGGTGAGGCCACCAAAGAAAGCTTAATCAATACTTACCAAAGTACATGGTTGCAAACAAGTGACCTCGATAATCTGAAGAACCTGGGGATGAACTTTGTCCGGGTACCCATTTTGTACTTGGACTTGATGGATAAATGGGGTAATTGGAAAGCGGATCCCTGGTCCAAACTGGATTGGCTGGTGAGCGAATGTTCCAGCCGGGGTATTTATGTCTTATTGGATTTGCACGGCACCTTCGGCGGTCAAAACACCTTTGACAACTGCGGCGAGGCCAACTCCGACCCCCAATTATGGAAAAACACTCTCTACCAGGATCGCACGGTTACCTTGTGGCAGGGGATTGCGGCCCATTTCAAAGGTAATCCGGCCGTAGCGGGGTACGATTTATTAAATGAACCGGCTAATGTCGGCAAAGAACAATTGAACAGTTTCTATAACCGCCTTTATCAGGCAATCCGGGCCGTTGACCCTGATCATATCATTTTCATGGAGGCAGCCTGGGATTGGAATCAATTATATGCTCCCTCGGTATACGGTTGGACCAATATTGTCTATGAAATGCATTATTATGCAATGTCCGGCAGCCAGGCCAGCGACTGGAATGCCCAAAACAACCTGATTAACAGTGCATTACAGGGGATCAGGGAACATCAGGCTTCATGGAATGTACCGGTTTTTGCCGGGGAATTTTGCGTATTCGGCTTCAATGATTTGTGGGAGAAATTCCTAAGTAATTTCAACGCTTTAAATGTTTCCTGGACCAACTGGACTTACAAGGTTACTGCTAATTACGGCAACTGGGGTTATTTCAATAACAATCCCAATTCCGTCCCGGACATCTATAACGACAGCGCCAATACGATTGCTACCAAGTGGCAGAAATTTTCCACCGCCAATTTCACAGCCAACACCGCATTTCAGAATCTGGTCAAAAAATATGCCGCTGCGCCGATTACAAACCAATATGTCTATTTACGGTCCAGGGCCAATAACAATATTATTTGCGCGGAAAACTACGGGAACGATCCCTTGGTCGCCAACCGGGCCGCTGTTGGGAACTGGGAGCTGTTCCAGCTCATCACTAACGCCGATGGAACGATTTCTTTGCTTTCTCAAATTAACAACAAATATGTCTGCGCCGATTTGAACCAGGGCGCAAAATTGATCGCCCGCAGCGACTCCATTCAACAGTGGGAAAAGTTCCAAAAAGTGGACTTAAGCGACGGCACCGTCGCTCTACTGGCTTTAGCCAACAACCAGTATGTTTGCACTGATCTCGATAACGGGGCCGTCTTAATTGCCAACAGGGCTGCCGTTGGCGGCGCTTGGGAGGCATTTACCATTACGGCGCAATAATCCTTGATTTGCAAATAGCGCCTGTTATCATAGAGCAAGGCGAGGGAGTGTAACATGTAAAACTCATCGCTTGGAACCTTTCAGTCTCTGACAATCAAATAAACCAAAGGCTGCCTGAATTTGATTTTGAGGCAGCCTTGTTTTTTGTGACGCGCAAAACCAAAAAAGACGGCAAAAACGCCTTTGCGATGGAAAAAGCTCCGTCCGAAAGGAGATATCCCGGTCATTACCGAATAAGAAACGGTTGATAGAACCTCAATGAAGGGGGCTTTCCATTTGTATGCCACCATTCTTTTTGATCTCGACGGCACTCTGACCGATCCGAAAATCGGCATTACCAAATCGGTTCAATACGCCCTTCGGAAACTTGGAATTTATGAGGAAAATCTGGAGAGTCTGACCAGATTTATCGGTCCGCCGCTGCGGGATTCGTTCCGGGAATACTATTTGCTGGATGAAACCCGGGTCCAAAAGGCCATCGAATATTACCGCGAGTATTTTTCGCCTTACGGCATTTATGAAAACGAACTCTACCCTGAAATTCCAATGTTGCTCGATAAACTTAAAACAGCCGGTAAATATCTGGTGATAGCCACTTCAAAACCAACCGTATTTGCGGAACAAATCCTCCATCACTTTGATATCCGTCAATATTTTGATAACGTGGTCGGCAGTAATTTGGATGAGACCCGGACTACGAAAGAAGAAGTCATTGAATATGCCTTAGCAAACATTCGTGAAGAGGACAAGAAAAAGATTGTAATGATTGGGGATAGAAAACACGATATTATCGGAGCTAAAATGAATCATATTGATTCCATCGGCGTGGCTTACGGTTATGGATCTTTGGAGGAGCTACAAATGGAAAAACCAACGCACATTGTCAATGATGTTGAGGGCTTGCGTAAACTGTTATGTGCTTAGTCTGAGCTATAACAAGTTCTTATCACAAATCCATCTTTACGATTTCAGCGAGGCCTTTTTCTCTTCCAATTTCTGCTTATATTCATTGATCCTTTGATACCAGGAAAAGGTTACAAAGAAACTCAGTATTTCCGACACTATCAAAGCGGTTGACCATGTCGAATCGATAAAAAGCTGAAGACTTTGCACACCCGCTAAAATAGACCCAACGATGTTCAAAATGGCAACAGCCAAGAAATTGGTTAGAAAACCCATCCAAGGCATATGACTAAGTCTTAAAAAAACCTGGAAACAAAAAACCAGCGATACAGTCCCAATGATTGCCCCAACTCCCATGCTGAAAAGCGCGTTGTAAACAACAGGACCCATATGTTGGGCTACTTCAAAAACCAACTGATGAAAGGAATGAAAACAACCCCATGTAAATAGATAAACGGCCCAAACAGCCAGGCCTATTAGACTCGATGCCAATGCGTTCAACAAATAAAATTTAACTTTAAACATGTTTACCTCTACATCCCCAAAAATTCTTTTAGATTTTTCACATAATTGCGGGAAACTTCAATCTCGCTTTTTCCGTCAACAAACCGTAATATTAAGCGTCTACCGAACCAGGGAATGATCTCATTGATGTTTTCGATATTCACGATGTACGATTTACCAACCCTTAGAAACCGGTTTTGGGGGAGCCGGGCTTCGAGTTCGTATAATTTTTCCCTAATCCTATATTCACAGGTGGAATGATGAGCTTGACCGGTGGCGATACAAAAGACATTGTTGCCTCTGGCTTCAAAGTAATAGACTTGGGGATAAGCAATGATTTGAAATGAATCGTCACGGGACTTGCCGATGATCGTGTTCGGATTATCGTCACTAACCCTTCCCAGCTTGTCCAGGAACTCAACCAACTGGCCCAGATTGGGTAATTCAAAAACAACGGAAATCTTACCCTTTGGAATTTCCAAACCCGATTCAACCAAGCTGATGCCTGATTTTTCATCGATCTCGATATTACGGGCCATAAGCAATTCCTGCAGGACCTTCTGAATGCTCAAGGTACAATGTAAACTCAGTTTCATGTTTTGCTCGCAATCATAAATATTTCATATAAATTATATAAAACCCTACGAATGGAGTAAATCTCAGAATTTAAAAAACCTAAAAAGCCTCCATAAAATTGACATATGTATAAGTCCCATCCTCACTGAAGCCTTGATCCAACCGGAGTTTCAGTTTTTGTTTCGGATAGAGCTGAAACCGGAAACCAAATCCCGCCGCAGCCTTGATGTGATCAGCCGTAAATTGATTCACGTCCGGAGCCACTTCACCTAAGCCAGCGAAAAGAACGCCGCTGATCCGGCTGCCCATGGGATATCTGTACTCACCCTGCAGAGCCGCATAATTCTTATCCCGGTAAACGCCGGAGTAATATCCCCGCATAATGGAGTCTCCTCCCAAGCAGGGCATCATCTCAAAAGGTACGTCGCCGTCGCTTAAATTGAGAATAGACATCAAAGCAAAAGTTTCTCTCTCCCGCACCGACCAAAAATGTTTGTAAGTTATTCCATACTGTACAAAATCCTGATCGCTCCCCCATTCCCGCCGGTAGCCGATTCCTTGCAAATTCAAGACCGAGCCGTGTCGGGGCGCAAATTCGTCATCCCGGGTATCCAGCAATAACTGTAAACCGACGCCGGCTACGGTTGTCCCGTCAGAACCCAAAATATTTCCCGTCTCCAACATTCCGCCCGCTTCTTGATCTTCGATATCATACCGGCCATAGACAATGCAGGGTCCAAAGTAAACATTGGGGGAAAGTTTCCAGAGAAGACTTCCGGTAAAGCCTTTTTGAATATAGGTATAATCCTCTTTCGTGTCCGGGTCCGTATTGGAACCGACCCCAAAAAATTCACCGGGAAAGTCCACATAACCCAAACTAGCCATAAGCATGGCTTGGTCGCCCCTTAGATACTTTTTGACATTGAAAGTACAAAGCATCTGTTCCTTTTGGGTATAAACGATCATTGCGTTCAAAGTATCCTGTTTCATTTGGGGAAGGGCCGGATCTGAATTGCCATATCCCATCACATACCCGCCAAGAGCCACTCCGGTTTCGGGTCCGCTGAAAATGACGGGAGAAACACCCCAATGTATCTGTGAATCATTCTGAATGGCGGTTGAATCATCCGCCGCAAAAAGCATACCTGAAGATAATATAAACATCAATATGCCGATAGACAACTTCTTATCGATTCGCATTTTGAAGCCTCCATTTCAATTATTTCGATGATGATCCCAATGTTGAAAAAATTTTTCGGCAAACCTCGCGCGTGAGCGCGCGCAGGCCTCACCACCATGAGTTCCCCGGCTAAATCGGTAAAGGCGTGGATAGTGTACCCTCGGACCGCCAATTGTTTATTTTCGGTGTAAATCTGGTAACTGAAATTCATTTTGGCCGCTTCCGCCCAGTGGCAATAAGTCCGGATATTTATCAATTCATCATATTGTAAAGGATGATAATGATTTGCAAAAAACTGGACAATCGGCATGGCAAATCCATTTTCCATCATATCTTGATGCCGAAATTCGTATTTTCTCCCCCACTCATTACGCCCTTGCTCAAAAAAACTGGCATAACGGCCGCACCAAACTGTCCCCAGGGCACCGACTTCATCAAATTGTACCCGGTGAAAGCTATCCGCCTCAAGCGGAGTTTTTTCATCCGGAGGAAAAAAGTTGTCGTTTCTTCCAAAAGCCATCTCCGCACATCCTTTTACTTGTGAATGATTATTTCTTCAGAAACTGTGATTGTTGTTTTTTAGCAAAACTCTTAAAGCCCTTTCAGTGCCTAATGAGTAGATGGATTCAATCCCCAAAACATAAGGTTTCTTATGGACCAACCTGGCCTGATTTTTTATCGAATCAAGCTGAATTTGAAAATCGATTGCTCCGTCTTGATTATAATCAATCCTCTCCATCAACTTTTCCGGCAGCGATTCCCTCTTTGGCTGCCAGTCAATCTGGACAAACCCCCGGCTTCTCTGCCCAATCAGTCCGTCAAAAACGGCCTGGTGAACCATAGTCCGGTATTGCTCATGTTCAATAACTTGATGGATATCCCCCCCTGTAAACCACGGCGATACTTTGATACCGGTAAGGGATACAAGTTGGCGGGCCCAATAGTCGCCTCCCATAAAGGTTGCCAGTATAATGGGTAATGCAAGCAACGCCCAAATATAACTGAACATCCGGCGGAAAAACGGCATAAGTAAAACCTCCTCCAAATTCCTTATGTTTCTTAATGAATCAACTTTCCGGTCGTCAGCAACAATAAAATACGATAAATCGCATTTTGGATCATTCCGCTTCCCATGATGAAGAGCAGCATAAATGCCGGGTAGAGAAAAAGCAACCGTACTCGCCTTTCTTGTTGGCAGGAAGTTGGGGTCCCTTTTATTTCAAGTGAAATAGCCCCTTTCGGACAATGACTGATACATTTTCCGCACCGGGTACAGGTTAGGTTGGCTTTACCCGTCTTCAAATCATCTTCATCGAGGGAGAAAGTCGGACAAACGCCAATACATACTTTGCAATGAATACACTTATCCTTGTTGATCCGGACCTCAAAAGCATTGATTTTATTCATTAAGGACTGCATGGCTCCAAAAGGACACCATAAAGAGCATTGAGTGCGTTTTTGGGTAAGTATCGGCAATACGATTACCGAACCCAAGAATAGCAAGACAAAAATAACGGTTTGAATCATTACTAAAAATGTGGATATTTTCTCATATTCAGTGACCGCCTTGAATGGACATAACCAGGTACAATAGGTAGGAGACAATGTAGCCAGTGAAGTCAAGACGACTCCCAGCAATACTGCAAAGGATAAATAACGCCATTTGGGATTGAGCTTTTTGACAAGGGGTTTTTTGAGTAACCTGGAAAATCCATCTTCGATCCCTCCATAAAAACAGCCCCAACTGCAAAAACCTCTCCCCAAAGCGAGGGTTGTGCCGAGCCAGATCACCAACATGCTGGAAATCGA
The DNA here is from genome assembly GCA_023426245.1 of Bacillota bacterium. Taxonomy (GTDB): domain Bacteria; phylum Bacillota; class UBA4882; order UBA8346; family UBA8346; genus UBA8346. The sequence continues at coordinate 91,816 of JAFABB010000002.1, forward strand.
GGCAAAACCTTCCAGTATTGAGCCTGGAAAAATAATCGTTTGTTTCAAAACTGCCGGAACTAAGGTCATTGGAATTACAATATGGCAAAAAGGAATCTTACCCTGGATCATATCGGCTGAAGTGAAGGTATTGCTACCGCGGGCTTCGATTAAACCGGGAATAAACGAGATAACGAAACAAACAGCATAGGTGAAAAATAGAATTGCCCGGTATTTGTCGACTCGTCCTGAATGAACCAGCATGATAAACATTAAAATCATGAACAAATAGGTGATAATCAAAGAAAATAACCGTAAGGAATTATCGCCACGATAACTGTTCAAGCTTTGAAGATTGTGACTAAAGAGCAGTAACGAAATTAAAAACACCGGTAAAACGATTACCAAGGTCCGCCATGACTTAACGGATAAAGCTGAACGCTCCCGTTCTTCTTTAACTGCCATTTCTGGACCGGTCATTGCTTGATTCCTCCCACAAAAATCAAAATCCCCGACAAAAAATAATAACTGCCAATCATTCCGGCTGCCGTCTTGCCGATAAATCGAGAAATTTCATTTCGTTTCAAAAACCCTACCAACGGAATTGGCACAAAAAAAACCAAGGTTCCTAAAAAAAAACTGCCGAAAAAAGCCAATGCTCCGAAAAGGTCGACTGTAGACGCCGCACCGGTAAATGCCAATAAAAAGGGGGGGCATAAATTGATACCGGTTAAAAAACCCAAAAAAACCGGTAAAACACGATTTTCAGAACAAAAATTCTTTAAAAATCCTTTATAATATTCCGCCGCACAAAAGCCTTTGGGCTTTCGAAAACAGTAATGGATTAAAAAGACGCCCAGAACAATATAGGACGTGCCAAAAAACATCTCCCGGTAAAGTTGATATTCGCCTAAGAAAAGTCCTAAAGCCCATGCCAATAATGCAAAAATTAAATAACCCGATAGCCTCCCTATTAAAAACAGTCCCAATATCCGGTAATTGCCTTTTATGGTACGTCCCTCTCCCAATAAATAAGGAATAACCACTGGGGCACAATAGGCTAGGCATACCGTACCGCTGGAAAGTCCTAACAAAAAACCGCGCATCCACACACCTCAACTGTCATTGGCTCTTTTAATGAAATTATAAAATAATGGAAACGAATTGTATCGCTCTCTCTTCTATTCTGTGTTAATATCATTGCAAGAGGTACATTTTGGGGTGTAAACGTGTTTGTTATTTTCATAAAAAAACGTTCCCGGCATCGACCCCAAACAATCATGATACCGGGAACGTCATATCCAGAAATTTTCAGAGGGACAAACATCGAGCATCACAGGGAAGCCTGTTTTGATTCCACGAAATTGATAATGTCCTGGATGCTTCGAATTTGAGAAATTACCGTACCGTCGTTTGCCCGATCAATTTTAAAATTAAATGCTTTCTCCAGAGCCACAATTAAATCCACACTATCTAAACTATCCAGTCCTAATTCTTCAAAAATCAATGACTCTTTGGTAATCTGATCCGCTTCGATTTCAAATTCGTCCACAAACACTTTTTTAACTTTTTCAAAAATTTGATTGGTTTCCATGATCATAACTCCTTAATAATAATATAGAATTAATTCCACCAAAAGCAAAACTATCCTTCATGATCAAACGGGGTTTCATCGTTTTATATTCCCGTAGATAATTGATATCGCCACATTTGGGATCGGGATGATCCAAATTTTTGGTGGGGACGAGGCACCCTCTTTTCATCATATCCAGACAAACAATCATTTCCAGAGCAGCGCTGGCCCCCAATGTGTGCCCCAAATGCCCTTTTAAACTACTGACATCAGGATGATAACCCCGCCCATTAAAAACTTTTTCCAAGGCAATGGATTCTTCGGCATCCCCTAAAATCGTTCCCGTACCATGAGCATTAATATAGTCGACATCAACCGGGGAAAAGCCGGTTTCTGCAAAAAACCTTTCGATTCCAGCGACTAATTCTTTCTCAGTCACCCTCGACATATGATCGCCGCTGGAGAAAGTCGTAAAGCCGACAATTTCGCCCAGGATCTGAGCGCCTCTGCTCCTGGCATTCTCTTCACTTTCCAAAATCAAAACTCCACTGCCTTCCCCACAGACTGTACCGTCTCTATCCACATCAAAGGGCCTGGGAGTTTTGGAAGGATTATCATTATAATGAAATGAAGCGGCTTGAAGCAAGTCGAAAGTAGCAGCGGTTGTTGCATGTAATTCTTCCGCTCCACCGCAAATCATTCCCTTTTGTAAGCCATACTTAATCGTTTCATAAGCAAGCCCTATGGATTGTGCCGCCGAGGAGCAAGCGCTGTTGGGAGAAATGACTCTTCCTTTAACATTCAGAAAACAAGCGATATTCGCAGCCGTTGTATGGGACATGACTTGAAAAAATTGTCCCGATTTGATGGATGAAAGACACTTTTCTTGTATAAACCGGCCCATGAAGTCATAAAGCGATTGACTGCTACCTGTGGTGGATGCAAAGGACACTCCATAGTCACCTGAAGTAAAATGTTCTTCAGTGAACCCTGCCATCTTAACGGCTTCTTCTGCAGACAAACATGCCAGGATTGAAATTCTTCCCATATTCCTGCGCATATCACGGGGAATTCTCTTTTCATTTAACTCAGAGGAAACGGCGCCACCCACTTCACATAAAATATCGGTAATTGCTTCTTTCCATATGGAACCGACATTTTGAATACCTGAGCGGTTTGAATAAACTCCCTCGAGTAAAGCATTCACTCCGTTACCAAAGGGGGATATAGCGCCAATACCGGTTATAACGACTTTGTTAAGTTTCATTGATTGATTACCCTCTGCCAAAATTCATTGGGTTCAAATAATTCGCAAGCCAAACTAAAACTGGAAATCATAGAACCCAAAAAACCCGGATAAATTGCCTGACCCACCAAATACAATCCCCGGATCGGAGTTCGATGCTGAAATCCCATAGAATTTAAGGTTTGCTTGATTCCATAAGCCGAACCATTCACGGTACGGGTGTATCGTTCAAATGACCATGGCTTGAGAAAATCTAATAAAACCATCTTACCTTTTAAATCAGGCAATTTATCACAGATTGCATTTTCCAAAAATCTTAACTTTTGCTGGGAACGATAGGTTCGTTCTTCTACATCCAAAGATATATCCCGATCTTTGTCTTCCATTAAGGCACAAAGTATTTTATTGGGCCCCGAGTGATTAAAAGTGACTCCTAAAGTTATCCCTGAGTCTCGATTAAAATAAGCGAAATTTTCAAATTCCAAACCATTCAAGTCTTCAAGCTTGTAAAATACCACATAAAACCCTAAAGTATTTTCCGCTTCCTCCAAGCGGCGCCGATAAATTGGACGTAAGGATTTACATTTTACTTCGTTGTTTAACAATTTTGGATTCAATGATGCAATGACCAAAGGGGCCAAGCAACGTTCTCCTCGGCAAGTTTTGACCCCGATGGCGTTCTTATCGCTATCCATTAGAATTTCATCCACTTGCGAATTTAAAAACAACTCTACCCCAACTCTTGCAAGTTCCCGCTTGAAATTAGACAATAACCGCTTTATCCCATCAATTGTGAAAAAACCCAAGGAACGATAAAAACCTCCCAGCACCAAAGCATGAACCTTAAACGGTACTTCGTCAGCCTTGCTACCGATAAGGATGTTATTTAAAGTTCCTAATACCTCGATGAGTTCTTCCGAAGCATGATCCCTCTGTAAAGTTTCACGAAGCGTATAATTGTCAGAACTCATAAGTTCTTTGGCACTTCGAAGATTGGGATTCACTTGTTGATTTAAATAAAATGAATCTTCATTCACTTTTTTGATTTGCCGGATATAATTATGGATTGCCGTTGCATTCTCAGGGAAATAAGACAAAAGACTCTTTTCAACATTCTCAAATCCTCTGGGAATATGATAACAATCGCTTCCTACAATCACATTCCCAAATCCGTTCTCAATTAAGCCTTTTTCGACTCCATCGGCGATGTTTAAATAACGAAAAAAAGAGGCAATCACTTCCCCTTCATCCATCCAGCCGCTAATATGGAGTCCCGGACTACATTCACAACCTTTGCGCAAATACGGTCTAATTAAGGGTGCAATCTCCCTGTCCCTCTCAAAGACCGCAACCTTTTTCCCTTGTTTTGCCAAAATCAAGGCCATTGTTAAACCACTAATACCTGAACCGATAATAATTGCATCATGCGCGCGCGCGCATCGGTTTAATATGCTTTGATGATTAAGCAAGAATTAGTTCCCCCAAATCCGGCCGAATTTAGTAACATCATTTGCGGTTTCTTATCAATGGTCTCCGTAGCAATCTTTAAAGGGGGAGCCCCTTCTTCTTGACCGGTAAAATTAATATTGGGGGCTATAAAACCTGCCCTGGACATCAATAGTCCGTATACTACAAGTGCCGCTCCTGCCATCCACATCTCGTGGCCCGTCATGGATTTTATCGAAGAAATCCATGGCATATTCTCTCCAAATATATCATAGATAGCTTCGGCTTCCCGAAGATCTCCAATCGGGGTTGAAGTAGCATGGGCAGAAATATAATCAATATCCTGGGCTCGGACTCCGGCACGGTTTATTACATCACTCATGCAACGTTGCAATCCGGCGCCGGAAGGTACTGACAGTTTAAAGCCATCGGAAGAAAACGAATATCCCAGAACTTCACCCAAAATATCGGCATTTCTTTGTTTTGCCAGATCCATCCGTTCCAGGGCTACAATAGCCGCTCCGCCGCTTGGAACCAATCCATCCCGCTGCTTATCGAAGGGCCGTGAAGCCTTTGTCGGATCATCGACTCTGAGCGAAAAAGCTTCCGTGGCATCAAAACTACAGACAGCTTGCCAATTAATTTCCTGCACTCCGCCGCAAAGAATCCGCTCCTGTCTTCCGCTGGCAATTAGATCAGCCGACTGACCAATGGCATGTCCGCCACTGGCACAAGCGCCGCTGATTGTCCAACTTGCGCCCTGGGTTTGCAGAATCGTATTTAAATTCATCGTGATGTGAGAATTCAAAGACATAAAAACCCGGGTTGCCCCAATCGGCAAAGTTCTTTTTTCATTTTTAACGATTTCTATCGAATCCGAAACCGGAACCGTAGTACTGTCGTTACCGAGTATAAGGCCGGTTTGAGGGCTTGCAAGTTCTTCCTCATTCCATCCGGCCTGCTTATAAGCGTTAATTGCAGCTGAATAAGCTTGTACCGATTCTTCTGTCATCGTCCGGAGTTGCTTGTTTTTTAATTCGGGTTTGACAAATCCCTTGATTTTACCCGTTAATGGGCTTCGGAAACCCAGTTCCACCCTTTGGGGATCAATAACCACACCCGAAGCTCCACGACGCAGTGAATCCGTAACGGTTTGATAGTCCGACCCTAGGGATGATACAATTCCCATTCCAACAATAGCGACTTTATACATAAATTCCACCATTCACCGCGATAGTTTGCCCCGTAATATAGGAAGCCCCGGGAGAACACAAAAATGAAACAACTGAGGCCACTTCGTCAGGATTACCCATTCTTTTCATGGGTATCCTTTCGACAATTTCCTTCAAAGGCAAATTGGAGGTCATTTCGGTTTCAATAAAACCCGGAGCAACCACATTCACCCTGATCCCCCGGCCCGCAACTTCAAGGGCAAGCGATTTGCTGGCACCGATAATCCCCGCCTTCGCTGCAGAGTAATTGCTTTGTCCGGGCAAACCGCTTTGCCCCGCCGTTGAGGAAATATTGATAATCGAGCCTTTTCGTTTCTGCATCATATAAAAAACCACTTTTTTGGTTACGTTAAAATAGCCATTTAAGGTAGTATCGATTACATCGTGCCAATCCTTATCCGTCATCCAAACCAAAAGTGAATCTCTAACAATACCGGCATTATTAACCAATACTTCCGGAATTTCCTCTTCCAACACGGGCTGTAATACTTTTTCGGTCTCTTCCATCGAACTGACGTCAAAAGGAAGCAAAAGGCATTCCTGTCCGATTGCTTCGATCTTTTGTTGCAACTGTGCTGCAGCCTCATGATTACCTCGATAATTGGCCCAAATGTGATATCCGTCAGCAGCCAATCTCAAAGCTATTGAGGCGCCGATTCCTCGGCTTGCCCCGGTAATGAAGGCAACTTTTTTTGTCATATTCATTTCCCTTCATCCTGATTTACTGTAAAAAAAGTAATTTAGCTTCCTGCAGCCATAAATCTATGCTGTTAGGATAATCACTAGACTTGCTCTAAAACTACGGGTCAACGCAAAATTAAAGGATAACCCTTTTAACTTTTGGATCAAAAATTCAAATCAAGTCCCGAATATTACAAATTTTACCAATTTAGAAAATAAGTCAAAAAAACCAATCCCAAGGAAAAAAACATTAAAAACAATTCTAACTTATTACTTATTATACTTCATGATGATTATTTTTGCAAAAAAAAATAGCCCAATCCCTTGATATCCTGAAGGCTTTAAGGCTTAAAGAAACCAAACGGGATATCGAAATCCTTTCAAAATATTAAAGATTTGCTCTTAATTTTGAGATCCGTTATTCATTTTGATATCTGAATACTCAACCGAAACATGTTTGGCAACATTGATTTGATCCAACAGAAACAGCTTTGTGACAATCGTTTTGCCGTTCAATTGTTTGGCTCCGGTATAAAAAACAGTCATCATTTTTTTGCCGCTAAGGGCATAAAAGTCCGCTTTGACAGGAAGAAAATCTTGTTGTTCAACCCAAATCATAATTTTATGATAACTTTGCTTCGCTTCTTTGGCGGTTAATTCAAGAATATAGCAATTTTGAGTGGAAGCGTTCGTCCCGTCAGAATTTAGGCCTGTAATTTCTTCTTCACCATTGATTTTAGCCTGAAAGTCATTGGCATATTTAACTTTCACAACATCGCCATAAGATATTCCGCCCATCAGTTTTTGAGAGGGTGTAACATGGATGGGGTTCTTGACCTTCGGGATGATAATCCACATATCGTTGCCTTTGATTACGATTTTTCGGTCTTTCATATTGGCTGGTTCCAAAAAGACAAGCGAAGTCATCTCCCCGTCATTCACATAACCCTTCATAACCGTAGGCGCTGGTGTCCTGTTTTTATTGTAAGTTTCGACACGGATGGTCATTTCAAAATTATTGGCAATAAAATTATGGGCATCAACCTTTTGGATAATTTCTTCGGCTGTAGGCCCGAGCCCGTTTACCGACGCGCCCAGCAATATAGTGAGTCCCATGACCGTCAAGTACTTCAATAATTTCATTTGTCCTCCTTTTGACACTCCTCAAAAATTTATTTAAATCCATCGTAAAGCCTCGGTAATGGATATTTTCGATGCTCTCCGGGAAGGAATAATGGATGCGGCCATCGCTACCAGGGAAAACAACACCATACAAACGATAATTCCCGCCAGAGTCGGATGAAAGAATACATGCATCAACACCGGCTTTTGAGTTCCATGGATTACTACCGGTAAACCGCCAATCAATTCAGTAAGACCGATAAATAAATAACTAATCAACAGTCCTATCAATCCGCCGATTAATCCTAACAATAAACTTTCCACGATAAATATCCAAGCAACCTGGCCCCTTTTGGCGCCGAGTGCTCGAATGGTCCCTATTTCACGAAATCTCTCGGAAAGATTCATATTCACTGTATTGGATATGGTAAAAACGACAATTGCCAATACAATAAAAATGATAATATCGAAAACCACATTATACATTAACTTGAGACTGTGGTAAAACTCGGCTAAACTTTCCCAATTCCGGTATTCAAGTTGATATTTTTTAGAAATCCGGATCAAAGAGGGAACCATTCTTGATGTATCTCCGGTATCTTTTAAGAGGATTACCATTTTTTGCACACTGTTGTCAATCCCTAACAAGTTTTGGATCACAGTCAACGACGTTATTACCGACAAATTGTCCAATTCGGAATAACCACTATGGGTAATGCCGATTAGTTTCAAGTCGACGGCATTCATTCCCCCATCTCTCATGTTTCCCATTAAAGTTAGGGTGTCTCCGATTTTGACTGAAAGCTTTTTGGCCACCCCATCACCAACAACAATCCCATCAGGTTCTTTTTTATTTAAATAGCTTCCCTTCACCAGATGGGAATTGGAAGTTAGTTTCTTTTCATTTTCGGGATCCCCGGCTTCACCAGTGATCACAGTGGATTGAGTGGCGGATGCAAGAATACCGCTAAATGTCATCCGATCCGTAACCAGCTCAACTTGGGGAATTCTTCGCAATTCTTTCATAATGGGTGCAGTATCAGGTATCAAATACTGGTAAGGATCATCATTGCCATATTTTATGTAACCAGCCGCATATAGCTGGTAATGGCCGATTCCATTATGAATCATTGATTCCTTAAGTTGATTAATATTCCAATTAAAAAAACCATGGGTCAACAGGCAGGCAACCATGCCAATGATGATGGAAGTCATGGTAATCAAAGAGCGCCGGTAATTTTTGATAATATTTCGATAGCCAATCTTCAAATAAAACATATCCATCTCCTTTAAATCCGGTGAAGGGCATCAATGATTTGTAACCGGGCAGCTCGAAAAGCCGGATAAAATCCAGCCACTGTCGCTGTCATCAAAAACAGCATCCATAACCAAAGTGCCTGAATAAAATCGGGCCTGAAAAAAGCTATATATCCCCTGGCGTGTCCCGGAGGAGGCGGAATGGGAATACCGCCGATGGCATTGAAAATACCCGCCAAACTGTAACCGATAACAATGCCAAGCAAACCGCCGATTAAGCCGATGAGAAAACTTTCAGAAATAAATATCTTCCCGACTTGGATTCTTGTAGTACCTAGAGAGCGGATTGTCCCAATTTCTTTAATCCGCTCTTGCATTGAAAGATTTAAGGTATTGATAATCGACAAAATAACCACCAATACAATAATCACCATAATCAGCAAATATACTAAATCATAAAAGAGCTTGGGTTGGGAGTACTGTGTTCCAGCCAATTGGCTCCAGTCGCGATACTCCAATCCCAGTTTCGCACAAATTCTTTCAATATATGGCATTGTCTTTTCAAGACTACCGGTCTGATCCAACAATAAAATCACGCAACTTACCGAATTTGGCAAATCCATAAAGGTTTGAATAGTCCGTAGATTGGCCATTAATAACACATCGTTATAGGCTTTAATCTGAGCTTCCACAATCCCGATGATTTCCACATCGAGAGCGTTAACTCCGCCCCCCTTAATGGTTGACATCAAAGTTACCGTGTCTCCAACACCGACATGGAGTTTACGGGCCAGACCGCTGCCGATAACCACCCCAAATGGTTTATCATCCCGTAAAAAAGACCCGCTTTGTAACATGGTGAAAGAATTTAATCTTTGCTCCTCCTGGGGAATCCAGGCACTTCCCATAAAAATCCTGCTTTTATCTCCGGATGAAATCATCCCTTGAAAGCCAAGACGAGGCGTAAAAAGTTTAATTCCGGGGACTTTTTTTAACTCCTGAAATACCCTTTGTGAATTCGTTACCAAATATTGATAGCTGTCTTCATTGGAGGCTCCAAGGTAACCTTGCCGATAAATCTGAATATGTCCGATTCCACCATTGATGATGGATTCCCGCAAACCTAAAAGCGTATGGGACATAAAACCCTGAACCAACAAACAGGCACTTAGCCCAATCGCAATCGAAAGCATCGTTTTTATTGAACGACGATAATTTTTGAATAAATTACGAAATCCTATCTTTATGAAAATAAGCATGCTTCCCTCGTTCCCTATTCTCTAAGCTCACCATCAAGAATGTTAACAATCCGTTTGGCGTATTTGGAAACCATCTCATTATGGGTAGAAAATAAAAAAGTTACCTTGTGGTTTGTATTCAGTTCCAATAAAAGGGAAATGATTTTCTCCCCGGTTTTTGAATCAAGGTTTGCTGTGGGTTCATCTGCCAATATAATGTCGGGGTTGGTTACCAGTGCCCTGGCAATCGCCACTCTTTGTCTTTGTCCGCCGGAAAGCTCGTCAGGCCGGTGTTTTAAATAATCAATCAAGCCGACGGATTCAATGATTTTCAGCACTCTATCTTTGTCCACTTTTTCGCCCCGAATCATGAGCGGATACTCAACATTCTCATAAACATTTAAAACCGACATCAAGTTAAAACTTTGAAAGATGAAGCCGATATGACGATTGCGAAAGACTGACAATTGACTGTCCTTCATATTTTGAATTTTCTGTCCGTATATTTCAACAGTGCCTTCCGTCGGGTTGTCCAGGCAACCAATGATATGAAGTAAGGTTGATTTTCCGGCTCCCGAAGGCCCCATCAGGGATATAAAATCACCCTTTTCGATAGCCAGATTAACATTTTGGAGGGCTTTAATCTCAACCTTACCCATTGTATAAATCTTTGAAACATTTTTGGCGTGAATTAACATTTTTCTCCTCTTTCAAAACTCTTCCAATCGGAAACAGTTTCTATTGGTTGTGTTCATCAAGGGTTTTTTGAATAACGGATTTGGCGGCTTTTCGCATCCGGATCATTTCTTCCTCGGGATTATTATGAACATCCGGAAGAATCGGGTCGAGTAAAATTAATTTAATTTTGTCCGGGCACATCACTTTTTTACCCGGTGGCAGGAATTTCCCCGATCCGATGATACAAACCGGCAGTATGGGAAATCCTGTCTTAACTGCCAGAGAAAATGCACCATTTCGGAAGCGGCCCAAACGGCCATCTTTGGAGCGGTGCCCCTCCGGCCAAATAATAATCGAAGTACCCGATTCAAGAACCGCGGCACACTTCTGGCAGACTTTCTCCCAACCATCATTGGCGTTGACATATCTTGCAAGGCGCATCAGAATTCCATATACCGGTATTTTGAAAGGCCAGGTTGCAATGAAACAAGCATCAATAAGCAAAGTCCCAAACAAAAAAGGATCGACCGCCGAGTTATGATTGGCTACCACAATGGCAGGGAACTGAGGGGGCCCAGTACGGGACTCAACCTCAACCGGTGCAAAAAAAGGAACAATTGTAACGAGAATCCATCCGTATACAACAATTCCCCTTCGCAGAGCAGCATCCATTTTTCGTTTAAAAAAAACAATGGAAGCCAACAAATATAGTGGTAAAATAATAAGAAATAAGATCGTAACAATCGTAAACATCGACCAATAATAAATATTGAACAGAAGCTGTTTTATTTTTATAGCCATTGCGGCATTCTCCGAGTGAATAAAATCAAAGATAATGTTGCTCTTTAAGAAACCGGATTGTTTCCTTCACTGCAAGCACGGTGGATTCCCGATCGGTTTTGCAATGAATAATGGAATCATGAAACACAATAATCGCCGGGGATTTTATTTTTTTCTTGATTACGGCCATTATTTTTTCATAGCATAAACGAGTATCCCAGGTCCGGATATCCCACATCACGGGGATTAAACCCAACTCTTTGATGACTCTGCCGATGATCTGATTTTTATGGCCTATCGGCGGGCAAAAATATCTGGGTTTCACCCCGGTTATATTCTCAATAATAACACTGGTCCGTGTTACTTCTTCCCGAATTCGGTGGTAACCTAAAAAAAGAATGTTCAAGGGATGAGAATAGGTATGATTGGCAATCATGTGACTTTCCCTATGCATTCTTTGAACAATTTCCGGATACATTTCAGCGTTCTTTCCTGTTACGGCAAAGAGAGCCTGAATTCCTTCCGATTTTAAAATATCCAAAATTTGAGGGGTATAAATCGGATGGGGTCCGTCATCAAACCTGAATAATATTCCAGACGTATTCGGCCCTTCGTGGTGAAGAAAAAATTCCTTGCCCTTCACTGTTTTAAAAAAAAAGTTGGAGCGAACCGAAAACATACCGTATATATAAAGAATCTCCCGGAAGAAAAAAATGATAACCAGACACCCGATGAATAAAAGAAACGAATGGATGATGAAAAACGTTAAAGCGGCAATTAAAACACTGACGAAAACCGAAATTTTTGTTAGCTGATAATAAGTAAATGTCATCGTTGTTTTATCCAATCAACTATTTTACTCTTGAAAATAATTTGGAAATACCTTTTTCATAAATTTTGCCAAAAAGTAAATCGGGTACTTTATACAGCCTTTCCCAGCCAGCATCAACCCAACTGCACCAACAACCCAGCTGATAGCATAGACAATCGATCCTTTTACCAATCCGGAAGATAATTGATGCTTCAATCCGGCAACAATCAATGCCAAAATGGGATACCCATAGCCGATGGTAAAAGAACCCATTAACAGAAAAATGCCAATTCGCATTTTAAGGGGAAGACTCAAAAAACCATCCCGGTCGAGCTGTTTGGCAACTTCTTGATTGACCCAATGTTTAAAGTTTTTTGGCAGCATGGACAAATAATAATATTCCTTTACTAAAATGACTTTTCAAACATAAATCAGTGAGTTCAATAATGCTTAGGTCATTGATTTTCATCAATTGATGAAGCTCCCTTTTACGATAGGCCGCCATCAAGATACCTTGGCGAAAATAATTACCCATTCTCCCCCACCATCTAAAAAAGGTGTTATGAGGTATTGTAATGATAAGGTGTCCTCCGGGGGCCAATAAATTAGATATTTTCGCGAATAAGGCTTGTTTATCCTTTATATATTCAATGGCTGAAAAGCCGACGATCAGGTCATACTTTTCAGCCAAAGTTGTTTCCATGAAATCGCCGCAGATCTGTCTGACATTGGTTACGCCTCGATCCGTCAATTTCTGTGACATGCACTCCAACATATTTGGGGAAACATCAATGGCCGTGATACGCTTAACCAGGGGCGCAATTTCCAAGGTAAACCTGCCGGTGCCGGCACCGATTTCTAAAACGGACCAATCTTTCCGAGCAACTTTACAAAGAGCATCCATAACAATTTCCCGCTCAGGGATTCTTACAAAACCGAATTCTTCTTGCTCATGATCATAACCCTTCGCAATCTCATCGTAAAATGCCTTCATAGTTTCTTCCATTGATACCAACCTTATCATCTATCAAGATATACTACTTTTAGTTAGCGTCCATCTTCCGGATTAAGGGCCTGTAAATCACGCTGTTCTTGAGTCTTTGCAGACCATACGCTCCAATACCGGGCTCTTCTATTTTCGATCGTAGAAGCGTTTTTTTGCGCCCACTCCTCAGACTCAGGAGTATTTTCCACTAACGCGGTATTCGAATCCCACCGAGGAAAACTAGTGCTTGTCAAATCATGTTGGCGAAGTGGCCTCAATGAATAACGAGCTTGCAAAAAACCCATCCTTGGCGTTACAAGTATGTAATAAGTTTTTCCTGCCGCAACCGTGGCTTTCAAAAAATCTGCAGCTTCACCAACAACCATGAAGGTATGTTCCCCCGGGGTTGAATCATAAATAACTTTTGTTCCGCCTTTTGAGAGCCCGATAAACTTATTTTCATTGCCGGATACTTCATAGAGCGAAACAGACTGACCATAATCGTCATAGAGAAATGCCTTGCCGAAAGATGCAGGGAGGCGCATAAAAACAATCAAAGCTTGATCGGGCTTAGGTGTTAATGGTTTCTCCGATTCAACCATTAACTCGCCCGTTGCATATGTAATCACCGTAAGAAATATCATGGCCATGGCAACAATGATCGAATGCAATATTTTATTAATCATAAGATCTCACATCCAATAATTGATATAGGAAAACTTGTACCCATTTTTCAAAGGATTTTACAACTCTTCATCATTCAGAACTCTTACTTATTTTGTTGATGCAGAAAAAATTAAAGATCCGTTTGAGTATCAAAAAAGCAAACTAAGAAATTTTTTTTTGAGGTTCAAACTGTTTTTTAGCAGCCAAGAAATCAGGCAAATTCTTGACGATATGCCAGATCGAATGCCGATGCTGCCATATACGTTTGTTGAATTTGCGCAGCCATGCTTTACTCGTATAAAAGCGTTTGACATGTTCATTGTAAAGTTGATCGAGTACCGCCTTGGAACCAATAGTTTTTGGGATAAAAACAAAATTGAGACAATTCATTTGTTCCCAATCTTCCTCCAAAGCACCTTCTTCCCGGATGGTTCTCCATAAAGGGGCTCCTGGAAATGGAGTAAATTTAGCCATATTCATATCATCAAGCCCCAATGAAATCACAAAATCGCTGGTCCAACGAATGGATTCTTCGGTTTCACCCGGCAGCCCCATCATAAACAGGCCTTTGGCCCGAAGACCCGCCGCCTGAATCCGGGCGACCGTATCCCGAACTGCCTCAACCGTTACGCCAGCCTTATGTTTCTTCAAAAGTTCAGGGTCGGCTGATTCGATACCGAGAGACACCATGAGACACCCGGCGTCTCTCAACATTTTCAGCAGTTTATCCGGTGCAAATCCCACCCGTAGAGCGCAATTAAATTGGATGTCAATTGGATTTTTGATGAGCATATCACAAAGTTCAACAATGCGCTTTTCATCCGTTGTGAAAAGATCATCGTAGATATTCACATGTCGAATACCAAATTTTTGATGAAGATGTTTGAGATGATTGTAGATATATTGCGCAGAATTATAACGAAAGCCTTTTTTGAAAACCGAGCGATCACAATATGAACATTGAAATAGACAACCCCTACTGGTAACCATGGAAGTGCCCGGAAATTCGGCGTAACTGAATAAAGGGAGGTTATACCCTTTAGGAAAACCCTTTAACTTTTCATAAGCCGGAAAGGGCAAGATATCCAAATCAGGAATCATTTCCCTTGGGGAATTTTCCACGATTTCATTTTGATTCCGCCAAACAAGTCCTTTAATTTCGGCCGGGCTTTTTTCAAGAACCAGTTCTGCGAGGGTTATTTCTCCTTCCCCTTGAATCAAAAAGTCAAAAGCGGGATAATCTTTGAGTAAAACCCCTCCCAGCGAAGAACAATGGACCCCGCCACATATCGTAACCACCTTGGGGTTAATCTCTTTCAGGGCGGCTGCCATTCTGGCGGCATCGGGAAATGAGGAAGTGGTGGCTGAAAAACCAATAAAATCTGCATGATAGTCTAAGATTTCATGAATATTCGTTTGAAAATCCGGTGAAGCATGAGGCCCCAAACAATCATGAATGAAAACTTCGTGGCCTTCCTTCAAAAGCCAGGCTGCTATGGAAAGAATTCCATGGGGAACCATCCGGTTTGCCGAAGCAACAATATCTCTACTGCCCTTAAGCCAATTAGAGCCTCGGGGGTGAACCAAAACAATTCGCCGTTTCATTGCTAGTCGCCTGCTTTCCAGCTATCGTTATGAGCTCTATCGAAATCAATTTTCATAATATTATTTCATAATTATCACAGAAAATTCCAATTATTAATATATCATTAATCCTCAATAAATTCAACGACTGGTATCTATCTAGTAAAATAACACTCTATTTTACATTTATTCACGGTGGGGATTATTCTTCAAAATGGAATATAAAAGGCGTTTGGGAAGGATATAGACAATTGTTATAAAAACAAGGACCGTATTGAGAATACTAATTCTGAAATTATCTTGAAATCCTTTAAAATGAGTCACTCGTTCTTCCGGAGCAGGGTAATATACCTGAATTGTCGCAATTTCCACCGGATAATCGTGCCATACCCAACGAACAAGTGATTCTAGTTCAAAATCATATTTTCGGGTGAAAAAATGCATCCGGTTCATGGCAGCAACTGTATAAAGCCTGAATCCTGATTGTGTATCCACAAGATCCCGTCCAGTTTCCATTCTGACCCAAAAATTAGAAAATTTTCGGCCAAATAAACTCTTTTTGGGTATACGTTGATCGGTCATATCCCGATTCCCAATAATCAAGATATTCCCCCCTGACTTTACTTTTTCTAAAAGTTTAGGTATTTCAGAGGCCAGATGCTGTCCATCCGAATCGCAGGTTATCGCGTAATCGTATCCCAATTCTTCAGCTTTTTTCAATCCCTTCCGCAAGGCAACCCCTTTGCCCTGATTTTTAGAATAAGAAATAATATGGACTTTGTTTTGGAAACGTTCTAAAATATTTGCAGTATTATCGTTACTTCCGTCATTTACCACAATGATATCAGGAGTATACTCAAGCACTGACAAAATTACTTTTTCAAGTGTTTGATCATTGTTATATGTGGGAATCAATACACAATATTTCATAGTATGAATGACTCTCTTTTTTTCCATTGTCAATTTCTCCTTATCCAGCCTTTTGAAAAAAATATTCAAAAGCTATCCCCTAAAAATAAAATGGATATTCGTTATCGGTCTATATTGTATCATTAAATGTTCGCATTTTCAGCCTTTAGTTTTCTTGCACCCAATATTTCGGGCAGAATATTTTCATAGAGTTGTTTAGGCGATAAGCCCTGTTAACTAATAAAACGTTCTCTAAATAACTACTCAATGATTGTGAACGTTTTACTTAAGTGGAGCGTATCTTTCCCATTTCTGATTGCCATTTATTTACGATACGCTCTACTAAAGCATTCAGCACTTCGAATGTAAATTTGCCAGAGGCAGGATTTTGGGCACAAATACCGAATGCTACTATCGGATAAATAATTGCAATAATGTTTATAATCTACCGAATTCAAATCTTTTGTGGCCATGAAGACGATTTTTATCTATATTAAATAACGGAGGAATTTGCCAATGAATACTTTATTGAAAAAAAATTCAACTCTCTTGATTGTGTTTGGCATACTGGGACTGGCAACATTATTCACAATCTCACCGATTTACGGTGCAAATACAATTATGGCAGCCAAAGGGGACACTTTCTATACCCAATTTAGCTTATATTACGAAAAAAATTGCCATCAGACCACCAATTACCGAAAAGGGGTTTTGGTTCCTATCAACACAGCAGTAAAATTCATTAAAATATCGTATAGAAGTATCTTCGTAACACTTCCAAATGGTCAAGAACTCGAAATCAGAAACATTGAACAATACTCCGGGGAAACAATAGATAAAATCTTCAGCCGCACATTTGCGACAAATCCCGCCGATTTATCAGTTTTCACTAAAGATGAAAGAGAATCTATTTTACTCGGTGAAGTAAAAGAGGGAATGAGAAAAACTGCGGTAATTGCGGCCTTGGGTTATTCTCCTAAACATAAAACCCCAAATTTAGAAATCGACCAGTGGCAATATTGGAACAATCGTTTTAATACCTTTATTCTATATTTCGAAAATGGAAAGGTCAGCCAGATTCAGGATTAAATCATTATTGGAACGAATTGCTTAATTTTAA
Organism: Bacillota bacterium; assembly: GCA_023426245.1. GTDB lineage: Bacteria > Bacillota > UBA4882 > UBA8346 > UBA8346 > UBA8346. The sequence goes on from JAFABB010000002.1 coordinate 109,123, forward strand.
AAAACGATTATATTATATAATATAATCGTTTTTTAAATGATTCTCATTTTTAACAGCTACAACTAAAATTCAACCGGAAAACACAAATCAACAACCTTTCAAAAAGGAACTTTCCAAATGAAATTTTTACTAATCCCCGAAAATAATTCCTTATCGCATATCGCAAAGTGTTTGGCTCTTGCGGATGATTTGAAATCAACCGGACATGAAGTCCATATCGCCATCAGCCGGAAACATTTTGGTTTCGTAAATAATTTAGATATATGCGCGCACGCGCGCGTCCATATCTTATCGGATATCCAGGAAACGGATGGCGGAGGTTTTCCTTCGTTTAAATGGTTTTCAAATATAGAAACCATCATTCGCTGTATTCAAGAAGAAATCGATTTAATGAAACAAATTAAACCCGATAGAGTTCTCGGTGTTTTCCGGTTTACACTCCATGCCTCATCACAAATCGCGAAAGTTCCTTATGATTCATTGATCTGTGGCTGTATGATTCCTGATTGTCATGAAGCGCTGGGGTTTTCAATAAATGAAAACGGTTCTGAGATTCAAAGACAATTGATAGATAACTTTTTTAGATTTGCCGGAAAAAAATTCAGCCTGGCATTGCGCGAGTTTGACTTACCCCTCATTGAAGACGTCCGGATGGCTCTAAAGGGAGAACGTACATTTCTATGGGATTTCCCGGAATTTTTGCCCCTCCAAAAAACACCGGATCTTATTCATGTTGGCCCGATATCCTTCGAGCGCTGGCCTTATGACCCGGTTCCCCTAGAGCCAATTTTAGAGTCCCAAAAACCACTGGCTGTCATCTCATTCGGGACTTGTGTAACGGATAATGCCACTGTTTCCAGAATAGCAAGAATCCTTCTGGAATTAGAATACAAAGTCATTGTGGCGGCCGGTGGACAAAGCGAAATGACGGATTTCGGAAATTTGGACCCGCGGATCAATGTTTTGAATTTTGCTCCCCTGCATCAAATATTTCCATACACATCCCTATTAATAACCCATGGTGGTCAAATGACTGTTTTTGAAGCGCTCCAAAATGAAATCCCTGTACTGGTAATGCCTCTCCAACCGGAACAAGCCCATAATGGTGTATGCCTCGAAAGAATTGGTTGCGGTGCCCGTTTGATACCTTCTACTCATTTTACAGGTGTTCCTGAAGATTATATTCAGGCTTTCAACCAAACGACGGACGAACAAATCAAAGCCAAAATTCACGGACTTATAACAAACAGGAACGTCAAAGAGAATTTAACTAAAATAAAAAAGGCCCTTGAACACTATCAAGGAGCAAAAGCTTTGGCCGATTTTCTTAGAGGAGAAAAAATTCGATGAAACTGGGCATCATACTTGTTCATGGCTATAGCGGTTCCTCTCAAGATTTGCAACCTCTGGCGGACATGTTGAAACAAGATTTCGGACCCGATTCGGTCGACAACCTTTGCCTTCCCGGCCACGAAAGAAGCTTCCAAGGAGAAAAGGCCCCCGAATTTGATGAAGATACTTTTATCAAATCCATATCTGATTCTTTCAATATTTATCAAAATGAAGGTCGCAAAGTAATTGTCATCGGGCATTCTACCGGCGGAAGCTTAGTTCTGGCTGCTCTTCAAAAGTTCGCTCTGATTCCGGATTTGTTGATTTTACTTGCAGTCCCCCACCAAATTAACAAAAGTTATTTCAAGAGGTGGGAATTACACCAAACCGGCAAAAAAACTGTTTCAATGGTTGACGTAGCCTTAATGGTGAAACTCATTAACAAAGTCGGGCAGATTCGGTTTCGTAATCAATTTCCAACCTTAATCATCCATGGTGAAAACGATCAACTGGTTTTATGCGAGGAAACTCAATCCTGGTCGGAAAATTTCCCAAGAATCCCCCGAACCGTTACCTTTCCTGAAGTTGAACATAATATTTTTCATAGTACTAACGGCCATTTAGCGGCTGATCTGATCCGAAGAGCCATAACGGATATCGCCATCTCCGCTGATCACGATTCCAAAGCTCTTTATTCTATTGTTAAGGTTGAACCTGGCCTAAAACGCTTTCTAGAAGTTGCCACGTATTGCCGAACCCATATCACCCTATGCCCAAGCGGTCAACGAGTGCTTGAAAACCAGCCGGAACGAATACCTATTGCAAAAACCGATCCAGTCATCGCTAATATTGAGATTACAACTTATTGTAATCTCAACTGCCAATTTTGCGCCCGTTCTGAGCTGAACAAAAAGAACAGAAATATGTCGTTCCAATCGTTCCGCAATATTCTGGCTTTGCTGCCCAATACGTATAAAATTGTACTGGTCGGTTTAGGGGAGCCTCTGCTACACCCGGAGATAATCAAATTTATAATATATGCAAAATCCCAAGGCCGAAAGGTAGGCATCGTCACCAACGCGATGTTGCTTACTCCGGATGTCTCGTTACAACTACTGGAGGCTGGATTGGATTCCATCGCCTTTAGCATTGACGGATACAATGATATCGTTTCATCACAGGTTCGTAAAGGAACCGATTTTAAAAAAGTCATTCAAAACATCAAGGAATTTGTTAGAATTGCTGATTCGACCCCAAAAAATCCATTGTATTCGGTTTCCAAAGCTGTTTTTTCAGCTGTTTCCATTGATACGGTCGCTCATTTCAATGATTTGATTGACTGTGTATCGGACCTGGGGGCTGACGTATTGATGTTGTCCGATATTAATTTCAAGGCAAATCTGAAACATACCCTTTGGCAAAACGTTAGTCCCGAAGTTGAAGAAACAGTCCGTAAGGGGGTTTCTTATGCCTTTTCCAAAAATCTACCGGTATTGTCTGTGCATGGTCTTGAAGAATTCGGCCTTGAAAAAAGGTACCAGGATTTCTTGATGATCCCCCCCGCTCAACTCTATCACCGTTCCCCCAGTCATCGATGGTGTTTTTCTCCTTGGCAAACCATTCCTGTCGGTGTGGAAGGAAATATTACTTTATGTGATTGTCAACCAAATTTCATCGTGGGAAATCTCCTGAAAAATAATTTTTCGGAAATTTGGAATGGAAAAGTTTTGCAAAAATACCGCACGGAAATGATAAGCCAAGATCCCCCTGAAGCTTGTAAAATATGTCCTCGTTTTTGACCAGGATTTTTAGAATTAAAACAGGATTCCCCCGATTTCTCAGGGACAAATACTCTGCTTTATGAAACGAAGCGATTGGAATAATACATTATCGATGTATTTACCGTAAAACGAATTTTTGTGGGTCGGGAAAATTATTTTGTTGGAAGAAAAATGTTTCGGGTGGTAAAAATTTACTCCTAGAAAAGACTATTTTTATAAAAGAAACTATTATTTCTGTCCTGGAAAAAATTATTTCTGGGACTCAATGAATCCTACGGACGACAGAATGAATCAATCGAGGTCGGTGTTGCAGTACTTTGGCTACTTAAGCATAGGTTTCATAATAAAACAGATCTTTATTCTCCGATACACTATAGCATCTAATTTTTTCATCATTACCTATTTCTTGAATCCCATAAAGACCTTTCGAACTGTCAACTATCGGAAATCTATGGCTGTTCGCACAGATTAACGCTAAAGCTAAATCAAATGCGGCGGCACTGGGATAGAAGCCGCGCAAGAGCCCTGGTAAACAGGCCTGGTTTTTCGAGGCATGATTTAAAAACAAAGCAGGAGTTTGACGTTCATGCCAGACCGAATAAATAATTTTTTGGTCCCGGGTTTGGGGCAATGATTTGAGGTAGCCGCACTCAATCCGGCCATATTTCGCTGTTTTATCTCCACTGACCAAAAAAGTAGTCCAGCCTTCACAATCCGGCAGTAATCCCGAAGTTGAACGGAAATGAGAATCTACATTCAGAAAACCATCATCAAAATAAGACGTATATTCATCTCCAATACCTACCAATACATAATCCACCGCTCCGCTTTCCAGCCATAACGAGGCCGTTAATAACGAATTATATAAAGTATCCATGCCGCAGGTGTGTGATAAGGTAGGCCCCTGAATTCCGTAAGCCAAAGAAAGATAGGTAGCGGAAGTATTAAAAACGGAACCGGAAAAACTAGTCGGTGAAAGCTGGTTATCGCCAAAATCGATTAAATCATCAAAGGCTTGGAGTCCTGAAATGATGGGACCATAAACCGACCCTTGAATAATCCCGACCGCTTTTCCCGTTAAATTGAAACCGGAATCTTTGATGGCTTTGCCAGCGGACAAAAGGGATATCTTGGAAAAATGACTCATCCGCCTGAGTAATTGCTGGGTAATATTAAAATCCGCCGGAATATCAATCGGCAGACTGTGGCCATTGGGCAAACATCTTGGATCGATTGGATTGCTGTTTTCGAATAATTCTTTTAGATTATCTTGATCTCCAATTCTGGAGACCATTCCCAACCCGTTTACAGACATATTCATGATGGTCTCCTTATCACAATCACGGAATTCACTCCGCCGAAAGCTAATGAAGATGAACAGGCATATTGTCCTGAGACTTCTTTGATTCCGTGATGCGGTACAATACCGCACTCTTCATCAAAATCTTGATAATCCGGCACTCCCGGTATTTTTTGATCCATTAAAAATTGCATTGAAAATACTACTTCTAAACCACCCGCCGCTCCCAAGGCATGCCCGGTGTATGCTTTGGTTGCAGTTATAGGTACCTCCTTGCCGAAAATTTCGGCAATAGTTTTGCCTTCGACCTTGTCATTCTCAGTTGTTCCCGTACCATGCGTGTTGATAAAAGCAATATCCTCCGGCTGGATCTTCGCCTCGCCCATGGCGTTTAAAAACGCTTTTCTTAGTCCTCGCCCCGATGGTTCCGGGGCTGTTATGTGATATGAATCGGCAACCGTGGAATATCCTTCAATAGACCCCAGGGGTTGAACACCCCGTTTTTCAGCAGAAACTCGGCTTTCTAAAACGCAGACTCCAGCGCCTTCACCTAAATTCAAACCTTTTCTGCTTCTTGAAAATGGTTTGCAAGGTTCTTCGGAGGTGTTCATTAAGGAGATAAAACCAAGATATACCATTCTGACGATTTCGTCACACCCCCCGGCCAGAGCAATATCACATTCGCCTTTTTCAATCATTTTGGAAGCGAGGCCAATGGCATCCGTTCCGGATGCGCAGGCATTGGATAAGGTCATTGCCGGACCGGAAAGATTAAATTCTTCGAGGATTTGATGAGCGATGCTGCCGTGAAGCAAAACTTCCGAAATATAGGAAGGATCGCCTGATTTTTCAGCGCGGCACTTCCGGTAATAGTCTTCTTCATTAAAAAAGCAACCCGCCGTGGAACCCAGAAATACACCTACCCTGTACTGACACAGAGAATTTTGGTCTAGACCCGCTTGTGCCAACGCCTCGATAATGGCAACTTTGGCAAAATGAAAACTCAAATCATTCACTTGCTGTTCAAAACCATATATCTCGAAAATAGGATATTGTTTTTCTAAATTATAGCCAATCCTCCGTGGAGGCTTGGGATTTCGCTTGCCACTGTAAATCTGTTGTATCGTCTCCGGTAGATTCCGCCCGGCACCGCTCATACATCCCAGTCCTGTAATATAAGTTTGACTGCACACGTTACTTTTTCCCTAATTCGTTTTCAACAAAATCAATCAAGGTTTTCATCGACACAAAAACCCTTTTCGCCTGTTCGCTATCGACTATGGTAATTCCCATATGCTTTTTCAAAATCACAACGATTTCAACTGCGTCAAGTGAATCCAAACCTAAGCCTTCACCAAATAGGGGCATATCATCGGTAATTTCTTCCGGTTTCAGTTTCAAGTTCAATTCCTTACATAAAAGCTCCTTAAGCTTTGTAGCAGTATCCATAGTTTCTCTCCTTGCAATAAATTTTTATGATACGCTCATTATTGAATTTGAATAATGATTGGTATAAAAACAAAGTAATGTTATAAATTAGATTTCAAATCCAAAAAGTCCTCTCTGTACGGATTTGAAATAAAAAATTAAACCGCATATCTTTAAGAATTGGGACTATCCCAAAAGTAAATTCGTGCGCAAGCGCACGCACGATAGAGAAATACAATATATTGAAGTCGACATATTCGATGAAGTCGCGCGCGTGGGCGCGATATATATTGTATTTCTTATTGATTTTAAGTTGCTTTTTAGACAGCCTCTTTTAAAACATACGACTATTCTTTAAGTCATCTAAAAAACTTTCCGATTTTTCAAGCCATGCTTTGGCTGCTGTTTCATCCTGGGTAACTGCGGATTGAGCCCATTGTTTACAATAATTACATAAGTTGGGGTTGTTTTCTCCGGATTTGGCAGCATAAAAATCATTACAAACCATATGGTCGCAGTTGTAGCCGTGAATAAACTTTTCAACAAAACCATCTAATTTTTGATTATCAACAAAAGGTACAGGAAGGTTAAAGCCATCAGCATATTTTCTCATAATTTTTGCATTATAGGAACCGGTAATAATTCCAATAATTAAAGCCTTTAAGTCGTAATGCTTAATATTTGACGTTATTCCCAGATTGAGAATATCAATTAAATTACCCCTATAAGCGTGTAACGCATAGGCTTTGACCACCCGTTTTAAAAACTCAGTGGTTTTGGTGCGGTCTACCAGTTTGATTGAAAAATTATCATTTCCGGTTTTCTCTGATAATGCTTCATAATACTTTACATCTTCAGGCCGAACCCAGCTTGAAGAGAGTAATTTCCCGGGATCTTTGATTTTTTCGGTATTACAGCGAATAACATTATAATCGATATACAACTGGTTAAATCTTTGTTTTTTATCACTGGAATGGGCCAAACCGGTTGCATGATAAATTGAGAATGGACAATCGTGCAGACAAAAATTGTTGCCGATAATTCTAAGCCCGATCCCTGACTTTTTCGTATACCGTAGCATTTCTTCCAGCAATTTAAAATTGCGGTTGGTCTGATGTTGCAAGGTTATCTCATCAGCGCCGAGTTCTTCCCAATATTTAATTTGTTGGATTGTAGAGACGTATGCAAAGTGGCCGATGGTAATTTTTAAATGAGGAAATTGCTGCTTAATCATTTCACAGAGATAGGGCGAATTAATGGTTAAGGTATCAACTTCTGCATTTGAAAGTTCGTCGAGGAATTTCAGAATCTCATGATGTTCTTTGCGAACAAATTCCCTGTTGCCAAGACATATTGGATTGAATAAATAATTAAACTTTAAATGATTTTTATGACATAATTGGATATAATTTTTAAGCTCATTTTTCGAAACCTTGGGTAAATTAATTGAAGATCGGCCGCCGCCGATTATGTCTTTTTTTAATTTACCGAAAACCGATGAAAACGCATTATCTTGGTTGAATTTAGCAATTTCGCCAATAAGCTCCGGGTCAAAATTGGTCGCTATGGTATATTTCATTCGAAAATTCCGGGCGCTTTCCACCATCTAAATCCCTCCTTCGAAACCACTAAGCCTCTTAAATTCTCAAATCTTCCAAAAATCAAAAAAATTAAACCATAGGTAAGGATGTTCCTGGACATGATTTTCCAATGCAGTAGAATATAATTCCAGCATCTTTTGGATCTTTTGATCCTTACTCAAACTTTCATCATCTAAAACTTCTGTTGAAATATCCTTCCAACTATAGCGGATGGTATGCCTGTCCTCTTTGGCAGTAAATAAGGCAATTACGGATGCACCTGTCGCCACGGCAAGTTGTTCCGCAATCATTGGAAATTTAGCGGGAGAACCTAAGAAAGAAACGATCTTGGTACGCCACTCCTCGGCCCGATCTCCGGTAACTCCTATAACTTCTCCCCGTAATAAAGCGTTGGTCGCTTCAATCATTCCTCCATAATTATCGCTCACGTTAATCAGGTTAAATTGAGCCCCTTCACCACTTTTCCTGACATCATAAAAACTTTTTCTTTTGTTCTTATCAAAATTCTTATCCACTAAAACATTCATCTTTCTCTGAAACCTTATCGAGCCTGCCATTGAAACTTCCCAAAAACCCACATGGGATAGTAAAAATATCACCGGTTTTTTTCTCAGGAGATCTAAGATTTCAGGTTCCCGGTCAAACTTTAATTTAATTTTGGATTCTCCCACAAAGCCAAAATATAGCTGATCAACCAGGGCTTGTCCAAAAACAAAGATATACTTAAAAAGACGAAAATACCTTTTCATCAACATATCTTCAGGAAATCTTCTTTGTAAATACGGTTTGGCACATTGATAAACACTCGGTCTGAAAATAACATAATAGGGTATCAATAATACCAATATTCCGTAAGCTCCACCTAAACCAATATGCCGTAAAATAAAATGAAATATGGAATATCCTAACTTGTTTCCATAGCCTTTATTATTGGTACCTTTATTTCCATTCATATTGTTTGGGGTGTCATTTATGCCTTGTTTCATGACTGCTTCCTTTTCAATAATAAATCCCAAAGCGAGCCTCTGATTCCTGAGTTATGCATAAAACGATTTCTGTCTGCCACACCGGCCCAAGGGAAAATCCAATTTCGCTTTTCTGTAAAGGTTTCCGTAAGATACTGATTTAACCACTGAACATCTATATCCGGTGAATGATAATATACTTCTTGATTAAATAGCTCACTCTCATCCTGAATCAATCCTGTCTGTTTAGCAAGTTCACAAATTCCGGTATCGGGAAATACGCGCACTCCCATTCCACCGAATACCACGCAAAAATCAAGTTCTGAAAGATTTCTTATTCCTTCACGGACTGTCTTTTCAGTTTCTCCCGGGCCACCGAAAATGATGAAATGAGATCCCGGAATAGCATACTCGGCAAATAAATTGTTGGCCTTCCGGACATCATCCCAATAAAAATTTTTGCCCATTCCACTCAAAGTAGCGTCACTGGAACAATCCGTACCCCATTCAACCGAATGCAAGCCGGTCCGTTTCATCAACTCGATTTCATCCCGGTGAAATTCGGTCGGTCTTAGATAACATGTCCAAGGAACCGAAATTTCCCGTCTGGCCATTTCCTCCATAATTCGCAGATACTCGTTGTTGACATCATTAAATACCGAATCCGTAAAAAAAACAAAATCGGCCCCATGTTTTTCTTGAAGATAAACAATCTCATCGACGACAGCTTTCGGCTCTCTAAAAATATACCGATTGCCTTCTAAATTAGGATAGGAACAATACAGACATTGATGGGGGCAACCTCTCTTGGTAGTGATATTCAGCATACCGCCTTTGTTTAAATAAAAATCAGATAACCGGTTTTCACGGGTCAAAAAATAACGGTTTTCCCCCGAGTAATCAACCTCTCCATCTAGGATTGAACTTTGAGGCGGCATTTTCCGCTCCAACTGATGAATCAATTTTGGCAGACTGACCTCTCCCGGTCCAGTGATTCCATAGTCGGCGCCTAAAAACTGCAAAAATTGGACAGGAAAGATTGTATAGGCAGATCCTCCCAAAATAAGAGGGGCGCTGGATCTTTGTTTTATCCTTTCAGCTAGTGATTTGTATTGAAATAAAAAAGATTGGGGTTCGTTAAAATTCACATTATCGACATTCCGCATGGAGAGAGCAATATAATCGGGCTTAAATTCAATGAGTGCCAAATCCAGGACATCGGTTCCATCCACCATTAAATCGATGAATTTTACATCAATTCCTGAGTTTTGAGCAGCAGCGGCAACGATATTGGCTCCAAGGGGATACACCGGATAGGGATCATCCATTAGATTCGTAGCAACCATTAATAATTTGGCCATCGTCACCCCTCAAACAATTCGGAAAAGTTGAATTCTTGATTAAAAGAAAAAACGCCTTTGGATTTACCGGTCATCTCCATGGATAATACTGCAAAAGCCGCACCTTTAGGAAACTTTTCATGATGGCTTATATTTTGGGACGCCTCAACCCAACCCACTAAGACACACTCACATTGTTTGGAGACTAGTAATGAAAGTGCGGCCGGTATCCCAGTGATACCGGACCTTTGATGGTCATTTCCCACGCAAAAAGTTGGACCGGAGAATTTAAAAAATACCGTAATTTCGCCTAAGGCAACATTGGGAAGAGTATAGGAAAAAAGATTTGGGCTGGAAAATTCCCCTTTGGATTCCCGGGTGGATTCAAAAAAAGCCAAATCATCATCATACACACCACTCGAGCTTCCAAGGATGATTCCAATACTCTTTTTTTCTTTATCCCGGGCCCCCTCAAGCATATCGGCGTCTTTTAAAGCAAGTACTGCAGCAGCAAAACAGATTTTTGTATAAACATCAAACCGGCCAAATCGTCCCGGCAATTCAGGAATATATTTCTCCAACTCGGGATATTGGAACCTTACATCCGAATTGGAAAACTGTGGCCTGGAACCAAAAAAACCATTCCCAAAGGCGGAGATCCATCCCGACCCTAAAAGATAGAATTTCTCTTGGCCTATCATGATAAATTCTCCATTAAAATTGCGGCGTTAATTCCACCAAATCCTGAATTGCTCGTCAGAATTGTCCGACCCGGAAATATTGTTTTTTCTAATACAACATTCGGAGATTCCGGAAGACTGCATCCCACTGTGGGGGGTAACATGCCATCCAGCAAACATTTTTGACATATTGCAATCTCGATTCCACCTGCAGCCCCTAAAGTATGGCCAATGGATCCTTTGACACCAAAAATTGGCGGTCCTTTTTCTCCAAAAACAGAACGAGCAGCCAATAATTCCATAGTATCATTATACCGAGTTCCAGTCGCGTGAGCACAAAAAGCTTGCACTCTTAAAGGAGATTGTCCTGCCATTTCTATAGCATGAGAAATTGCTTTTGCAAGACCGGCTCCATCTTTAGAGGGGCCGGTAATATGGGTTGCATCATTGGTTATCCCAAAGCCGGATATCCGGATATCCGAATTCCGCTTTGCTGACAAAAAAAGAGCTACCGCGCCATCTCCTAAAGATAAACCGTTCCTTTGCGTATCAAACGGCATACATACTTCATCTTTCATAGCTTTTAATGCAGCAAAACCATAGTATACAAACCTGCTGACTATATCAGCGCCTGCTACTAAAATATTATCATATTTCCCCTCGGCGATATACTGTGCTGCAAGGGCACAACCGATTGTTGATGAAGCACAGGCAGCATTAATTTCCATTCCCCCATTTTTTAAGCCCAAAATCTCAGTCACCCAAGCACGTAAATCGTAGGCAGACAAATATGATGGTTTCGGGATTTCATTATCGCGACTTTCTACCCATTCGGCATTATTTTTAATTCCAGTCCAAATTACGAAAGTGTCCTCCGGCAATTTGGGGAAATCTGCCAGACTTTGCTCCATCAAATATTGAGTAAAATTAGCTTGAGTATTCAATAAATCTCTTTGGTAGAGGGACAACCCTGTTTCCGGTAACAAGGAGTTTTCAAAATATGCTTTTTTTATAATACTGGATTGATGGTTAAGAAGCGATTGCCAGGTTTGTTCCAGCGTACCCAATCCGGTAATCACTGATGAATGATTTAAATAAACTTCTCGATTCACTTTAGGCTCCATTCATCCCATTTTTGATAAAACGCTTCCGCAAATTCCGGTTTTAAAATCATGGGATTACCGGTTAAGTCAGTATAAACCTGAACTGTATAACCTCTAGCCGATAAGGTGCCATTTTCGGCAAAAATTTGGTAACTGAAATTCATTTTAGCTGCTTCCGTCCAATGACAGGCAGCTTGAATCCGAATAAGTTCATCATAGCGAAGCGGGTATAAATGGTCAACATGCTGCTGAACAATAGGCATTGCAAATCCATGCCCGGCCATGTCATAATAACTAAACTCGAATTTACGGCCCCACTCGTTGCGTCCCTGCTCAAAATAACTAACATACCGTCCATGCCATACAATCCGTAAAGGATCAACTTCATCGAATTGCACTCTACGAAAACACTCCGCTAGCAACGGTGTTTTCTCATCCGGTGGAAAATAGCTATCATATCTTCGATGCATACTCATAATTTTCTTCTCTTTCTTCACTCATTGCAAACCGCAAGGTATACAACTACCGCTAAACCGTGAAATTTCTTTTTCAGCTCTTTCCTTTACAATGGTTGTAAATGTATATCTCCCGTCATTACTTGGGGCTGTTTTTATTTCACAAGTAATGTTTTGATCCGGAAGAACCATACCGCTGATTTTCATTTTCTTAATTGACTTTAAAAAAATAGTTTTCCCAAGGAGTATTTCCAAACCGATAGCAGCGATTTCCAACAAAACAACGCCGGGCAAAATTGGATTTTCTGGAAAATGGCCGTCAAAAGGTTCAAAATCTTTAGGACAGGCTATGGAAAAAGATATTTGCCCATCTTCAATACGAACTTTCTGAATATAGGAATAAAGCTTCCTTTGCATATTGGAAACCAGATATAAAGGCAAATTCCGATTATCAAAACTCTTTTCACCCGTCCCGGACGAAACCTGTACAGGATTAATGGAGCCGCTTAATTCGGCTACGTTCTCTGTTTGATACAATTTTGTGACGAGTTCGGCGATTTTTTTTCCGTCCCGTTCGATAATGCCTTGGACAAAGCTTACTTGAGAAACCTCTTCAGTCACAAAGCCACGCAGAGTCAGCATATCACCCAGGTTAACCGGATTAAAAAATTCGGCATCCTGCATGCCAACAAACAGACCTTTCCGAACCACCGGCCCTTCTTCTTGCCTTGCCTGATATCCAAAAACAGCTGCAGTCAATTGATTAATATATTCGACAAGTACGGCATTGGATAATTGCTGGCGGTCGTTAAGAAAAATATTATCTCCCATGATAGCCGCTCTAGACTCACTACCATTTTTTTGGGCTTGAATCAATGTTTGCGGAAAACCCATTTTCCCTTTTTGCGGTATCAAATCTACAATAGAGCATGATAAAGTCAACTCTTCACCTTCATTTATAACATTGATGATACAAACTTTTCACTGCGCCCAATGGTAACCATATGATCAACATCCAAGTGGTTGTCAATCCAAATAACATACTAGTTTCGTCCGTGGAAAACCATTTTCCTTCTGCATATCAAAAAATATTTGCTTCCAAATAATCTTCTTGTAACAGATTTATCATTGGCGACTTGCATAAAGATACGCTCACATAAAAGAAGCTGGTGAGCTTCAAAGCCTACCACCAGCAGTTTCTTCAATATTCTTTCTCGCTGGCATCCAAAAAATAAACCTCGTATTACGGGTCCACTATTGGCTAATTTAGGTCAACCCTTTGCAAATGCCAAAATATTATAATGTTTTATCCATCGCATCCCGTCTGAAGCCGGAAAACAATGTTTTCTTTCGCATTAAACTTTATTCTCTTAAGTTTTTATTGTACCAAATTTTGCTTTAAATTGCAATTCTAAGCATTTTGTCATTCTCGGCGCTTCCTTCGAATTCCGTTTCGTTAACAATTTTTTGCCAATATCATCTAAATTTAATCTCCATCTCAGTTAACATCGTAACTTTATTGTTTACCGTATCATGAAAGGAAAAAATTTCCCAAAAGAGAATAAATATATTCGATACTTTTTTTAATTTTAGTTCAAAGGAGAAAAACGATGGAATTGGGATTAAAAAATAAAGTAGCCTTGATTACCGGCAGCGCCAGAGGACTTGGCCGTGCCATCGCCGAAAGGCTGGCTGTAGAAAAAGCCAATGTTGTAATTACGGATATCAATGAAACAATGGCTCTTTCTACAGCCGAGGAAATTGCCCAAAAATATCACATTAAAACATGACGCAGCTTCCGACGAATCAACCAAAAAGGTTGTAAAAGCGATTACCAATCGTTTCTCCCGTATCGACATTTTGGTCAATAATGCCGGAATTACCCGGGATGCCCGTCTGATGATGATGAAACAAGACGATTGGGATCTGGTATTAAAAATCAATTTAACCGGAGCCTTTATTTGTACGAAATTAGTATCCAAACAAATGTTGAAACAAAATTCCGGCAGTATAGTCAACATTGCCAGTGTATCCGGCCTTATGGGGAATATCGGACAAGCCAATTACTCGGCATCAAAAGCAGGTTTGATTGGTCTTACCAAAACAACCGCCCGGGAACTTGCTGAACGTGGGATCACTGTCAATGCTGTAGCACCCGGATTCATTCAATCTGATATGACTCATGGATTGTCAGAAGAAGCAACCCAAAAATTTCTGGCCCAAGTCCCTATGAATCGTTCCGGTAAACCCGAAGATGTAGCCGGTGTAGTATTATTCCTCGTTTCTGATTTGGCAAAATATGTGACGGGACAAGTTATCAATGTCGATGGCGGCATGGTCATGGGTTAGTTAATCTACCGAACAATCGGGCAATAAAATTCTTATCATGGGAGGAAGGCGTATCGATGATCGCCCGTTCCTGGCACGGAATAGTACCACGGGAAAAAGCTTATGAATTTCGAGAATATTTACTTAAAACGGGAGTCGCCGAAACCAAAGCCATTCCCGGCAATCTGGGAGCTTACATCCATAGTCAAACCCAGGATGAATGGGAACATTTTTTCATGATTTCATACTGGGAGAACTTTGAGGCTATATACAGATTCGCCGGACCCCAACCTCAAATCGCAGTCTGCTATCCGGAGGATGCAAAGTATGGTCTCATTTCCGACCCCATCGTCCTTCATCAACAAGTACTTTCGGTTCCGGACGAATTTCCGGTTTTGGAAAGCTGATTGTCTCAACTACGGGGATTCAAACCCTCGACTTTAGCCGAAAGCTTGAGCTGAACAAATTACCTTCGGGTTTGAATCCCCCCCGATTCTTTAGCCGACTTGCAGTCGGCCAAAGAACCCACCGGCTGAAGCCGGTGGTGGTTGAGTTCGGGTCGAATATATTTTTCCAACGGCAATTTAACTTGACGGATGCCCACCGTCACTAAGCGGGCTATTTCCAAGGCTCCTTCCTGCCGAAGGTGGGTATTATCCCGGGAGCCGTTCGGATAATTGAAGAACTCTCCCGGTTTAAGATTCATAAAGAACAGGTTGGACTTTTTGGGTCCAACCCGCTCCATCAAAATACGGGTCTGTTCGGTGAGATCAATGACCGGAACTTGTTCCAAGACAGCAAGTTCCAGCATTGCCTTGGGGTAATCGCCATGGGTCGACATTATTTTGCCATTTTGACCAAATTGGCAACGATGAATCGGAGTTAACAAAACTGGAACAGCTTGTTTGTTCCGTGCACTCTGGATATATTGAGTCAAATACACCTTAAAAGTGGTACACGCTTCGGTATACCGGGCAGGATCTTCTTTCTTTTCATCATTATGGCCGAATTGAATGAATAAATAATCTCCCGGTGTAATTTGACTCTCAATTTTTTCTAAAGCACCTTCGTTAATGAAACTCATAGAACTTCGACCGGAGATAGCTTCATTTTTTATAATGACCTGATCCGTAAAGAATCGACCCAGCACTTGTCCCCATCCGGTCCGCGGAGTCCGGGCTGCTTCATAGTTGCATGCGGTAGAATCCCCAGCTATATATATGGAAATTTTATCTTCAAATGTTTGGACACTGTTTAACATCATGGGGCCCCATAATCATACTTGATATTGAATGATTTATAGAAAGAGGTACGAGTTGAATCGCGAAATAATTCACCTTGATACTTATTCATTATAACACTCTCTCGTCATTATTAAATCATGCTAACGATCAGAAATAAACAATAATCTCCTTAAAACGCATCATAATGAAGAAATTTTGTCAAAAATGTAAAATAGAGTAGGTGATGGATGATGCAAAAATTAAGCTATTTTAAATACTTCTTTCAATATCTATTGGATACGGCAATTCCGTTTTATAAAAAAATCCGGATTTATCTTGTAATCTTTTACTTTTTCTCCCCATTTGATTTCATTCCGGATTTACTCATAGGATTCGGATGGCTTGACGATGCGGTAATTATCATCATAGCTATCATTTGGCTTACTAGAGTTCTGGAAAGATATGCGGAGGGAAAAAAACAATCACAACGTTCAGGGACTGAAAAAACAATTCATGATGTGCAGTATAAGGTCCACCATGATGATGACCTAAAATGATTCCTTGATTTTTTTGCTTGTTTCTTCCTGTACTCGGAAAAGTACGGTAACTGCAGGAAACCGGATAAATGTTGCGAAATTAGGGGTAAGTCAAATTTGAAAGGTGGTTCCGATGCAGAAAAGATTCCTGAATGCAGTAATTGGAATCATATTATCCCTGAGCATTACCACTCCTTGTTTCGCAAGCGATGATATAATCCGGCGCGATTCCGCAATAGGCTGGCAATTTTCCAATATCGCAAGCGGCTTCAGTTTAAAAATTCCCTATCAAAGGGACTATTATCTCCAACCGGTCTTTTCAGTCGCTATGTCTCAAAGAGACACTTCAACAACTGGAAATTATGCAATCGGACTTCGGGGTATTTTTAATTTGGAAAGGCGGCAAAATTTCTTGCCCTATATCGGTGCCTCTCTGGGTTATTCCAAAAGTTTCAAAGACGGGGCCGACTCAAGTTCCAATAACAGCCGTTTTGGATATCAAGGCTTTTTTGGAGTGGAATATCAAAAATACCTGGTACGTCCGGCCTTGGAAATTGGTATTGGAGCGTCAGAGCATTCTGATGGCAGTTTTCAAGCAGGAGTAATTTGTAATCTATCCATTCTATATTATTTTTAAAATTTATTGGTAACCGCAACAAACTCGATTTTTTCCATTGTTTTTGGCATAGTAGAGTGATTTGTCAACAAAGTCCAGCAATGTAAAACGGTCACAGGCTTGATCTGGAAGTGTTCCCACACCAATGGAAATGGTAACCGGACATTTTAAAATTCCGGATGGTATCGTTAAAACGACCTGCCGAATTCTTTCACCAATCTGAAGAGCTAATTTATTATTGGTATCTCTTAAAATGATTGCAAATTCCTCCCCTCCGTAACGAGCAAAAATATCATGTTCGCGAACAACTTCTGAGATGGCTGCGGTCAAAACTTTCAATAACTGATCTCCTGCCGGATGACCATAAGTATCGTTATATTTTTTGAAATTATCGATATCCATTAATATCAGTGACAAAGGCTGTTCCTGTTCCAATGTCCGATCAACAAGCCACTCAATTTGTTCATTAAAATAACGGCGATTATAAAGTCCGGTCAACCCGTCTGTATCCGCTTTGCGCTTTTCTGTCGTAATGGTCAAGATGTTTTGTATCGCCATACTCGCTTGGTTGGTAATACTCGTCAATATTTGTGTTTCCTGTTCACCCAATACACGGCTGTTTTCGCTGCTGACTATAAGCATTCCAAGTACTTCTCCACTGATTATGAGCGGAAAAGCAAATAAGGATTCGATAGGAATTCCGCTAAAAATCCGCACTAATTCAGGATGTTTTCGAATATTGGTGCACAATAAAGGTTCTTTAAAGATGATAATCGGGGCTAACGTAAGACTTTGTTTATTAAAAGGATTTTGGTTATATTGATCAATCCAGGTTTCGTCCCAACCTTCCGTATCATATATTTTTAGAACTTCTCCATCAAACAACAGCAAGGCAATCATTTGAGCAATACTGGTCTGACGGATTGTCTTGGTAATCTGATTGAAAATTTCATCCAAGTCGGAACTGGCTGTCACTTCTTGAGAAAAAATATTTAAACGTTGTAAATCAATATTCCATCGGGTTAAAGTTTTTGATAGCTCTTCTTTTACAGAGTACGTTTGCTTGAATAAATAACCGCCGATAAGGCCTGTCAAATAAAGATAAGAAATCCTTATCCCTAAAGGCTCGGCCATATCCCAAACTAAAGTGCCGGAAAAAAAGGCTGTGGTAATCATAATAGCTGACATTATTGTACAACAAAGTAGAATTCCAATGTACCGGTAACACATAATTGATAATATCACCGGAATAAACAGAAATGGATAAAGATTACTGATAACTCCCCCGGTTCTCATGATCATATAACTTGTAACCACCAGGTCCATCAATAAAATTATATAGCGAAAAGACTGCGTAGTAAGACGTTTCAAAGGAGGCACTATCCAACAAAACAGGTTGAAGACTAAATAAATACCTGCGATGATATAATCCCCTTGATTGCCATGGAATCCAAGAGCGCCCAATATTAGACAAGCATTAATAAAAGCCAATCGATTTCGAATTTCGGCCAAGGCAATACTGAATGTTTTATCTTTGCTCCGTTTGAGTTTTACTTCCGCTCCCACGAAAATTTTCTCCTATTCTCTTCTTACCTTGTTCATCCTTTAAAATATTTCATTGACCAAAATAACAGAAATTATCGATGGATGTCAATTCAAAAATGCAATCCCAAAGAATAACTTACAGTTGTCATTTTTACGGTTGATACCCTATGATAACATATTTTGATTCAAAAAGCGCTCCCAACAGGAGCGCTTAATAAACCAGAATGTAAAAATATGTTGGTAAAGCTCTGCTCCCTAATCATCGATTCTTTTTCCGAGAACTTACTTTTAAAAGATATGGACGGAATCCAATCATTGCAGTATAATTTGCCAATATCAGCAACTCTTCATCATCTGCCATCCGCTCAGTCAATTCTTTAAAGGCACATCGAGGCCTATAATCAACACTTAAAGGAAAATCGGGAGGATTAGCATATTTTACCCGCAAAGCCATATCACCAGCTCTAGTGCCACTGGCAACAATCTCTTTAATTTCTCTTACCTTCCATAGATTTTCCAATGCTACGTCCCATATCCATGATACATCCGTGCCGTCTGCAATTAAATCATTGAGCAAAAATAAAATCCGTTTTGGCCCGTGAGCTTGATTTAATAATTGAATAATATGATTAAAGCCAACCGGATTTTTCACCAAAAACAAATAAATGGAATGACCTCGAAAACAAAAATGCTCGCTCCGCCCATAACTTGACTTTATTTTGCTTAAAAGCGGCGTAATCTTGTCCAAATCAATGCCAATTGATAGACAGACTGATATAGCGGCCAAAACATTCTGAATGTTAAAAACCCCGGGCAATTGGAGATTAACATTTATCTTACGATTTTCAAACACCATTTTAAAATGGCTGCCGCTTAAAAAATTAGTTTGAATATCTTCAGCCCAAAAATTAAGATCAGGAGGGTCCAGAGTTTCCAATCCCGTACCGGTATCTCGTTCTACCAACAAACCATCGTCCACTGAATTGTCGGTTTGACGGACCCCAAAATAAAAACGTTTAACGGGCTGAACCACGCAACCAATCCGGGCAACATTAGGATCGTTCCCGTTGAGGATGACTTTACAGTCATTTCCTGTATTACGGACGATTTCCATAATTCGATTTACATTGGAATCAACTTCACCATACCTGTCTAATTGATCGCGAGAAAAGTTGGTCACTACTAGAATCTTCGGTTTAAATAATTCAAAGGATTTAATTAAAACTGCTTCATCAATTTCAAAAATGGCATAATCTGCCAAATATTCCTCGTTGGGTTTTGTATCAGTAAGCAATAAGCTAGTTACAATACCTGATACCAGATTAGCTCCGCAGGAATTGGTACAAACCCGATAACCTAATTCCCGCATCAGTTCAACCAAAACTTTCGTTGTAGTGGTCTTGCCATTGGTGCCTGTAATTATAATCCATCCCTTTTTAAAGCGGGGAATTTGAGCGGCAAGGATATCAGGAAAAACTCGCATTGCTATTTTCCCGGGAATATTGCTCCCTTGGCCAAAATTAAAGTATCTTGAAAGATTATATACCAGACGCACAATGAAGCTAGCAGATATCAAAATAAATAATTTCTTTATTAATTTCATAATCTTTTACCTTTTAAAAAGGAACGTTTCCCCACGCGTTTTATTACATAGTCGCGAGTTTGGTTTTCCAATATATCTTCTAAAGGCGTTAAATCCGCTTTACCATACTTGCGTTTTAGTGCCAAGGAAATTAAATAATCAGCGAAACCGGGATTTTTAGGCAATAGCGGTCCATGCAAATAGCAGCCGAAACAATTCAAATACCGGGCGCCTTCGGATTTATCTTCTCCATTATTACCAAAGCCTTTAACAACTTTAGCCAGAGAAGTACAGCGACCGCCTAAAAATGTCCGCCCCGAATGGTTTTCAAAACCCACCAATAGCATTTTGGGCCCCGCCTCCAGCATTGCTTCTGCAATCATATTGCCGATGGCTCTCACATTACCTCCTTCAGTCCTTATATCAAGGATTGAAAGACCCTTCAAAATGGGTCCTTGAAGCGGACGGTAATACTCTCCCAATAATTGATATCCTCCGCACACATTAAGCATCACCAAACCATCTTCAATAGCAGATTTTAAGTTTTCAGCTTTGGTCGTTAACAGATCTTCACCGATCTTGAATTGCTCTTTATCCTGTCCACCGCCAAAAAAAGCCAAATCATAACCACTGAAATTAGTTGCATCGCCAATTTCTATTTCTGTTACCTCTAAGTTAATTCCACGCCAACGACAACGTTCTACTAATGTTTGAACATTCCCCCGGTCTCCGTATAAATTCATGAGAGTGGGATAGAAATATGCTAACTTTAAATCCATTTTTAATCCCCATAAACTCCGTTTTTGAATTAAAAACATTCGGTTAATATTCGCCAGAAACAGGTAAACCCCTTTTTAAATCTATGAGATTTTATGGTGACTCTTAAGTTTTATTGAGCTGAAACGATCAAGTTTACTTCTTGAATATTTCCCGTAAATCATTAGGCCGATTCGGTTTTTATTATTACTCAACTTAATGAATTTATTAAAAGAAAAAAGGCCCAAAGGCCTTTAATAATTAGTAACAATGTTTTTTTCGTCGTCCGTGTTTTCTTTTTCGAACCATACGATGGGGACATTGATCCCATGGTATAACAACATAAAAAGGCATTGGAGCCATTCCCTGCGGGATAGGACACGGCATTGGCGCCGGAAACGGCGGTAACGGCATCATCGGTTGTTCAATGGGCGCAATAGGCCTTGGTGCCGGCATTGGGCAAGGTGGTTGGATCGGCATGACCGGTGCCGGCATTGGAGAAGGCTGTTGGATCGGAGCTGGCATTGGGCAAGGCCGCGGGGCGGTTGGAATTTCCAATACCGGTCCCGGTAAACATATCACTTGTCCCGGGTAAATCAAGTTGGGGTCGGGAATTTGGGGGTTGGCAGCGATCAACGCCATTAGTGAAATATTATTGGCACGAGCGATTTCAAACAATGTATCTCCGGGCCTGACAGTATACAGGGTACCGTTAAAACAAGGACCCGGTGCTGGTATTATTGGTGAAACAGGCGTTGGCATAGGCATAGGCATCGGCATTGGCGTTGGCATAGGCATTGGCACCGAAGGAATCGCGGCTGGCACTGGCACACAGATTTCCTGTCCCGGAAAAATCAAATTCGGATCAGAAATCTGCGGATTGGCAGCAATTAGTGCATCCAAGGTAATCCCAAAACGACGTGCTATTTCAAACATTGTATCACCACTGACAACATGGTAAGTCTGGTTTCCTCCGCATGATGGCAGCGGTCCGGCAATAGGAATACAAAGTACTTGGCCTGGATAAATCGTGTTAGGATCGGCTATTTGGGGATTGGCATTGATGAGTTCCTGCAAGGAAATATTATTACGCTTGGCAATAAAGAACATGGTATCGCCGGGTTTAACTGTATAGAGTTGATCGTTTTGACAAACCGGGTTCATCGGTCCCGGTTGGAAACCGGCGTTATTTTCCATTATTTGATCGGACATTAATGTACCTCCTCGTAAACCAGGTATTTTCCTACTAAGTAACATATTCCCGGGTCCGAGGTTTGGGCATTAGGATTAAGGCATAATTAAATAATCTTACTTAACTTATAAACATCTACTTGTTAAAATGTAATAAGGTACCTATTTTACTTTAACTTTCTTACAGCCTTTTCCGACAATCTGCGGCTCGATTTGTTGTTTAAAATTTAAAATAAAATGAATGGACAGAAATGAAGAGATAAAAGGGTCTATTTTGAAGGATTGTATATTCTTACAGAAGATAAAGAAGCAATTGGAGCAAAGAAAATCTCTAAAAAAGGAGAGCACTCCAAGGGTTCCGTACCTTAAGAGGTGCCTAATTCGGTTTTGGTCACGAAAACCATTAACTCTGCTTGATCGTATTTATCGACATGTTCAAAATCAATTGCTATACCTTGCTTAATTGGGTTTCCAATTAGTTCATCCCTTATGACCCGGCCGCTCAGATGGGTTGGTCGGCTATTCTTTGGTAAATCAAATTCTAATTGTAATATTGAACCTTCTTTAATAATAATTTGGGGCTCGATAATAGCAAATAAGCCACAGGCTGATAAATTCACCACTTTGCCATTATATACTTTATCTCCAACAAAATAACGAAAAGGCAAATCCACATCAACCCGATGATATCTACGGAATGAAGTATAATCAATTGCCATTGGTTTAGCGAGTACGAGAGATTGATCATCCCGTAGTTTCTGCTCAATAATATAAGTGGCAAATTGCCGTTTTTCTCCTTCTTCGGTGAGATACCAAACCGTAAGCTCGGAGCCCTTATTAATCAGTACAGCAAGATCCTTTTCGGAAAACTCCAGATACAACTTATCTTCTTTCATGCCTTTTATAATATTTTTGATTAGAACTTGGCATTCTTTAATTTGTCCAATTTGATCTGAAAACTGAATATTGATTGTGTTGCCGAGTTTGAAAACATCCTCTACTCTGATTAGCATGATTCCCACCCATTCGTGTCTGTATATACTCGGTCTTCCTAACAAATCTTAACAATGAAATCTGACATTTTAACGGATAAGTTATCTATGTACAAATCCCACATCCTTGGTTACCTGAGAGACTTAAGTAGTTGACACACATGCCATACACACTATCTGGCTAACCATCCGCCATCTACGGCAATAGTATAACCATTAATATAATTCGAAGCGTTGGAGGCAAGGAAAACCGTTGCACCCTGAATATCATCTGTTGTTCCCCACCGTCCATTGGGTATCCTTGTCAATATCTCCGCATTACGGTGTTCGTCACTTCGCAGCCAGGAGGTATTTTCGGTTGCAATATAACCAGGAGCTATGGCATTGATATTAATGTTATGTTTACCCCATTCATTAGCCAAGATACGAGTGATTCCCGTTACACCGCTTTTCCCAGTCGTAAACGGCGAAATTTGAAAACCTCCATGAAATGCATGAATT
This sequence comes from Bacillota bacterium, assembly GCA_023426245.1. Lineage (GTDB taxonomy): Bacteria > Bacillota > UBA4882 > UBA8346 > UBA8346 > UBA8346. The sequence goes on from JAFABB010000002.1 coordinate 132,378, forward strand.
GATGTAATATTGATGATTTTACCACCCGTACCTTGTTTAATAAATTGTCTTGCTATGGCTTGGGATAAAAAAAAGACGGTTTTTACATTCAAATTCATTACATCGTCCCAATCTTTCTCAGTAACATCCAATGCGTCCGTCTTATGGAGAATTCCAGCATTATTAACTAAAATATCAATTCTCCCTAAATTACGTAATACTTGATGCAATATCCCTTGGATGGGTTCAATACTCATTAGATTAGCAACAACCGACACAAAATGACGGCCTATTTCCTCAACCCGTGTTCTGGTTTGCGGCATCTCTTGACTATCAACTCCAACAATATCAGCACCTGCTTCTGCAAGGCCAGCACATATTCCTTGCCCCAACCCGGTACCGGCTCCGGTGACAAGAGCTACTTTTCCGTTAAGCTTAAACTCATCCAATATCATGCTTACCCTCCGCATTAAAAGATGCAGGTGTCGTGGTAAAAACTGAAATAAGAAGTTACCCTTTTCAAATCAAAGATATTTCTCTAAAAGCATGGAAAATCCTGCACGTCTGAGAAATAAATTTATCAAAGTCTTGTTATGTCAAGTCTGGGTGTACTGACACCTTTCAATATACTAAAATTACTGCCATTATAACCAAAGGCTGCTTACCGGTATTCTCTACAGCGTGTCCCGCGCCTCCACCCGTTACCAATGCATCACCAATATTAATTTCTTTCCATTCGTCCCCATCTTTGACCCGGCCCTGTCCGGAAATAAAATAAAAAATTTCTTCCTCCTGCTCATGCTGGTGATACCCAATCGAACCACCGACTGGAATTGTGATTTCGGCAAATAGTCTAGTCTTACCTTTCAATTCACCCTGTTGGAAAAGATTTCTGATCTGTATCTCACCAATCCCGTCTCGCATCTTCTCACGCAATTCAATAAGCATTTCATCTTTCTTTTTCAACACAACAATCCCTCCTCTTCAAAATAAGCATATCGATTTTCTGCCAAGTATAAAAATTCCATGGTGAAATCTCATTAAGGTTTATATTTACCCCTATGCCAAAAAATCAAAAAACTGCCAGAAAAGATATTTTAAAGGATAAGATATCTACCAACAGATATTTTATCAATTTAAAATAATAGCTTTTCGACAGTTTCGCTTAACCATAATTTTTGATCCTGCAGTTAGATTATCTCTTTTTCACACTAGATTTCAATTGATTCCAAAAACCTTTCCCGCTATTACTTTTTTCATCTCTTGGGGCTGTTTGAGCTTGCTCCATGAGTTCAGAAATCTGACCCACTGTTAAAATTTTATAGGCCTCATCCTTGGTAGCTTCCTGTAGTACAGGATTTTCAACCACTTTTTTCGGTTCAAGACCGTGCTTGACTTCAGGGAAATTACTTGGCTGCCTATGTACAGGAGCAACATTTGCGGCTGGCGCCGGGCGCTGCTCACCGAAACTACGTCTGGAAGCAGGTAAAGGATTGGAACGATCCCATTCAACCAAATCGTCGCCAAAATTTGTGGAAACACGCCGATTTACCCGATTCACAATTTCCGGACTCATCTCCTGAATCTTGTTGCGCATTTCCTGTAAACGTCCCATTGGAACTTCCAACCCCGCAAGCAATAAATGCAATACCATCTTTCGTTGCAAATTTTTATCAATATATAAACCTCTGAATAAAGTCGGGGTATTCGTTAGTGTCTGACATTCCTGATACAATAATTCAACAGATTCGGCATTCACCCGATGGTTTTCCGGGACAACCAAAAGCGCTGCCACACGAGTACTTTCTCCCTGAAAACTATTTTCGGATAAAATACGAACGATTTCCTGACGGCATAAAGTAGCAAGCTTGGTTGGATCATTACTTTCCGGAATTTCCAGTTCTATGCGTAAAGGAAGAAAACACCCCGGTGTATTCATTAATCGGAAAAAATCTTCACGGTCAAAAACAAACATACTGGATGGACGATTTGGAATTTGATTTACTTCGTCCAATGTATTGACAATGGTTTCGTTGGCCATCGGCCAAAATCCAAGCACTTGGCGGTTACCAAATTTAACTCTCAAAAGCTCATTATCAATTAAATAAAGAGGCGTCGGGCTGACATCGGTCAGAATGTCCAAACCCTTAAGAGCATTTTTATGTTCTTCCAAAGATTCACTGCCAAGAGGAATCGTGGTCAAACAACCTGTCGTTATCCCAACCTGACGAGCAAGCTCAATAACATCAGCCACAACGCCGGTGCCGGTTCCCCCTCCTAAGCAGGCAACAACAAAAATAAAGTCGACATCATGATAAAAATAATCCTGGATGGCTTTTTTAACCTTTTCCGCATCTCCACGAATGGCTTCTTGACCTACTCTCGGGTCTTTTCCGGCCCCCAAACGGGAACCAATGCAGATACGATATTCATTCGGAATCATCGTCAAAGCGGATAAATCCACCGGAGATGTATTGACGGCCAATACCTTGTAACCTTTTTGAGCAAACAAATCCGCTATTTTTCCGCCGCCTTGCCCACAACCGATAAACCCGAACTTTATTCCCTTATCTTTCATAATCAAGATACCTCCGTAAACTTGTATACTTAGAGAATACTTTTGACCCAAACTTTTAGTCCTGCTGGCAAGCCGCAATCAAACGGGCCGGGCCGGCTCATTTTCATTTCTTGATATACCCTGATGGACCGGACTGGAGACTGCTTAAAGAATTTTATTAACCCAAAGTTTTAGCTTGTCTACAAGCCTATCTGCTTAAATCCTAAGCTAATACCGCCCGGCAATATTTTGCTCACAAATATACGACTTCAGCTATGGTGGGTGGCTGCTCCGAAAATAAAATATTTTCCCATTTAGAATTTGACTAAATTCGGCAAAATCCTTTTTTTAAAGAGTTTCTTCGTAAAAAATATTCATCAAACTTCAAATGGACATGTAAAATATGCAATACAACATTATCAGTAAATTATCTTCAAGACCTCTTCCACAAAAAAACGAAGGAAAAAATAGCTTCACAAAATAAAAGCAACAGGACCAACCATCTTGGCTCCTGTTGCTTTTAACCTTTTTAAGCTTGTAAACGTTTCTCTAAAGCATTAAGCTCATCCGTTAGCTCTTGGGGCAATTTATCACCAAATTTTTTATAGTGTTCACGAATCGAAGCGATTTCCTTAACCCATTCTTCCTTATTGACTTTCAACAATTCTTTCATATCCGCTTCGCTAACATCCAAACCGCCCCGGTCAATCGCGTCCTCGGTCGGCATATAACCAATCGATGTCTCAACCGCTTTACCTTCACCGGAAACCCTCTCAAAGATCCATTTTAAAACCCGGCTATTCTCACCATAACCCGGCCATAACCATTTTCCATCACCCGTTTTACGGAACCAGTTGACATAGAAAATTTTCGGCAGTTTCGCTGCATCCGCTTGAAACCCAATTTTAAGCCAATGTTTAAAATAATCGCCCATATTGTACCCGCAGAATGGTAACATTGCAAACGGGTCACGCCTTACCTGACCAATATTGGCCGATATTGCCGCTGCCGTAATCTCGGAGCCTACGATGGAACCTAAAAAGACACCATGGGCCCAACTAAAGCTTTGATGAACGAGTGGAATCGTACTTGGACGCCGTCCGCCGAAAAGAATCGCTGAAATCGGCACTCCCTTCGGATCTTCCCACTCCGGAGCAATTGCCGGGCATTGATAAGCTGGAGCGGTAAATCTGGCATTAGGATGAGCCGCCGGATCTTTACTTCCCGGAGCCCAGTCATTGCCTTTCCAGTCAACCAAATGTCCAGGTGCCTCTTTACCAATGCCCTCCCACCAAACATCTCCATCATCCGTCAAGGCAACATTGGTGAAAATGGTATTCTTTTCAATGGTTTTCATGGCGTTGAAATTTGAATCTTCCGAAGTTCCAGGAGCCACGCCGAAGAATCCGGCTTCAGGATTGATAGCATATAACCGGCCATCCGGGCCAAATTTCATCCAGCAAATGTCATCCCCTATGGTCTCAACTTTCCAGCCGGGAACGGTGGGCACCAGCATCGCCAGATTCGTTTTTCCACAAGCGCTTGGGAAGGCGGCTGCTACATATTTTTTCTCACCCTTTGGATTGGTGATCCCTAAAATCAACATATGCTCAGCAAGCCATCCCTCGTCGCGGGCCAATACTGAGGCAATCCGGAGCGCAAAACATTTTTTCCCGAGCAATGCATTTCCGCCGTATCCTGAACCATAGGACCAAATCGTCCGTTCTTCCGGAAAATGACTGATATATTTCTGTTCAATCGGGGCGCAGGGCCAAGCTACATCTTGCTGTCCTTTTGCAAGAGGTGCCCCAATCGAGTGCATACATGGCACAAATTCCCCATCCCCCAAAGTATCAAGTACTTTTTGGCCTATCCGGGTCATAATCCTCATATTGACAACTACATAAGGACTATCGCTGAGTTCAACACCAATCTTGGAAATCGGCGAACCAATCGGACCCATCGAGAAAGGGATTACATACATAGTGCGTCCTTTCATGCAGCCCCGATAAAGATCCGTCATTGTTTTTTTAAGTTCAACCGGATTGATCCAATTATTTGTGGGCCCGGCGTCTTCTTGCTTTTGCGAAGCAATATAGGTACGATCCTCCACCCTTGCTACGTCAGAAGGATGACTACGGAATAAATAACAACCAGGGCGTTTATCCTTTGCTAAAGGGAGCGCAGTCCCCGATTTCACCATCTCTTGCAATAATCGATCATTTTCTTCCTGGGATCCATCACACCAATAGATTTGGTCCGGCTGACATAAATCGGCCATTTCTTGGACCCATTTTTGCAATGCCTTATTCATCAAATTCCTCCTTATTCTGATTCGTTGTGTAGTCAAAAGCTTGAGAATCATTGCGGCAAATACTATTTTCCATTCTATTACATCAATCCCTGCTTGTCAATTCATGTCCCCTGTGTATACAGTACACTTTTCCAACCAATCTGTTGTCTTTTTTTAATCAAATCTTAAAGAAATTATAATCGATTTATGTCTAAATTCAAGTAGGAGATTTTTGAACGATTCAAATATATAATCTTTTAACCGAAACCCTTTTGCTAAGTCGTTCTTAGGATATACTATAACGAAAATTTAATTCTAAGGAAAAAAATGTTACCCAACAATAACCGCCTTTTCCGATATTTAGTGCTTTTCGTTGTTTTTTTGGCTGCCGGGTGTAATCTGGTTTTTTTAAACACATCCAACCTTCATCCCGATGAAGCTTATTTTTGGGTTTGGTCCCGTCATTTAAGTCCCGGTTACTTTGATAACTCTCCCATGGTGGCGTATATTATCCGTTTGTTTACCACTTTTGCTCAAACTGAGTTTTGGATCCGCTTCCCGGCTTTTTTAAGTTGGCTTATCTTCCTCAGAGTCGTTTATCTTTGGACCCAAAAAATTTACCGAAATAAAAAAGCGGCATACTTAGGAGTTTTGATTAGCGTTTTTGTTCCACTGGTCGCCACTGGAAGCCACATGATGACCACCGATATTCCCATGGTTATTTGGACCTCGTTCGCCTGGTACTTCTCATATATAGCTGTGGAAGAAGGAAAACCTTATGTTTGGTATATCGTAGGCATCCTGCTGGGCCTATCTTTGCTTGCAAAATTACAGTCGGCTCTTATACTCATTGCAGTATGTTTAATGCTCCTGATTCGGCCCTCCAAAAGATTTTGGTTTACGCGGAAAGAGCCTTATTGGGCGGTTTTAATCGGGATAACAATTTTTACTCCGGTTTTATACTGGAATTCCCTACATCAATGGGCAATGTTTAAGTTCTCTATTCAACATGGAATTCACCGGACAATTATGTTTCAGAATTTATTGGAGTTTTGGGGTGGTCAATTATTGGTGTTCTCTTTCCTTTTTATAGCACTTTTTTACTATACAGCGAAAAATTTGCTACACTGGAAAAATCTCGCCACCCAAGATACTTTTTTAATCGGCTGTTTTCTTCCTATTTTTGGATTCTTTTCCCTGACCAGTTTAACATATACTGCCTTAGCGAACTGGCCAGCAGTAGCCTATTTGCCGGCTATTGTATTTTTAGCAGGACAACTCCATAAAACCTGGCAAAAATTTCAGTTTAAGCAGCGTAAACTCATGGCTTTTTTTCTAGGCGTCTCTTTTTTGATTAGCCTATTGGCTTTGACAATAGCCAGATATCCCGGTTTGTTGATTAACAATCTTCAAATCCATTTTCCCAAATCAATGATAGCAGCAAATAATAACTTTTTCGGTTGGGACGAGATTGCTCAAAAAATCGATACCCTCTCGATTCAAAAATTTCCCTTCCAGAAAAATCCGATACCTGTGTTTTGCGATGGTTCTTATCAAACTGCTTCGGAATTAGAATTTTACTTAAAAACTCCGGTAAAAGTGTTTACGACTCGCGAGGCACGTCATAGCCAATTTGATTATTGGTTAATGGAGGAAATTGAAAATTATCAGCATCAAGCAGGACTTCTAGTCTTATCAAACCCCTTACCGAGGAGCGCCGGCCTATTTTTTGGAAAAATCCAAAGGATAAAGCAAGTCTCTGTCACTCGTTTTGGCAGGCAAATCCATAAATTTGATGTATATTATTTTAGCAAACTGAATGCCTCCGCATTATATAAAACAGCTCTGCATAAACCGCTTGGTTATCCAGGGACATACTCAAATTAATTTGCCTGTTTTCTTTCGTAATGTATTTTAAAGAATTGAAAATAAAGGTTTATCTGCTTGATGATGATAACAATTTTAGCTCAACAAAAAAGTCTCAATTTGGGATTGGGCGTTTTTTAAAAACTCCCGGGATTCCTCCCAAATATTCAACTTCAAAATCTGGTTTAAGTTAAAAAATTGCACCTGTCTTCCTTCCGGTCGGGTCGTTACGGTTTCTTGATAGCGCATCAAATATAGATTTGTCTCAATCCTGTGCTTTTGCTTTCCCCGGTACCAATAATAATGAAAAATACCTAAATCAAGTACAGTTTCGGCAATAACACCGGCTTCTTCCATAACTTCACGAGAAGCAGTCATTTCTGGCGTCTCGCCCGCTTCTACATGCCCGGCTGGAAAAATCCAGCGGCTTTGGTTCGAATTGCTTGTAACCATCAGATATTCATATTGAGCGTTGTTTGGACGAAAAACTATTCCACCGGCACGCTTTTCTATCAAATCTTTCATCCTTTCCAGGTACTGTTTCAATCATCAAAACATTATCTTCTGCCGTCTTGCCCATATATTAAGCAATAAGCCTACCGCGATCAAGTTGGCAATCATCGAGCTGCCGCCGGAAGTTATAAAGGGTAGCGGAATCCCCGTAATTGGCATAATTCCCATATTCATGCCGACATTCTCCAAAATATGAAACAGAAACATAGCGACAATTCCAACTCCGATGATGCTCCCGGTCTTATCCCTCGCCTGATATGAAATACGAATGCCCCGCCATACCAATGTGAAAAATAAGCATAAAACCCCAAAACCGCCTACAAATCCTAGTTCCTCACACAACACCGCAAAAATAAAATCGGTATGATTTTCGGGTAAATACCCTAACCTTCCTTGAGTTCCCCGAAAAAGCCCTTTGCCAAAAAACTGACCGGATCCCACTGCGATCACCGCTTGGCGAACGTTCCAACCGCTCCCCCGCGGGTCCCGTTCCGGATTAATGAAACTTGTAAGACGATTGACCTGATATTGTTTGATAGGTAACGGCATATTAAAAAAATGATGTCCCAAAAACATGGCAGTGAGCCCCACAACCCCGATGAATACTAAAACCATCAGCTTCCATCCGGGCGCCCCTGCCGTATACATCATCAAAAAAGTTATAAAAATGAACACCAAAGCGGTACCTAAATCCGGCTGCAACAAAATTAACAACAAAGGAAACCCAACATGTAAAAAAGGAAAAACAAAATTGTAAAACGAACTCAGACTTTCTTTTTCCGATAAATATTTACCTAAAGTTATAATTAATATTACTTTGGCAAATTCGGAGGGTTGAACCCCGAACAACCAACTTTGTGCACCATTACCACTTCTGCCCAGTGGCGTTAACACTAGAGCCAGCATAACAAGATTCAAACCATATAAAAATTGTGATAAACGATCGGAAACCCGGTAATCAAAAAATAATAAAAGTACCATAGCCAGTATCCCAATGACGACGGCGATAGCTTGTTTTTTCACAAACGAAAACGGATCACCGTGATTTAAGGCTATTTTGGCATGGGTGGCGCTGTAAATCATAATCAAACCGAGAATGACTAATATTCCGACCACTGCGATCAATGCAAAATCCAAATTTTTAAAATGCCGGCGATCCAATGTAGAACCTCCTCTGGCAATGACAAATAAATCCAATCATTGTCGACAATAAAAAACCTTTATAAAACATCGAAGCTAAAGGGACACTGTATTTTGTTTGCCTCAAGTATAATACAGATATTCATTAGAGTCCAGCGGGAAATAACCCCTTGGACAATTAAAACGCGCCCCAGCCGTACTCGTCTTCCAATCAACCAACGCAAAGTTAACCGACTACCACTAAAAATAAAATTGCCCCGACCAATATCCGCAGGATAAAACCTGTCAAACCAACACCTTTTGGGCGGGTTATGTGGCTTTATGATATAAGGCATTTAATACTTTTTCTATCTTCGTATCCGTTTCACAGGGATACTGGCAGTGAGGGCAGCCGAAAGCTCACTGGAACTCAAATTAACCTCCATAGCCTCTTCATCAATATCCATATATTTGGAGATGACTTGAATCAGATCTTCTTTGAGAGCTTCCATTAAACCTGGTGACACACCCGCCCGGTCAGAAACCAAGACCAAGCGTAAACGTTCTACTGCCATATCTTTACTTGAGGTATCATCTTTAAAGAGTCTCCCCATCAGATCCATGCTTAACCCTTCTTTCAAACCGAAATATTCAAGCGAGTTTATTTCTTGCCAAAACGTTGCTTGAGTTTATCCATCCAGTTGAGATCAAAGTCAAGCGACATAAAAGGTACTTCTTCCCCGACAATTCTTCCTACAATATTGCGAAAGGCCTGACCAGCTTTGGAGTTTCCATCCAGTATTGCCGGTTCACCCCGGTTGGTGGATGTAATGATTGTTTCATCGTCCGGAACAATCCCTAGTAAACAAATTGCGAGAATATCATTGACATCGCCGATATCCATCATATCCCCTTTCCGTACCATATCAGGACGTAACCGGTTGATAATTAAGCGGGGATCGGCAATCTCCCTGGCCTGTAAAAGTCCAATAATCCGATCGGCATCCCGTACCGCCGATACGTCAGGAGTGGTTACAACAATGGCCTGATCAGCTCCTGCAACTGCATTTTTAAAGCCCTGTTCAATACCAGCCGGGCAATCAATTAAAACATAATCGAATTCTTTACGGAGTTCTTCACAAATCTCTATCATTTGTTCAGGTTTAACAGCATCTTTTTCTTTAGTTTGAGCAGCCGGCAAAAGATATAAGGTTTCAAAACGTTTATCCTTAATCAAGGCCTGCCTGATTTTACAAGTTTTTTCCGCTACATTCACCAAATCAAAGACAATCCGGTTTTCCAAACCCATGACCACGTCAAGATTGCGTAAACCGATATCCGCATCAATCAATACTGTTTTATAACCACGGTTGGCTAAACCAGCGCCAATATTAGCACAAGTGGTGGTTTTACCAACCCCCCCCTTGCCAGATGTTATCACTATAACCATTCCCGACATTCACAAACCTCCTCAAATTGTTAACGGTTGAACAGTTATTCAAGAAAACCAGCCCATTTCCATCATAACTGCCAACCAGGAACTGACATTTTTCTACAATCATCAAAACGGAAACTAAAAATCATAAATTATTCAATAACTCACACGTTCAACCAAAATCATCCCGTCCTTGATTCTGGCGATTTCTGGCCCAAGATATTTGGCTTTCGAACTGGATTCCGAATCCCGGGTAATGACTCCGGCGATCCGGATTTGAACGGGACGCAATTGAAAAGCGACAATCTTGGCTGTTTCATCCCCTTCAGCCCCAGCATGTGCCGTTCCACGAAGTCTTCCCAAAACGATAATGTCTCCGCTTGCAATCACTTCGGCTCCGGGATTTACATCGCCCATAATGACCAAATTGCCCCCAAATGAGATCCGCTGACCGGAACGAACCGTTTTTCTAACGGTAATGGTGGATTCAAACTGGTCAGGCTCTTCAATTTTTTCATTATTCTTTACTTCTTCTGCAAAACGCGGATTTAAACCAAATTCTTGAACCGCTTCCTTTAAAGCAAGACGTTCTTTCTCGGCAATCAAGCGTTTACCCAGTTCAATAATGATGTGGGCTCCTTTAAAAAAGTCATGAGACTGCTCAAGACGGGTCCGGATATCCTGCATATATCCTTCCAAGGACCCAGCCTCAGGAATTACTAATGTTAAGCCAGTTTTATACCCCTTAAAAACAATACTTTCAGAAAAACCTTCCATTTTACCGGATACTTCCGGATTCGGCATTTCAGCCATTATAAATCGCTCCGTATTTTCAATATGAATCCAATGTTTGGCCTTAATCTTTTCCAATTATCTTCGCTACCTAAAAAAAAAATCCTCCTTGCATAGGAGGAAGTTTCACAAGTAAAAATATAATTTCCCAAATCAATCCGAAGCCCGAGGAGAAGTTTTAGTACCGGTTCCATTCTCAATTGGACTCCCCAATGTGGGAGTACCATTAACAACCGGAGCCGCTATACTTGGTGAAGCAGATGGAATCCCGCTATCAGGCGCTGCCGGTGTTGGTTTCTCAGGACTTGGTGCAGTGGGTTTAGCTACAACCGGTTTATCCAAGTTAAAATAAGCCTCTAAAACTTTTCTGGCTATCGGAGCCGTTAGGCTACCTGACCCCCCCTGCTCGACAAAGACAACCACCACGATTTCGGGTTTATTGGCAGGCGCATAACAAGCAAAAACACCGGAATTATCGTAGGGCGGTTTTTGGGCTGTACCCGTTTTACCAGCGATTGGATATTTATCAAGGGGAAAGCCTTGAAACGCCGAAGAAGCTGTACCCCCATCACCGATAACCTCGGTTAAGCCTTGTTGAACAACCGAACGTATGGTAGGAGACAATTGCAAATCAACCATCAATTGGGGATTAAACTTGGTAACTAATTCGCCTGAGGGCGAAGTAATCTTCGAAACCAGGTGTGGCCGATACATTTTCCCGTCGTTGGCAATTGCCGCATAGACTTCAGCTAACTGAAGGGGCGTTACGGTAAGGTAGGTCTGGCCGATTCCAAACATCATGGTTTCCAAAGGATACCAAGTTTTCTCTTTCGTATTTTTACGTTTCCACTCCGGATCCGGTACAAGGCCGGATGCTTCTCCAGGATAAAGATTGAGACCGGTGGGTTTCCCAAGGCCGAAGAAACGCGCATATTTTGCCAATGTGTCTGCACCGACGCGCCGGCTTAACTCAGCCATTACAATATTGCAAGAATTTTTCAAACCGTCAATAACGCTTTCATTACCATGGGAACGGGGCCCAGAAATATTATCCACAATCCAACACTTGAATTTTTTGCCCCAAACCGGATCATAACCGGTACATATAAAACGATCTTTCGTGGTAGCCTTATTTTCCATTAAGGCTGCCATAACGGTAATGGGTTTAAATGTGGACCCAGGTGCAAATTCTCCTTGAATTGTCCGGTTGGTCAAAGGATGTAAAGGATTACGGTATATTTTATCGGCGACTTCCTGGGGCATCACTCCCACGAAAGCGTTGGGATCAAATCCCGGTTTGCTAACCATAGCCAGGATATTTCCGTTACGGGGATCAAGCGCCAGGACTGCACCGGATTTGGCATTTCTCCATTTAGAGTATTTCTGAAGCCAGGCCATGTGATCATCCATTGCTTTTTCAGCTGCGGCCTGAACTTTTAAATCAATCGTTAAATGCAGATTGTTGCCGGGTATCGTCTCTTGATTTTCCAATAACCGCAAGGGACGACCGTGAATATCCACTTCGAAATTTTTCCCGCCGCTCACGCCACGAAGATAATCTTCATATGTGCGCTCGAGGCCGGTTTTTCCGATATTATCCCCTAAACGATAACCTTTGCCTTTTTCGTCCGCTAACTCCTGATCATTAATCTCCCGGATATAACCAAAAAGATGGCACGCTAAATCCATATATGGATAAGACCGCACCGGAACCTCTTCCACTTCAACACCGGGTAAATTAAATTTCTCTTCCAGTAATTTAATAACCGTCGCAGGATCGACATCTTTGCTAATGGTAATATACTGATAAGGAGTTCGCTGTATTCTTGGATTAGGTTTTAGTTTAGCACGGAGGTCCGCCTCAGATATTTTCAAAATTCGGCTGAGTAGAGTGATAACTTCAGGCTTATCTTTAATATCTTCCGGTACAACGGATAAATTATGGGAAATACGGCTGTTCACCAAAATATTGTTTTTCCGGTCATAAAAAATTCCCCGGGGGGCGTCAATCCGAATGACCCGGGTCTGATTTTGTTTCGATTTAACCATGATTGTGGCGCCTTCCATGATCTGAAGAATCCACAACCGAATTAAAAGGAAAGCAAAGATAACAATGATAATTCCGCCTAAATACTTAAACTTAGTTTCTAAATTCCTTAACACTGCGTCTTTCACAGCCAGGCCTCCGTTAACCAAGCTTTGCTACACAAAGCTTATACTCTTTCATCCATCCAACGTTCCATCTTTAAAACCAAATAATAAATAAACGGGGCAAATAAGGCATTGTAAAAAGCCAGCGGCAATATGGTGGATAAAAAAGTGCTCAAGAAATTATAGTTGACATGAAAAGCCATATAGAAAAAAATATTAAATGATTCAAAAACCAACGTTGCTCCAAAAACAGCCATTGCCGGAACTAAAATATTATCTTTGAAGATGTTTTTTTCCATTAAACCGGCACAAAATCCAAGCGCCATTTTTGAAAGAGCTTGAACACCGATAATATGCCCGGATAGCAAGTCCAAGAAAAGTCCGGAAACAATTCCAAAAAAGAGTCCTTTATCGGGCCCCCGCAATAATCCTACCGATACCACCATAATTAAAATCAAATCAGGTGTGACTTGCCCCGGTAAATGCACCGCAGGAAGCCAAGTCGCTTGAATAACAACCGCCAATATTACGGCGATACTAAGGATTAACGGGCGCATTTTTTGAGCCTCCGGAATTATCTGGATTATCTAGATTATCTGGAAAATCCCGTTTGCTTTTCATCACATAAACCATCTGAAGATTACCCAGATGCACTACAGGTTTTAATGAAGCCTTGCTGACCATCTTATTCGATACTTTGTTCACATACACTACTCTGCCAATGGGTAATCCCCGTGGAAAAATTTCGCTGGTTTCTGCTGTTACTATCAGATCGTTCTGTTTTAAATCCATAAAATAGCTATCGATCGCCGGTTGAACCGTACACTCGCCCCGGTATTGACCTCCGCCTTGAATAATGACTAAATTCCGAGTACGGGCTACCATGCCTCCCACAAAATTTCCCTCGCGCGGATCGGTAATTAAGATAACCTCTGCAGTCCTGTAACGTACTTCACCAATTCTTCCAACTACCCCTTGAGGAGTAATAACTGCCATATTCTTTTTTAATTGGCAATCCTCACCCCTATTGATGGTAATCGTTTGATTCCAGTTACTGGGGTTTACCGCGATAATTTCAGCGCTGATCAGTTCATTGGGCTGATTGGATTGAAAATTTAAGGCCCGCCGTAAACGATCATTCTCCGCTTTGAGTGAATTCAAACCAAGCTGGCGAATTCTCAAATGGTCGATTTCCCGATGAAGTCGATCATTCTCGGATTTTAATTGAGATAACTGAGTTACAGTTTTCCAGCTATTGTTGACAATACTACCGAAATAGTTAAAAGTACTTTCAATAGGTACCATGGCTGTATTGAAAAAGTATTCAACTTTTCCTTCACTGACCCGTGGGTGTGATGTAACGTACATCACCCATGTGACCACTAAGAATAGTAATGCAATAAAGAGAAATCTCTTATTTACAAATAATTGAAACAAAAGTAGGTCACCCTTTTAAGCCATCTTTTTATTTGAAAGAACTACCTTCTTTAAATCGTGATAATTACGCTCAAGCGCCATCCCGGTTCCTCTAGCCACACATGTCAAGGGATCCTCTGCAACCTGCACCGCCATACCGGTTTCTTCGGCCAGCAGTCGATCGATCCCCCGCAATAGAGAACCGCCCCCCGCCATTACCAACCCTTTGTCGAGAATATCGGCGGCTAATTCCGGCGGAGTCCGTTCCAAAGTCATTTTAACAGCTTCGATAATCCCGGAAATCGGCTCAGCAAGAGCTTCCTGTATTTCATGACTGGTAATATTGATCGTTTTCGGAAGTCCGGTTAAAAGGTCACGACCTCTAACTTCCTGACGGATCTCTTTGCCATCCGGATAAGCGGATCCAATCTCTTTTTTTATATCTTCGGCCGTACGTTCACCAATCATCAAATTATAACTGCGTTTGATGAAATGTACAATAGCTTCATTCATTTCATCTCCGGCGATTCGCAGCGACCGGCTTGATACAATACCGCCAAGAGAAATCACTGCAACTTCGGTTGTTCCGCCTCCGATATCAACTATCAAATTCCCGGTCGGCTCCTCAATACTCATACCGGCTCCAATAGCGGCCGCCATAGGCTCTTCAATTAAATAAACTTCTCTGGCTCCGGCCTGCAATCCGGCATCCATCACGGCTCGTTTTTCAACTTCGGTAACCCCGGAGGGAACGCCGATAATGATTCGCGGCGCTAATATTCCAACATTTTTACCGGCTTTATTAATAAAATAGCGCAACATTTTTTCAGTCACGTCAAAGTCAGCTATCACGCCGTCTTTCATAGGACGAACTGCAATAATGTTACCGGGGGTCCGCCCTACCATTTGTTTTGCTTCATTGCCAACGGCGAAAATGTTGTTGGTATCCTTTTCGATTGCCACAACCGTAGGCTCCTGTAATACTACCCCGCGACCTTGTACATATACCAAAGTGTTGGCAGTACCTAAATCGATCCCCATATCTTTTGCAAAGCGGCCAAAAATTGATTTAAACATTTTAGACTCCTTCCAAGCTGTATTCAATTATGTTAGTAATTTATGTAGCGGAGCCGCTTTTCATTAAAGAATTTATAACAAGCTAATCTGGAATCAATAAGAGTAATCAAAACAAATGAAGTGATATTGCTTCTTATGTTGCTTTGAAAGAACTTCCATCCTTCGTGCGCAAAAATACGCACGGCACAATTTAAATTCCAAAACCCAAACCTTGTTATTTTAATCAATCGCCAATTGCTTTAGCAATTTAATAGTTTTTAGTCAGTCAATTGCTTAAACAATTAAATTGATTTAGCCATTAAATTGCTGTAGTAATTTAGTTGCTAAAGCAATTCCTTGCCAAGCAATTAATTGCCAATTCGCAATCCCAATTGTGAATTCCTTAACTAAGCTGTCCGCGTTCTTTCAAACTCACAAACCGGTGATCACCAAATATCAAATGGTCAATCACCTGGATCCCAAGTAGTTCACCGGCTTGGCACAACCGGTTCGTCAATAATAAATCATCCTGGCTGGGACTAGGATCTCCACTGGGATGGTTATGGGCTAAAATAAGGCCAGCGCTGCTCATCCGGATTGCTTCTTTAAATACTTCCCGGGGATGAACCGGTGAAGATGAGAGAATTCCGATGGAACTTGTCTCCACCTTAAGCACTTGATTCTTCGTGTTCAAATGGATAACTTTGAAATGTTCGCGATCTAAATCTTGAAAACTAGCGTTTAATAAATCATAAACATCTTCGGGTTTACGAATCACCGGCAATTGATAAGGATTACTCGTTAAGACTCTTCTACCAAGTTCAAAAGCGGCATGAATTTGAACCGCTTTTGCCTGACTAATTCCTTGAAATTCGGCTATTTCCGCCAATGACGCTTTGGATAACCCCCGTAAATCTTTGTACCGTATCAGTAATTGCTCAGCAATATCGATTGCGGTGAATTGCGCAGAGCCAGTTCTCAAGATAATCGCCAACAATTCGGCTGCCGATAGATGCTCAGCTCCATTCTGTATTAAACGTTCACGGGGGCGTTCCTCAATTGGCAAATCCTTAATTGTAGGTCGTCGGTGCTCCAAGAATTTCACCTCATCCGATCGAAACCCCAAACTCTTTGAGCATATTGATTAATTTAGCGACAGGCAAACCAACAACGTTATAATAACAGCCATTGATTTTTTCTACCAAAATCGCCCCTTTACCCTGAATCCCATATGCCCCTGCTTTGTCCAGCGGTTCACCTGTGGCGGCATACTTTTCGATTTCTGTTCTTTCTAACGAACGGAACAGAACTTTAGTTTCCGCAAACGAAATTGACTTTCGTCCGCTTGAGACTTCCAGTAGAGCCAGTCCGGTAAATACGGAATGCTCTTTTCCACTTAAACGGGTGAGCATTTCGATGGCTTCTTTTTCGGACTGAGGCTTGCCCAAAATTTCTCCGTTGATTACAACAACAGTATCCGCTCCGATAACGATTCCTTCAGTTATGGACTGTGAAACCTTTAGGGCTTTCCGAAATGCCAAATTCATCACAAAATCCATTGGAGCGATTGAAATATCAAATTCAGCCTCATCAACTTCACTGGGCCGGGATTCAAACTGCAATCCCAATTGTTTTAGAATATCAGACCGCCGGGGTGACCGGGAAGCGAGAACGAGATTCGTCTTCAGGTATCTCATCTCCATGCTTTGATTCCACATCTTTTATACAAAATCCTTTTTCATATCGCAAGACTTTACAATTTTATCTGGCAATTCACCAAAAAAATGTCAATATCAGCTATACTATTCCCCGTAAATGTTGACTTTAACCTTACGATTGCGGGGTCCGTCAAACTCACAAAAATAAATGCCTTGCCAGGTCCCCATGTGCAAATGGCCGCTAATAACCGGAATTGTACACGAGAAACCTACCAATGACGCTTTTATATGGGCATCGGAATTTCCTTCCATATGTTTGAATTCTGCCAGCTTTGGAACTAGACGGTTGAAAGTTAGAAGAATGTCTCGAATCACATTGGGATCTGTATTTTCATTAATGGTGACACCGGCGGTCGTATGGGGTACAAATAGGGTGCAAAACCCATTTTCAATACCGCTTTTTTCCACTTCTGCAGCGATTTGAGGTGAAATATCAATGAATTCATTCCGATTATGACTATTTAAGGAGATGTCCTTCCAGATCGTAACCACTCCTCTCTCATTGATGGTAAGACTTTGATAGCTTATCCTGCGATATAATGTTGGTTATTTTCGTCTCTATTTTTAAAAATCCTTTCGGTAATTGACTTTCAATAAAAAAAACTTCCCAGCCTCGAAATAAACAGAAATGGCGCTGAGTAAATGATTTTCCACCGTCCCCATCAGATTTTTTAAAAATAAAAAACCTTCCTTACGGAAGGTATTCATTACACATTATTTTTTACTGGCTTGAAAACAATCTCTACAGTATACTGGTCGATCTTCGCGGGGTTTAAAAGGCACTTGCGTGGTTACTCCACAATTGGCACATACCACTTCATGCAGTTCCCGTGGACGATTTGCATTATTCTGTTGTTTACGTGTATCCCGGCACGTTTTACAACGACGCGGTTCATTCGTAAACCCACGGCTGGCATAAAACTCTTGCTCTCCGGCAGTGAAAATAAACTCCCCGCCGCACTCGCTACATACCATTGTTTTGTCTTGAAATTCCATTACTATCCCCTCACTTAAAGCGGTTTCATATATCTAAAACGATAAAAACATTTCGTTTAGGTATATCAAAATGATTACAACTTTTCTATTTTTTAAAGCTTTTGTTACGAAATTATTATATCATCGGCTTATGGAAATGACAAGCTTTTTTAATTGAAAATGAAGGGATCGAACCGGATAATCCATGTTGTAAACATCATTTTAAAATTTCTTTCCTTCCAGCGAAACCAACTTTTCAACCTGAGCGATCAGTTCCTGAAATTCAGGCAGATTTAAGGATTGTTCTCCATCACTCCATGCATTGGCCGGATCAGGATGGACCTCAATAAGAAGGCCGTCGGCCCCCGCCACCACTGCTGCCTTTGCCATGGGCAGTACTAATTTTCTTTTCCCGGTTCCATGGCTTGGATCAACCACAATGGGTAAATGGGACAAGCTCTTAATAAGCGGTACTGCGCTTAAATCCAGGGTATTCCGGGTCGCTGTTTCAAAGGTTCGAATGCCTCTCTCGCACAATATTACCTGAGTATTTCCTTCTGCCATGATATATTCGGCAGCCATGAGCCATTCCTCGATCGTTGCACTCAGTCCGCGTTTGAGCAAAACCGGCTTTGACTGCCGTCCGACAGCCCGGAGCAAACCGAAATTTTGCATATTTCTCGCCCCAATCTGAATGATATCCGCATACTTTGCAACCAAATCCAGTTCCGGAAGGTTCATCAGTTCCGTTATCACCGGCAAACCCGATTTTTCACGAGCCAAGGCCAAAAGTTCCAATCCTTCTTCTTCAAGTCCCTGAAAACTATATGGAGAAGTACGAGGTTTAAAGGCTCCACCCCGGAGACCACCGGCCCCGGATTTTTTCAAACCTTCCGCCACCTCTACCAGCTGATTCTCACTTTCGACAGCGCAAGGTCCAGCCACGATACCAAAATAACCGGCACCAATTCTAAGATTACCAACTTGAACCATAGTCCCTTCCGGCTTGATTTCCTTAGCCGCTAATTTATACGGGCTTAAAATCGGAATTACTTTTTCAACTCCGGGGATATTCTCTAAAAAGCGAAAATCAACACGTCTCTTGTCGCCGACGGCTCCGATAACTTTTTTTTCGACACCCTGAATAACGTGGATTTGAAATTCCCATTCATTCAGCTTATTACAAAGGTTAATCCATTGCTCATCGGTAATACCACAGCTCGTTACGATAATCATTATTTTTCCTCCTCAAAATAAAATAACCCACATTTCTCCTTATTCTGGGACGAAATGTGGGCCTATTCCGCGGTACCACCCGATTTAGCCTTTGTAACAAAAGCTCGCTTTTCCGGTACGGAGTTTGCGCCTTTCTTTTAAAAGACATCTCGATACCATATTCCCTTTAACGGTGGACATCCGGACCGGCCTATTTTTGCGCCGCAAGGCGCCAAACCTTCAACCGTCAACTCATAAGTGAACTTCTCATGACCTCTTCCTAAGGGGCTCGCAGCCTAGGCCTCTTTCTCTGCAAGGAATCATGCCATGATACTTTCCTTAATCATCGTTTTTCATAGTATAAACATCAATCAATATTAATTTATTTTAGCATTCCATTAAATTGTCTGTCAATATCCTCCAAAGTCCTTAAACTCTCAAAAACGAGGTTCTTCTTTAGGATTTGGGATTTCTATTTCTGGATTCAATCTTCCTCAACAATTTCAACGGATTATTTACTAAAATCTTCTCAACCTCATCGGGTTCGAATCCCGCACCTAAGGCCACAGTACGCGCCCAATCGTCGGACAATAAATTTTCAGGCACATGAGTATCTGAATTGACTAAGAAATCAGCATTTAAAGCTCTACCGGTCTTCATGACATAGCCATTGGCCACATTATGACCGCCGCGGGCCGTGATTTCCAGGAAAACACCGTTCTTCACCGCAAGTTCAACTTCTTTGGTTCCCAAAAGTCCGGGATGAGCTAATACATCCACCCATGAGCTGGACACAGCAGCCAGATTAGTCCCCGGCTCCACCGGTTCGACTAAAGTTTCCCCATGGACAACGACAATTTCGGCTCCAAATTCCCGTGCCTGCTTTGCCAAATCATCAATACTTCCGGCCGGGACATGAGTCAATTCCACTCCGGGAATGGCCTTAATCTTCCAATAACCGTTTGCCACCCGGCATTCTTCAATTAATTCCCGGATCACCCGCTGCATATTGCCGGGCCCTACATGATCGGTAACTGCAATGGCTTGATAACCCTTAACAGCCGCCCGGCGTATCAATTCAACCGGTGATAATTCCCCATCGCTCAAGAACGAATGAGTATGAAAGTCGTACGCCATTCGGTTCAGCCCCCTCAAAGCAAAATCCCAATCCGTACTTGGTAGGAAATCTCTTGCCGGACTGGAAAGAAAACAAAAATATATAATGTTATATTATAATATTTGCTTCCTGATGAAAAGCTTTTTTTAATGAAAATGGGGCTGCCCTGAAAAGTAAACTATCATCAAGATATACAGCCCTTTAATAATCCTTATCATAAACTATGAACTGCTGGCAGGTTCGTCAGAAACATAATTTGGGGCTTCGACCAAGATTACATCGAGTCCGATCTTAATAATTTTATCCCAAGGTATCACAAAGTCTTCGCTTTTTCCAAAAAGCCACAAAAATTTTCCGGGTCCGGGTATCACAATCGCTTTTATTTTCCCGGTTTCCGCCTCAATCTCCAAGTCGCTCGCTAGACCTAACCTCCTGCCGTCAAGGATATTAACGACTTCTCTCTCCCTCAACTCCGAGGTTTTCGTTAACAAAACAAAATCGCTCCTTTCACAGGGGACCTGCCGTAAGCACGCTAAAATTTGTTGCTTCGCCAATACTTTAGGAAATAAGGTCCAAATAATCATATGCAAATGGAAGCGATTTTGGAACATCCATCGGGAAAGGGGGCGGCTAGACCGAAGCTACCTTGTTGCAATCGTTGAAAAAGCTTCCCAGAGAGTATAAAAACCAATCCCCATAAAAAGCAATCCGGAGCCAATCTTTAAAAAATGGACCGGAATAATCTTGGTAACCAGTCCGCCAAATAAAACTCCAATTAAGGTTACGACAGCCAAAGCAGCACTGGCCCCAAAAAATACGGCAACAGGAGCCTTTGAATCAGCAACGAGCGAGAACACCGCCAACTGGGTTTTATCTCCCATTTCAGCAATAAACAGGGTGGAAAAAGCCAATAGGAAAACTTGCCAATTTAAAATGTTTTTCAAAGCAACAATCCTCCCGAATCATTTTACCCCAAATAACAAAAATTAATTACTTGGGTTGGTGTTCTCCATCTAGAGCTTAATATCCGAAAGCAGTCCTAACCAATGGCTGGAAAATTTAAACCCATGACAAGATAACGTTTTGACATAAAAAAAAAGGGACTGTTGTCCCTTTATAGCTAAGTTTTGGGGTAAGCGATGGGGGTCGAACCCATGACCTCCAGGGCCACAACCTGGCACTCTAACCAACTGAGCTACGCCTACCATGGTGCAACAGATATGTTATCATAGAACGTTCAGATTGTCAACCATACTCTAGAAATTCATTCGCAATAATTTTATTAGCCAGGGACTTGATTTAGAATCAATTGAACGGTAATTTCCTTAAATTGTTAAAAACCATGCCGGATATACAAAGAGGCTGAGGCAGTCTAAAAAGTACTTTAAAATCAACAAAGTTCCTTTTAGAACAACCTCAACCTCTCCAGTTCACAGTTTCTAATTAAAAATACTCACTCAATCCATTACCGATAGCGTATATCAAAAACTATTTTTCGCTTATCCTCTTTTAAATATCCTCACCCCTAGAGGGGGAATTTCCGGATAACTGAGCCGCGATAAACTGCATCCAAGGGAGTAAACGGGCTCCCAATCACTGCTCCATTCCCGCGGTACTTCGATGCAACGGCATTGTTCATGACTCATGTTGAAACAAGCCAAAATTTGTTCTTTTTTTCCGCTGCGGACAAACCCAAAAACGCCTTCTCCCAAATACAAATCATGATAAGAGCCGCTTTGTAGCGATTGATACTGTTTACGCATTTGAACCAATTCTTCCGTTCCTTTGAGTAACGATCGATCCTGTTCATTTTCAGACCATTTCATTGTTTTTCGGCACTCCGGATCTTTACCGCCCGTCATTCCAATTTCATCCCCATAATATAACGCCGGAATTCCGGGGTAAGAAAACTGGAATGCCATTGCGGCCAGGTATTTCTTCTTGTCTTCACCACATAAAGTTAAAAATCGGGGTGTATCGTGACTGCTTAATAAATTATAGGCGCTGATAATATATTCCCATGGTAAATTCGATCGGTTATAGGATAATTCCATCCGAAACTGTTCTGCAGATAATTGTCCTTGTGCAAAATAGCGAATCACCGCATCACGCCACCGGTAATTCATCACTGCGTCGCAAGTATCTCCTCTGAGCCAATCAAAAGGTTGATCCCAAATCTCCCCTACAATAAAAGCTTCGGGATTAATTGATTTGACTAATTTTCTAAAAATCCGCCAAAAATCCATGTGGACTTCATTGGGAACATCAAGCCGCCAGCCGTCAATCCCGAGACTGGTCCAAAATGCCACTACTTTCAACAGATAATGGACGACTTCCGGATTTTGGTGATTTAGTTTCGGTAAAGACCCGAAATTCCACCAGCATTCGTAATTGGGCGGATTTTGGCGAATCGGAAACTCTTTGCAATGATACCAATCTTTAAATCGTGAGCAGGCGCCATGTTTCAAAATATCCCGGAAAGCCCAAAAATTATCGCCGGTATGATTAAATACACCGTCAATGATAACCCGGATTCCCG
The DNA here is from genome assembly GCA_023426245.1 of Bacillota bacterium. Taxonomy (GTDB): domain Bacteria; phylum Bacillota; class UBA4882; order UBA8346; family UBA8346; genus UBA8346. Next base: position 155,119 of record JAFABB010000002.1, read on the forward strand.
CCCGGTGCAATTGTTCAACCAAACTCTTAAAAGTCCAAACATCGCCGAATTCAGGAGAAATGCTTAAATAATCCCTTGTATCATATTTATGGTTGGATGGTGAATCGAAAATCGGATTCAAATACAATGAAGTAACACCCAATTGTTGCAAATAGGGAATCTTGGCAATGATCCCTTGTAAATCGCCTCCAAAAAAGTTGAAACAGGAAGGCTCATCGTCCCAGGATTGTTTGTTGGCCGGGTCATTGGCAGGGTCACCGTTATAAAAACGTTCCGGGAATATCTGATAGAATACGGCTTGGGAAGCCCAAGCAGGCGGTAATGTTGGAATCTGCAGCTGTGAGATACTATCAATCCGATCTTGGTTCGCGAAACCTGTTTTATTCAACGTATCACCCCCATCCGAGAGAGAATATGACATAGTAACGAAATAATATTACAAATATTTAAAGGCCAGTTCAATAGGGGGATATTGGGAATGAAACCGTAAAGGAAAAAATACAAAGAGAAAAATCATGAAATAATAAACTATGGAAATACTTTTTATGGTATTCACTAAGTTCTTAAGGAGGAACAAAATGAATTTCAACTCGAAGATCAAGGATACTATAGCCCTTGGCGCGCTGGCCGGCATCATTGGTTCTATTCAGATTTCGATAGTCAACTTTATTTTCTTAACCCTTGGTTTTACGATAACTCCCGGGTGGGAACCCTTTGCTGAACTGCTTTCCCGTAATTACACGCATACTCTTTGGGGGGTTATGGTAGGACTCGTAGGCCAAACTTGCAACTGTTCTCTCTGGGGAGTATTCATTGCTTATATTTTAAAATTTACCGGAAAAGATTTTTGGTGGCTAAAAGGACTGGGCGTTGGAGCGATTGCTTGGTTAACAACAACCGGCCTAATTTCACAGATGCTTGATTTAGCAAAAGAGACGTCCACTAGACCGGCAGACCAATTTATGATCCCGTTTAACTTGTTTTTATTCGGATTCATTGTGGCTTACCTGATTCGGCAATTTGGTTCTTATAAAACGGAGTGGCATTGAGTGATTACTACCAAATTTTATTTACAGAGGTGAAGTTCATTGAATATGGCTTCACCTTTTTAATTTTCTACACAATACCCTCGCCGAAATGGACATAGGAGTTCTTCCCTACGGCCAAAAGGAGCAAAATTGCAGCCTTGGCCTATTTCCCTTAATGAAACAATTCCTTTAACATTGTTGAAAGAGAAACAAAAGTTTATTATAATTATTGTTAATGCACCACCGAGTGGGAGGACAGGCTATGAACAAAGAAGAGCAGGTCATGATAGGTTTCAGGGACTTATATAACAAGATGAATTCGCTGAATCGTGTTAAAATAAAAGAACGAATTGAGGATTTTAAGCCTTATAAGTCTTATAAGTCTTCGGAAATCCATTGCATCGAATACGTTGGAAGCAATGTGGATTCCAACGTGACCAAACTTGCGGAGTCCTTATATATGACTTTGGGCGCCATCAGTAAACTAACGAAGAAACTCATTAAAAAAGGCCTTATTGAAAGCTACCAGAAGCCGGATAACAAGAAGGAAATTTATTTTCGCTTAACCTCACAAGGGAAAGTCATTTTCAAGGTCCATGAGAAACTGCACCAAGAGTTTTGGGAGCGAGATAAAGCCGTATTTGAGCAGGTACCCGTGGAACATTATGATATCATGCTTCGTTTCGTGGAAATGTATAATAGGCATTTGGATGCGGAAATAAAGAAGCAAGGTTTAGATATAACCAATCGGGATGATTTTGAATAACGGGGTTGTATCCATAGATGAGGTGTGATAAATTCCTTTCGCCAAAAAATTGGCCAATATAGTGAAATCGCGTATATGTATGGGCAACAACTCTTCTTAAGGAGTTGTTTAATTATTTTGGGACAAAATTAGGGTTTCATCCTCTCACTCTCCTAGGGGGCTGTATCAAAACGCTGAAACACAGCGGATGATGCAGTCCTTTTCTTTTTTATTGACAAGGAAACAATAAACTGTTATGATTATTTTGTTGCCGAGGAAATAAAATTATGATTTTGAGGTGAATCATTTATATGAATACACGATGTACAGAACAAACTACTAACAGAGCAGACCTGCCAGGAGGAAAAATCATGAATATTATCGGAATTATCGCAAGTCCAAGGAGAGAAGGCAATACCGCCTGGATAGTCAATAAAATACTCGAAGGTGCGAAAGAACAGGGCGCCGAAACTCAGGTCTGGTATATCAGCGATCTTGATATCAAACCGTGCCGGGGTTGCTGGGGCTGTCACAAGGGCGATCAGGGTTGTGTTATCGAAGACGACATGCAGAAACTTAATGAGGCGATTGATCGTGCGGGTGTCATTGTTTTCGGCTCGCCGATTTACATGATGCAGATGACTGCTCAGGCGAAGATATTCGTCGACAGGATGTTTGCACGATTTTCTCCACGATACTCCCCGTATTTCAAAGAAGAAAATGCCGCCCAAAAAAAGCTGATTCTTACGTTTAATCAGGGCAACCCCGATCCCGGCCTGTTTCAGCCATATATTGATTATACGAAACACATGTTTGATTTGCTGGAATTTGATGTGAAAGAGGTGCCTGTCGTTACCGGTTTACGAAATGGACCGGCGCATGAAAGGGAAGAACTGCACGTTGTTTTGAAAAACATCGGTTCATCGTTGATTGCGGAATGATGCCAGGATTCATGATTCCCTCAATCATAAGGATATTGCAAATATAAGATTGGCTGACAAATTATTTTAACTCCATGATCGAAAGAAGTGAATAATTTATGAAACTCATCGCTGTATGTGGTAGTGCAAGAAAACATGGCAATACCGCAACAATGTTACACCAAGTTATTGAAGGCGCAAAATCAGTAGGTGCCGGTATTGAAACTGAATTTGTAAATCTTTTTGACTTAACCTACCAAGACTGTGTCAGTTGTTATGCTTGTAAATTGAAAAATAGTAAGTCTTTTGGACATTGTATGGTAAATGATGAACTTAAGCCCTTATTGGAACGTATTGAACAATCCGATGGAATTGTTCTTGGTTCGCCTATTTATTATGGAAATCTATCCGGTCAAATGCGTTCATTTACGGATAGGTTGCTTTTTCAATATCTTGATTATGGCGGTACGGGTACAGGTCCTAAACCCAAAAACTTTAAAACAGCTTTGATTGCAACGATGAATGTGAATGATGAAATTTATGTTAAAAGAGGGTTCAAGGATACTTTAGTTAGTTTTTCGGAAATGATGGGCCATACATTGGGTAGTTGTGAACTACTAACTTTGACTGATACCATTCTTTTTGACGATTATTCAAAGTACGTTTATCGGATGCCGGATAAAGAAGAAAAAGCGCATCGGGTCGAAAAAATATCGGCTGCGGATTTGCAAAAAGCTTTTGATTTAGGAGTCAGACTTATTCAATCCTAATGAAAGGTTGCAGCAGGGTCACGAATTGAATAAAATTCCAATACGCAATTACCGCCCGTAGTTAAGACAATCAAGGGGAAGAGGAACCAATGATACAGGAAGAAAAATTGAACAGTAAACGCAATCCATTTACCTTAGTCATCCTTCTGTTCGGGGCTTTTATGGACATCTTGGATACCATGATCATCAACATCGCCATACCCTCGATTCAAAGTGATTTACAGGCTAGCTCATCGGCAGTTGAATGGACAGTCAATGCATATATCCTTGGAATGGCACTGATTATCATTACCGGCGGGCGGCTGGGGGATATTTTAGGGCGTAAAAAAATGTTCATGCTAGGCATAGCAGGGTTTACGATCTTCTCTGCTTTTTCAGGTCTGGCTGCCACAATTGATATTTTGATTTTTTCCAGAGCAATGCAGGGAATCATGGCGGCGATTATGATTCCACAGGTACTTTCTTATATCCAGGTTTTATTTGCACCGAAAGAACGTGCCGGGGCGCTTGGCGCCTATGGCGGAGTCAGCGCATTTGCAACCGTTGGCGGGCCGATGCTAGCGGCATTCCTGATCAAGCTTGATCTTTTCGGGCTCGGTTGGCGTACGATATTCCTCATGAATATTCCGGTCGAAGTTTTCATTTTTATCGCCGCTGCGCTCCTTCTCACGGAATCAAAATCGATAAACCCGTTACGGGTGGATATACCGGGTATGTTTATGGCAACGGCTTCCCTTATCATGCTGCTATATCCGCTGATACAGGGGAATAGCCTGGGTTGGCCTGTTTGGACATATATTTCAATAGTAGCTTCAATCATCGTTGGTATCCTTTTTATTGCCTATGAGAAGCACCGAACCAAACTAAATCAATCTCCATTAATCGCACTGAATCTTTTCCAGTTTAAGAGCTTTATTGGAGGGGTGTCAGTATCTACCTTTATTATGATTGCCATGAGCGGCTATTTTCTCGTCTTTACGTTTTACCTACAAATGGGATTACATTTTACGCCTTTGCGCGCAGCCTTGGCCGCATTGCCATTTTCGGTTATGGTCCCTGCAATGACGGGGTTTTCGGTAACGAAATTGGCGCCGAAACATGGCCGCAAGGTCGTTGTAGTCGGTTTGATCTTAATCGCGTTTGGACTTGCAGGTGTCGAATTCGTGATGCACGGAGCTGGTGCATCCCTGAGCAATTGGCAGCTGCTTCCGGTACTTCTTACCGCTGGTGCGGGCATGGGTATGGTTGTAGCGCCTCTTATCGATTTTAGTATTTCTGAGGTTCCTGGGCAGGATGCCGGTTCGGCTTCCGGTATTTTAAACATGATGCAGCAAGTTGGCAATAGTATCGGTATTGCTATTGTCGGTACGATTTTTTTCAATTCGATTGGAAGTTCCTTCGAAATCAACGGATTTGCTATGGGCTTAAGATATGCCATTTGGTCTGCTGTCGGTATTTTAATCGCAACGATACCGTTTGTTTTCTTACTCCCCAAAAAGATACACCAACATAGTGACAGCCTGTAAAAATGGGATAGAAGATTCACACATTTTTATTCGACATCTTTCCGGGGTTTTCTCATCTTTGGGCAGCCCGATGTGCTCGCCGCTACCGATCTCCGCCCCTTCCACTTCGATTACCCACTCTAAAATCGAAATGGCGGAAAGAAACTTTAAACATTTTTTCCATTTCTCCCTTGGGTGATTTCATTTCTCCAAACATTTTTTTCATTTCTCCCTTGGGTGATTTCGTTTCTCCAAACATTTTTTTCATTTCTCCCTTGGGTGATTTCATTTCATCAAACATTTTTTCCATTTCTCTCTTGGATGATTTCGTTTCTCCAATCTCCAAACCTTACCGTTATCTGTAAAAACCAATCCTTTTCATTTCTATTTATTTTTTGGACCTCTTGGACCTCATGCCCCTCTTTCCCCTCTAAAAAAGGCAAAAAACTTCAATATAGGATGAAATAATAAATATTTTGCCTGACCACGCATGGTTAAACTATACCGCGGCCTAACGAAAAGAACTGAAACGGGATTCACAGGATTTTATGGATTCACAGGATTTTTTAAGACCCTATGAATTATCTGTTTTTTCAGCCCAATTTTACCAGGTCTTAATCCTGTAAATCCCGTAAATCCTGTCTCCGTTAACTTCATTTAGGCATTTTTATATATAACTCCACAAAATTTTCAAAATCATTTTGAGCTGATAAAACATCTGGTAGACAATTTATAATCAAGAGGGGTAGGAGGGGCATGAGGGTGTCAAAATAAAAAGCCGGTTTTATAATCTCCAAGAGTTCTGCGGTTCATCAAACCTATGCGACAAAACAGTTTTTCAAGATTATTACCTGGTGCTAAATTTAATTTACCAGCTAAAGATGGTATTTTCTTATATCTAAGTCAGCAAACAATTGCCATATAAGCATTTGGAGTTCCCGGGACAAAATCGATACACTTTTTTCAAAAAAGGTGGTATAAGCAAGACGATAAAGTTCTGAAATCTCGTCTTTTATTTGAAAAGCCCGGAAGGGATAACCCCATAACCAATTTTCAACTGAATCCGGCAAGCCACTTGCCTTTAAAGATTCATATCCCATTAACTTGCCGGAATTCAATCCGTTTAATCAGTTCAATCTGTTCAATCTGTTTAATCTGTTTAATCTGTTTAACCCTGGTCTAATCCGTTTAATCCTGAACAATCCTGGTCTAATCCTGGTTTAAATAATGAACTGCGCTTAAGGCCGCTACTTGCCCCTGACCGACAGCGCGGCTGATCTGCCAGGGCCTGCCTGTACAATCACCAGCCGCAAATACTCCCGGCAAGTTGGTGGCCTGGGTAAAATCAACCCGGATAAAACCATTTTCAATATGTAAACCATCCAAAAGCTCGCTGGCAGGCCGGCCCGCCCTCTCGATGAAAATCCCGCTCACCTCGAATTCCCCGGCGGAAGTTTTTAAAAGTTCCACCTTGTCCGCTCCCGAGATTTTCTGAGGTTTCCCCTGGACCACCTTTACTTTGGGGCTAAGTTCGGTGGCTAAACGATATTGCGGAAAATAATAGACTTCCGAACAAATCTCGGATAAAAATGCCGCTTCGGATTCGGCTTCCGGAATATACCCAATCATGGCCACGGCTTTTCCCTTAAAAAACATCCCGTCGCAAGTGGCGCAATAACTGACTCCCCGTCCCACAAACTCCGCTTCACCGGCAATCTCAGCAACTGTGGAAATACCGGGGGCCAAAATCACCGATTTGGCTTGAAGGGCATTTTCACGGCCAATTAAAGAAAAGATCCGCTCTTCCTGATAGATGTTTTGGACCTCGTCTTTGATACTGACCACCCCTTCGGCCTGGGCATGCTCTCTCATCCGGCCAATCAGTTCCGAACCCGATATTTGGGGGATCCCCAGATAATTTTCAATCTGTTCGGCCTGGATCAATTTTGAACTCATGGTTTCTTTCGATACCAAAAGCGCATCTTTATTTCTCCGTCTGGCATTGACGGCTGCCGCGAGTCCCGCCGGTCCTCCTCCGATGATAGCGATATCATACACCATATCCGTTCATTCCTTTCGCTTAATATGAAAACCAGAAATAAGAATTTACATTCTGCCAACAGGTAACTTTACAAAAATGAAGAATAATAAATAGACTTAAAAATAATAAAGGAGCATCCCTGTGTTATATACTATATTTAAACTTTTGTTCCGGGGTTTTTTGAAGCTATTTGCGGGCCTAAAAGCCACCGGCAAGGAAAATATCCCCCAAAGCGGTCCTGCCCTGATTGTAGCCAACCATATCAGCAATTGGGACCCCATGGTGTTAGGGGGGGATCTTAAGCGCCAAGTTAAGTTTATTGCTAAAGAGGAACTGATTAAAATCCCTCTCGTCGGCCTTTTAATAAAATCCTGGGGGGTCGTGCCCATCAAACGGGGCCGCGGCGACCGGGAAGCCATCAGTAAATCCTTGGAAATTTTAGGAGAGCAACATTTGATGGGCATTTTTATCGAAGGGCGAAGAAATACCGTCCATCCCGAACAAATGCTGAAACCTCAGCACGGAGCCGCTATGCTGGCCTTGAAAACCGGCGTTCCCGTCATCCCGGCCGTTATCATCAATAGCAATAGAATTTTCCGGAGTTTTAAAAGGGTCAGAGTCATCTTTGGAACCCCCATTCAATTTACCGAAGAACCGGGCGTCGATAAAAAGGACCTCTACGAACAAATCAGCAACCGGATTGTCCAGGAAATCATGAAACTAAAAGGGGCTTGAAATGTATCAGGCCCCTTTCCGCTCCCTCAATACTCCGGTTCTATTAATCCGTAATGGCCGTCTTTCCTTTTATACACCACATTGACCTGATCGGTTTCACCATTGGTAAAAACGTAAAAATCATGAGCTAACAAGTCCATTTGCATGACCGCTTCTTCAACGGTCATGGGCTTCATCGCAAAACGCTTGGTCCGTTTGATTTGAAGTTCACCGGCTTCTTCCTGAGGCGCAGGAGCCAAATTGGCCACGATTTGGTTATCTTCACGGAATTTACGGTTAATCCTGGTTTTATATTTCCGGATTTGACGTTCGATCTTATCAATCGCTCCATCAATCGACCCATACATATCAGCGGTTTTTTCTTCACCTCGAAGAAGCAGACCGTCAACCTGAATGGTAATTTCAACAATATGTTTGCCTCGTTCCGTACTCAATGTTACTTGGGCTCCGCGGGGACTTTTTTCAAAAAATTTAGCGATTTTGGAGACTTTTTTTTCGGCATATTCTCTTAATGCATCCGTTACTTCTATGTTTTTGCCATTTACCGTTACTACCATTTAGACCATCTCCTTTTTGAATTCGATGTTTTTGGTTAAGGGAATTTTAAAAGTCCTAATAAATATATTATCGATAGGGATTAGAATATCCTCCCGGGAAATTTAAAAACATAAAAAGGCTTGTGCCAAATTTGCGTGCACGCGCGGTCGCGTTTCCTCTTTAGCACAAGCTGTTTTCATCGAAACGATTCACCTGACTGTTGGTGCGCGTGGCGCCATAATAGTTTCAGGTTATTTGGAAATACTTTTTTTCGGAGCAAAGGTTTCACAGCAAGTTTCCACTGATGTCCGGGCGCCGGTATCACCTTCCAATGAACCAATCTCCATATTGTCAGTTGCTCCGAAATTATTTTTTACTTTAATTTCATCGGCCTGACATTCATTGGCATCATCGTTATACTTACACGAAGCAACACTGCATTTTATACGATTCATCCCATCACCTCCGATGTTATTATCCATCAGTTCCGGAGTGATTATTCATTTTTTATCCAGCGATGAGATATTTTGTACGCAAGAATGAATCAGGCCAGTTCCACAAGGAGGGCTCTGGAATCCTTTGTGGCTTGCCTGTCATCTGAAAAGGATTGACAATGATAAGCCGCTATCAAAGACTCTCGCAATAACGGGGATAAAAAAACTAAATTCAAATGGATGGGTTGCCCTATACTGCCGTACCAGATACGCTCATAGGTCATGGGATGAAGTGTTTTCCAGGCATCAGACCAACCAAGGGATGCGATTTCTTGAAGATAATGTTTATAATCCAAACTGGCATTGAGATTTGCGGCATGAATTTTCAGGCTTCCCATGATGACAGCCCGGATACCTTTTTGCATCTCAAAACTTTTCAGTATTTTTTGGAAGGACAAATCAGAAACTCCAATATCCTGGGATTTTGGAAAATCAATTCCGGAAATCCTCATATCATATCCGGGAAGATAAATCTTCACCCCGTTATCCGGCTGTTCGGCAGGTGCGGTCTCCCCGGAAATAACGATTTGACTGCGACTGGTAATCACCATCCGGTCCTGTCCAATTCCGGGCCGTGACTGGGCCCAATGTTTCCAACCATCCCGGTGGAAAAAAGGTTGTAGCGTTATCATCTCCCGATTCCCAAACAAAAATAGCAGGTCCGCATCTGCGAAAGGTAAATAACGGAAATTCTCCCGTACCCGCCGGTTCTCATTTTCACCGGGTATGGCCAAAACTGCAATCTTCAAAATATCACACTCCGGATCCTCATGACTTCATTATAATTTCGTCCGTCGTCTTTATCTTCCTTTTTTTATTTCAGATTTATGGCAAAACGAATTTTTTAACCCAAGATGAGAGTATTCGAAAAACGGCTTTAAGACGCAACTATCGCCGTGGTTCCGGGCCGTTTGACGGCAGCGGCCGAACTGGCAGGGGAAGGTTTCGAAGTAATGGTTTTGGACCATTGCATACTGCGGATGGAATTTGGCAATCCGGCATTTTCTCAACTCCGGCTTTCCAAAAATTTCGTCAACCGTGAAATGGATTATATCAGACAACTGGGCTTTACAATCGAGGTTTCGATAGATTGATGCTAATTTGAGGCGGCTTGGTGATACCCCATGGCCAACGAAATATTGGATGCCGTTACCTTGATTTCGTCCAACAACAAACACTCTTGCTCATTTTTTAGGGAATAACCGACCTGAAGAAAGATACTGATTGCCCCAACACATTTACCTAAATAACTATAAAGGGGAACACTGATTTCCCGGATCGATTCCTTCAGGCAGATAACCCCATCAAAGTGCCCTTTGATTCGTATGCTATCGAGTTCGTTTTGAAAGCTTTGTAAATCGTCCATCCAATGTTCCTGGATGGATTGGTTAATGATGAAAGTTTGTTCTTGCTGCGAAAGGTTAACCAATAAAACTTTCCCGGCGCTTGTCCGGCAAGCCGGAAATTGTATGCCGGTTTGAATCCCGATTTGAATCAGCCCCGTGCTTCTTCGTTCATCGGTAAATTACATTTTGATGAGATAATATCGCCAGATAAATCGTTTCATTGGTATTTTCAACAAACCGGCTTAAATAAGGCAATGCCACTTCCCGGATGTTCATTCGTTGCAACACGGCGTTCCCTATCAAAAAAGCCTTGAGGCCTAACTGGTAATGTCCGGTAGTTTTTTCACGCTCTACAAAACCGCTTCGGCAAAGCGTATTGAGTATTCGGTAGGCGCTACTTAAATTTAAATTCGAAAGTTGACCAATACGGGTCAAGGTAAGAGGAGTACTTTGCTCCGCTAAAACCTCCAAAAGCTTTAGAGAACGTTCGACTGTTTGGACTCTTATTTCTCTCTGTTTGGTGGCAGGCATCATGATTTGCCTCCTTTAATAAACTATTAAAATATATAGGGTCACGGAAACTTCCTTATATACTAATGAAAGAGAATTTTCAAAAACAAGATTTTCGAGGGATAAAGCGAATTAGGGACTTCCAAGACAAACCAAAATTTAGAGTGGCTTAATAAAACTGTCTTTTCCTAGTTAAAATTTTAAACTTTCGGAAGGTTGGTGTCAAGTATGTTGCTTTAGAAACAGAAATCTAACACCAACAGTCTCCGTGATACTGTAATGAATATTTATACCGGTTTTCTGCAACCCCTTCCTTTTAACGGGATATGCCATTACAGAATTTAACAATCAGCCCGATATCATTTTAATTCCAAATAATCCAATAATTTAGGCGTATTTCCGTTTCATGTAAAATTCCTTTAATTTATTTACAGGAATATTGTATTCATTCTAAAAATCGTTGACATTCACGGAATGGGGGTTATATAATTTATAAGAATATGATACGCCATTCACTTTAATGGAATATTATCCATTCGATTCATTCGATCTATCTCTGGAAAGGTTGAAGCAATATGACACAAAAAGACTCAGTCCCCCAAAAACAAGGCCTCTATAATCCAAGCTACGAACATGATGCTTGTGGTATTGGTTTGGTTGTTAACATTAAGGGGATGCAATCCCATGAAATTATTCGGCAAGGTTTAACGGTTCTAACGAATTTGGACCATCGAGGAGCCCGCGGTGCTGAACCCAACAGCGGAGACGGCGCCGGAATTTTACTTCAAATTCCTCATCAGTTCATAAAAAATGAATTTTCAAAGCTTGGAATGGTCATTCCGAACCCTGGCGAATATGCGGTTGGAATGATTTTTTTACCGGCGGATTCCACCCTTCGACAGCAATGTGAAAAGATCTTTGCCGAAATCGTTTCGAAGGAAGGCCAAAATTTATTGGGATGGCGGACCGTTCCAACCTGCGATTCTTCCCTTGGCAATTCGGCCAAATCATGTCAACCCTTTATGCGTCAAATCATTATCGGTCGAAGTCCCGACATCCAAGACGAACTGGCCTTCGAACGCAAGTTATATCTTATCCGCAAGCAATCCGAAAAAGCTATCCGGTATTCCGGAATTCCCGGTTATGATTCCTTCTATGTCGCCTCACTTTCCGCCCGTACCATTGTGTATAAGGGCATGTTAATTCCGGAACAACTTATCGAATATTACCCTGATTTAAGCGATCCCAGTATGGAATCGGCGTTGGCACTGGTCCATTCCCGCTTTAGCACCAATACCTTCCCCAGTTGGGAAAGGGCTCATCCAAACCGTTTTATCATTCATAACGGTGAGATTAATACCTTGCGCGGTAATGTCAACTGGATGCATGCCCGGGAATCGATGTTCGAATCGAAAAACTTCGGCGACGATATTTCAAAAGTGTTGCCGGTGGTTAATTCCGACGGCAGCGACTCGGCCATATTCGATGAATGTTTGGAATTTCTCACCTTGGCCGGTCGTTCCCTTCCTCACGCCATGATGATGATGGTACCGGAACCTTGGTCGAAACATGAACATATGCCCGCAGAGAAAAAGGCTTTTTATGAATATCATAGTTGCTTAATGGAACCATGGGATGGCCCGGCGGCCATGGCTTTTTCCGATGGCAAAATTGTCGGGGCGGTGCTTGACCGGAATGGTCTCAGACCTTCCCGTTATTACATTACCAAAGATGGTTTGGTGGTTATGGCTTCGGAAGTTGGCGTTATTGACCTACCGCCTGAACAAATCGTGGAAAAAGGGCGATTGCAACCAGGTCGAATGCTGCTCATCGATACCGAGGCCGGAAAAATCATTTCCGATAAAGAACTTAAGCACAATCTGGCAGTCAAACATCCCTATCAAGAATGGTTGGATCAATACCTGGTGAAACTGGAAGAGTTACCTCCCGCTTCCAAAGTCCCGGCCGATGATCCGGAGACTCTTTTGGAGCGGCAAAAAGCGTTTGGATATACCTATGAGGATCTACGGTTGGTATTGGCGCCAATGGCCAGGGATATGGTGGAACCAACCGGCGCAATGGGTATCGATACACCGCTGGCGGTTTTATCAGACAAGCCGCAGTTATTGTATAATTATTTTAAACAATTATTTGCCCAGGTTACCAATCCCCCTATCGATGCAATTCGTGAGGAAATTGTGACCGGAACGGAAACATTCCTGGGGTCGGAAGGCAATATACTCGATCCGCAGCCCCAAAGCTGCCGGCAATTGAAATTGAAGGTTCCGATTCTATCCAATGACGAATTGGCAAAAATAGCCTGTTTGGATCAGCCGAGCTTTAAGGCGGTCACTCTTCCGATCCTGTTTAAAGTTTCAGAAGGCGGCGCGGGATTAAAACAGGCAATGGATTCCCTTTGCGCGGAGGCAAGTCAAAAAATTAAAACCGGGGCCAATATTATTATTCTTTCCGATCGCGGAATCAACGGCCAAATGGCGGCAATTCCAGCTTTGCTCGCGGTATCCGGTTTGCATCACCATTTGATCCGGGAACAAGTGCGTACTCAAGTCAGCCTGGTGATCGAGTCCGCCGAACCCAGAGAAGTGCACCATTTTGCTTTATTACTCGGCTATGGGGCTTCGGCAATTAATCCTTATTTAGCCTATGAATCCATTAAAGATCTGGTTGCTAAAAAGCTATTGGTCAACATAGACGGCCATAAAGCCGAGCATAACTATACCAAAGCTGTTGTCAAAGGTATTGTGAAAACCCTTTCAAAAATGGGTATTTCCACAATTCAAAGTTATCAAGGCGCTCAAATTTTCGAAGCCATCGGATTACACCAATCCGTCATCGACCGTTACTTTACTTGGACACCGTCGCGAATCGGCGGGATTGATCTTGATATCATTGCCCGTGAAGCTCAGATCCGCCATCAAAATGCCTTTAGCGACCACGGCGTCAAAGAAAAAGTTTTGGAAACCGGCGGCTACTATCAATGGCGTCGAAACGGCGAGAGTCATTTGTACAATCCGGAAACCATTCATAAATTGCAGCAAGCATGCCGCAATAATGATTATCAACTATTCAAGGAATATTCGAACCTGATCGACGATCAAACCCAAAAGCATTATACCTTGAGGGGGCTGCTCGGTTTTAAAACAACCGCTAAGACGGTTTCCATCGATGAGGTTGAATCGGTGGAATCGATTTGCAAGCGCTTTAAGACCGGAGCCATGTCTTACGGTTCTATCAGTCAAGAGGCACATGAAGCGTTGGCTGTCGCCATGAACCGGATTGGCGGTAAGAGTAATACCGGTGAGGGCGGTGAAGATCCCTCCCGCTTTGTTACCGCTGTCAACGGTGATTCCAAATGCAGCGCAATTAAGCAAGTTGCCTCCGGAAGATTCGGCGTTACCAGTGAATATTTGGTGAACGCCAAGGAAATTCAAATCAAAATGGCGCAAGGGGCCAAACCCGGTGAAGGCGGTCAGTTACCAGGCAGGAAAGTATATCCATGGGTAGCAACCGTGCGGCACTCCACTCCGGGTGTGGGCCTGATCTCTCCTCCTCCTCATCATGATATTTATTCCATTGAGGATTTGGCGGAGTTAATCCATGATTTAAAGAATGCCAATCAACAAGCCCGAATCAGTGTAAAACTGGTTTCGGAAGTCGGAGTCGGGACGATTGCCGCCGGCGTGGCCAAAGGACGGGCCGATTTAATTTTAATCAGCGGCTATGACGGCGGAACCGGTGCCTCACCCCGCTCCAGCATTAAACATGCCGGGCTTCCTTGGGAACTGGGACTGGCGGAAACTCACCAGACTTTGTTACTGAACAATCTAAGAAGCCGGGTGGTACTGGAAACCGACGGCAAGCTCATGACCGGTAGAGATGTTGCGATTGCCGCGTTGTTAGGTGCTGAAGAATATGGTTTTGCAACAATGCCTTTGGTCGCTTTGGGTTGCGTCATGATGAGAGTGTGCAATCTGGATACCTGTCCTGTCGGTATTGCCACGCAAAATCCCGAACTCCGCAAAAAGTTCTGTGGCGATCCGGCTCATATTGTCAATCTGATGCACTTTATAGCCCAAGAATTGCGAGAACTCATGGCGGAACTAGGTTTTAAAACCATCAATGAAATGATTGGACGCACCGATAAACTGGAACCTGCCAAAGCGCTTGAACATTGGAAGACAAAGGATCTCGATTTCTCCAGCATTCTTTATCAACCCAAAGTCGGGCCCGAAGTCGGTCATTATTGTCAAATCAGCCAGAATCATGGCCTTGACATGGCACTTGACAACCAACACCTTTTAAAAATTTGTGAACCTGCGCTCTCAAGTGGCAAACAGGTTCAGGCGATTTTACCGATCCGCAATACCAACCGGGTTGTAGGCACCATTCTCGGTAGCGAAGTTACCCGTAAATACGGTGCCAAAGGATTACCGGAGGACACTATCAAACTTCATTTCCAAGGTTCAGCCGGACAAAGTTTCGGAGCTTTCGTCCCCCGGGGTATTACATTGACCTTGGAAGGTGATGCCAATGACTACCTTGGCAAAGGTCTTTCCGGCGGGAAAATTATCGTTTATCCCCCGGCAAAATCGACCTTTAATCCGGAAAACAATATTATCATTGGCAATGTCGCTTTTTACGGAGCAACCAGCGGTGAAGCTTATATTAATGGTGTTGCCGGCGAGCGTTTTTGCGTAAGAAACAGTGGTATGAAAGCCGTCGTCGAATCAGTCGGCGACCATGGGTGCGAATATATGACCGGAGGCCGTGTCGTAGTCCTGGGTTCTACCGGACGCAATTTTGCAGCCGGAATGTCCGGCGGTATTGCCTATATTATCGATGAAGACGGCGATTTTAAAGAACGTTGCAACTTCGAGATGGTTGATTTGGAAACCCTATCCGATGAAGAAGAAATTGCCGAATTAAAACAGATGATTGAATCTCACGCTAAATATACCGGCAGTACCCGGGGTAAACAAATCCTTGAGAACTGGGACGCTTACCTCCGGAAATTTATCAGAGTCATCCCACGGGATTATAAACGGGTCTTGGAAACAATGAAATCGCTGGAAAAGAGCGGTTTAAGTAAAGAAGAAGTGTTTATGGCCGCTTTTGAAGCCAATAAGAGCGACTTAAAGAGAGTTAGCGGTAATTAACGATAGAGTGACGAATTCATTTTATTTAATGTTTGTGGAGGACTTATAATGGGTAAGCCAACCGGATTTTTAGAATACAAACGGGAATTGCCGTCTGATCGCCCCCCCAAGGAACGGCTCAAAGATTGGAATGAATTTCATGAGCATTTCCCGGAAGAACAACAACAGATACAAGGGGCCCGTTGTATGGACTGCGGTGTTCCATTCTGTCATAGCGGGCTTTTAATCAATGGTATGGCTTCCGGCTGTCCACTGAATAATTTAATTCCGGAATGGAATGATTTAGTTTTCCGCGGTTTATGGCAAGAAGCTGTGAAACGTTTGGAACAGACGAATTGCTTTCCCGAGTTTACCGGCCGGGTTTGTCCGGCCCCTTGCGAGGGTTCATGTACTTTGGGAATGCATGAACCGGCAGTAACCATTAAAACCAATGAATGCTCCATCATTGATAAAGCTTTTGAAGAAGGCTGGATTGTCCCGGCCCCCCCTGCAAAGCGTACCGGGAAAAAAGTGGCGGTAATCGGTTCCGGCCCTTCGGGACTTGCCTGCGGGAATATGCTTAACAAAGCCGGACATACGGTGACCGTATTTGAAAGAGCCGACCGGCTCGGCGGCCTCTTGATGTATGGAATTCCCAACATGAAGTTGGATAAGAAAATTGTCCAGAGGCGGGTTGACCTCATGACCGCCGAGGGAGTCACCTTTATCACCAAAACCGAGGTCGGAAAAGATTATGAGGCCGGGAAATTACTGAAAGAATTCGATGCTGTGGTTCTATGCGGTGGAGCTACCAAACCTCGCGACTTGGCTATTGAAGGCAGAGGATTGAAAGGCGTTCATTTCGCAATGGACTTTTTAACGGCTAATACCAAGAGTTTGCTGGATTCGGCTCACCAAGACGGCAAATACATTTCCGCCAAGGATAAAGATGTTATTGTCATCGGAGGCGGCGATACGGGTACAGATTGTGTGGCCACCGCTTTGCGTCACGGTTGCAAGAGTTTAACCCAATTTGAAATTGTCCCGATGCCTCCCCAAACGAGAACTGCCGATAATCCTTGGCCCCAATGGCCGAAGGTTTACAAACTGGATTATGGTCAGGAAGAAGCGGCTGAAATTTTCGGAGCGGATCCTCGTCTTTATTGTATCAATACCAAGAAATTAGTTGGCGATGACAACGGTCAATTGAAAGAAGTCCATACTGTCGCCGTCAAGTGGGAAAAAGACAGCAATGGCCGCTTTGTTCCCAAGGAAGTTCCGGGAAGTGAAAAAGTCTGGCCGGCCCAGTTGATTTTGCTCGCCATGGGATTCCTCGGCCCGGAGGAGAACTTGCTGAAGGCCTTCGGTGTTGAGCAAGACAGCCGTACCAATGCCAAAGCTGAATATGGCCAATTTACAACCAATGTTAAAGGTGTTTTCGCTGCCGGCGATATGCGGCGTGGCCAAAGTCTGGTAGTCTGGGCCATCCATGAAGGCATCAGCGCAGCAAAGGAATGCGACAAATATTTGATGGGGAAATAAATTAACTTTATCCCCCTCTATTCAATTCATAGGAATATCATAAAATCCTACAATTAAAAACCGCCTAACGTTGAAAGGTACTTCCCTCTGAACGTAAAGTAGTTTAAAATGATTGTAGGATTTTTTCTTATCTATCCTAACTCATTATAAGAGCTTACAAATCCAAAAAAGGCGACTGCTGGTAAGTATTTTAAATACCTAACTACAACTTGATATAACTGTATAAAACCAAAGGAGCTTATGATGTTACATACCGAAAATATCGAAGTATTCAATTTCAAAGGGGCCTTCCGGGGTATGAGAAATCCCATGGCTAGCTGGCATCGGTCCGATACAGTCTTTGACAGCGCCAGCGGTGCATTGGTAACCTTAGGCGAAAATGATCGCAAATTAGCTTTAACTTTAGTTGCCTCCGGAAGCGACCACCGCAAATTTATACGGCAAATCCTGGTGAGTATGGATATTATCGCGCCGGATTATTGGTGGAAAGAAATGGATACTTATAAAGTCGGTACCGTTGCCAATAGCACCAGCACCATGCACAAATTGACTTCTAAGCCGTTAACGATGGAGGATTTTAGCTGGGATCAACCCACGCCCTATCGCCAGCAACTGCTGGTCCATTTGAATGAGCTAATCGACAGTTATAAAAAACTTACCCAAAACGACGAAACCGAAAGGGCTAAAAAAATCTGGCGGCAGTTAATTCAAGATCTGCCGATGAGTTTCCATTATACCCGAACCTGGACCAGTAATTATGAAAGCCTGCGCCATATTTACCACGCCAGAAAGAATCATAAACTCTCCGAGTGGCATGATTTCTGCCGAGCATTAGAGAAGTTGCCTTTCAGTGAGCTGATTACCATTCAATAAAGAAATTTTTAAAGGTTTTTCTCTATGTCTCCGTGCCTCTGTGGCTAAATAAATAGGCTGCAAAGACACGGAAAAGTACTTTATTCAAGGTAAGCCTTAAAAGTTGCCGGGTTTAAAAGTGTCTTCCTGCCAGGGGGATGAAGCGATGATTTCTTTAATAGCAGCAATATCCAAAAACCGGGTCATTGGAAAAGACGGTCGTCTCCCATGGAAGCTCCCTGCGGATCTCGCCTATTTCAAAAAAACAACCATGGGACATCCGGTGATCATGGGCCGCAAAACCTTCGAATCTCTCGGTAAACCGTTACCGGGACGGGAAAACATAGTGATCACCAAAAGTCGGAATTATACCCCCCAAAATTGCCTGATCTTTCATTCCATCGATGAAGCCAAGACTTTTTGTAAGGATAAGAATAGTTTTATCATCGGTGGGTCTCAAACCTATCAAGAATTTTTCCCCTATGCTGACCGGCTTTATATTACCCTAATTGATGAGGAATTTGAGGGTGATAGCTTCTTTCCGGTGATCGAACCCAAAATATGGCGGCTCATTTCTCAAACCAAAGGGGAACGGAATGAGCAAAATCCCTATGACTATTCTTTTTTAGTTTATGATAAAGAGCTGGGAAACAATTCATAGCATCGTTTTGCCTAATTCATAAGCTTCTTTGATAACTTGTTCCTGTTTTATAACTTCCCCTCTTTGGGACACTCCCGGCACAATCAGTTGAGCGGTTAATTGAATCTCCAAATATTGTAATGTCTTTTCAAAAAATGCTATCACGGGCCGGACAGTTTCAGGATTATTTTCTTCAAAAGGGATGATAATTGCCGCTTTTTTACCCCTGACTCCTTTTCTGTTTGGTTCACCATTAAAATAGGCCAGGCGGTCAATAAAACACTTGATGAGTGCGGTTGGCCCATACCAATATACAGGGGTGCCAAAAATAATGATATCGCTGGCAATGATTTTATGGTAAATAGGAATCATGTCATCATTTCGGGTACATTCGTGGGTAATCCAACAAACATGGCATCCGGTACACTCCCGAATTGTTAAATCACCTAAGAATAATGTTTCAGTAATTGCTCCTTTCTCCCGGGCTCCTTCCAATGTCTTTTCCATTAAAACATGAGTATTCCCGTTTTTTCGCGGACTTCCCATTATCCCTAATATTTGTCCGGCCATTTTCGATTACCGCCTCCCACTTCTTGTTCAACAAGCTCAATCCATTTGGGGTCGGCCAATACGGCCGAACGTTCCTTGTGCCACTTTGGGGCTGTCCAGTATCGATCTAGAAGCATTAGGGTATCCTTTTGGCTTACCAAATGAAATCCAAATTTTTGGTAAAATTGAATGGCCCAAAATGCATCGGCCCATGTTCCGATCAAAACCGGCCCGGAAATTGACTGATACAAATGAGTGAGAAGCTTACCGCCAATCCCCCGGTGCTGCATGCCCGTTTTTACATAGGCATGTCGGATTAAGGTCACATTTTCTCGGGGCTGCATACCCATGACCCCCACCAATCTTTGGTCCGTCTCATATCCCCAAAAAGTGATACCGCTTTTGATTTCTTCTTCCAATACATCCTTTGACATATAAGGAATATGGTAATGTTCAGCCGGGATAATCTCCCGATATATTTGGGCCGCATCATTAATGATTTGATAAATTTCTTCAAAATCCTCACTGATTGATTGCGGTTCACATTGGCGAATCATGTTTACCACCTTTTGAAAATCCATTTTTTCTTTCCTTATTGGGTAATATAACATGCCCGCACTATCTACCAACAGCTCCACTTTTGTGCTTTTTTAAAGGTACCAATTATGAAAGAGTATATTGAGGATTGTCGGGGTATTTTAATCCATCATCATTCAAAAAATATTTCGAAGACGAAAGCTCATTTTTACCGTCAAAGGATGATCATCATCGAAGATACTTTAAATAAAATTATTCTTTATCATATTGCACCGACTATTCTAAGGCTAAAACCAGCCAATCTAATCAATTTCACGGAATTTAACCGGCTTTATCCATCATGGCGTAATTCTTCGAGAAAGCAAATCCAGGCATTTTTCGCTGGTTTTTCATTCAATGAGGGAGTTGAATATCAAGAAATCTACCACTATCCTGGAAAGCAAGCCCTCGTCCTGTTCTATAACGAGGAAATGCTGGAAGAAGTTCTTTTCAACCAAAAAAACCGGAATTTTTTAGCGGACTGCGGGTATAAAGCTAATCCCAATGTAAGCGGGTGTTTACATCAATTATCCCAAAGACTGCTTTTCCCAAAATTCCCCCATGAAATCGGAATATTTTTGGGAATCCCCCTTGGCGATGTCTTGGGCTTCATAGCGAATAAGGGAAAAAACTATATTTTTAATCATTATTGGAAAGTTTATCAAAACCCCCATGCCGCAAAAAAAATTTTCGCTTCTTTTGATCAGGCGAAAATTGATTTGTACAAAGAATTCTGTTAACCAATACCAGGCTCCACTACTTCACTATTTCCCGCCCATCCCCACTAATTTTAATAAATTCTCAAAATTGGTATAATCCAACCTCGGTTCCTTGCCATTTCTCATTCTGGCTTTCGCCAATGCCAGCTGTAAATTGATAAATGTAACTTGTCTCTCTAAAAAGTAAACATTCTCCACTCTCGGATCGGAAAGATCGGCATAGTTATAGCGATTAATAGCTGTCTGATAATTATCAAGCGCTTTTTTGACCTCCGGATCCATCATAAATTCTATTTTTTCACAATCATCATGACCCAGATACGAGGTTTCATTACCGCCCGGTGGCGTGATTCCGGTTGGGACCTTATGAAAATAAAATGGCTCTGAATTCTTCTCCTCTCGTTCCAGATCATGGTGTGGATTTGCCACGTTGGCTTCTTTTGGGGAGGTTTTTTTTGCTAATTTTTTTTTAAGCGGGTAACCATGGATCCACTTTGAAGTAGGATTGGTTTTAAAAATCATATGAACACCCCTATCCCTATAAAATTTTTAAAACTTGGCTCATCTCAAATTATGAAAATGGATGCTCCGCTATTCCATAAAAATGTATAAAAAAGCTAATTTAGGAGATCATTAACCAAAAAAAGGAGATCGAGCCGATTGAACTACGAGCGGGTGAAGGAAATTATTGAGTCTCACGGAGTCATTGCCGTGAATTTTCATGAATCTCCGGTATGGCTGGAGCAAATTACCGATGATCAGAATGTAGAGATAACTACTCTTGATACCAATCAACGCATGGAAGTGCCCATTGACCAGCTTACCGAATAGCTGGAATGGTCATTCATATAACATCAGCTCAGGTATAAAAAACGCTAAAGTTTTTTGGGGAAGCGACGAAAAAAGTATTACATGATCCATAACCTAAAGGAGTCGACATTCATGACAAAAAAGAATGATGAATTCAATTTGGGAACAAAATATCGGGCTGCAAATTTTAACCAAATTGTAGGAATTGCTGAAAAATTAATGACTTCATTGGTAAAGCGAGTCCAGCAAGTGGAGAAGATTTCAAAATAGTACCAGTACTACCTATATCTTATGATTGACAATTGGATGGGTATATGTTATATTTATCAAACGTGGTTAAGCCAATACGTTTTCTGAGCGCTCAGAGCCGTGTGGTAATAAACCAGGGATTTATGTAGGAGGAATTTTGAATGCAAGGTAAGGTTAAATGGTTTAATTCTGAAAAAGGTTTCGGTTTCATTGAAAGAGAAGGCGGCGAAGATGTTTTTGTCCATTTTTCCGCTATCCAAATGGACGGTTACAAAGCCTTAGAAGAAGGCCAAATGGTTGAATTCGATATTGTGAAAGGTGAACGTGGCGCTCAAGCTGCCAACGTAACGAAAATATAATATTTCGAAGTAAACCAAGGCCCCGGAAGTCATTCCGGGGCCTTTTCATTTTGTTCCCGCGACTGTTCAAATTCCTGAATCACAAAGTCTCTAAATAATTTTGCCGATGGTGAAAGTCTCCTTTCCTCAAGCCAAGCAAGTCCGATTTCCCTTTGACAAATCGGACTGGTGATTGGAAGGCATTTCACTTTGCTGGAATCTACTCCCGAAAATTTAGGGATCACAGTCACTCCAAGACCCGAGGAAACCAGTCCCACAATGGTGGCTAAATCCCCTCCTTCAAATTTAACCTCCGGAATGAAACCTGCCTGGCCACAAAATTTATCCAGTAAAGTGCGCATGTTGTAACTTTTTTTAAACCCGATAAACGCATCATCCTTTAAATCTCCCAAGCGAATATTGGCTCGTGAAGCCAAAGAATGATTTACAGGAAGATAAGCAAAAAGCATTTCATCCAGTAGTTTATGCCAAAAGATACCGGACTGCTTTTCAAATGGACTGGTTAAACATAAATCGACCTTCCCATTGATTAAATCTTTTTGAATAAAAGGGGTAACGTTCTCATAAAGACGAAATTCAACTTCCGGATAGAGCGGACTGAATTTCCCAATCATTTCGGGTAGAACATTGAGTCCCAATGAAACCAAAAAAGATAACGACACCACACCTGTGGCCGGGTTGTTCAGTTGACTTACAGCCTTGATTCCCTGGTCAATTTCACCCAGCGCATTTTCCACATGTTTTAAAAATACCTCCCCATATGAATTCAGCCGTACCGTCCGCCCTAATCGATCAAAAAGTAAAACCCCTATTTCCTCCTCCAACTGAGTGATTGAACGGCTGAGAGCCGGCTGGGATATGGCGAGACTTTGCGCTGCCTTTGTAAAATGTTCGGTTTTCGCCACGACCCGAAAGTACTCAAGTTGTTGCCATTCCATGGATTTTTGGGATGCTCCTTTCAAAGAAACTTATAACGAAAAGTTATCATTTCTATATATATTATAAATTGGACGTTATCAACTAACAAGGAGTAAACTTGAATAGACAGCTACGAAGAAGAAAGGAATGTTTCCTATGGTGTATACTGAAAAAAACAGCCCTGCCTATCGCCGGGCTTTGATCGGCATGTTACTGGGCAGCTTGGTCACTTTTGCCAGCCTCTACTGTCCCCAAACCCTGATCAGTGTTTTTTCCGAACAATATCACGTAACTCCCGCCACTGCCAGTTTTACCATTTCTTTTACCACCGGGATGCTGGCCGTTTCGATGTTTATTTTGTCGATATTTTCAAATGCCTGGTCCCGCAAAACGATTATGGGATTATCTTTGGTTATGACCTCGTTACTGACATTATTTTCAGCCTTTGCCCATAATTTTCATTTATTATTACTGATGAGGCTACTTACAGGCTTGAGTCTGGCTGGTTTTCCGGCTGTTGCGATGACATATATCAGTGAAGAGTTTTCACCCCAAAGCATTGGGGGCATTATGGGGGTTTACGTAGCCGGCAATGGTGTAGGAGCTTTTGTAGGCCGGGTAGTGATTGGCACATTGACAGACCTTTTCTCTTGGCAAAAAGCATTATTGGTTTTGGGACTCATCAGTTTGCTATGCAGTGTATGTTTTTGGTTATTATTGCCCAATTCCCATAATTTCCAGCGTGTAGCCATATCGCCGCAAAAGATTAAAAAGAGTTTAAAAGAAAGTCTGATCAATAAAAACCTCCTATTTCTTTACATGATAGGCTTTTTATTGATGGGTGTATATGTAACCTTATTTAATTATATCGGTTATCCCTTGCGTCAGGCTCCTTATCATTTAAGTCAAACCACTCTGGGGTTTATTTTCTTTGTGAACTTGATTGGCTCTTGGGGGTCCATTGTTTTTGGCAAAATGGCCGATCATTTTCCCCGGCCCTATGTAATATGTATGGCCGTTATCTTGCTTTTAAGCGGAACCTTGCTTACACTAGGCGGCAGTTTAATTTTAAAAATCATCGGACTTATCATCTTTGCCTTTGGTTTTTTTGCCGGACACACCATTGCTTGCGGCTGGGTTGGTATTATCGCTCCCATCTATAGCAAAGCCCAAGCTGCAACCCTATATCTTCTTTTTTATTACACGGGTTCGAGCATCGTCGGCTGGTCGGGAGGATATTTTTGGTCTTTCTGGGGTTGGCCGGGTGTAGTGGGATTGGTATGCTTTTTAACGGGAATTGCGATGTTTCTTGCTTTTAGAACTACCAATTCTGTTGCTGTGGGCGATAGCCGGACCTATTCTTGCTAAAGAAAATCCATGCCAATCAAAAAGAACAAATTTTTCTGAAGAAATCACCTCATATTGGGCATACTAAAGCTGCCAGGGGGTGATTTTTTTTGCGTACTTTATGGAAAGGCGCCATCAGTTTTGGACTGGTTAATGTTCCGGTCGGCCTTTATACAGCCACCGAAAAAAAAGAAGTAAAATTCAATTATCTCCACGAAAAGTGCAAAACACCCATTCGATACGAAAAACATTGCCCCACTTGCAAGGTGGAAGTTCCTCCGGAGGAGATCGTCTGGGGTTACGAATTTCAAAAAGGGCAGTATGTGATTTTAAAAGAGGAAGATTTTCAGCGTTTACCGGATAACAATGCCAAGACCATTGATATCGTGGATTTTGTCGATCTCGAAGAAATCGATCCCATTTATTTTGATAAGAGCTATTTCCTGGAACCTAGCCGGGGTGGTGAAAAAGCATATGCCTTACTAAAAATGGCCATGCTGGAAACGGGAAAAATCGCCATTGCCAAGGTAACGATCCGTTCCAAAGAATCCCTGGCCGTTCTCAGAGTCGCTCAAAAGGTTTTAATGATGGAGACTATCTTTTACCCAGATGAAATCCGGTCGCCGGCCACATTGAACGGCGTTCAGAATGAACCCACATTGCATGAAAATGAAGTCAAAATGGCCAACAATCTTATTGCCAATCTCTCCAGTCATTTTGAACCGGCTAAATATACCAACCGCTACCGGGAGGATTTACTCCAATTGATAGAGGCCAAGATTAGTGGCGGAGAAGTAGCGCAAACCGAGGAACGTCAAACCGGAAAAATCATTGATCTTATGGAAGCCTTGAGAGCCAGCATTGAGGCAACAGAAAAAAAAGAACCACCGGTTCGGGCGGGAGAA
Source organism: Bacillota bacterium (assembly GCA_023426245.1). GTDB lineage: Bacteria > Bacillota > UBA4882 > UBA8346 > UBA8346 > UBA8346. The sequence continues at coordinate 180,372 of JAFABB010000002.1, forward strand.
AAACGCAAAGGACGGGCCAAAACAGGCTAAGGATAAGAGGGGCCTAAAAGGGGTATAAAAAAATCGGCTTTCTGCCGATAAAAAATGGTATCTTCTAGCGCATTTCATTAAGGTCATTCCATACCGGATACGGATTGGATGGCTGAGTGTATTCTCTCATCAAGGCTTGACTCATCGACTCGTAAAAAGTGGAAGATTCACAGCAGGAATCAATATTTTTTAAATAATCCAACCGCAATTCCAAATGCAACTGGATGGGTTTCTTCGGCCGTTTGTCCATCATTACCTCACCAAATGCGCTAGCGCGCCTTAATAAACTGATTTCAACAGTGAATTTCTAGACAAAGCCCCTAATTCCTGCTGATATTTTCCGGATCTTTCCGTTATTTTTTTGTGAAATCAGGCATTTGGAGGTATATGGCATGCCAATCGGCCTAAATCGATGCTGGAATCATCGATTCCAGCATCCATAACCTGCAACTCATTTTCCTAAAGAGATTTCATTACTTAATTCATTGATGTCTCCGGGCTGACAAGGAAAATACTTGGCCAAATGTTCGCCGGCAAGGTTAATTCCCAGACAAACACCCTCGGCAAATTGGCCCTCTTTAAACCGGGATTGTATTTTTTCTTTGGTATCGTCCCAAAATCCCGGCGGAACTTTCTGATCAATGCCTTTATCTCCGATAATCGCAAATTTGTGGTCCTGAGTCGCTAAATATATCAACACTCCGTTATGAAGCTCGGTTTTAGCCATCCCCAGACTCTCAAATACCGCCTTGGCCCTGGCAATGATATCCTCTCCGGCTTTGCTCTCCACATGAACCCGGATTTCCCCGGAGGTCAGTTTTTCCGCCTCTTCAATCGCTGATATTATCCTTTGTTTATCGTGATTGTTAAAAAAATGGCGAGTTTTTATTTCATCCCACATCCAATCTTCACCCTCCTACCAACTTCCACTGGAGCCGCCGCCCCCGAAACTGCCTCCGCCGCTACTAAAACCTCCACCTCCGGAACCACCGCCAAAACCTCCGCCGGAGCTTCCGCCGCCAAAACCACCACCGCCACCCCAATACCATGGTTCGCTAAAACCACGGCGATGGCGATACCGTTGTTGATGGGCGTTACGCCCAATATTCCCAAAAAGGGAGATTAAGAAGATTACGGCTGCCACTAAAAAGGCCAATGGAAAAGACCGATCTTTGCTTCTTCGAACCGGCATAGGATTGTTTTCGAAAACATATTCCGGAGAAATCGCTCCAATCATTGCGGCAATCCCCGACGACAATCCTCCGTAATAATCATTGTTTTTAAAGAAAGGCGTGATTTGCTCGCGAATAATCGCCCCCGTCTTGCCGTCGGGCAATACTTCTTCCAAACCGTACCCGACTTCCATCCGGATTTGATGCTCTTGAAAGGCGACCAAAAGAATAGCCCCATTGTCTTTTCCTTTTTGGCCCGGTTTATTCAAATCAAAAAGTTTTTCCGTGAAACTAACCAATTCGTCATCTTCCAGACTGGGAATGGTTACCACCAATAACTGATTGCCGGTATCCGCAGCATATTTATGAAGTTTAACCGCTAATTGGTTTCTTTCGCCTTCCGAAAGAAGCTGCGCCTTGTCGGTAACATAGGAATCGATTGTAAAGGGACTCATTCCCGATGCCAATCCGCTTCCGAACAATAACAATATGAAAGCAAAGACTGGCACTATCCAGCGTTTCTTCATGTTATAGCCTTTCATATTTTAATCAAAGCTCACTTTCGGGGCCTCTTTTGCGCTTTCGGGAACTTCAAAGTAATCTTTCGTAGAAAGTCCTAGCATTCCCGCAAAGATACTCCCCGGAAACAATTGAATTTTATTGTTGTAATCTTTCACCAGATCATTATATCTCTTTCTTTCAACGGCTAAACGGTTTTCTGTGCCGGACAGCTCATCCATTAACCGGTTGAATTGGTCATTCGCCTTTAACTGGGGATAATTTTCCACCACCATCAATAAACGGCTTAATGCCGATTCAAATTGGCCGTTGGCTGCGGCTTTTTCTTTAATCCCGTTCGCCTGCATCATCTGGTTACGGGCATTGTTTAGATTGGTGAATACGTCTTTTTCATGGGTAGCGTATCCCTTTACAGTACTTACTAAGTTTGGAATGAGGTCGTGACGTCTGAGCAATATATTGTCGACCTGCTTCATTTGGGCTTCTACCTCGTTATTGGCCAACTTAAAACTATTGGAATAACTGAAATACATTCCAAAGGGAATGGCTACCAAAAGAATAATAACGACCAACAAAACACCAACAATAATCCATGCTTTATTCATAATATTTTCCTCCTGATCGAATCATATTCATCCTTGGACTGATAGAACGAAGGTAAACCCTAAAAGTTCCCATACTATCCCCGTTAATGCAACTTTTCAGCCACCGTGTCTTTAAAAGCTTTCAGGATGAAAAGCGTCAGATCTTCCCGCAAATCCTTTTTAATAGGCTTTGTCAAGAGTTCTCCTTCGGGACCGAAAATAATATCGACCTCAGGCCGGGTGGGGCAATCTTTAGGGACTTTGACAACTACCGCTTTTTCCTGTGTATTCAAAAGTACCAGCGATCCTATGGGAAATGGTGCGATATTCAGTAAAAATCTGTTGGTCAACTCGGGGTCAAAAAGGGTCTTCCCTTGATCCCGTATGTATTCAATCACTTCATGCGGAAGAAACCTTTTTCGATAAATGCGATCCGTAGACATGGCATCGTAAACATCAGCCAGAGTTACAATTCTGGCAAATTCGTGAATCTGACTTCCCTTTAATCCTTTGGGATAACCCGAACCATCAAATCTTTCATGGTGTTGCCAGGGAATACACTTGGCAGTGTCATCAATATCCTTGCAATCTTGCAACACTTCGTATCCAATCTGGGGGTGTTTCTGAATTTCCTGGTATTCTTCCCGGGTTAGCTTACCGTTTTTATTTAAAATCGAGTCCGGGATTTTTGCTTTTCCAATATCATGAAGGATGGCCCCGGCGCCAAGTTGTTTTAGCTTTGAATCACCATATCCCATGGTTATGCCGGTCATGAGCGATAATACACATACAGTGACATTGTGAGAAAAATGATAATCATTCATCGCCCGGATTTCCACCATGCTGTAACTTATCGTCCGGTTATGAATTAAATCTTCAATGACATGCTCAATGACTGCTTCAATCCTTTGGCCGTTCACCAACTGGCCGCTGCGGATACTGGACATCGTTTCTTTGGCGATTTTAGTGACTTCTTTTTGAGTTTCTATTTTTACCAGAGGTTCAACCTCAATTTGACCAACACGACTATCGATAATATAGAGGGAAGAAATACCCAGATGCCTCAATTTATCAATATAATGCCGGTTTAAGTAAGTCCCTTCGGCAAGCAATACATTTCCTTCCGCGGAATAAATGTTTTTGGCTACCCGCATGTTTTCGGTTACATGTTCAATGGACAAAAGTATCATGATGCCTCCACCAAACCATATCTTTTAAAACAAACGCTTGCTGTCGAGTAAAATCGTCACAGGTCCATCATTGATCAAAGCTACCTTCATATCGCTGCGGAAACGCCCTTTAGCCACTGTTAAGCCGCAGTCGCGAACCTGATCACAAAAGGTATCATATAAAAGTTCTCCCAGCTTTGGATCTGCCGCGCCCGTAAAACTGGGCCGGCGGCCATTTCGGCAATCCCCGTATAGTGTAAATTGAGAAATAATCAATAAGGGGAATTTTAATTCCAAAGCCGACAGGTTTAATTTTCCGGATTCATCCTCAAAGATTCGCAAATTGACTATCTTTTGGGCCAAATAAGCTCCATCGGACTCGGTGTCGCCGTCTCCAACGCCCAAAAACACCAGCAAACCCCGGTCAATCTTGCCAAGTACTTCCCCGTCCACTGTTACTTGACTTTGCAAGACTCTTTGGACCACCGCACGCATCGCAATTTCCCCTATCTTACCAATCTGCTTACCCGGTAAACTCTTAGAACCCCTTCGACCTTCTTGACCCGCTTAAAAATAAGTTGGATTTGATCGGAATGAGTTATCTCCAATGTCAGGTTGATATAAGCCATTCCTTTTTTGGATCGGGCCTTGGCGGCACTCAGGTATAAATTCATTTCTGAAATAGCGTTCATAATATCGGTTAAGAAATTGACCCGATCACCGCCTTCAATTTCAATGTCCACGGGATAAGTCCCCTGGATCTCCTGATCCCATGCTACTTCAATAATCCGGTCTTTATCTTCGCTTCCCAAATTGGGACAGTCCTGACGATGGATGGAGACACCCTTACCCCGGGTGATAAATCCGATAATCGGGTCCCCCGGTACGGGACTGCAACATTTTGAAAAACGGATCAGCAGATTGTCGACACCCTTAACTTTAATACCCTGTCCGGAACGGCGGGTCTTCTTTCTTTCCTCGGACTCCGGCTTAAAGGACTTTACCGGTTCTTTTTCCAAGCCCATTTTTCCGACGACCTGATTGGCCGTTACCTTAAGATCGCCGACAGAAGCCAACAAATCTTCCAGAACTGTGAAACCCAGTTTTTTAGCAATCTCCAGCAAGTTATCCTGGCGCATATTGTCCTGGATGTCCAGCCCGTGTTTGCGCAGTTCCCGCTCAATCATTTCCCGGCCGATTTGGATGTTTTCTTCCCGCCGTTGTTCACGAAGCCACTGCCGGATCCGGTTTTTAGCCTTGGTGGTTTTTACAAACTGCAACCAATCCCGGCTAGGCCCGGAACTCTGCTTGGAGCTGATAATTTGGATGATATCCCCGTTTTTCAACAGATAGTCCAGGGGAACCAGCCTGCCGTTGACCTTGGCTCCGGCACATTGATGGCCAAGAGCGCTGTGGATACTATAGGCAAAATCAACCGGGGTCGAACCGGCCGGTAGATTTTTGACATCCCCTTTCGGGGTAAAAACAAACACCTCATCGATAAACAGACCTATCCGCAGAGTCTCCATAAACTCCTCGGAATCCTTCATTTCTCCTTGCCATTCGATGAGATGGCGCAGCCAAGCGATTTTTTCATGCAACTCTTTGTCGTCGGGACTGTTTTCTTTATATAACCAATGGGCGGCAATCCCGTACTCGGCGGTCCGGTGCATTTCCCAAGTCCGGATTTGAATCTCCAAGGGTTCCCCGGTCGGTCCAATCACTGTGGTATGCAATGATTGGTACATATTGGACTTCGGCATGGCCACATAATCCTTAAACCGCCCCGGCATTGGCTTCCAAAGCGTGTGCACAATGCCCAAAACCTCATAACAGTCTTGAACCGTAGGAACAATGACCCTCAGACCCATTAGATCGTAAATCTCGCTGAAATCCTTGCCTTGTTCCTGCATTTTTTCATAAATACTGAAAAAATGTTTGGGCCGCCCCTGAACTTCCGCTTTTAACTCAATTTCAGCCAAGGCACGCTGTAGTGTCTGCTTGACTTCATTAATGATACCTTCCCGTTCCTGGCGTTTCTTGGCTACTTTGTTCACCAAATCATAATAAGCCTCGGGTTCCAGATAACGTAAGGCCAAATCCTCCAATTCCCACTTGACTTTCCACATTCCCAAGCGGTGGGTTAAGGGGGCATAAATTTCCAAAGTCTCTTTGGAAATTTTTTTCTGACGTTCCTCGGGAAGGGGTTTTAAGGTCCGCATATTATGCAGGCGGTCGGCCAGTTTAATAATGATGACCCGGAGATCCTGAGTCATCGCAAGAAACATTTTCCGGAGGTTTTCCATTTGCTGTTCTTGCTTGCTTTGAAAAGCCAACCGGCTTAATTTGGTGACGCCATCGACCAGTAAAGCCACTTCAGAGCCAAACCGTTTCTCAATTTCTTCAATAACGATATCAGTATCTTCCACCACATCATGCAAAAAAGCGGCAGCGATCGAAGTGATATCCATGCCCAAATCAAATACGATCGCCGCTACCTCCAAGGGATGCTGAATAAAATCCTCACCCGATTCACGCTTCTGTCCGGCATGAGCGGTTTTGGCAAATTCATAAGCAGACTTTAGCTTTTCCAAATCGGCTGTGGGTTTGCTTTCTCCAATTTTCTTCAAAAATTCGTCAATGGTTACCGGTTCAAACATTTAGTTTGACCCCCGCAGTACAACATCTTTTAAATTCAATTGAACCTGCACATTTCCATTCCAATTATTTTCTTCCAAAGAGAAAGCCAAATCCACTTCTGAAGTGGCAGCCAGCTCGGGCTGAATAAACCCCATATTAAAACCAATCCCCTCACATGTTACGTGATGATCGGAAACTTTCAATTTTAAATGTTTGCCGTTTTCCCCGACATTTTTGTAATCGACCAAACCTACTGCTTTGCAGCCTAAAATGGGCGTGGGATTGCTGGAACCGCAAGGAGCCAATTTCATCAATTCACGGGCCAAATCGATGTTAATCCGGCTCAATTCGACGACACTTTCAATTTGAATGGTCGGTATCAAGGCTTCCGGGGTCAGGGTCGCCTTCGCTTCCTTCGCGAAAGCCTCCCGGAAGGCCGGAATGTTCTCCCGCAATATGCTAAGGCCGGCGGCAAATTCATGCCCGCCAAATTTAATCATATGTCCCTCACAATGCTCAAGTGCATTAAAAAGATTAAATCCCTGGATGCTCCGGCCGGAGCCGCGTCCTTCTTCCCCGTCAAGACCGATTAAAATAACCGGTTTATTATAGACCTCCACCAGTTTGGAAGCTACAATACCGATCACGCCCAAATGCCAATTTTCACCCGCCAGTACCAGCGCATATTCATTTTCCAAACTGGGATCGGCCTCAATTTGCGCTTTTGCTTCCCGGAACACCTGGGACTCGATTTCCTGCCGCTTTTGGTTTTCTTTTTCAAGTTCTTTGGCGAAATCCATCGCTTGGAGCGGATCGCCGGTTAGAAAAAGCTTAACTCCCAGACAAGGATTAGCCATTCGCCCGGCTGCATTTACCCGGGGGGCCAATAAATAGCCGATATGGCCACTGGTGATTTCCCGTTCCTGCAAAGCGGCCCCTTGAATGAGGGCTTTTAAACCGGTATTCAAGGTCTTCTGAATTTTTTCCAAACCGTATTTAACCAAAACCCGGTTTTCTCCAAGTAACGGAACAATATCGGCGATGGTTCCAAAGGCGACCAAGTCCAAGTTGGCCATTAACCGTTCGCCAATTTCCGGAATTTCCGCAGCCAAGCCCTGTAACAATTTAAAGGCGACTCCCACTCCGGCAAGCTGCGCAAAAGGGTAACCGGCCTCCGGTACCTTCGGATCAATTAATGCATAAGCTTCCGGTAATGTGCCTTTGGGTTCATGATGATCGGTAATTATTAAATCAATACCCTTTGACTTGAGGAACAACGCCTCTTCCACAGCGCTAATCCCGCAGTCAACCGTGATAATTAAGGTAACACCTTTGGCAAGCGCCTTATCCAGGGAACTTAAATGGAGTCCATAACCTTCTTCCAGTCTTTTGGGGATATAGTAAATTAGTTTCCCCGGTAAATATTTGGATAATACCCTGATCATTACTGAAATTGAAGTGATTCCATCCACATCATAATCACCATAGATTAGAACAGTTTCTTGGTGATCAATGGCCCTTTTTAAACGTTCCACCGCCCGTTTCATGTCTCTAAACAAAAAAGGGTCATGCAAATCCTCTAGTGACGGTGACAAAAAAGCATTTGCAGCAACAATATCCGTAATACCACGGTTGCAAATCAAGCGGGCTAAAAGCGGGGAAATTCCCAATTGCTGAGCCATCTGAACTGCATTATGGTCGGTATTTTCAATCAGTTTCCATCTTTTACTCATTATAACTCCCTGTGGTTTGTGCGTGCATTCTTGAGATTTATGGTCGACCTTGCGGTTCAAAGTTCCAATATTTTTTACCCGAGTAAGATACTGAATATTAAAGAATTGATATTGAATGCAAAACCAATCTTGAAACAGTTAACTGTTATTATTCGGTACTTTTTTGTTCTTTCCTGCTATTTTCTCTTCATTCCGTTTCTCTCCGGGAATGCCTACAAGTATTATCGCCTTCAAATTAGGCAAGAATAATATCAGATATTCCAATCCGTTTTTATGTTACATCATGTTAAAAAAGATGATCCTTTCCCCAACCAAATTCCGTTACGCAGGGGGAACGTGAGAGCCAACATGAACAATTCTTCAAACGAGTTGACAAATTATTATGTTCTTCGTTATACTGGTTAACGTGTCTATTTTTAGCGATAACTAAATAAAACAAAGTATCGTTATGACACGGAAAAGACTACATGAAAGAAAGAGGGAAAGTGTTTGATATTAGAAAAGCGACAAAAAATATTTCACGTAAAGTTGTTGCTGATAGCCTTTTTAATGATCACCATTATCGGCGGGACTACATATTGGATCCAAGAGATGAATAAAGTCAAAGAACAGAATAAAGCACGGCAGGCTGTATCTGATAAAGTAACCACAGTAATGAGGATGTTTAATTGCAATGATCCTGAAATTCATGCCGCGATCATGGATACGTTCGATCCGGTCTTGATTGCAATTATCATCGGAGTGGAGAGCGAATATAGGGTTAACGCAGTCAGCCGGGCCGGTTGCCGGGGCCTGATGCAACTTTCACCCGATAAATTGGACGACTGGAAAAATGTCCGGAAGAATATTCAAGTGGGAGCAAAGTATCTGCAGGATCAGATTCAGCATTTCGGCAATTTGGAGCTGGCCGTAGCCGCTTATAACGCGGGCCCGTCTTCGGTCTCCAAGTATCAAGGAGTTCCCCCTTATGTTGAGACCAAAGCCTATGTTAAAAAAGCTAAATTATTGAGTTTGGCCTTTGACCATTTTTTACCCTGGACCACTGAACAAACCCGGCAAATACTGTAGGACGGGAAACATAAGTCCATCGTGATCATTAAACCTCCATTCCACATTACTTTGGAATGGAGGCTTTTTTTATGGCTGGTGCTTAAAATCCTCTGCTAATCTGTTTTTTTACCTTTTCTTTTTTCAGTTCAATACCCATGTTTTTACCGACTTGCTGGAGTTTGCGGATTAACAGTATTGGGGATAAATGTATGCCGATTTTGGGGGCAACCTCACTCTCGCTCTCCCCCAACGATGTTAAATCGAGGAAGCTACTTCAGGGGGAGAGTAACCAATGCCAATGCAGCCCAAGAGCTTTTAGTAATTACAGGCTGAAGGTTCGTTATGCGAAAAATGATTGAAGCTTTTAACAAACTTCAGAAAACTTGTAGAGACAAAAGCTTCTACCTATAAATCTTTCTTTTACCGCTATCTCTTTTCCCTTTTTCATTTCACACTTCACTATACAAATCAATACTTGCAACGCCTGTTTTCATCACGCATGCCCGTAAAATCCGGTTGTACATGAACGGCGATTTTAAATTCTTCAATACAATATTTTCAAACAAGGGGCCGGCATTCTTTTTATAAAAACCATGCCATGATTCAATTCCATGGGAAAGCCCATCTCCAAGCGCCAGAGCACTTCGAAACGCGTAGCTTAACCCCTCTGCGGAACTGGGGCTGATAAATCCGGCTGCTTCTCCGATAAGTCCAACTCTGCCCTGACCGATACAGATTTGACTGGCCTTTGACGGCCGCAATAAATAAGTCCCATTTTTCCGGACGCTTTGATTGAACTCAAAACCATAACTCTCCAGCTTCTTTTTTAATAAATTAAATTTCCGGTGGGCATCGGAATTTGGTGCCAGAGCCGATCCCAGGATCAGGCAATTTTCTTTGGGGATCGTCCACGAATAAAAATCAGTAATCTCGCTGTCGAATATTGCGCCATAATAATTCACATTCGTGGTGGTTTCGAACCATTCCTGAATGGCCAGATATTTTTCAGGAAGCACCTTTTTTTTCAAAAGTACCTGTTCGGGAAAAGAACTCATCCGGACTTTAGAAAAAGCTCCGTCCGCTCCCACAAGTAATTTCGCTTCCGCCTCATATTTTTTCCCCGCTTTGGAATACTTGATATTTACGAATCCGGCCTTTACTTCATGCCCCCGGTAAACACTTCCATGAATGATTTCAACCTGGGGCGGGATCAGAGAATGAAGCCACTTGTCGAATTCTTCCCGGTCGATATTGATATAATGCCGTTGGTAGTACCTTTCAAGGTCATTATCGATATCGATGGTCCGGACTGAAAACATTTGAGGACTGAGAATCACCGATTTGGGAATTCCCAGACCGAAAACAGCCAACATTTTTTGGGCGTCAGGAGCAATCAAGCCGCCACAGCACTTTTGAACACCGGCATATAACGGCCCCTGAAAGGTCCTTCTTTCCAGAAGTAACACTTTGTATTTCGAACCGATCAATCTCGCTAAGGTCGCCCCGGCAGGTCCGCCTCCGATAATTGCGATATCGTACATCCCGACCTCCACATTACAAATCTTAAGACAGCCACTGTTTTAATGACAACCCCAGGCAACGGTATATCCAGTTTAAAAAACTTGTTACATCCTTCGTAACAAGTCGTTAGCTTTTCCATAATCAATCGCTTTTTAAAATCTTTCCATTTCCCGGTGCCCAATGTCCTTCCGGTAGTATATCCCCTCAAAATGTATCCTGGTAATATCCAGGTAAGCCCCTTCAATAGCCTCCCTGATATTGTCCCCTTGATGCACTAGATTTAAAACCCGTCCTCCCGCGGTGAGGACATCCCCATCCGCTGCAAGCCTGGTTCCCGCCTGAAATACCAGCGAATCCTTTACTTTTTCGATTCCGGTAATCTTTTTGCCATCCTGATATTTACCGGGATAACCTGCCGAGGCTGCTACCACACATACGGAAGTGGTACCCGTTTTCCACCGTATCAAGGAAGGGTCAAGCTTCCCATCAACGGCACTCCAAAAAATTTCCGCCAAATCCGATTCCAGCAACGGCAGGACCGCCTGGGTCTCCGGATCACCAAAGCGCACATTGTATTCAATGAGTTTCGGACCGTTTTGGGTAATCATCAATCCCAAAAACAAAGTTCCGATGAAGGGAAAGCCTTCATCCGCCATTGCTTGGATGGTGGGATTCAAAATCTCATCCTGGACCCGGGCGGAGATTTGGGGAGTAAACACCGTAGTCGGCGTATAAGTTCCCATTCCACCCGTATTGGGGCCGCTGTCACCATCGCCGATCCTTTTATGGTCCTGCACCGGCAACATGGGCACGGCGGTTTTTCCATCACAAAACGCCAACAAGGAAACTTCCTCACCTTCCAAAAACTCTTCGATGACAATGGAGTTTCCCGCCTCACCAAAGACCTTTTGGGTCATCATTTCATCGATGGCCTGGGTGGCAGAGTGCATGTCCATGGCAACCGTGACACCCTTCCCGGCGGCCAGTCCATTGGCTTTCACAACAACAGGAGTTCTCACCTTCTCCAGATACTGCTTGGCGGATACCGGATCGCTGAAAATTTCAAACCCGGCGGTGGGAATATTGTATCTCTTCATAAACTCTTTGGCATAGCTTTTACTGGCCTCCAACCGGGCGGCCTGCAGGGAAGGACCGTAAATTTTCAAACCCCGCTTCCTAAACTCCCCGACCACGCCTTCGGCAAGATAGGTTTCCGGACCGACGACCGTTAAGTCAATCCGGTTCTTTTGGGCGAAATCGGCCATCGTGTCGATATTGAGCGGGCTTAGGACGACATTTTCAGCTATTTGAGCGGTCCCACCGTTACCGGGACAGCAAAAGATTTTTGAAACGAGAGGACTTAAAGCTAATTTCCAAGCAATGGCATGCTCCCGTCCTCCATTGCCGATCACCATGACTTTCAAAAAAATACCCCCTAGGCCAAACGGAATAAAGACATTTTAAAATTTCACCGGTCAAGGCCGGTGGGTGTGAGATCATTGATGTAAAAATTAGATTTCCAGCGGTTTGCCCACAATCTGTTGATAAGCTTCCAAATATTTTTCGGTGGTTTTCCCGATAATTTCCTCCGGCAACTTCGGGGCAGGCGGGTTTTTATCCCAGTGGATGCTTTCAAGATAATCCCGGACATATTGTTTATCGAAACTAGGCTGGACTTTTCCCGCTTTATATTGGCTCTTGGGCCAAAATCTTGAGGAATCGGGGGTGAAAATCTCATCAACCACCGTTAGCACTCCATCAACAAAGGCAAACTCAAACTTGGTGTCGGCCAAAATAATTCCGCTTGCTTCCGCCTTGTCCGCCCCAATTTGATAGAGCTTTAAAGAATATTCCCTTAGCTTTTCCGCAAGTTCCAGGCCAACCTTGGCGGCCAGTTCGGAAAAGGTAATGGGCTGATCATGGCCTTCCGATTCTTTGGTGGTAGGGGTAAAAATAGGCTCCGGCAATTTGCTGCTTTCTTCCAATCCTTCGGGAAGTTCGATTCCGTTGACGGATCCGTTTTTAAGATAATCTTTTAACCCGCTGCCTGTTAAATAACCCCGTACGACGCATTCCACCGGAACAACTTGCCCTTTTTTCACCAGCATGGAACGGCCTTGTAACAACGTTCTTTCCTCCGTGATCAGGCCCGGCACCTGATTCATATCCGCTGTAATCAAATGATTTGGAAGGCTGTCTACGGTCTGACCAAACCAGAATACGGATAAACCCGTTAAAACATTTCCCTTTTCAGGTATCGGTTCTTCGAATACGACATCAAAAGCGGACAGCCTGTCCGTCGCCACAATCAATAAATATTGATTCAAGTCGTAAATATCTCTCACTTTACCGCGGGCTATCAGCGGGAATGATTTTAAAGCTGTTTTACTAACAAGAGCCATCCTCTATTCCTCCTACATTCAGTCACTAAATCCCTACCATTATTGCATTGCCGCCTGTGGGACAGCCATACAAGTAAACTGGGCTTCACTAACCAACTCATTGTTACTCAATACTTTACCCTTGAATTTTCCAGCCCTGGCCTTATATCTCAGCAATTCGACCTCAATACGCAGTTGATCACCGGGTTGAATCGCCCGGCGAAATCTAGCTTTTTCGACCGCAGCAAAGAGGGGAACGCTATTTTTGTCTTCGGCAAGTTCCATCGTCACAAAGCCGGCCAGTTGCGCCATGATTTCAATCTGAATGGAACCCGGGATCAAACAATCGCCGTTAAAATATTGCTGCTGGCAATAATAATCGTCGGTTGTGATGTTCTTAATTCCCACCGCCCGCTTCCCTTTATCGATCTCAATGACCCGATCAATCAGTAAAAACGGATACCGATGCGGCAACAAATCTTTAATCATATTGATATCAAGCACAGCGCATCCCCCTTTGACAATGAATGAATAATTATCGAATAATTATTGAGATCTTCTTGCTTCTCGGGGCTAAATCCTTTAAATTTCTTATAAAACTCATTTCGATGAACATGGGTGAGAAAAGGAAAATATCTGGACTGCGATTATCCTTTCTCTCTGCTTCCCCTTGGCCGACAATTTATCTTTTTAACAAAACCCGGTTCCCCTCCACGATGATTCGATCCTCGATCAACAGCTTGACGGCCTCCGGATAGATTCGATGTTCGACGGCAAGGACTTTAGCGGCCAGGCTATCCGGCGAATCGCCATCATCGACTTCCACGATTCCCTGGCGGACGATGGGACCGGCGTCCGTTTCCGGGGTCACCAGATGAACCGTGGCCCCGGAAAACTTGGTCCCTGAAGCGATAACAGCCTTGTGGACATGGTGGCCGTACATGCCTTTACCACCGAAGGAAGGCAGTAAGGCGGGATGAATATTCAAAATCCGTTCCCGATACTTTTGAATCAGGCAAGGATCTAAAATCCGCAGAAAGCCTGCCAGGCATACCAAGTCGATATCATAATGTTCGAAACGGCGAGAAATAGCTTCCGAAAAATCCGCAGCCGTCAAATAGTCCCGATGATTAATAACTTCGGCCGGAATACGGTGTTTTGCGGCCCGCTCAAGCGCAAAGATATCCGGCTTGTTGCTAATCACCACCCCAACCCCGGCATCAAACATTCCGGTTTCAGCGGCATCAATGATGGCCTGAAGGTTTGAGCCGCCTCCCGAGACGAGCACACCAATTTTCTTCAAAGGGACCTCCAAGTAATACGAAATCAAGACTCTAAAGTTCGTTTTTAGGGAGTCATCACCCCAGCTTACCGGGGCAAGTGAAAAGATGAAAATAAAAGCCCTATTTTAAATTAAGGTGACTTTTTTGTCTCCCGAAACCACCATTCCTAGTCGGTAACTCTGGGGAATTGCATCGTTTACCGCTTGTACATCATCAGGCGCACAAACAATCACCATTCCGATTCCCATATTAAAAACACGATAGGCTTCTTCATCCGGAATATCAGCCGACTTCTGCAGAAATTTAAAAACAGGTAAAACCGGCCAGCTTCCTTTATGAATCTCCACTCCGCATTCCTCGGGCAAAATCCGCGGGATATTGTCATAAAACCCTCCGCCGGTGATATGAGCCATTCCTTTGATATTTTTTTGTTTTACCAAAGAATAAAGTTGCCGGTAGTAAGAACAGTGCGGCGCCAGTAAAGCATCTCCAATAGTGGAGGTGATTTCCGGAATATAAGTTGTTGGAGCAAGTCCCAGTTTTTCAAAACAAATTTGCCGGGCCAAAGAGTATCCATTGGTATGCAACCCTTTGGAGGGGAGTCCAATGACAACGTCTCCCGGTTGGATGGAAGAACCGGTAATTAACAAATCCCTTTCCACTATGCCGATAATGGTCCCGGCCAAATCGAATTCCCCGGGTGAATAAATGCCCGGCATTTCGGCGGTCTCTCCGCCAATGAGTACACATTCATTTTCAAAGCACCCTCTGGCAAGCCCCTTGACGATTTCGGCGATCATATCCGGTTTAACCACACCGGCTCCGATATAATCCAAAAAGAACAAAGGCCTGGCGCCTTGGACCAAAATATCGTTGACACAGTGATTGACCAAGTCATATCCCACCGTATCATAACGTTCCAGGGTAAAGGCCACTTTCAACTTCGTTCCGACTCCATCGGTACTGGATACCAGGATCGGCTCCCGGTAATCCCGGACCGGAAAGGCATAGAGCCCGCCAAAATTGCCGATATCCCCCAGAACATGGGAGTTATAAGTTCCCTGGACTAAATTCTTGATTCGTTTCACTGCTTCATTGCCGGCATCGATATTCACGCCGGCGGCTTTATAAAGATCGGCCATGGATTTACCTCTCTTCCAACTGATACTTACTGCCCTTCTCCCCCGGAAGCGGGATTGGGTAATCGCCGTTAAAACAAGCCATACAAAGTTGTTCCTTTGGTTTAAGAGCCCGGTATAAACCTTCTCGGGTCAGATAGGTTAGACTGTCCGCTTCAATATAATTACGGATTTCCTCCACCGAATGCGCCGAGGCGATTAACTCTTTCCGGACCGAAGTATCGATTCCATAATAACAGGGGTGGGTAATCGGCGGAGCGCTAACGCACATATGGACTTCCTTGGCCCCCGCTTCCCGCAACAGATGAATAATTTTACCGCTGGTGGTGCCCCGGACAATCGTATCATCGATGATCACCACCCGTTTGCCCTTTAAAACCTCTTCGACCGGATTCAGTTTAATCCGCACCCCCAAGTCGCGCATATTCTGTTGGGGTTGAATGAATGTCCTCCCAATATAGGGATTCTTAATTAAACCGATATCATAAGGAATTCCCGAGCTTTCGGCAAAACCCATTGCCGTTGAACGGCCGGTATCCGGGACCGGGATGACTACATCCGCCTTCCCGGTAAACTGTTTGGCAAGTTCCCGGCCCATTGCTTTTCTGGATAAGTGAACGTTAATCCCATCAATATTGCTATCCGGCCGGGCAAAGTAAATATACTCAAAAACGCATAGAGCTTCGGTTTTTGCCTTGGGCAGGTAATAACTTCGCAGGCCTTCGCTATCAATCATAATAAGCTCACCAGGGGCAATATCCCGGATAAAACGGGCTCCAATGCTTGAGAAAGCGCAACTTTCCGATGATATCACATAAGCATCCCCCAGCTTACCCAAACATAAGGGTCGGTTTCCGTGAGGGTCCCTTAATCCGATCAGTGTATCCTTGGTCATCAGCACCAGGGAAAACGAACCCCGTAAAACCTCGGCAGATTTTAAAATCGCTGTCGGCAAATCATCCTGGCTATGACGGGCGATAAGATTGATAATTACCTCCGTATCGGTTGTCGTTTGAAATACGGAGCCGTATTCCTGTAAGTCCTGCCGCAGTTCCTCGGTATTCACCAAGTTACCGTTATGGGCCACCGCTAAAATTCCTTTGGAACACCGGGCCATCAAGGGTTGGGCATTGGCCAGCAAACTTGAACCGGTCGTCGAATAACGGACATGGCCGATTCCAATCCTGCCTTTAAGTTGTTCCAGGATATCCTTGTTAAATACGTTGGACACCAAGCCCATATTTTTATGGGCGAAGACATGCTGTCCATCGGAAACAACCATTCCGGCGCTTTCCTGGCCACGGTGCTGCAAGGCATAAAGCCCGATATAAGTTAAAAATGAAGCCTCAAAATCCGGTTCATTACTATAGACTCCAAATACACCGCAGGCTTCTTCCTGATGGTCTTCCTCAAGAAAAACATCTGCGCGTGCGCACCCGTTATCGCAAATCACTTCGTCCAATCATCACAACTCCTCACTCATGTGTATCGTTTCATCCGGCAACAACAAACAGCCCGTTCCCTATGCCTAATCCTCACAGGCCCAACCGCTGCTCCCACTCCCTGCAGACCTGTTCCGCTTTTTGTTCGGCATGGCCAATATATTTTTGGGGATGATTCAAAATCTCCCTTTGCTTCGGGGTAAGTTTATTAAAATACGGAGCCAGATCAGCCTGTTCATCCAGTAACTCCCGTAAGGTTTTACCACTTTTTTGCGACTGGAGCGTTAAAACCCGGACAACCTCATGGGCATTGGGATGATTTAAAGATGCCAACAAAATATAAATCGGTTCTGCAATCACCATTTCTTTGGTACTGTCAAAATTTCTTTCCATCCGTTCCTTGTCGACCACCAGCTTCTTGAGGACTTTGGTCATTCGCTCCACTGCAGCCACAAAGCCAACCACGATTTCCGGTACGAAACGAGCGGAAGCGGAATTGGTAAGGTCCCGCTGGTGCTCTGAAATTTGGTCGGCATACAAGGTAATCATTCTGGGCATAAATTCTTTCCACATACTCTTCACATGCTCGAAATTCCAGGGATTCCGTTTATGGGGCATGGTTGAGGATCCAACCTGGGTAGCTTCAAATGCCTCTCCCACTTCGCCGATTTCCGTGCGTTGCAAATGACGGATATCATCGGCTAAATTGGCTAAAACGCCGAATGCCGAAATAATGCTGTGAATATAATCGGTCAAGTACTCGGGCTCCACAATTTGGTTGGAATAATTGGCCGGTTTCAAACCGAGTTCTTTTAAAACCTCAGCCTCAAACTCCTCCGGATCGTCAAAAAAGAGCGAACTCGCATTATAAGCTCCCACAGCTCCAGCGATTTTCCCTCTGAGTTCTTGAGAAAATTTGGATACCAACTCGATTCTTGAACCAAACCTGCTTACATACTCAGCCATGGCAAATCCGAAAGTTATCGGCACCGCATGCTGCCCGTGAGTGCGCCCTACTTGCAAAGTCCCTTTTTCCCGACGGGCGATTGCAATCAGCAGCGACTCCAATTCACGCATTTTAGGTAATACCACTATTTCAGTGGCTTCCTTAAACCGCATGGCCGTGGCCGAATCCATGACATCAACCGAAGTCACGGTAAAATGAACAAAAGGCCTGGCTTCCTCGCTGACTTGGCGTTGGACGCAATTGACGAGTGCCCTGATATTGTGTTTGGTTTTCTCTTCTTCCAGGTAGACCGCTGAAGGATCGATATTTTCACAAGCTTTAACGATTTCAGCAGCAACCGCCGGGCTACAAAGGCCTCTTTTAGCGAGAACCCCAGCCAGGGCGGCCTCAACCTTCAATTCATAACGGATGTAAGCATTCTCGGAAAAAAATTCGGCCAGTTGGTCCCATAAAGCCTGATTTGATAAATAATAACGGTGGTCTAACGGACTTAAGCTTAAGAATAGATCCCGGTCCAAAAAATCAGCTCCCTAAAAAAAATTAGGCGGATAGGTACCTTTATTAAAAGAACCTATCCGCCCGGGTTTTTATCCCTCTACGGTGTAACACCTTAAGGTAAACCTTAAGATGCCTGCACCACTTGGTCCAGACTTTTGAACATTCAAAACGGAACCCTAGGTGCACTTCCAAATATTTTTATTATCGATTTCATTCTAACAAAACCGGGGGGAAGTTGTCAACCATCTCTTCCAACTTATTGTCCGCAAAAATTTTGAAGGAATGACTCATTCTCACAAATTTTAATCCGGCGGATTAAAATTTGTCCGTATCATTTGTTAGAGGTATTATATCCTCCGGAGAAACAACTTTAGTTTTGACGGCTTTATCCCCCACCAGACCCAGCGCTTTCCGAGAAGACAGATGATCCGTCATAACAGCAACCTCAGAATTCCCTTGCGAGAGCACATGGTGAAGAGAATGGGTTTTTTGATATTTTTCCATCTCTACGGTGGCTTTTTGACCATTCACCATCTCTGAAAGTTCCCTGACAATCTTTCGCATATTCTCAGCCTGGGCATTCAATTCTTCGGCCGCCGAAGCGCTTTCTTCAGCATTGGCCGCATTTTGTTGAGTCACTGTTTCTACCTGGGTCATCGCTTTATTCACTTGTTCAATACCTTGAGATTGTTCCTGGCTTGCCGCAGCTACTTCTTCCATTAATTCGCTGACCTTTTTGGTTTGCTGGGTGATTTCATTAAGGGCTTCACGGACCTTATCTGCCACCGATACGCCGTTAGTTGACAGTTCAATATTGTTTCCGATAATGTTTGTCGTATCTTTGGCCGCTTGAGCGCTACGCCCGGCCAAGTTCCTGACTTCTTCGGCAACCACCGCGAAGCCCATTCCGGCTTCTCCGGCTCTGGCGGCTTCAATTGCTGCATTGAGTGCGAGAATGTTCGTTTGGAAAGCAATGTCATCAATGACTTTAATGATTTTAGCGATTTCATCGCTGGATTTCTTGATTTCCTGGATGGAATCCATCATTTGCTGCATTTGGGTGCTGCCAATGCTGGAAGATTGTTTGGCTTGTTCTGATAATTGAGCGGCTTGTTTCGTATTGGTGGTGTTTTGTAACATCATCGAAGCCGATTCTTGCAGGGTGGAGGATGTCTCTTCAATGGCGGCGGCTTGTTCGGTGCTGCCCTGGGATAACTGCTGAGCAGAAGCGGATAATTGGGTAGAAGCCGCAGCCACCTGCCCGGCCCCTTCAGTTAAAGCATTGACGATTTTGGTTACCGGCAGGGTGATACCACGGGTAATGAAAATGGTGATCCCTATCCCGAACACAATCGCAATGACGCTAAAAAAGCTCAATAACACCACGGAATTCCGAAAGTCATTTTTAGCCGTAGTTTCCTCGGTTTTATTCATATCCGCACAATACTGGACATACTCTCCCACTTTGTTGATGGCCATTTGCTCGGCTGGATCAACCTGCCCCATTAATAGCTCCATCGCCTCTTGGTTCTTATTTGATTGTCTCAGCTCAATGACTTGATTATTAAGCGGCACGACAACGGATATTTTTTCCCCGATTTCCTCCCGCAGCCTATTTCCGGTTTCCGACCGGACCGATAAATCTTGTAATTCGCCATAGAACTTTTTATACTGCTCGCGGAGGGACGCCATTTTATTGATATATTCTTTAGACATGCCATCATCAGCCGTTGAAACTAATATTAATACATTTTCCCGGATTTGATGTAACACATCCAAGAGATTGTATGCTATTTCCAGCTTCACATTGTTCTCATTGATAATCCTCTTCATGCTGGCCTGATTACTCACCATGTTAACCAGCGCTACCGAAACCGCAATCAATAATAACAAAAGCATAATGCCAAATCCCAAATAAATTCTGGTTCCTACAGTCATTTTCTTGTGTCCTATCATTTGCATCGCTCCTTTTTATTTCACCATGACTTCTAAAATGTTGCCATTGGTATTCCATTTGAAGTTTTTTCGATAATGTTCGACTCCCTCAACATTTTTTGAATGATCTGGATTATTAATACGAAAAAATAATCGTTTGACAACTCATCCCATCAAAGCTTTTTCCAAAACAACTTCATCCTCCTTATTGATGATTTTCTCAATATCAATCATTAAAATCACCTTATCGTTCAATTTACCGATCCCCAATAAAAGCTGGCCTTCGATTTGCGCATAATCCCCCGGTTCTTCAATCTCACCCGGCTGAATATTGCGAACCTCGGCGACATTATCGACCACGACTCCCATCGCTCGCTGACTGGCGCCTAGATTGACTTCAATCACGATAATACAAGTACGATCCGTATAATCTTTCTCGGCCATTCCGAATTTTAACCGCAGATCCACAATGGGAACGATCTTACCCCGTAAGTTAATAACCCCTTTCATATAACCCTTCGTCTTTGGAATATGGGTAACTTCTTGCATGCCGATGATCTCTTTCGCCGTCCGGATGGGTATCCCATAAGTTTCATTTCCCAATCCAAAAGTCAAATATTTGTCGTTCTGGCTTGCCATTTAATCCACCGCCTTCTAAATTTATGGTATATCGATATACATAATGCACGCAAAGGAAGAATAAGAAATGTATAGAATTTAACATTTTCACAAATAATATATATTTAAGACAAATTCCTAAAAATAGTTTATGAATTTTTAAACTTGTCTAAATAGCAACCTGATTCATATTAGTTATTTGTTAAAAAACATAAATTAAGCTATAATAAATAGGCATCCAGTTATTTTACCATTAAAATGAAAAATTAGAAAAAATTATATAATTGAGTTATATTGCCCTTAATTATAAATATGGGTTACTAATATGAATATCGGAAGCCAAATTAAAAAAATTAGAGAATTTTTCAATTTATCTCAAGTTCGTTTCGCTCGCGAGCTCGGGATTACTCAGGCTCACGTCTCGAAAATCGAACACGGTTTGGAAAAACCCTCCGAACAATTATTATTAGCTTTATGTTGGCATTATGGTATTCGTAAGGAATGGATTATTACCGGTAACGGAAAGATGCTACTGGATATTGACCTATATTTACAGCATATTCTAGAGTTATATGGGGAAAGGATTTTCCGGGAAAGCGCCGTTTATTTAAAACTTCAAAATGAAGCGGCCTTGGGACTTCCCTGTGAACAAGAAGGAATAACGGATGAGGAATTTTTAGAAATGATTCAATATCTAATGAAACTTTGGAAAACAGGGAACCGGGATCTGCAAGGATGGATAAAGATTCAGTTTAAAGAGGCTTTTCCTAAATTTGAAGCATCTCAAAGTAAACCTGTTGCTTCGCAATTTCCATCCAAAAAGACTTCAAACGATTCAATCAATAAAAAACTCCCGGAATGATTCAGGTCCACAATCCTCCGGGAGTTTTTACTTGGAAATAAACGAATATCCCACAACTTTTAAAAGTGATCCGGGTCTTTCTCCAAGGGTATCACCTCTTCCGGAGAGACCACTTTGGTCGATTTATCCCGCAATAACCCATTGGGATGTCCTCCGCAGAATTTGGTTTGATCCTGCGAAACCTTGCCGATCGTTTTCATTCCTTGATTGCTGTGGGTCAAAGGGTGCAACGGTTTACCGGTTTGCTTCATCTCTGCCTTAAGGACCGCAGTTGAACCATTGACCAACTCCGAAAGCTCCCTTACAATTTGTTTCATGCTCTCCGCCTGCGCATTAAGTTCTTCGGCTGCTGAAGCACTTTCTTCTGCGTTAGCGGCATTTTGCTGGGTTACGGTTTCGACTTGACCCATGGTTTTACTGACCTGTTCGATTCCTTGAACCTGTTCCTGGCTGGCCGCAGCTATTTCATCCATCAACTGACTGACCTTTTTGGATTGGGCGGTGATTTCGTTTAAGGCCTCACGGACCTTCTCCGCAACAGCCACCCCAACATTGGATAGCTCAATATTGGTTTCAATAATAGCGGTGGTATCCTTGGCCGCCTGTGCGCTTCTTCCTGCTAGATTTCGCACTTCTTCAGCGACTACGGCAAACCCCATTCCGGCCTCACCTGCTCTGGCAGCCTCAATCGCCGCATTGAGTGCGAGAATGTTGGTTTGGAAAGCGATGTCATCGATGACTTTGATGATTTTGGCGATTTGGTCGCTGGATTTCTTAATCTCTTGGATTGAATCCATCATCTGCTGCATTTCGGTGCTTCCTTTATTCGCCGACTTCTCGGCCTGAACCGAAAATAGCGCAGCCTGTTTGGTATTGTTGTCATTTTGTGCCATCATCGAGGCCGCCTCTTGAAGAGTCGACGAAGTTTCTTCTATGGCTGCAGCTTGTTCAGCGCTTCCCTGTGATAATTGGCTTGCCGATGCCGATAATTGATGGGAGGCTGCCGCGACCTGTCCGGCGCTTTCCCCTATCCGGGTGGCCATAGAGTTCATCGGTCTGGCGATACTTTGAGTGATAAAGTAAGTGCCGGCAAATCCAATCAGGATACAAACAACAGCAAGCACAATCAATACTTGAAATGTGGTTGCAAAAGTTTTGGTTGTGGCTCTACTCTCAAGATCATTATTTTCATCCGCAACCTTAATCAGTTCTTCAAGCTTATTTAAGGATTCCCGCATCAGGGGATCCGCCTGAGTGTCCAATAAATCTTGCGCTTCGGCGGTGTTTCCCGAAGCAATCAATCCAGCCACTTGATTATTGACTGATTTTGATTGCGCACGAATGCCATTATAACTCTCCAATAATTCTTTTTCCGTTGGGGTAAGCATCAAAGTTTCTAGCGATTTCATCGCATTGTCCAAATTCGAACGAGCTTCGGCGGTCTCATTTTTTAACCTTTCCAAAGTCTCCTGATCACCCGCAAACACGAGATCACCACGGGTATTGCCGGAAACGACTAAGGCCGATTGTTTTATAATGCCAACCAGTCTTATGGTTTCAGAATTGTCCATCACATTGTTTAATTGGGATTGAAAAATCCGCATACCGAATAAGGAAATACCAACTAAAAGGACAACGAGAATCAGAACCAGAGCATAGCCTAATACAATCCGGGTACTTAATTTTGCCTTCATTTTCTTGATGATCCTCCCTATTTTTTATTATAATGGCCTTTCGGTTCCAATCTAATGGCTCCAATCCAAAATCATTCAAAGCATATAGATAGACAAAAAGGACCAAAATTCAGCACCCTTTTTGAAAAAAAAGAATTAATCAGCATTACACAATAAATTTCCTTATTAATCTATCATTTGAGTTCTTTTTTAAATTATCGGCAATTTTTACAATAAGTTAACAAATTACTCTTACCTTAAAAAAATATTCATTGATATACACGTTTTTATCAACAAACCCATAAGGATTCTCAAAGCAGTCTCGAACCATGATCTCCAACCGGGCTAAAAAAGTACTACTTTGCGCAAGACGTTCAAAAACATCATTCAATTAATAAAAAACATTTATTTTGTAAAAAAAATAACAAATAATTAAAAATATCCATTTAAAATTTTTATACCCGATGAAAACATCGGCATAGTATGCAAATACTTGATTGTTTTTTGATAACCGTCCAAAGATATCCTAATATTTTACGGAAATTGCATTTTATAATAAAAAAAGCAATGCCTTTTCCTGGCATTACTTTTTCAGGTTTATTTATGATTGTATAGACCCTTATTGCATATTCGTAAGATTATTCATACCAGTCACTTTGACGGATATCATCGGTTTGATAGACCAAAACTTTACCCGTCATCGAGTTATATATTACTTTACGGCCATAATTGCCTCCAACCTCTTTGGTTACAATTTTAATACGATAATTGGCCAGTATTTCTTCGGCAATCACACTATTATCATTACCAATGGTTGAATTGGAGTTTGGATTATGAGCCCCACCAATAACATGAGCCTTGAGATGGTTCAAATCAGCCCCCATGTCTTGCATCAACCGTAATAAATGAGGAATTGCGAGTTCCCCAACTTTACCGTTGGTCTCGCCATGAACGGATGTTGGATAAATAAAATGACACGCCCCGCCAAATTGTTGATTGCTATCCCATAAACAGACCGCTACACATGAACCTAGCACAATATGGATCAAATGGAGCTCTTGACTGGCAAAAATATAGCCGGGTTGTAAAAAATAAGTCTTTGAATCCTCCATGATATCTCCAAATCACCAGCTTCTGTTTATTTACAAATTACTGCCGTACCAGTCTTCTTTGCGTATATCGTTGATTTTATAAATAAGAATTTCTCCAGTGCTGCTGTTAAAGACAACTTTCCTTCCAAACTGGCCTTTGACATCCCGGGTTAAAACCTCAATCTGGTGCTGCTGCAATAACTCATCGGCCAAATCCGAATTGGCAGATCCAACGATAGAGTGAAATTTAGCGTTATCGCCGCCCCCAACAATATGGGCTTTTAGCTCTCCCTTTACAGAACCCAATTCTAACATTAACCGTATCATATGGGGAATTGCTACTTCACCGTATTTGCCGTTATGTTCTCCGTCATTCGATTTTGGTAAAATGTAATGACAGATTCCACCATATCGGTGTTTTGGATCCCATAAACAGACTGCAACACATGAACCAAGTACGGTATGGACCAAATGGGGTTCGGAGCTGGTAAAAATATACCCTGGATGTAAAAAATATGTTTTTGGTTCTTCCAATTGATTACCCTCAAGTATTCTTTTTATACTTTTTCTTCATTTATTTTTTGTTTGAGATAAGTAAGATCCTCTCCGCTCAATATCTGTTCGATATCTAAAATCATGACCACCCGCTCTTTCAGTTTACCGATTCCAGCTAGAAAATCGTTTTCAAATTGGGCATCATACTCTGGTAACAAATCAATCTCATTTTTCTGAATATTGATAACTTCGGCCACAGTATCCACGGCTACGCCAACTAAATAATGTGCTTGTTCGGTTACTATTTCAATAACAATGACACAAGTCCGGTCAGTATATGGTTTTTCTGTCATTCCAAATTTCAAACGCAAATCAATAATTGGAATGATCTTCCCGCGCAAATTGATAACACCCTTGATATAGTTTTTTGTCTTGGGAATATGAGTAATCTCCATTACGCCGATAATTTCTCGGGCTTTTTTGATAGGGATCCCATATATTTCTTGATCCAAAAGGAATGTTAGAAATTTACCCCCTTCAATGACCATTCGAGTTTCCTCCTAATTATCCTAGTGTATTTTTGCAGATAGTAACCAATCATTAAAATCAAAACAAACGGTGGATTTATTTGCATTTTCGCAAAAGGTTTATTGAAAATTTTATTCGGCCTTATACAGGTTTTCAATGTCCAATATTAAAGCGACCGTTCCGTCACCGAGTATTGACGCTCCGGATACATAATCCAATTCACTAAACTCGCTTCCGAGAGGTTTGATTACAATTTCACGACGATCAACCACATTCCGCACCGGAAGGGCCTTGAGTTTTTGCTCAACTTCTACTAAAACAACCAACTCCGCCGTCTTCTCATCCTCTACCGCAGCTTGAATCCCACCAAATAATTTAGTCCAAGGGATCAGAGGGATAATTTCATCTTTGATGCGAATCATGACTTTGTTTCCGCTAATATTAACCCATTGACCTTCTTCCGGTTTAAGGATTTGTTTGATATAGAGTGTTGGTATGATATAACGCACTCCTAAGATATCAATAATCGTTCCATTAATTACCGCTAAATTAATCGGTATTTTTAACGTAAAGTCACAACCCTGGCCGGGTCTGTTATTGACCTCTACTTTTCCCCCTATTTTGGCGACCTCGGTTTTTACAACATCCAAACCAACCCCGCGTCCGGAAATATCCGTTATCTTTTCCGCAGTCGAAAACCCCGGCAAAAAAACAACGTTGATGATTTCATCATTGGTATATATTTTTTCGGGATCCAGCATCTTTTTCTCAATTGCTTTTTGGTAAATCCGCTCGGTATCCAAACCCCGACCATCATCGCTGATCTCTATATAAACATTGCCGCGTTTACTATAAGCCGATATCTTAACCAAACCCTCGATCGATTTTCCCTTGGCAGGTCTTTCCGCCTCATCTTCTATACCATGGGATATCGAATTTTTTACCAAATGGACCAGAGGATCCAATATCCGTTCAGCTACACCGCGGTCAATTTCTGTTTCTTCTCCTGTTATTTCAATATTTACATTTTTCCCCAATTCAACAATGGTATCCCGACCAATACGGTTTATCTTCTGAAAGGTCGATTTCAAAGAAACCATTCGTAAAGACATTGAAATATTTTGAACATCTTTGGAGATTTTCTCCATTCTCAAAAGATTCGTAACCAGAGAGTCATTGGTTCCAAAGCGCTTTACGGCATCTTGTTCAATTTGGGATTGAATGATAACCAACTCTCCGATTAAATCGACTAAATTATCAATTTTCAACGCGGACACTCTTGTATATCCGCCACTTGAATTCAATAAATTTGCGGCTTTTTCTTGAATTCTCAATGATTGAAGGACATCTGCAGCATCTGCCTTTTTTTCTTTCACCGCCAATTGTCCTAATTTGAGTTCAGGATGATCTTCTTGTTTTACCAATAATTCTTCAACGTCTTTAGGATCAAGTCCCTGTCCGACCATTATTTCACCAATTTTGTCTACCTTGATAGCTTGAATTTCTTCAGCCGGTGTCGTATTTACAGCGGAAGCCTCGGAATAAATCATTCCTTTATTAAGGAGTTCCAAATGATGTTCGACAGTCTGCAGAAAACCCGGATCTTCGTTGAGGGTAAGATCATCACAAATCTTTTTTAATAAGTCCGAAGAAGCTAGGATCATATCAACAAAGCTCTTGCTGACTTTTAAATCACCCTTACGGCATTTGTCCAACTCTGTTTCGGTTTGATGCGCTATTTTTCGTACGAGGTCTTGATTGACAAATCCAGCCAAACCCTTCACAGTATGAAAGGAACGAAACAAGCTATTGACTAACTCCAAATTTTCAGGATCGGTTTCTAACGCCAAAACACTCATTTCGATGTTTTCAATATGTTCCCTTGTTTCAACTAAAAAATCATTTAAAAATTCGGGATCAACATCCAAAGTTTCTTTTTTCTCAGGGATTGTCACAGTTTCCTCTTTAATTGGCGCTGCTTCTAAATTGCCGTTCTTTAATTCTTCTTTTTGCGAGGGAGCCGGATCTTCCATAATTATTTTAGCGATTATTTCATTGACCTCACTATTTTGAGAGGAATCGGCTTTTTCGTTTCCGTTTTGATCGAGAATTTTGTCTTTTGACTTTCCCAAAATAAACACCACCTTAATTATATTGCTTATGTACCTTGTTCGAGGCAATAAGCAATTGACAGCATTTCACTCTCACCATTGAGCTGAAAGAATAGTTTTGTGGTCCGATTACGGCTTATCATTAACAAAACATTTTCCCCGGAAATAAATATCGGAGGTGAGATGGCAATGGAGTGAATTGCTTTAAACTTACTCATTGCCACATTTACGGCCAGGGTAGTAATTTCGCCAATAGCTGTTTTCATCTCATCATCGATAACAGAAACATCAGTACCTTTTAAAGTTGAGGCTATTCTTAGGGTTTGAATATTACTAAAACTGAAAACGATATTTCCTTGCAAGGTGTGGGAGAAACTATTTAAAACGTTGACTTGATTACCGGATGTTAGTAAATTCTCCTCCATTGCATATTGAAATTGCGGCTTTATTTTAAATATAGGTAATACGTTGTTTACTGCATAAATCAATGAATCTTTTATATCCACAGACTATACACCTTCAAACCCGATTTCGATACGAATTGGCCCATAATTTGAGTTATACGTCTGCATGGATGATTGTACCTGTGGAGTCGCAATACCGATATTTTCATCGGCAAATATCGCCGGTGGGGTTAGCCGAAGATTGCTTCCCTTATAATTATTATTCACTTGGGTTATGCTGCTCCCCGTTATCATATTGGTTAGTTCCGCCAAGTAAAAGCATAGATCCATCTCGTCGCTGGCCGGTTCTCCATTGGCACATTCATATAACTTCCGAATTAGCTTTTCTGCCATTGTAACATGAATTCGCCCTTTGTGAAGGCCAACAACTCCCACAACGGAGGAAAGTTTTTTTTCCTTGTCCCCGGAATTCTCATTGCAACTTTCCACCAGGACATCGGACATCAGTTCCAAATTCTTTTTTAAAGCACCTTCAAAACACTTACAAAAAAATGCAAATTTATCTTGTTCCATTTCCGGATACCTCTTTTCTATAGAATACTCCGGATGCTGCTTACCAGCTCTTCCGGTTTAAAGGGCTTTGTTAAGAAAATTTTGATGCCGATTCGTTTTGCTTTACTGGTTAAATCCTCATCGCCCATAGCACTTAACATAATAACTTTGGCATCAGGATTTCTTTGAAATAAAGCTTCCGCCGTTTCAATACCATCCATAATCGGCATGGTAACATCTAAAATAATCAAGTCCGGCTTAAGAAGATCAATTTTTTCCAAACCTTCCTGCCCATTAAAGGCTTGATCCACAACTTGAAAACCTTCGGGTTCTAAAGCGCGTTTAACCGCCTTATACACCATTGGGGAATCATCAATTACAAGTACTCTGCAAACCTGCTCCATCAAACTTCCTCCTTAAACTGATTCTCATTTTAATCATTTAGAATATTAATAATTACATTTTGTTTTATAAGTGAATTTTTACTTTTTTGTTATGTTTTAACGTAAAACACTTAAATTATATTTTATCCATCAAAAGAATGGAAAGAAATGTCTCGTCCAACCCCTATTGTCAAATTGAGTCCTTTGGTCCCATACCTATTTGTTATTTCGGCTTGTGCTTCATTTTCCTTTAGTTAAATTTCCCTGGCTATCGAGAATATTTTATCATAATACAAAATTAATCATATAATATCGGAGAATTTTTAACACAAAACAAAATATAACATATTTATCCAAAAATGTTTACGAAAGTATTAATTTATTTTTTTTACAAAAACCAATATATTAAAAAATCTCTCTCATCGATAAGACTATCATATAATAGGATTGCAAATGGGATTTTAAAAAAAACGAAATCAAAGTGTCATCTTTAATTCAAATATCTTTGAAGCACCGATTCATCTTTAGCAAATAATTTTCATTCCCTTATAAAAAAACATAATGGTTTAGGTCCTGCTTTAAGTAGCCAGCGATGGAAGGGGTGGAGTTTTCTTTTAAAAATGAAAAAAGGGCGGCCTCGAAGAAATTTTGAAGCGCCCATGCCAATGACAAAAATGAATATACACAGCGATTCATTTAAGTAATGTCTTTTCAGATTTCGGCGAATTAAAAATGTCCCTTTAGGACTGCCTCTTACCAAATTGACAACGGAACTCATGAAGAAACCCCTAACGATTCGACAGCTCTTTGTAAAATAAACTGTTGCTATCAAATAATAGGGGATTTCGGTTCATTTCATTTGCACAACCTATTTTTTCTGTTCCAAGTATTGCTTGTAACCGATCTCTTCTAATAATACCGCTTTATCATTGACTTCCTTGGCCAACTTTTTCTTATACTCGATCATTTTATGACGTAAAGAAGAATCAACCACACTTAGGATCTGAACTGCTAAAATACCGGCATTTTTAGCCCCATTGATACTGACGGTGGCCACCGGAATACCTCCAGGCATTTGAACGATGGAGTATAACGAATCTACCCCATCTAAAGTGTTTGTTTTGATAGGAATTCCAATAACCGGTAATGGAGTCATTGCCGCCAAAACTCCTGGCAAGTGCGCAGCCCCACCGGCTCCTGCCACAATAACCTCCAACCCGCGTTCGGCGGCAGTCGATGCATATTCGATAGCGCGTTTGGGTGAACGATGTGCAGATATAATCGTCATTTCATAATCGACGCTGAATTCTTCCAGGACCTCGGCGGCCATCTTCATAATTGTTAAATCCGAATCACTACCCATAACAATTCCAACTAAAGGCATAAAATACACCCGCATTTCATCGCGCATAACGCGCGTTAATTTAAAAAAAGCTTCAAAATTGATATCGTAGGTTTTAATAACATAATCTCTATCGAATTCTCAATGGAAACCTTTCAAAATGCTAAACTTCCAAATCCTATCTTCATATTAAAGATCTTTACTTCCGGCTACCCGGTTTTACAATCGGAATTCCCTCTTTGCATAACGGGCACTCATCGGGCTCGTAGGTTTCAATCTCAATTGAAATCAAGGATTCTTTTTTTACACCAAAATGAACCTTTCCACCACTTCGGTCAACCAGCACACCGACGCCACAGACATTGGCTCCCCGTTCCTTGACTGCTTCGATGACCTCATAAACTGAACCACCGGTTGTAATGACATCCTCAACCACTAAAACATTCTCGTCTTCTTCAAGTTCAAAGCCACGGCGAAAAACCATTTTACCGTCTTCCCGCTCGGCAAATAAAGCCCTCACACCCAGGACTTTGGCGATTTCATAAGCAACAATGATCCCACCGATAGCCGGAGCAACCACTGCATGGATTTCCTGTCCTTTAAAACGGCGGGCCAAATCTTCGCACAATTTCTCGGTGAAGTTTGGATATTGTAAAACTTGAGCGCACTGCATATATTTTCTACTGTGTTTGCCGGATGTTAAACGAAAATGCCCTTCTCTTAACACCTTGGTCTCGCGGAATATTTCTAAAATTTCCTTCTCTTCAAGCACGGTTGTTTCCCCCTGTCGTTTTATGTATATCAAATTTCTTGATGGGCAATACCTCTTAATTCTGCCAGATTAGGAATTTTCTCTTCGACAAGAAACTCTTTGATTCCTGCTAATATCCCTTTAGGAGTCAATGGATCTTTAAAATTACCGGTCCCTACGGCAACAGCAGTAGCCCCGGCCATAATAAACTCGAGGGCATCATCCGCGCTGACGATTCCCCCCATGCCAATGATGGGTATCGAAATTTTTGAATAAACCTGCCAGACCATACGCAAAGCCACCGGTTTGATGGCAGGTCCCGATAATCCGCCTACCACATTACCTAAAACAGGCCGCCGTTTTTTGATATCAATTGCCATCCCCAAGAGAGTGTTAATGAGACTGACGGCATCTGCGCCTGCATCTTCTACTGATTTTGCTATAATTGTTATATCGGTAACATTAGGGGATAGCTTAACGATCAACGGTAACTTGGTAACGCCCCGGACGGCATTCGTTATCTTATAGGCCATCTGCGGGTCGGTTCCAAAGGCAATGCCACCTTCTTTAACATTCGGACAGGAGATATTTAATTCAAAACCTGCAACCTCCGGATAGTTACTTAAAATTTCGGCCACCTGAACATATTCATCGATGGTTTTACCGACAATATTAACGATTACTGGAGTTTGGTATTGGCGAAGAAAAGGGAGGGCTTCCTGAATAAAATTTTCAACACCGGGGTTTTGTAAACCAATGGCATTTAGCATTCCGGAAGGGGTTTCGGTAATACGCGGCGGTTTATTTCCCGGCCATGGATGAATGGCAACCCCTTTGGTGATAAGGGCTCCGAAAGTGTCCGGGGGCAATATTGACAAATATTCCTTACCATATCCATAGGTTCCGGAAGCTGGCATCAACGGATTCTTTAGAGTCAACCCTGCGATTTTGACTTCCATATTAACCGAAGAACGCATCATAACCAAACCACCTCCTCGATTGGGAAAACCGGTCCATCAACACAGACACGCTTATATCCGGAATGGGTCTGGCAGGTACATCCCAAACATGCTCCTACACCGCAAGCCATACGGGCTTCAAGTGATAATTCACCATGAATCCCCTCGGCTAAAGCAATTTCCTGTAGCGCCTTCAACATCGGCTGCGGTCCACAAGCAGCGATATAATCAAATTTTTGTTTTTGATACTCTTTTAGAAAGACCGGAGTGATGAAGCCTCTCTCACCCAAGCTACCATCTTCCGTTGTTATGAACGACTTAACGCCGTTTTGACTCCACAAATCCAATTCCAATACATCCAAAGCGCTTCGGCAGCCATAAAATAAATTTACATCGCAATCCTTGCGCTTTTGAAGAAAGGTTTCAACGAGACAAAACAAGGGCGGCATACCAACTCCCCCTGCGATGAGAGCCACTTTGCGGACATTTTCGGGAATTGTAAAGCCATTACCGATGGGGCCTAATATTCCGAGCGATTCTCCACTTTCAAATCCGCTTAAAAGTGAAGTACCCCGTCCTACCGTTTTATAAATAACTGCAATTGTACCGGCCGATTTTCCAATCTGAAAAATGCTAATTGGCCTCGGTAACAAAGGATCATTGGCTCCGGGTTGGGTTACCCGTATTTGAATAAATTGCCCCGGTTTGGCCAAGGCCGCTACTTCCGGTGCTAAAAAGGAAAGCCGGTAATAACCAGGGCTCAGATTTACATTCTCAGTGACTAATACTTTTCCGGAAAACATTGTTTCTCCTCGGTTTTTCATCTTAATGGGTATCGATGGGATCATAGAATAACATTTCATTCCCATTAAATGGATTGTTCCACCCGAATTATCTTGAAATCTTGAATTGGGATTACGGTACTTGGTTCTTTCCCTTCGCTAAGAGCCAGCAAGACCATTAAAAATGCTTTCACGGTATCCAGTGAGGTCAGGCATGGGATATTATGCTCTACAGCCATCCGCCGTATTTTAAAACCATCCCGTTCCGGTTCCTTGCCTCTGGTAATTGTATTAACCAGTAATTGAATCTCACCGTTTTTGATAGCGTCCGTAATATTGGGCGATTCCTGATCGAGCTTATTCAGTTTGGTTACCGGAACATCATTGACCCGTAGATAGGCTGCCGTACCCATTGTGGCGTAAATATGAAAACCCCGTTCGGATAACTTTTTTAATAGCGGCAAAGCCTCAGCCTTATCGCGATCTGAAAGAGTGGCCAGAATCGAACCCCCCCGGGGAATATTGAATCCGGCGGCGATAAAAGCCTTGTAAAGAGCTCCGGCATGGGTTAGATCGACTCCCATAACTTCTCCGGTAGACTTCATTTCCGGCCCCAGGGAGATATCAACCTGTGTCAGCTTGGCAAAAGAGAATACCGGAGCTTTAACTGCAACCAATTTAGTCTGGGGCCACATTCCCCCGGCATACCCTTGGTCGTATATACTTTGGTTTAAAACAGCTTTGGTAGCGACCTGAACCATAGGAATCCCAGTAATCTTGCTCATAAAAGGTACTGTCCGGCTGGAACGGGGATTTACCTCGATACAGTAAACTTCCTTATCATCCAATACATATTGAATATTGATAAGTCCGACGACTTTTAGGGCTCTGGTCAATTTTACAGTATAGGCCAAAATCTTTTCCTGCTCGGCAATAGTCAGATGTTGCGGTGGATATGCCGCGATGGAATCGCCCGAATGAACACCCGCCCGCTCTAAATGTTCCATAATTCCGGGGATGAGGACATTCGTACCATCGGAAATGGCATCCACCTCGCATTCCCGGCCCATTACATAACGGTCGACCAACACCGGATGTTCAGGAGCTGCCTTTACAGCAAAAGTCAAATAATTCTTGAGTTCCGTTTCGTTATACACTATCTCCATGGCCCGGCCACCCAAAACGTAAGAGGGTCGAACCAACACCGGGAAATCAATTTCCTTGGTCACTGCTACCGCTTCTTCAATGGAGGTAACAGTCCGGCCTGCCGGTTTGGGAATCTGTAAATCCAATAACAAGCGATCAAATCGTTTCCTATCTTCAGCCAAATCAATGGAGTCCACCGAGGTACCCAAAATTCGGATTCCCGCTTTCTGTAAATGAGCTGCCAAATTGATAGCGGTTTGCCCGCCAAACTGGACAATAACCCCTTCAGGTTGTTCCAACTCCAAAATATGCAGGACATCTTCTACAGTCAACGGTTCAAAATAAAGCCGATCCCCGGTATCAAAGTCGGTACTCACCGTTTCCGGATTGTTATTAATGATAATTGCCTCAATACCAGCCTCTTTTAATGCCAGAACTGAATGAACACTGCAATAATCGAACTCTACGCCCTGACCAATCCGGATCGGGCCGGACCCAATCACCGCGATTTTACGGCGTTTTGATGGAATTGCTTCGTTTTCCTGATCATAACATGAATAAAAATACGGCGTAGCCGCCTCAAACTCGGCAGCACAGGTATCGACCATTTTATAAATAGGGCGGATATTATGATTATAGCGTAGCTGACGCACCTCTTCTTCTTTAGCACCGGTTATCCTTGCAATTTCCCGATCGGAGAAACCCATTTTCTTGGCTGCCCTTAATAAATCCACATCTTGGTAGCCTTTCTCCTGAAGAGCCCGCTCCATTTGGATAATATGGTCCAGCTTTCTTAAAAAAAACACATCAACTTTGGTTCGATCATAAATATCTTCAACAGTATAGCCTCTTCTTAACGCCTCGGCTAAGAAAAACAGACGCCTATCATCCGCAGCGACTATCGCTTTCTCCAATTCTTCCGCGGACAAATGGGCTGCCGAAGCCATGCCCAAACCGTATAAACCGACTTCCAAAGAACGGATTGCTTTTAAAAGAGCTGATTCTAGTGTCCTGTCAATGGACATTACTTCTCCTGTAGCCTTCATCTGGGTACCTAAGGTGCGGTCGGCCAAATTGAACTTATCAAAAGGCCAGCGTGGAATTTTCACCACAACATAATCCAAGGCCGGTTCAAACGAAGCATAAGTTTTTCCGGTTACGGCATTGATAATTTCATCCAAATGCAAACCAATGGCAATTTTGGCTGCCACCTTGGCGATGGGGTATCCGGTGGCTTTCGATGCCAAAGCGCTGGAACGGCTAACCCGCGGATTGACTTCGATTACATAATATTGAAAACTCTTAGGATCAAGGGCGTATTGTACATTGCAACCGCCTTCAATTCCCAAGGCTCGAATGATCTTTAGTGATGCAGCCCGCAGCATTTGATATTCACGGTCGGCCAGTGTCTGACTGGGTGCCACTACAATACTATCACCGGTATGAATCCCCACCGGATCGATGTTTTCCATATTGCAAATCGTTATACAACTGTTATTGGCGTCGCGTATGACTTCATACTCAATCTCTTTGAATCCTGCTACGGACTGTTCCAGCAATACCTGAGAAATAGGGCTTAAAGTAAGGCCCCGAATTGTGATCTCTTCAAGTTCCTGCCGGTTATGAGCAATTCCACCTCCGGTCCCACCCAAAGTGTATGCCGGCCTGATAATGAGGGGATAGCCAATCCTTTCCGCAAACGCTACGGCTTCTTCCAGCTTTTCAACAATCACACTTTCAGGTAAAGGTTGACCCAGAGCTTGCATGGTTTCTTTAAACAATTGGCGATCTTCGGCTTTCTTAATCGCTTCCAATGGCGTCCCCAACAATCTCACTTTATAGGTGTCCAGTACGCCGGCTTCATGCAACTTGACAGCCAAATTGAGACCGACCTGACCGCCAAGGGTAGGCAGCAATCCGTCAGGACGTTCTTTGGCAATGATCCGCCGGATCGACTCGACCGTTAAGGGTTCAATATAAACTCGATCCGCCATATTTGCATCCGTCATAATCGTAGCCGGATTGGAATTAACCAATATCACCGAGATGCCCTCCTCCCGCAAAGAACGGCAGGCTTGGGTCCCGGCATAGTCGAATTCGGCCGCTTGCCCGATGATGATTGGACCCGATCCAATGACCATCACCTTTTTTAAAGTTTTATCCAAAGGCATTTTTGACACCTACTTATATTAATTAAAATAGCTCACGAACTCATCAAACAATTCTTCCGAATCCCAAGGACCCGGTGCTGCTTCCGGATGATACTGCACGGAAAAAAGCGGTAATTTACGGTGCTTCAATCCCTCAACCGTACCATCATTCACATTAATATGGGATATAACCACTTCATCAAGGTTTAAAGAATCTTCACGAACCGCAAAGCCATGATTCTGGGAGGTAATGGTGACTTTTCCGGTAAGCAAATTTTTGACCGGATGATTACCGCCCCGGTGTCCGAATTTTAATTTATAGGTTGTACCGTCCAGAGCCAAACCGATAATTTGATGACCCAGGCAAATACCGAAAATTGGTAACCGGCCAATTAATTCTCGTACCATTTTGACTGCATACATAACATCCTGGGGATCGCCGGGTCCATTGGAGAGCATTAAACCATCCGGTTTTAATTTCAAAATCGCTTCGCTGGTTGTATCGCATGGCACCACAGTAACCCTGCAGCCACGCTCGATCAAGCACCGGGCAATATTAGCTTTAGCTCCGAAATCGACCAAAACCACATGTTTCCCGCCGTCACCTTCGGTGTAAATTTTATCCGTAGTGGCTTGTTTTACAAAATCTTGGCCGGATAGATCATGAACTGCTGAAACTTTATTCAGCATTTCACCATCTGTTTCATTTGAAGTTGTAATAATCCCACGCATCGTACCATGAGTGCGCAAGCGCTTGGTTAAAGCCCTGGTATCAATGCCTGCTAAACCCGGTATCTGATATTTTTTCAAAAAGGCATCCAAATTGAATTCCGCCCGCCAATTGCTGGGTATGTCGCAGTATTCTTTTACGATAAAACCCCGGGCAAAAGGGTGAGTTGATTCGAAATCCACAGCATTGATGCCGTAATTTCCGATTAAAGGATAGGTCATGGTAATAATTTGGCCGCTGTAAGAAGGGTCGGTTAATATTTCCTGGTAGCCCGTCATTCCAGTATTAAAGACAACTTCACCACTGGCCTCACAATCAGCCCCAAAAGATTCACCATAAAAAATGGTACCATCCTCAAGTACCAAACGCGCTTGTTTCATTTTTACCTCACAATTGGACTTCATTTCATTTCGAAACCCATTATATCATAAATATACATTTCTATAAATATTTATTCACATGAACTTTTCCTTACAATATTTGAGGTTTCCATCAACCCAAACAGCCTCTACTTTCCCTTTAAAGGACTGGCCAATATAAGGGGAGTTTTTTGAACGGGAGACAATTTGAGACTTTTCCAGAACCCAAGTCAGCTTTGGATCAAACAATACCACATCAGCCGGCTCACCAATTTTTAGATTGCCACCGGGGCGGTTGATAATCTGCGCCGGATTTACTGACATTTTGATTACCAGCTGTTCCGGAGTGAGCCATCCGGTTTCTACCAATTGGGTCCAAGCAAGCGCCAAAGCCGTTTCAAACCCAATTATTCCGGTAGGCGCTAGTGAAAACTCCCGGTGTTTTTCCTCCAAGGTATGGGGAGCGTGATCAGTAGCTATCGCATCGATAGTCCCATCTTTCAAGCCTTCTTTTACGGCCTCGACATCCACCGAGGAACGCAATGGAGGACTCACCCGACACACCGGATCATAGCCTTGAATCGCTTCATCAGTCAGGGAAAAATGATGGGGAGTAGCTTCGGCAGTAACCTTTACACCTCGCTGTTTCGCCTGGCGGATTAATTCAACACTCTTTTGAGTACTTACATGGCAAAAATGAACCTTAGCCTTGGTAAATTCAGCAATCAGCAAATCACGGGCTGTCATGACATCTTCCGCTAATGAAGGTATTCCCGGGAGCCCTAATATCGTGGACCAATATCCTTCATGCATCACTCCCGATCCGGCCAATTTGGGTTCTTCTTCGTGAAGCAAGATCGGTAAATTAAATAAGGTTGAGTATTCACAAGCTGTACGTAATACTGCAGCATTGGTTATGGTCTTGCCGTCATCTGAAAAAGCCACTGCTCCAACTGCAGCCATTTCACCCATTTCAGAAAGTTCTTCTCCCAAAAGTCCTTTCGTAACGGATCCCACTGGGTATACTTTGACATAACCTTTTTGCTTTGCCTGCTGTTTAACATATTCAATAACTACTGGGCTATCGGCAACCGGGTTAGTATTTGCCATACAGGCAATCGCAGTGAAACCGCCTTTCAAGGCGGCCTTGGTGCCGCTCTCAATCGTTTCTTTATCTTCCCGGCCCGGTTCACGCAAATGGGAATGAAGATCAATGAGACCCGGAATAACAATCTTTCCTCTGGCATCCGTGATTTCGGCGCCACCGGGAGCTAACTCTTTATCCACCTTAACGATCTTACCGGAGTCGATTAAAATATCACCGATTCCAATATACCCACCAGCCGGATCGATGATCTGGCCTCCTTTAATGCAATGCCGCATCTTTGCTTCCCCCTCCGGTTAATAGGTACAAAAGCGCCATCCGGACAGCCACTCCATTGGTAACTTGTTCCGTAATAGCGGATTGACTATGAACTGACACTTCTTCGCTGATTTCAACTCCAAGATTGGCCGGGCCGGGGTGCATCACCAGCAAGTCCGGTTTAGCCCGATCCAAACGGTTACCATTCACGCCGAAAAGCTTCGAATATTCTTTTAAGGTCGGAAAATAAGCTTTAGTCTGACGTTCCAACTGAATCCGTAATATATTGACGACATCCGCATCGGCCAGGGCTTTATCTAAGTTGGTTTCAATCTTGACTCCCATTTCCGGTAAACCTTGGGGAAGCAATGTTGGTGGGCCAACTACAGTAACCTCGGCACCCAACTTCGTAAGGGCGTAGATATTGGATTTGGCAACCCGGCTATGCATGATATCACCTACAATAGTAACTTTTAAGCTCTCTATCTTGCCCTTCTTCTGCTGAATTGTGAATAAATCCAGCAAAGCCTGGGTCGGGTGCTCATGAGCACCGTCCCCAGCATTAATTACATGAGCGCCAATGGAATCTGCCAGTAACCGCGGAGTTCCGGCCAGCGAGTGCCGGATAATAACCACATCAACACCCATGGCTTCCAAGGTCCGTGCTGTATCGACAAAGCTTTCTCCCTTGGCGACACTACTGGAAGCCACCGTAAGATTGACCGCATCAGCACTCATCCATTTCGCGGCGATTTCAAATGAAGTACGAGTCCGGGTACTGGGTTCAAAGAAAAGAGTCACAACAGTTTTACCCCGTAGCGTTGGAACTTTCTTAATATCACGGCTAAAAATATCTTTGCAAACCGCAGCCGTCTCTAATATATAGCGAATTTGTTCCGCCGAAAGTTCCCGCAGGCCCAACAAATCTTTTGGTAGTTGAATCATACTTATCGCTCCGTTTATCAGCGCTTCATGCGCAGTTTAATCTTTGTTGCAAATTTATTTACCAAGCTCTCCGGCTACCCCGGATGCCACTTGTTTTTGATTGGTTTGATTATCATCGACCTTTTCTAAATCCTTGGAACGAGGTATCACTAAATTCAAAATGATTCCTACATAAGTTGCCAGAGGCATCCCCGAGAACTCAATCCCGGCGATATCAATTTTAGCGCCGCCGATTCCGATAACCAAAATGACTGAGGCAATAATCAAATTGCGTTTTTGAGAGAAGTCGATACCCGCTTCGACCAGCATCCGAATACCCTGGGAGGCAATGATGCCAAACAGTAAAATACAGATGCCGCCCATAACCGGTACGGGAATCGTCTGAATAAACGCCCCGATTTTCGGGATAAATGAAAGTATAATCGCGATGACCGCGGCCCCTCCAATGACCCAAACGCTGAACACTCTGGTGATAGCCATAACTCCAATATTCTCACCATAAGTAGTATTCGGAGGTCCGCCAAGGAACCCGGCCAGTGCAGTGGCGACTCCATCGCCAGTTAGTGAGCGATGCAAACCGGGGTCTTTCATAAAATCCCGGCCAATAATATTATTGGTCACAATCAAATGACCAATATGTTCCGTAATAACGACCAGGGCAATCGGTGCAATTGCAATAATCGCCGCCCAGCTAAACTTGGGGAAGATAAATCCGGGTACTGCAAAATACTTAGCTGTCATCACTGTATTAAAGTGAACATTTCCGGTAAGCAAAGCCACAAAATAGCCTCCGATAATCCCGATTAAAACCGGAATAACTCCTAAAAAGCCTTTAAAAAATGCAGCCGCAAAAATCGCAATTGCTAAAGCTGCCAGCGCCAGCCAAATATTACCCATCGCCATGTTCACGGCCGCACCAGCCAGTCCCAAACCAATTACAATAACCACTGATCCTATGACTACCGGCGGCAAAAGGTAATTAATCCAGTTGATTCCGAAAATTGCGATGGCGATAGCCACTATGATATAGATAATGCCTACTATCGCGCAGCCACCCATGGCCAATGCTATCTTGGATGGATCACCGGGCTGCCCCGCTACAGAACCAATAATCGCCGTCATGGCGGCTATAAAGGCGAAAGAAGATCCGAGATACGCCGGAATCTTTCCTTTCGTAATCAAAATATAAAGTAAAGTTCCAACACCGCTTGTAAATAAAGTTACCGAGGTGTCCAAACCTACCAAATAGGGAACCAATACCGTTGCTCCAAACATTGCAAATAAATGTTGAAGACTTAATGGGATACTCTGTAACAAAGGCAACCGTTCGTTCACATCCACTTTCTTTTCTAGCATCATCGTTCCTCCATTTTGATAATTTATTCTATATCAAGTTGCTTACAATCGAAGCTTGTACAAAAACAAGCCGGCTCGCAACCTAATAATCAATGTCAAATCCCCAAAAAAAAACCTCCCGTCTAGGGAGGATAAAATACTTTACCCGTTCCTCCCTTCCTTGTCTCACGGGACAAGTCTTAAAGGGACTACTTTGGGGATTCATTTTCGATAATAACGACTCGATCTTCACCATCGGTCTCTAACAGCTTTACCTGAACACCTTCACGTTTGGCTGTTGGAACATTCTTACCGACAAAATCAGCTCTTATCGGCAATTCCCGATGGCCACGATCGATGAGGACGGCCAGTTGAATACAGGCTGGTCGCCCCAAGTCCATTAAGGCGTCCAACGCTGCTCTCACGGTCCTTCCTGTGAACAGCACATCATCGATGAGAATAATTTTTTTATTTGAAATATTCACCGGCATTTCCGTCCGGTGAATGACTGGTTGCGACGCAATCAGCGATAAATCATCCCGGTAAAATGTAATATCTAAAATTCCGACTGGAACCGAGATTCCCTCGGCTTGCTTGATAAAATCAGCGAGTCGGTTGGCGAGAGGGACTCCCCGGGAACGAATCCCCACCAGTATTAAATCGGAGGTCCCTTTATTATGTTCGGTAATTTCATGGGAAAGTCGATAAAGGGAGCGGCGAATATTTTCTTCATCCATCACCTGGGCTTTAATCTCAGGCATTACAATTCCTCCCCAAAACAAAACTTCTTATGCCCTTTGAGACATAAGAAGGTAAGAGTCAAGACAATAAACCTTCCTAGCCTCGCAGGACTAGTATTAAAGGATTTTTATTAGTATAAGTTTAACAGAGTCAATCTTGGTTGTCAACTAAAATTCTATAAAATTTACTGACGTTTACCTGGGGTTTTAAAAGAATATCATCCCGGTTCCGGCGATATCCTTAATGGATCGATTTTTACCCAGTACAAATTTTTCAGCCTCCTGATATTTAGCAGTTTGGTAATGCAGATCCGCCAAATAGAGATAACGGGCAAATCCCCGCTCATTTTCTGAAATGATGGTTTGAAAATGCCAGGCCTTTTCCTGTAATAAAAATGGAATTAAATAATCGATGGCTTTTTGAATTTCCCGGCCATCCGGGCTTTGATAATCCCATAGATTAACGCCGACTTTATCGCCAATCCGGGCGAGAGTGATAAAGGCTTGTAAATTATAGATACTGTAATGCATGGATCGAGTACGGGACTGTTCTTTTGGCATTGCACCATCCGGTTCGATTTGGCTCCCAATTCGCTGAGCCTTTGCCGATTCGACAATTCGAGCAGCCAATTCCGGTTGGTCCGTGTAAAGAGCGAAAGCGGCAGTCTGGGCATCATACCAAACTCCATGATTATTCAAAGCAGCAGCTTCCTGTCGTCCTAATTTACTATTTAACAACCAATTCAAATAAAGTCGGAACCAATTTTGCAATAGAATTTGATCCTTCGATGGAAAAGAAATGGAACCTTCCAGCATTTTAGCGGCATCCACAACCCGAATCAGGATGGACGTATCAATAATGCCGCTACTTCGCCCGTTCGCTCTTCCGGGTATACCCTGACCAAAATTTAAATTGGGATTCATGCAAGTGTCCGGATTGATAAACCATACTTTTAGGAACTCAACTGCTTTAGCTGCGTAAACCTCTTTGCCGGTTAAACGATAGGCAAGAGCTAAAGTATCTACCGTACTGACCATCCGGGATAACCGGGTACTGTCATAGCGATCACTGTTTTCCCGTTCCGGATTGACCAAGCCGTCTTGGTTTCGATAGGGTAAGCCCCCTGGTTTTTGGGGGTCCGGCCAATAATAAGTGGCTAAACTGAAATAATCATGTAAATCACCGCTTGGAGGCAGAACTTTTTTCTCCGTAACGGTAAAGGGTGACTGGGTGAGCAACTTGTCGGCATCTTTGGTTAATTTTTTCATCCCGTCGCTCCAGGGACTGACCGTCTCTCCATTGACGGCCGACTTCACAGCATCGAGTTGGGGTGCCTCGTAAAGGATGAAAGGATCAGAATTCACCGGCTGGTTTGCAGCATTGACGAAATGGGGTAAAAGAAGTGCCATCAAGATCATTACAAAAATCATCGACTTGAATTTCATTATCACACCTTCTCCAAATCTTAA
Source organism: Bacillota bacterium (assembly GCA_023426245.1). Classification (GTDB taxonomy): domain Bacteria; phylum Bacillota; class UBA4882; order UBA8346; family UBA8346; genus UBA8346. The sequence goes on from JAFABB010000002.1 coordinate 223,224, forward strand.
GACGATTTCGTCGTAGACGTTAAGCCGGATTTGAGTGAAGCGGTTCGCATCTTTTCCTGCAATTGAACATAAAAAGCATTTTCATCCATGGGAAGTTCAACCCAATGATCAGTCCACGCCGAAAGATACATGGCGTTCGAAAGTTCCAAAGCTTTAATCCCTTCAATTCCAGGCGCAAAAAGTGGAGTTCCGTGCAAAATGGCATCCACCCAATTGGCAGTATTGGCCGCATGACCGCCATCCCCACCTTCAACTGGAATCTGGCGTTTTGAACATTCCGGCTTTCCAAAGGATTCTTTACATTCCCGGTTAAATTGTCGCTCCGGAATTTGGAGTTCCCAAAAGTTCAACTCCCCGTCTTCGACAACGACTTTACCCCGATCCCCGCTTAATTCAAAACGGTTGGAACCTGGAGCTTCTCCGGTAGATGTAATAAAAACGCCCGTCCCGCCATTAGGATACTCCACGTAGGCGGTAACGTCATCTTCGACTTCGATTTGATGGTACTTCCCGAAGCTGCAAAAAGCCCTCACCCGTCTTGGCATCCCGCAAATCCACTGCCATAGATCCAACTGATGGAAGGCTTGATTGATGAGTACACCGCCGCCTTCCCCCGCCCAAGTTGCCCGCCAACTGCTGGAATCGTAATAACTCTGAGGTCTGTACCAATTGGTAATAATCCAATTCGTCCTTTTGATTTCCCCCAACTCACCCGATTCGATGAAGTCTTTTAATTTTTGATAGATTGGGTTGGCACGCTGATTGTACATCATGGAAAAAGTCAATGCGGGATGTTTAAGGGCAACCGTATTGAGTTCCCTGACATGCTTGGTATAAACCCCCACCGGTTTCTCCATCAGAACGTGGTACCCTTTTTCCAAAGCCTGAATTCCCACTACCGGATGGCTGTAATGAGGGATAGCAACCAATATCCCATCGACAACTTTGGCGTCAAGAAATTTATCGATGCTATCGAAGATCTGCACCCTATCCCCCAGATTGGCCTGAGCCCACTCCCTATGGGAAGGATTTCGGTCACAAACTGCCGTCAGTTCGCCTCCGGGAACCTTTCCTTTAAAAAGATATTCGGCATGCTTAACTCCGATGTTACCAAGTCCGATAATGCCGATTCTTACTTTATTCATTATGGAGCCAACCCCTTTAATATCCCGGTATAAAAGTATTATAGCGGAAAAAACTACTTTCATATAGTGAATCAGGCAAGTAACACCGCACTTGCCTGATCCTATAATCAACCTGCTATATTCAATCATACTATCAATTCAATCATTTTGCATCAAGATTTTAAAATAATCCATAGCTACAATTTTGCGTTAATTGAAGCGCCAAATCCAAAGTACCTGTCACTGAACAGCGCAGGATACGCCATTTAATGTAAAATTGGCCGGTTTAGAGTTCGTTCCGCTATATGTAAGATTGAGTCCGAAAGAAACACTTCCTCCATTGGCCCCAATTGTTTTGTTATGAGTTGCATTTTGGACCTCTACCAAACTTCCATTTTGACTATAACTTCCATTCCATAAGTTGGAAATGATTTGACTACCGGCAAAGTTCCAGGCCAATGTCCAGCCATTGATAGCCGTTGTGCCGTTGTTGGTAATGACTATTGTAACCGTAGCCCCACTTCCCCAATCGTTTACAACCTGATAACTTACAGAACAATCCGCCGAAGGGACCGGAGTCGGGGTCGGGGTAAGCGTCGGCGTTACGGTTGGCTCGGGGGTGGGAGTGATTGGGTTTGCCGCTAAATACGGTTTGATTAAGTTATATTTTGAAGTATTCACACTAACCCAGTCATCTTTCAATATCCCGCCCGTATCGCCGGAATTGGGATTAAAACTCCAAAATGTCCAAGAAACTTCCTTTCCAAGATAGGCCATTAATGTGGTAAGCCATTTATAATCGGTGGATGTCGGATCAGCGGCATCGGCTTCTTTGATTCCGAACTCACCGAGGTATAACGGGGCAATATTTCGTTTCTTAATAAAATAGAAACGGTCATCCCAGATAGCTGCCATATTGTTAGGGTAATTGGAGGCGGAAAACCACGTTTGATTACTAACACTTGAGCCATATTCGTGGAATGAATAAACCAGGCTCCCGGAAGCGATCGAAGTAATTGGATAATTCGCCACATCTTTAAGGTTGCCCCCCCACCAATACCCGGATCCGTCTTGAGATTGTTCAACTCCTTCTATAATAATTAATAAATTGGGATTAATGGCTAAAATTTGAGTCGCACACCGTTCAGTAGCAGCCTTCCAATCCGTATTGCTATACCCGGCTGCGGTATATCCCCATGTTGCAGGCGGTTTGTAGCCAGTGCCCAAATTGCCGTGAGGTTCATTTTTTAAATCAGCGCCAATTACATTGGCTTTACCTTTATAGCGGGTAATTAAGGTTTTCCAGCCGCTAATCCAGTTGCTTTCGCTGTATTTATTGCTATACCATAGGGGTTCGCTTTGAAAGTTATCCGCCGCCAGGGAATGACAGTCTAAAATGATATACAACCCTATCGTATTGGCGTAATCAATGATTTTGTCCATAACTTCAAGTGAAGTCAACCCTTTGAGATCCAAATTAAGGCCGGTTTTACCCGTATAGGCGTCAATGCCGTATTCATTGATCTGAATGCTGGTAGGAGTTTTATCCAGCATCTCGTAACACCAGGGAAGCCGGATACAGTTAAATCCCAAATCCTTTATTTGTTGAAGCATCGACTTATAATCCCGCGACCATAAACCATGAACAACATAATTTCCGGTTTCAAAACCAAACCAATTAATCCCGGTCTGTCTTCCGTATTTTGTGTTGGCATTGACGGAAATATTGGCGATGCCTAAAACCAAAATCCCCACAAACAAAAGAACCAGTATTTTTTTATACCATTGACTGAGCAATAATTTCATCTTGGATACTCCTCTCTTATTCAATCAATTGAAACTCTGAGCGAACCAAAAATTAACTTACTTTGTCTTTTTAACTGCTACCGGCAATACACCGGTAGCAGTTAATTATCCATTCAGAAATTTATTGGGCTTGACAGGATATTCCGTTCAAAGAAAAGTTGGTAGGTTTGGCATTACTGCCGCTATACGTAATCTGGAACCCGAAACTAGCCGTACCTCCATTTGCCACAATCGTTCCATTGTAGCTAAGATTATTCACGCTCACCGACTCACCGCTCTGAGTATAGCTACCGTTCCATAGGTTGGATATTTTTTGACTGCCCGGGAAGGTCCAGGCTAACGTCCAACTATTTAACACCGCAGCGCTATTATTGGTGATTGTAACGTTAATTACGGCTCCACTGCCCCAATCATTTGAAATGGAATAACTCACCAGATACGATGAGGATGAAGAAATTGTATAAGTCGCCGTTGCAACTGCCGAATCGGTCATTCCGCTGGCTGTGGCATAAGCTTTAATCGTGGTGGTCTTTGATACCGTTATGGGTCCCGAATACACCGTTGAGGAACTCGTCGGAGTACTGCCGTCGGTAGTATAGCGGATCGTCGCCCCGCTGGTCGCACAGCTGATGGTCACGCTCTGGGCCGTGCTATATGTACCCCCTGCCGGACTAAAGGTCGGAGTGGCGACTTGCTGGGTCGTGCCGATCGTATAGGTCGCCGTTGCAACTGCCGAATCGGTCATTCCGCTCGATGTGGCATAGGCTTTGATCGTGGTGGTCTTTGATACTATTATGGGTCCCGAATACACCGTTGAGGAACTCATCGGAGTATTGCCGTCGGTGGTATAGCGGATCGTCGCCCCACTGGTCGCGCAGCTGATGGTCACGCTCTGGGCCGTGCTATATGTACCTCCTGCCGGACTAAAAGCAGGAATAGCTGTGGTTGTACCAGATAAAATTTGGTTAACATCGGGATGAACGGATTCAAAATTGGTAAAGCTGGGAGTGACATACGGTTTGCAATCATTCGAACTGTCATTCCATGCCCAAGGCATATAACCCGAATAACCGTTGGCATAAAGGCCTTCAAGGACTTCCTGATGAGACATAGCAAGGGATGAAGAGCCTGGATTGGGCATCATTTCTCCTATTATACAGGGTTTATCCAAGCCCAGATCTGCGGGAGATGTTTTTAGTGGATTAAAATACGGCGTGGCCCAATCATACCAATGGAAGTCATAAAAGTCCAAGCCTAATCCCTTCCAAAACTGATATTGCCCTCCGCACCATTTCATACTGGCGCTTCCCACACTGACCGGTTGTTTGGCGTAAGTATGAACATAAGCAACGACATCCTTTACAAATTGCTGCATGGCCACTAATGAAAATGCTTCACAGGAGTTATTGGGATCTCCGCCATCAGCGCTGGAGATTAGCCATTCCGGCTCGTTAATGACATCCCAACCCAGCACGCCTTCATGGGTTCCGAGCGCCTGAAGTATTGGTTTTACAGCGTTGTCAAGAAAGCTCCGGCGGACTGTGGCATTGTCGAAAACATCGTCATGGTTCCAAGCTCTCCCATTATACCCCCAGTCAAAACTAGTGAAGCAGAAATAAATCCGGATGTTTTTTGCTTTGGCATAATCGGCGGCCTCAACCATGTGATTGACCCAATTGGTCGGAAGTCCGGTACAGAGGCTTCCTTCTCCGGTTCCGTCAAACAAGGGCACATTGCACGCATCCGGGAAAACCCACCAGCGGAGCGCATGCACACCCTCAGCCGCCATTACATCCATTTGTGCTTTAATGGCCGCAAAACGCTCGGTCCATCCGCTGTCTAAGAAATCCTGGTCCCAATTATACCATGCTAAGTTAACCCCCACCGGCCATAAAGTTTTATTATCCATCCAGGGAAACCTGGTCACCGAAGCCGCTAAGACACTACTTTTGCTGCCATTCGTAAAAAACGATAAGCTTAAGGTCATCACCAGTAAAACTCCGATTAACATCATTATTTTGAAAAACTTCATCATCTTTAGCACCTCCAATTCTTTAAAAAAAAGTGAGCGCTCTTTTTTTATTGGACCTGGCATGCTATACCATTTAAAGTAAAGCTGGCCGGTTTGGTATTGGTACCGCTATATGTCAGGTTAAACCCAAAATTTATACTTTTCCCCGCTGCAATCTCACTGTTGTAATTGAGATTGGTTACTGACACGGAAGTTCCGCTCTGGGTATAAGCACCATTCCACAGGTTGGATATTCTCTGATTGCCGGGGAAAGTCCAAGCTAATGTCCAGCCGTTAATTGCTGTAGTGCCATTATTGGTAATGGTCACATTCACCGTAGCTCCGCCACCCCAGTCGTTTATAATGGAATATCCAATCCCTATTGATGATCCTATGGAAATTGTATATGTCGCTGATGCCACTGTAGAATCGGCCATGCCGCTGGCTGTGGCATAGGCTTTAACCGTGGTGGTCTTGGATATGCTAATGGGTCCCGAATACACCGTTGAGGAACTCGTCGGAGTACTGCCGTCGATGGTATACCGGATCGTCGCTCCACTGATCGCGCAGCTGATGGTCACGTTCTGGGCCGTGCTATAGATACCTCCCGCCGGGCTAAAGGAAGGTGTGGCCACTTGCTGAGTGGAACCTATCGTATAAGTCGCCAAAGCCACTGCCGAATCGGCCATACCGCTGGCTATGGCATAGGCCTTAACCGTGGTAGTCTTAGATATGCTAATGGGTCCCGAATATACCGTTGAGGAACTCGTCGGAGTACTGCCGTCGGTGGTATACCGGATCGCCGCTCCACTGGTCGGGCAGCTGATGGTCACGCTCTGGGCCGCGCTATAAGTTCCGGCCACCGGACTAAAGGAAGGTGTGGCCACTGTCGTTGGAATTGAACTATTGGGTTCATTACCGTATACTTTAACTCCATTAATGTAAAGCGGTATATAGGTCGTTTCCGCTAAAGTACTCGTTAATCCGATATACGAAAAGTCGTTGCTGGAATCCCAATTCTTGGAACTATAGCACGCCAAACGAAATTGGAATTCAATTTTGCCGTAATTTTTAGTAGTAGGCCAACTGCCTTCCACGTAATAAATATGATTGGCCTCATCCCAAGGGAGTAGCTTCGATATTGCACCGTTATTGGGAGCATAATTGATGGCTGAAGACACATCATTCACCGTCATGCCATTTTGGTAGTACTCACTTAAGTCGACAAAATACTTAAATGATAAGCCCTCAATATAGCGAGGCGGTAACATGGTGTCGCAATAGATAAAGGTATCGATGGTTACCTGTTGGTTGTTTTCCTGGAGCACCTTTGCCATAGTGTAAAACTCCTTGCCGGATTCGATTCCGGGGGTGGCTTCAGGGGTTTGCCCAGCTCCTAAGTATTGGGTCAGGCCGGCCATTGCTCCCACAAAACCAGCATTGTAATCAATGGCAACCTCTGTATTGGCATACTGGTCCACGTCATCGTCATAGGTATCGTCGCTGTTTGGACCGCCCACCAAGGCTCCATACAATAAATGTTTTTCCGGATCCGCTTTTGTTTCATAAGCCGGGGCCGCTTCCATCCGGCCGCTGGCGGCCCGGTGATGCGGGAATTTCGGGTAATTATTGCCGAACCCTACTACATAGGAACTATTCCGCGGATTACTACCCAACATGTAATCGATCTGCTGTTTGGCAAAATTCAAGTAATCCGTTGTTCCGGTGCCCTTGTAATATACCAGCGCCATCATACATTCTGCTGCGGTATACCGCAATGCACCCCAAGAGTTGATATAGCATTCTCCAGCCGTAGTCCTTGGAGCACTGGTCATCCAATAATCCAAATTTTCCTTGGCAATGCCAATATAAGTGCTATTGGTGGTCAACTGCGCCAATTTCAAAAAGACTCCGCCAAACACATCATCCCAGCAATGGGTCCAGTGATTGGCATAACCATTATTGCCGCTAATGCCTTTCTCAGCCATGAATGAATCGACATCCGTCAAATAACTGGCATCATTCGTAGCCACATATAACCAAATCGCTCCCCAGCACAAATCATCAAGGTATGAAGTTGAACCATAAAAACCGCCGCTTTCACTCTGACCCCGGTAAGTTTTGGCAAATGTATATAACTTTTTGGCTACACTTAAGCACTTATCGGCATAAGTTAAATCCCGATCTTTATAATTGACGTACATCAATGCCAACGATGCGGCCGCACTACCGCAAACATCGGAAGCAGGCTTGCTTGGGGTTGCCGAATAAAGGGTTGGCCGGGTTGTCAGGGCGGTTGTTTGAAGTTCCGGGGGTCCCCAGTAAGCATGATCGGTGGTGCCATCACCACACTGATAGTGAAAGAGATCGTCTTTTGGATAACACTTCAGGAAATAGTCGTTAAAATGTTTCAAAATCTTCAGCATATATCCATCTTGCCCTTTAGCGACAAAAGCGTCTTTAAATTCATAATAAGCCCATCCCAAAGTTGATGCAGCATAAACTTGGGGCAGGCCAAATTTCACATGGTCCCCGGCATCATGGAAACCTCCGGTAAGATCCAGCCCAACATCGGCCCCGTCTTCCGTATGGCAGGGTCCACGCCAGGCCAACCGGTTATTGCCGGCATCAGGCCCGCACCAACTGGCCTCATAATAAAGGATAGATTTCGCAAACGCATCGGCGTAATTATAATTGGTATCCGCCGTAATTTTGGTTGAAAAAGCCGAAAAACATATCAATAAAGCTACCACCATCCATAAAAAAGCAAAATATCTCCGCATGTAAAACCCTCCATTCTAAATATTTTTTTACTCCACGACATTTTCCGAAGAAGTTGCTACTCCCCCCCCTTGTCAATAACTCGGGAGGAGTAGTATAAATCATACTGCTGTTAGACCTTATTGAATCTCACAGGGTGTTCCGTTCAAGGTAAAACTGGTGGGGTTGGCATTGCTACCGCTATATGTCAGATTAAATCCAAAACTTACCGTACCTCCATTTGCCGCGATACTGCCGTTATAACTGAGATTGGTCACGGATACGGAGGTTCCGCTTTGCGTATAACCACCATTCCATAGGTTGGATATTTTCTGATTGCCGGAGAAGGTCCAAGCTAATGTCCAACCACTGATCGCTGTCCCGCTGTTATTGGTAATTGTGACGTTAACCGTGGCTCCGCTGCCCCAATCGTTGATAATGGAATAACTAACCCCTATCGAGGATTCCGAGGAAATTATATAGGCCGCTGATGCGACTGCCGAATCGGTCATTCCGCTGGCCGCGGCATAGGCTTTAATCGTGGTAGTTTTTGATACCGTAATCGGTCCCGAATATAACGTCGATGAACTCGTCGGGGTACTGCCGTCAGTGGTATACCGGATCGTCGCTCCACTGGTCGCGCAACTGATGGTTACGCTCTGAGCCGCACTATAAGTTCCGGCCACCGGGCTAAAGGAAGGTGTAGCGACTTGCTGGGTGGAACCTATCGTATAAGTGGCCGATGCTACCGCCGAATCGGTCATCCCAAGGGCTGTAGCATAAGCTTTAATCGTGGTAGAGCTGGATACCGTGATCGCTCCGGAGTATATCGCTGATGAACTTGTCGGGTTAGTACCGTCAGTTGTGTACCGGATTGTCGCTCCACTGGTGGCGCAAGTGATGGCTACACTTTGGGCCGTGCTATATGTACCCCCTGCCGGACTAAAGGTCGGTGTGGCAACCTGTTGGGTTGTACTGATTGTATAAGTAGCCGATGCGACTGCCGAGTCGGTCATCCCGCCGGCTGTGGCATAGGCTTTAATTGTAGTGGTGGCTGACACCGAAATGGGTCCGGAATATAACTTCGAAGCGCTGGTCGGAGTACTGCCATCCGTGGTATACCGAATCGTAGCCCCGCTGGTCGCGCAACTAATGGCCACGCTTTGGGCTGTGCTATACGTACCCCCCGCCGGGCTGAAGGTCGGGGTAGCAACTACCTGGGATGTACCCGGCTCATTGCCATAAAGAAGTTTCGTCCCATCATAAACGGGGATATAAGCAGTTTTTGCCACAGTGCCCGACACAAGTCCGGTGTAGGAAAAATCATTGGTCGGATTCCAAAAGCTGGTTCCACTGGGTGCCCCAATCCTAAATTGCACTTCAGCGGCGTATTGAGATTGGCCACCGGGATAGATATTGGTGCCATCGTTAAAGGTAATTTTGATATAATAAATATTTCCACTGTATTGAGTAATCGAGGAAATGGTCACTGGAAATTCAACATAATTGGTTGTTACAGTAAGGTCACTTACTTTATAACCTGCGGCAAAAACCTCCGATAAATCCATGTAGTAATTAAACGATAAATTTTTAACCAATCTTGCCGGCCAACCGGAGCGGTTATTGCAAAGGACCTTAATTTCAGAATAATTGTTACCCGATGAATTGACAGAGGCCTCGACGAAAAATTCATCATCCACAGTTTCCGCAGCCGGGAAATTACTTAGCGGAGTGCCGGCGTGAAGGCTATACATTTTGGCTAACACCCCGACAAAAGCCGCGTTATAATCGCAAGCCACTTCATTGGTTGTATAATTACTGATTTCATCGGTGTAACCATCGGAACTATTCGGCCCCCCGACTAATGCGCCATAAAGAGTATGGCGGTGATTGGCAGGAGTGCCCTGGCTATCGCACCACGAGCCATGGGCGGTCCGGTGATGCGGATGTTTGGGAGGATTATTGCCAAATCCCACAACATAACTGCTGTTTCTAGGATTGGAACCCAGAGCGTAATCGACTTGCTGTGCGGCAAAATTTTGATACCTAGATTTTAAGGCGGTATCGGTAATCATATCGCTATAAACGAAAGCGAGAAACGCCGTATTCATGGCATAACGGAGCGATCCCCATGTATCCAGCCAAGCCAGTCCGCCCGGAGTATAGGTTACCTTTTCACCATTGTAACCTACAGTCCACCAATCCAAATACATCTTCGCAAAGGTATGATACCTTTCTTTCCCGGTTAGCCGGGCCAATAAAATCAAAGCGCCATAATGGACATCATCCCAGCCGTGGGTCCACTTATATTCAATGTCGCTGGATTGCCCCTGTTTATTTAACTTGTCGACATAGGATTCCGCCTTGATCAAATAAGTACTGTCCCCTGTGGCTATATAGAGCCATGTGGCAGCCCAAACCAGCTCATCCCAAAAACCGCTGAAAGAAGTATAATAGCCGTTGGCTGCAGTATAAGTGGAATCGCTTTGTACCGAATCCGCCAGGACAAACAAACTTTTAGCATGGGAAAGATAGGTGCTGTTATCAAATAATTTAGCACCAATGGCCAAAGCTGCAGCAGTTCCTGCGCTGACACCTGAAGCGTTGCAAGTATAATACGGGCGGGTCATCTTTTTTTCAATCACTTCCACCGGTCCCCACCAGGAATGATCGGTTCCGCCATCCCCGACCTGATAAACCAAACTGGTTCCCCGATCGCATTTTACAAAATAATCCAAGGCAAATTTGAGGTTATTTTCCAATGAGGTATACTGTCCGGCATCTTTGATAGCCGTTCCATATTCATACATTGACCAGCCCAGCATCGCAGCAGAGTAGGCCATGGGTAACCCGAATTTCACATGATCACCTGCATCATACCAACCGCCGGTGATATAATCCGAGGTGCAGGAGTCACCCCGCCATTGTTTGGCACGGTTCCAATCCGGTAAAACTCCCGATTGCTGGCATTCATAGAAATAGATCGATTTTTGCAAGGCCTCGCCATAATTAAAAGCCGCAAATACGGAGTTCGTGGAAAACAACGTTACCACAATCAAACAAAAAAGTAACATCAAACAGGCTCTTTTCATTTGAGTACCTCCTCGTTATTGTTCCTAATTTCATAACTTCATGGGTACAAAATATAAAAATTACCGGATATCCTCTAAAAAGAGCTGGAGCCGCCGAAAACGAATTTGGATCGCTAGAGATATAAAATATATAAACTTTGCCATTTCACTGGCCAGTATATTGGATATCTCCTGGATTTTAAAATCATTTTCCGACAGCCTCAGCAATAAACCAAGTGTTGAAAAGCTATTGAACCTGGCAGGCCGTACCGTTCAAGGTAAAGCTGGACGGTTTGGCGTTACTGCCGCTGTACGACAGATTAAATCCAAAACTGACCGTACCTCCGTTTGCCCCAATCGTCCCATTATAATTAAGATTGGTCACGGATATCGAGGTACCGTTCTGTGTATAGCTGCCATTCCACAGATTGGATATTTTTTGATTCCCCGGGAAGGTCCAGGCTAATGTCCAACCGTTGAGAGCCGCCGTACTGTTGTTGGTGATTGTAACGTTAACCGTGGCGCCATTCCCCCAGTCGTTTGCAATGGAATAAGTCACCGCGTACGATGATGAAGCGGAAATCGTATAAGTCGCCGTTGCAACTGCCGAATCGGTCATTCCGCTGGCTGTGGCATAGGCTTTAATCGTGGTGGTCTTTGATACCGCGATCGGTCCCGAATACACCGTCGAAGAACTCGTCGGAGTACTTCCGTCGGTGGTATAACGGATGGTTGCCCCACTGGTCGCGCAGCTGATGGTCACGCTCTGGGCCGTGCTATAAGTACCGGCTGCCGGGCTAAAAGTTGGCGTGGCAACTTGCTGAGTCGCGCCGATCGTATAGGTAGCCGTGGCAACTGTTGAATCGGTCATTCCGCTGGCTGTGGCATAGGCTTTAATCATGGTGGTTTTTGATACCGTGATCGGTCCCGAATATACCGTCGACGAACTCGTCGGAGTACTGCCGTCGGTGGTATAACGGATGGTTGCCCCGCTGGTCGTGCAACCGATGGTCACGCTCTGGGCTGTACTATATGTACCAGCTGCCGGACTAAAGGTCGGGGTGGCTGTTGCATTTCCCGCCTGTGCTAAATACACGTAGTACAGGGCATTAGCCATGGCGATATCCGCTTGAGCCCAAAAACGGTGATACTTAAATACCGGAGCCGTACCGTTATTATGCGCATCCACCACTTTTTGATAACTGGAATCGTTTTTGTAGCGCGGGCGCATATCGATGAAGGTCATGCCGTTTTTAAGAGTGGCTCCTTGCGCATTTGTCCCGCTATAACTGGTCGGTATGTACACCTCATCAAAGAAGCGTGAATAATCGGATCGGGTTTCATCACAGGCGACTCCGATAGTGTCGCGATACAAATTCCACATCCGGTCCAACAACTTCGCCGCGGTTTCCTTGGCGGCCGTATGAACGGAGCCCGTATGTTTTTGATATGCCGCAGCATAATAGATGAGGGCTTTTGCCAAACCTGCAGCCACACCCACATCATTTGTATAACTGGAAACTGTACAATGTAAATTGGTGTTATTGGTCGCTGTTCCCGTCCATGTATCAGGTTGGCCGGACCATGTGAGGTCGCTGGGAATCATATAATTGTCATCGTTGTCATCGACGATAGTATTTGATATTGCCCAGTTTGCCCACTTATCCACCAGATTTTTAACCTTGCTGTCACCGGTCAGGTAATAATATTCCATCATCCGTTCCATACCCCAGGCTTGCATACCAAACCAGCGGTTGCTCGGCGGATCATGGTATACCGGTTGCCAATCGTAAATCATATTGTAAAAAGTGCTTGAACCGGATGGATATGCCATATACCGGCCGTTATAGCTATTGGTGACTCCACCGGCAATAGCTCCTTCATTACTTTGCAAATATTGATAGAGTTCAATCTGACGTTGCAGACTGGTCGTCCAGTCTCTTTTACCATAGGAGGACAAAGGTGTAAATGCCGCATCAGTAGATAAAACGTAAGCGGCCACCGGATTCTGATATCCCTGGTGGACATGGGAACAGCCAATACGCCAGCTCCAGGAACCGTCAGTTGAGCCTCCCCAAGATGTATACCAAGAAAGCATATAATGACAGCTATCATAGCCTGTCCCTGCGGTAGAAGCGGCTTGGACTCCAATTGGACGGAAATATTTATCAAACATCGTATATCTTAAATAGTCGCCCATCTTGGCGGCCTTTGCGGTATAGGTAGACAAAGTGGACTCTTTGCCCTGTTCTTTTGCCCATAAATACGCCCAATAAGAAGCTTGAATCTGTCTGGCATCCGCATCGGAAGCCGATGTATACCGCCATTGTTTGGCAGGGGTTCCGAAGTCGCCGAACAGCGGCAAGAATCCGCCGTTACTACCAGCGCCCCAGTTAAAGCTCTCCCAGGAAGGATGGGGTACGGTTTCCCACACCGATTCCTGCGGGCCCCGCTGATAGGTATTGATATAGGAACACCGGCTGGTGCCGTCACCATGATTGCCGTATCCGTACCAGTTATCCACATCCATCAGCCAATGCATCTGGTAAAATCGACTGCTACCATAGGCAGCCTTTAACTGACTGTCCAACGGATCGGTGCCTGTTGGCGTCGACGAATTTCCCGTATTCGGATAATCACTGGGTAAATCCAATTCCGGTGCGTAGGTCGCCGGTGAACTTGGATTATAAGTGCTTAACCCCGTCTGATCACTGGTAGCCGGGATAATGTATGTCTCCGCCTTATCCCAGGCCGTTTTGTAATAACTCCAGTCCCCGGTGAGCTTTCCGTAAGTGGCACCCAGCCAGGTTAAATAACTGAAAGCTTCACTGGTGGTCAGATGACCGTAATCAGGAGCCTCGACCATCAGAGTCTCTACACAGTGATAGGGAACTCCCTCCTGACTGAGATAACCGCTGTTTTGAAGATTGGTGAACAGTTCCATAAATCGGTTGTAGTATTCGCTGGGGTCGGTAGCGGCAAATACACGGCCGCTTAAACCTGTAAATTGTCCCGGCAGCACATTGGCGGTTATGACCAAAAGCAGGATGGCTAAACTTAAGAACCATTTTTTACTGGCAAATTTTCCATTCATTCTCTCGCCCCCTTATCATTTTTTCATTTTAACCCTTGGAAAAATTGCTCAGACAATTCCCATGAGTCATCCCCCCTTTCAAAAAACGCTATATAGTTCTAGTTATTCATTCCATTTGTTGATATTTTTGTATTCAATGTAAAATATTTACATTTATATTTTATAATATCTTTTACAATTACTCAATGAATAATTTTCATATTTTTAAAAATTGTCAGGATGTTTGGGATCAACGTTTGTTTTAAAAGGGTAAATGATGACAAGAAACGGGACTGACTCAAAGGAGAGAGACAGGCCCGTTTTGGGAAGAAAATCCGCTCCGGAGGATTTCACACCGACAGGAGGGATTTTATTTCGCAATTCGCATAGGAAAAGAGTTGATTCTTAAATCACAAAACTCTTAAAAGTATCAACGGGCAACGGTTTTATGCCCTAAATATGCCTGTTTGACCTCATCGTTAGCCAGTAATTCTTTCCCGGTACCCTTTAAAGTGATTCGCCCGGTCTCCATTACGTAGCCGACATCGGCAATATGCAAGGCGGCATTGGCATTTTGCTCGATCAAAAGGATGGTCACACCTTGTTTATGAATTTCCTGAATGATTGCAAAAATGTCCTTCACGATAAGCGGCGCTAAACCCAGGGAAGGTTCGTCCATCATTAACAGTTTCGGTCTGGACAGTAAAGCCCGCCCCACAGCCAGCATTTGTTGTTCCCCGCCGGAAAGGGTCCCCGCCGACTGCCAGGAACGTTCTTTTAAAATCGGAAAAAGACTATATACCCATTCAATGTCCGATTGAATCCCTTTTTCATCGGTCCGGGTAAAAGCCCCGATTTTTAAATTTTCAAGCACCGATAAATTGGAAAACACTCTGCGTCCTTCGGGAACCAAAGTGATCCCGCTGGGAGCCAGGCGATGGGTTTTAATTTTCAACAAATCTTGATCGTTGTATGTGATGGAACCGCTCATCGGCTTAACCAGACCGACAACCGAACGCAAAGTGGTACTCTTGCCGGCGCCGTTAGCCCCCACCAAGGTGACGATTTTACCCTCTTCCACTTCGAGACTGATACCCTTTAGCGCCTCAATACCGCCGTAAGAAACCACTAAATTTTCAATTTTAAGCACTTTCATCCACCCCCAAATAAGCCTCAATTACCTTTGGATCATTTTGTACCTCTGAAGGGGTGCCGTTGGCAATTAGAACGCCATAATCCAGTACCGAAACTCTTTGGGAAATACCCATGACCACATCCATATGGTGCTCAATCAATAAAATTGTGAGATCATATTCTGCACGGATTTCTTTAATGAAGTCGGTTAAATCCACTGCTTCTTTCGGATTCATTCCGGCGGCCGGTTCATCCAGCAGTAACAGTTTGGGTTTGGTTGCCAGAGCCCTGGCAATTTCCAGTCTTCGCTGCAATCCATAAGGTAAAGAACTGGCTTTGTCGCTCTGATACTCTAGCAATCCGACTCTTTCCAATAAAGCAAGGGATTCGCGGCGCATTTTTTTTTCTTCCCTGCGGTACCTGGGCAGCTTCAAGACAGCTTCGAAATAGCCGGAATCCAGATGAACATGGCATCCGATTAACACGTTATCCAGCACGCTCAAATCTTTAAAAAGCCTAATATTTTGAAAGGTTCTGGCGATCCCGAGTTTCGTAATCATATCAGGTCTCATACCGGCCACTTCCTGATCCATAAAAACGATTTGGCCCCGGGTCGGCTTATAAACACCGGTAATCATATTGAAGACAGTCGTCTTGCCGGCGCCGTTGGGTCCAATCAATCCGACAATCTCCCCGGCTGCCAACTGCAAGTTAAAATCCCTGACCGCCGTTAAACCTCCAAATTGCATTGTAATCGCTTTCATATCCAAAACATTCATCAACGGTTACCTCCTTTGGCCAGAGGCTTTTTCCTGGTGAAAGGCTTAAGCCAGAAATCTTTGTTCAGCACGGCATTCCAACTGAACTCGTTGGTTCCCATTAAACCGTGCCGGTAAAAGAGGACCACTACCATTAACAGGGCCGAGAAAACAACCGCCCTGAGGCCAACCTTACCATTAAGGACGACAAATCCCAGATCCATCGACTCATCCAAAAATCTCAGGACTTCGTTGCCAATGGTCACAATAAATGAAGCAATAATCGAACCGGTGAGACTGCCCATTCCTCCGAGGACTACAATCAATAAAATATTGAAAGTAAAGATGAAATTGAACATCTTGGGATCAATCGTTCCAAGCAAATTTCCGAGTAACCCGCCGCCGATGCCGGCAAAAAAAGCACCGGTTGCAAAGGAAATGGTTTTATGTTTAAAGAGGTTAATCCCCATGCTCTCCGCGGCGATCTCATCTTCGCGGATCGCTTTTAAGGCCCTGCCATAACTGCTATTAATCAAGGAAACAAGGACCACCAATGTAAAGGCAGCCATTCCAAAACTCCACCACAAGTTGGTCACCGCCGGAATGCCCTTTAAACCAAGAGCTCCATTGGTAACACTTTGCGTATTGGTAAAAACCACCCGGATGATTTCGCCAAACCCCAATGTGGCAATGGCAAGATAATCACCCTTAAGTCGCAGGATCGGAGCGCCAATCAAATAAGCAACAAATGCGGCCAAGATTCCGCCGATTATCAAAGCGATGGGGAAAGGCATCTGCAAAGTATCCAATGGTTTTATCAAAGGAGCCATATAAAAGATCTGTTCTTTGGTGGTCTGCGACATGGTCAAGAGGGCCGTGGCATAAGCGCCCACCGCCATAAACCCGGCATGTCCCAATGAAAAAAGCCCGGTAAACCCGTTAATCAGGTTCAAACTCAATCCCAGAACGGCATAAATAGCACAGACATTTAAAATCCGCACGACATACATATCGAGATTTTTCTGAGCGTAAAACAAAAAAACAATCAGCAACAATACCGCAATAAGGGTTAAAATTGCATTTCTCCGTTTCATTTCACACCTTCTCCGCGATTATTTCGCCCATAATTCCGGTAGGTTTATACAGTAAAATCACTATCAGCAAGATAAAAGCGAGAGCATCGCGATAACCGGTTAAATCCGGTAGAAAGGCAATCAACATGATTTCACCAATACCCAGGAGAAAACCGCCGATAACTGCTCCTTTGATATCGCCGATACCCCCGATAACCGCGGCGATGAAGCACTTAAGTCCGGGGATTACTCCCATCAAAGGAGCAATCTGGGGATACTTCATCCCCCACATAATCCCTCCAACCGCAGCCAGGGCTGAGCCAATACCAAAAGTAAGAGAAATCGTGCGATTCACATTCACTCCCATCAGACGTGCTGTTTCGTGATCTTTGGACACGGCCCGCATGGCCATACCTGTTTTGGTCTTATTGATTAAATATAATAAGATAATGAGACAGCCAATTGTAACAACCGGTATATAAAAGGTAACTTTTTGGATGGCGACAGTTCCAATTTGGATGACGCTTGTAAATGCATCGGGTGCCGGGAACGGTTTGGGAACGCCTCCGAAAAGTACAATCGCCAAATTTTCCAATAGAAACGAAGCGCCGATGGCTGAAATTAATATCGAAATCTTCGGAGCATCCCGAAGCGGTCGGTAGGCTGAAGCCTCAACCAATACGCCCAAAATGGCGGTCAGAACAATTACCAGTGGAAATGAGATATACCAGGGCATTCCAAAGGTAACGCCCCCAAAAAATGCAAAATAAGTGGCCATCATAAAAATATCGCCATGGGCGAAATTGATTAAACGCAGGATACCGTAAACCATGGTATATCCTATGGCAATCAACGCATATAAACTCCCCATGGAAATTCCATTCGCTAAATGTTGCAAAAAAATGTCAAGAGTCATAATAACAACACCACCGTAAATAAAAATTCCGTTATGAAAATTCAAAACGATTCCTGCTGCTTTCAGGCATTTAAATACGCTTCCTCCTTACGAAGGAAGCGTATTTTAAAGCAATACGATTACTTGGGTTGAATAGTATCCATATAAACGAATTTGCCGTTCTTCACGGTTTTAATCACTGCGCTCTTCACTGCATTGCGATTTTCATCAAAGGTAATGGTACCGGCGGCACCCGGGAAATTCTTGGTGGCGTTGATCGCATTGCGGAGCTTTGGACCTTCAATGGTTTTAGCGCGGGCAATAGCGGCGCGGATAACCAAATAGGCATCGTATCCAAGGGCGGTCACTGCAGCCGGGTCTTTATCTTTGTTGGCCTTGCGGTAAGCATCAAGAAATACCTTGGATTCACTGGTAATGGGTTTTTCAGTTGCGAAGAAGGTAGAGAAAACTATGCCTTCGACATCTTTTTTACCGATATCAAGGAATTCTTGTGTTTCCCAGGTGTCGCCACCGATAATCGGGCAGGTAATTCCCAATTTTCTGGCCTGACTAATGACCAAAGCCGATTCGGTAAAGTTACCGGGGGCAAAAATCACTTCCGGATTTTTGGCCTTAATATTGGTTAATTGGGCGGAGAAATCTTGATCTCCGGTATTGTAATTGGCAACCGCAACAATACAATTGTTGTCTTTGGTCA
This sequence comes from Bacillota bacterium, assembly GCA_023426245.1. Taxonomy (GTDB): domain Bacteria; phylum Bacillota; class UBA4882; order UBA8346; family UBA8346; genus UBA8346. Next base: position 241,647 of record JAFABB010000002.1, read on the forward strand.
GCTTTTTAAAGTTTTGACTAAAGAAACTGGCTAAACCGACAGCATAGTCATTGGAAACCTCTTGAACAATCGCTGCCTTTTTAGCTTTTAACTTGCTAAAAGCATAGTTGGCCATTACAGTGCCTTGAAATGGATCAATAAAACAAACCCGGAAATAATAAGGATTATCCTGGGTTACCAAAGGATTGGTGCAGGATGCGCCGACTGCGGGAACTTTGGCATTTTTCACGATATCACCGGCAGCCATTGAAAGCGAACTGCCCCAACTTCCAATGATCGCAGCGACTTTGTCTTTTTCGACCAGTCTTGCAGCGGCAGTGGCGGCCTCCACTTTGTCCGACTTGTTGTCGGCAATCACCAATTCGATTTTTTTACCCAATACGGTCGGATAGAGTTGGTTGGCAAGTTTGATACCCTCAACCTCTAATTCTCCTCCAGCCGCATTCGCACCCGTCATTGGCTCAAAAACACCAATTTTAATGGTATTGCTTGCAGCTCCGGATACACTTGCAAATACCGGAATCAATAAAACGAGAGCTAACAATAAACACAAACCACGTTTCATTTAAAATCCTCCTTTTTTATTTTTGGGTTTTATTAAGCCCAGGTAAACAAATGGGATTATTGGAAAACGGGCTTGTTTAAGCTCGTCCCTATTTCCTTTGATTCATACTATTAGTAAAATAGCCAAAGGATTCCCAAAACCCTAAAAAATTCTATAAAACATTCGACATCATCAAAATGAGTCCTGCACAAATTGGAGAAAAAGGAATATACCAAAGATTGGCAAAAAGGCCTGGAATATCGGGGCAAAAATAACCATCGAAATTCTGGGAAATGAAATTACAATCCCGAAACCGTTTCAGATTGAGCGACAGCCGCCTGCTCACGGCCGGCATGGTGCTCTATATAGGGCACAACCAGGTTGATTCCTCCGGGAATGACCTTAAAGACAGCTTTCTGTCCCTGAACGATCTCTCCATCAATATTCAGTGCCGTTTCCTGATCACAGACCACTTTTACTTCGCCGGCTTTATAAAATGATACTCCCGGCAAGCCTCGGTGTTTACCTTTAACATATTTATGGAGCGTGGTGAGGATCTCCAAAAAGTTTTTTTCACGAATCAGGCAAATATCCAAGAGCCCATCATCAATTCTGGCATCAGGAGCGGGCAAAATTCCGCCGCCGTAATATTTTCCGTTGGCAATCGCCAACAAAAGACATCGGGCGTCAAGGGTTTGACCATCGACCGTCACAACCATATGAAGATTTTTATAATGGAACACCGTCAGCAGGATACTGGCAAAATAACTCAGAGCGGCGGGGATCCAGGAAAACTTTTTAATGGCCTGGGCGTGAAAAACCACTTCGGCATCAAACCCGAATGAGGCGATATTCGCAAAATAGCGTCCGTTCACAACGGCGATGTCAATGGGTTCCGTATCGCCATTTACAGAATAGGAAAGCAGGTCGTGAAAAGATTCACCATGGGGGATGGATTTGAAAAAATCATTTCCCGAACCCGACGGAATAACGGCCAAACTGCAATAAGCGCTGTTGCCGCTCTGAATGATACCATTGACAATTTCATTGACGGTACCGTCCCCGCCCACTGAATAAATCCGCAATTCATGATACTGCCGGGCTTTTCCGGCATATTGGCGGACTATATCCATTGCATGGCCTGAATACTCGGACAGTTCAATATCATAGTCATAACCGCATTCTGCAAAATATTTCCGGATTTCCGGGATCAGTTTCAACGGTTGACCTTTCCCGGCCACAGGATTCAATACAAAGAGATGTTTCAAGTTTATATTCCCCTATTTACTCAGTATGGAAGCATCTTTTGTGCAGAATGCCTCGAACCCGTTTTATCTCAAAATATCAGTCAGGATTTCATCTTCCCGTAAAAGTTTTTTGGCGGCTATCCGGTTTTCTTCCCTATGGATGCAGGTGAGGCGGTCCGGTTTCACGGTTGGTGCAATATCAATCGCTTTTTCAAAGTCGCCGGCTCGCAACTGCAAGCCTTTGACATGGGCAAAAAAGCCGGTTTCCGTTAAAAATTTGGTGACTCTGGCATCCCGGTGGTTTTGCACCCTGCTCATGATATAGGTGGCAACTCCGACCTGGATGCCGTGCAATGCCGGTTTTTCCAGCAAAGAATCCAGCCCGTGGGATATCAAATGTTCACTGCCGCTGGCCGGAGCGCTATTACCGGCAATCTCCATGGCAATTCCGCTCATAATGAGCGAATCCACCAGCTCTTTCAAAAAAAACTCATCCCGGATATTCATTTGAATATCCATCCGCACTACACTGTTGACTGATTTTTTACCGATCATCACCGCAAAATCGTTGACCGTGCCCTTGCCGTTTTTTTCTTCAAACTCCCAATCATAGCTGGCGGTGATTTTGGAAACCAAATCTCCGATACCCGAATATATCAGGTTCTCCGGCGAACTTTTAATGATGTCGATATCCACAACGATTCCATAGGGCATTTTCGCCGGGACTGATTTGCGGCGGCCGGCAATGAATAGGGAACATCCCGAACTGGAAAAGCCGTCATTGGAGATGGAAGTGGGAATACTGATAAAGGGCATGTTATTCAAAAAAGCGACATATTTCGCCATATCAAGTACTTTTCCGCCTCCAACCCCAATAACCGCCTGGGTATGAACAGGTATGGCAAAGGCAAAAGTCGCCAAATTCTCGATTTGGTTATCATCCTGTTCATAGATTTGCAGAATTTGAATGCCGGATTTTTTTAGAGACCCGACAATGGCTTCCCCGAATAGGGAAAAGATACCGGATCCGAAACATACGATCACGTTGTTCAGAGCGTTCTTGGCAATCAGGGCGCCGATATTTTCGATATTTCCATTCCCCACATCCAGAATGGTGGGAATGGAAATCCGGCTGGTACTGGTTTTCATATGTTCTTACTCCGATTCGTGGTTATTTCAAGAAGAAAACTTCCCGCATCGGTTGAATCGGCTCCGCTTCATTAAAATCGAATGAACCTTCAACCATCTTGGATGTAATAGCGTTCCACCGGTTACAAGCGTCGCTCTGGGCGATATATGCAAAGGCCGCCTGAACGTCGTCACATTCAAAACAATAAAAAAATTGATTCCCTTGCTGGAATATGGAATAATTTCGAATCCCCGCCCGGCTGTGTTCTTCCAGGATCTCAGGCCAGGGATTCAAATGCATTTTCACATATTCATCCAGGGCTTCCGGCTTTACTTTCCAGGTCCAGGCATATTTATTACTATGAATCATCGCTTCCACCTCTGATTAATGAATAACCGATTTGTAGAACCCAAAAAATTCCCTTGAAATATATGTTCATTTTACCATATTATCGTTGGCTGTTGGGAAGAATTTTGTCGGAGGGTTGAGCTGCAAAATCAAAAGAGGCTGTCTTAAAAAGTGAATTGAAAGCAATCAAAAATACTCTACCGTTACATTCTACTTGTTGACTTAATATCCCGTATTTCTTGATCGTTCCATTTCCTTTAAAGACAGCCCGGAGGGGTTTTAAAAACTTAAGTATGATTGGGGGCAAGTTTCGCTGAATTAATCTTTTGGATGAGTTCCAATGGTATTTTCAACCTTCGCTGCGCATCCATCAATCCGTTAATCTCCTGTTGGACATCTGTCAGTTGTGTATAGCAATAGCCGCAGATATAATGAGTATCTTGAATCGCTTTCGTTATCTTCGTGTAGCGTTCCATAAATTCATCCTGATTTTTGACCACTCCGTAATAACCCCAGCTTTCTTGGCTTTCACTGGCAAAAGCAATACCGCCGTATTCTGTGACCAGAATGGGCTGTCCTTGATAGGCATACCCTTCACAGTATAATAGTCTTCTTTCAGCCGCCCCGGCTAGCAACTGTTCTTGATTGGAATATTTCTCCATAAAATGGGAGCCCTTGGGCTCATAGTCATGGATCCCGCAAATATCCGAATCAACTTGTTCCCAACCGTCGTTGCTGCTGACCAAACGGGTCCCGTCCAATGCTTTGATTCCATAATAAAGTGCCCGGGCGTAATGCTGCTGTTGCCGGTCGGCTTTAATGTTTCTGACTCCCCAGGATTCATTCAAAGGAACCCATGTAATAATGGAAGGATGGTTATAATCGCGGTTAATGAACTCCACCCATTCCCCGATTACACGTTCGATGGCCACGGCATGAAAATGATAAGTGCTGGGCATCTCACCCCATACCAGTAATCCCAATTTATCGGCCCAATAATAATACCGGGGATCTTCGATTTTTTGGTGTTTCCGGGCTCCGTTGAAGCCAAGGTCTTTTGTCATTTGAATGTCATAGACAATCGCTTCATCGCTGGGCGGTGTCATTAACGTATCCGGCCAATATCCTTGATCCAAAATCAGTTTTTGATAATAAGGCTTATTATTCAGTAAAATTTGATCTCCCTTGACCGAAATTTTCCTCATACCGAAATAACTTTTAACCTGATCAACAACTTGTCCATCTTTTACTATTTGAACCGTAATATCATACAAATTGGGATTTTCCGGCGTCCAATAATCCAGCTCATCAATGCTGTCAGGCTCTTGCAGATGCACCAATAACCGAGAAATTCTATTTTCAATACTGGCCTGAACATATTTTACCTGTCTGTCCTGAAGGGTTATGGATACATTCAATGTCAATGCTTCCACCGGTTTATCCAGAACAATATCAACGGCAAGTTCCCGCCGGTCAATATCCGGAGTCATATGCATCCGGTCAATATATACTTCACCCACGGTTTCCAGCCATACCGTCTGCCAAATCCCGGAACTTGGAGTGTACCAGCAACGATCAGGCTTCTGCAACCAATATTGCTTACCACGGGGCTGTTCACACTCATAACGATCCTCGACTCGAACTATAATGATATTGCTCCCGGTTTGTAAAAACCGGGAACAATCCATCTTAAAAGGCCCGTAACCGCCTTGGTGGCCCCCGGCATACTCGCCGTTTAGCCACACCTTTGCCTGGTAGTCCACTGCCCCAAAGTTCAAAAGCACCCTTTTCCCCAGGAAAGAATCGGGAAGCATAAATTCTTTTTTATACCAAAAAAACGGATGGGCGCCCAGCTCATGAATAGTACTGCGCTCACTCTGGTAACAAAAGGGAACGATGATTCGGCGAGAAAAGTTAGGACTTTGGTACCAGCCTTCTTTTTCCCCTTGATCCGAATCATCAAATTCAAAATCCCATTCGCCATTTAAATTGAGCCATTCGCTTCTCTCAAAATCAGGCCGAGGATACTCCGGCCTTGGAATGTTCATATTATGCATAGATTCTTTCTCCCATCAGTCGTTACTTTACTTGTCTAGCGGTATGACAAGGCGCCGGACCGAGCATGGAGGAACAGTCAGTTCCTGCCCAAGGCCTTCCCAGGGGATCACCGAATCCTTGATCTGCACTAACTCCTGTTCGGCAGTATTGATATCATGCGAATTGGCCGAAGTTATTTCGGAAATCCGGATATTACTTTTTACTGCGGCGGCTTTGATATTAAAATGCAAGTTCGCCGCTTGTTCAAGATGACGGTTGACAACAAAAACAACCAATTCATTCGCGGCATTCAGGCCGGAAACGATATCGACATAAGGGACTTCTTTTAGCTCAACAACATGGCCCACCGCTTCAATATCGTAAGTTTCACTTTGCGCCCTTGAGTCCACAATACCTTGGAGATCCGAATTGGCATATAATTTCAAAACATGATAACTGGCAGTCCGGTATACTTTACCGTGGTAACTACGGATGCAGCCGCCCTGCCAACCGTTTACCAAATCGGAAAAGTTTCCGATATCAATGAGAGCGCTGTTTCTTAAAAACATATTCAACATCCCGGCGTTAAAGATGGCCGCCTCTAAAGTATGCTCCCGGAAAGAGGAATTGTTATACATGGTATTCCATTCGGTGACGGCAATTTTAATATTCTCCGGAGCGGCAACGGTTTCCCGGATGGATTGGGCCGTATCTTGAACAATCTGTTCATATTTTTTAACCGCTCCCACGGTTCCGTAATAGATCTGTTGATTATCACAAGCAACCGCTCCAAGTTTGGGAGCATAAAAATGAAGTGCGATACGGTCCAAAGCTCCGCCGGTAACTTTTAAGAGGGTGCGGTTCCACTCCTGGGAAAAATCATTCCCTTCTCCTCCGCAGGCGATAATTTGAATTCCAGGATCTTTTTCTTTCATGGCCCTGTAAAAATGCAGATATTTTTCGGCAAACTCTGCCGAACTGCAATGGCCTATTTCCCAATCGCCGAATGTTTCATTTCCGATATCCCAGTATTGAACTTGATAGGGTTCGGGATGGCCGTTATCCGCCCGAAGTTTACCGTACTTGGTTTCCAAAGAACCGTTGCAATACTCTACCCAGTTTGCGGCTTCTTCCGGTGTTCCGGCACCGAAATTGACACAAATCAAGGGTTCACATCCGGTATTCCGGCAAAACTTGATAAATTCATCGGTTCCAAAATTATTCTCCTCATTGCCTTTCCAATGTATATTTTCCTTGGTTGGACGGTTATCCTTAATGCCGATACCATCTTCCCAATCATAACAATCGGCAAAGCATCCGCCCGGAAAACGCATAATTCCCGGTTTTAAATCCTTCGTGGCTCCAACGACTTCCTTCCATACTCCGTCCACGGTACTGTGGGGCATTAAAGAAACTTGATCCAATAATAAGCTGCCGGTTCCATTTAAAGCAATTTCGAATATCCCATCGCTTATATCGGTCCGGGATTCAAACGTATACTCATATTGATTCCAGCTATTATCCTTGACATTAATAACCTTGGTAAAAAGCAGTTGCATTTGAGATAAGGATTTGAGCCGGATTTGGATCTCGCCCTTTAACTGAATGGCTTTTAACCATAGAGAGCCATGATAGGTTTCATTCTTCTCCAAGTGGATGCCGTTTTGGGCGATTCCCCGGTAACCCCCGTAATGATTGATGACTTCAATCCGTTGGGAGTATTTTGAATTGAAGCAATCCCGATCATCCATAATGTAACTGCCGATATCATTGAATCCCGTCGGGTACCACGGATCCGATACTCCGTCATTGTTTTGATCAACATTTTCAAATCCCCGGTTCACCAGGATTTCCGCCCACATCCCGCCGTCGATGCAATCTTGAATGAATTCAATGAAATTGCCGAATATGAGGGGACTCACTTCTGCAATTTTTTTAGCGGCATCAATTTCCACTTTAACTTTTAGTTTATCCATTTTTATCATAAGCCTCCGAATTAACCTTTGATTCCCGTCATGGCAATCCCTTTGGTAAAGTATTTTTGAGAAAACATATATGCAAAAAACAAGGGGGCAATCGCTAAACAAGAACCTGCCATTAAAATGGCGTATTCGATTACATGTTGCCCCATAAACAGCGCCAATCCCGCCGGAAGCGGTCTCATCTCCACCGTGTTTGTAAACAACAACGGATAGAGCAAGTCATTCCAATTGAACATGAAATGAAAAATACCCAGGGAAGCAAGAGCCGGCATACAAAGGGGCAACATGATTTTGCGATAAATCGCAAATTCGCTGCAGCCATCCACCCGGGCAGCTTCCTCCAAATCCTTGGGCAGGGTTATGAAAAACTGCCTCATCATGAAGATGCCGAAAGCGTTGGTAGCTCTGGGAAGGATTAATCCCCAGTATGTATTTAAAATATTAAACTTGAACAATTCTACAAACAGCGGAATCATCGTAACCTGAAATGGAATCATCAAGGTACTTAAGACCAGGATGAATAAGACATTCCTGCCTTTAAAACGGAGCCGCGCAAAGGCATAGCCGGCCATTGAATCAAAAAGCAAGGAAAGGATGGTTACTCCTCCGGCAAAAATCAAGGAATTCCTATAAAAAAGCAAGAAGGGAATCCGCCGCCAAATGCCGTGATAAGCTTCAAAAGTAAAACGGTTAGCCCATAAGGCGGGAGGAAACTTTACGATATCCCCCTCAAACTTAAATGAAGTAACCACCATCCAGATAAACGGATAAACCGTGATTGCAACCAGGATTATCAAGAATATGTTTCTCACCCATTGAAGGATGGGGATGTTGCTTTTAACCACTTTTGGTCCTCCCCCTTTAGTAAATCTGCTCATCCTGACGTAGCCGTTTAAACATTGAGGTTGAAAAAAGCAAGATGATTAGGAATAAAATTTCAGCCAAAGCCGACGCATAGCCCATCTCAAATCCTTCAAAGCCCACATGATAAATATATTGGACCATGGTTTCCGTTTTAAAAAGTGGTCCACCCTTGGTCATCACAAACACCTGATCAAACACTTGAAAAGAACTGATAATCGAGGTGATCAGCACAAATCCCAAAGTCGGGATGAGCATGGGCAGAGTAATTTTAAAAAACTGGGTCACCCTTTTGGCTCCGTCAATACTGGCGGATTCATAATAGGACTCGGGAATGCCAAGCAAACCGGCCAAAATGATCACCATGTTAAATCCGAAACTTTTCCAAATACTGACCATCATGATAGCCGGCATCGCCCAAACCGGGTCTTGAAGCCAGGCTATGGTGGGAATCCCTAGAAGATTTAAATAATGGGCGACAATCCCAATATTATTATCCAGTAGGAAAGTCCATATAATGGAGATGATAGTCATGGAACCGATAGCCGGTAAAAAGAAGACCGACCGGCAAAATGTTGTAAAAAAAGTGCGGCGGGATACCGCCAAGGCCACCATCAACGAAATAACAACCTGCAAGGGGACAGTTCCGGCTGCATAATACAACGTATTGACCAGTGAGTTCCAAAAACGTTCATCACCCAATAATTTCAGATAATTGTCTATTCCGATGAACCGGATGTTATTTCCCATCATATCGAAATCAAATACGCTGAACAAAGCGGAAATCAGCAACGGTACAAATACAAAGACCGCGAAGATTGCCATACTCGGAAGAATGAATAAATACCCTACTTTATTGGGATCACGAAACAAGCTGTTTCTTTTTGCTGTGAGCTCTTTCATATTACCACCCGTTTCCAATAACTTATCGAGAAGGGCAACCGGGAAAGGATTTGCTGGAGCACAGCCTCTCCCGGTTGCTTCAAAATGATTACTTCAGCAGCTTATTCATTTCACGCGCGGCTTTATCAAGCGATTCCTTTACCGTCATTTTACCCAGCAGGATTCTTTCCATGGCCGGTGTGATCACATCCGTATCAATTTTGCCGAAATTGGTAAGTTGCTGCAGATAAAACTGGGCTTGGTCGGACACTGAAGAGAAGGCAACCACATACGGATTGGCTTTTAGGGCCGGCTCATGGCTTAAGTCGGTCCTTGTCGGAGGAAAGCCGGTATTTAAAGCCCAATAGATTTGGGATTCTTTTGAATTCCAGTATTTAAAAAACTCATACACTTCTTTTTTATGTTTCGAACTCTTGGTTAGGCACATAGCGACACCGGTTCCCAAAGTAACCGACTTTGCCGGGCCAGCCGGGACGGGGGCCACTCCAAAATTAATTTTGGCTTGCTTAAAGCCGTTGACTGCCCAAGGTCCGCACATATACATGGCGGCTTTTTGTGATTCGAAAAGTTTATCGACTTCAGCTCCGGCAAGTACGGGAGGAGAAATATTTTTTTTGAGGATTAAATCCGTGAAAAACTCTACGGCTTTGACCGTCTTTTCACTATTGATCACCGATGTTTTGGTGCGATAGTTGATAAGGTCTCCGCCATTTCCCCAAATCAGAATCGGCCACATCGGAATGGTTTCCCGGGTGGCGATGCCAAATCCATATTGTTCCACTTTTCCATTGGATTCTTTGGTGAGTTTGATGGCATATTCTTTCAATTCATTCCAGTCTTTGGGCGGCTTTTCCGGATCGAGGCCCGCCTGCTGAAATAAATCTTTATTATAATATAGGAGCAAGGTGGCGAAATTCAGGGGCGCGCCGTAGTATTTCCCATTATATTTCATATTATCATTCAAGGCTCTGGGAAGAATTTTCGGATCAATTCCCTTGGGTCCGTTGTATAAGTCATTTAACGGAACGATCGCTCCCGGTTTGGCATAGGTTCCAATCCGTTCGGTGGCAAAGGCTACAATATCAGGCCCTTGTCCAGTAGCGAGAGCGGAGGCCAACTTTTGATATAAACTATCCCAAGGCATAATATCCATTTTAATTTCAATCTTGGAATTGGCTTTATTAAATTTATCAACCAAAGCTTCAAGGGCCGGTCTGTCCGGGCCTGTAAAGCCGTTCCAATATGTAAGCACAACCTTTTGATCCGCGGCGTAGGCTAAACAGGACGTCAAGATAAGGACAACAGCCAAAAAGACGTTTAAAAAACTTTTTTTCTTCATTACTCTTCCTCTCCTTTTCATCAATTGGCGATCCGTAACGTTACGATTTTTTGATAAAATAAATTATGCCGATTCCCTAACTACCAAACTGAATTCAACTTCTTGCTTGACAGGGCCTTTCACTTTATTCCCGATAATGTCGGCCAACAACTGCATGGCGCTTTTCCCTTTTTCGGTAAAGGGTTGTTTAATCGTGGTCAAACGGGGAATACAGTTTAAATCCTGGATAATATCATCAAAACCGGTTACTGCAATATCGTCCGGAATCTTCTTTCCCATATCCCGCAATACATTGATGACCTGTAAAGCAAGTACGTCGTTCCAGCAAACAATTGCTGCCGGGGGATTTACCGTGCCGATTTGGACAAGGGTGTCATAGATGACCTTACCATCATATCCGCAGGCAATTGCTTTTTCTTCGCCGGATAAGCCATAAGTAGCCAGGGCTTTTCGATACCCCCTTTCTCGTATCACTTCTTCGGTTGTCTCCAAGGCAAATGTCAGATACCAGATCCTGGAGTATCCTTTATTGATGAGATACTCGGTGATGTTATAAATTCCCTTTTCACCATTGACATTAACCTCGCTGATACCGGACTGGGAATGGGAAGACAACAAAACCATTTTATGAATCTCGGTTTTGAATTGACCAATCAAGCTCTCAAAACCGTTCCCCAGCAAAATAACACCGTCGGCTTTTCTACCATTAATAATCTGTACCATCTCGTTGGTGTATAACTCCGAGTTCTGGGGCAAAGATTTGACAAGTACATCATAGTTCAATTCTCTGGCTTTTAAAATAATACCCATCAATTCCAATGAGAAAATACTGTAATCTTCCAAGTTCTCATGGGTAATCACCGCAATTGTGTTGGATCTCCCGCTTCGAAAACTTTGAGCCAAAGAATTGGGAATATAGTTTAATTCCCGCGCCGCTTGCAAAACTTTTTCCACGGTTTCAGGCTTTACACCCGCCCGGTTGTTCAAGGCGCATGATGCAGTTGTCGGTGAAACACCGGCTTTTTTTGCCACAGTCTTAATATTAACCATTTTCAGCCATCCGTAACGTTACGATTTTTATAATAAAAAATTCGCTGAAAAAAAATCAATTCCTCCTTCCCTGGAAAATTTTTTTAGCTTTCTTCGCGCTTTTTCGCAATATTACTGCTCATTTCTTCCAAAAACTCTTGATTCGATTCAGGGCCGATTCCACTGAGGTCGACAAGGGCCCCTAATTCAAAATCCATTTGCTGATTGATATCCGCCCCATGAATCCTAATCCCCCGTCCTGTATTATTCTTTTCCTGGTCCGACATGGTAACCTCCCAAAAGAATTTGACTTTCATCTTATATTTGCCGGACCTTTCCCGATGATTCATGGTATTTCCAAGATTTTTTGCTATATTTAACCATTTGGAATCGGTTTCAACATGCATGAAAGGATTTTTTGATTAATATAAAGAATAAAGATTTATTCTGGCTGAAAGCGACCCCAAAATAAAGGAGGCAATGGAATGAGTGTCAATGTCGGTTTAAAAAAGAATTTCGAGTTACGGGCAAAAGCCCGGGAGAAACTGAAAGGCCGCTGGCTTTATGCGATTTTAGTGTGCTTCATCTCGACTGTCATCAGTGGTATCTTAGGATGGATACCCGGCGTCAATTTCCTTTATTTCTTAATTATCACCGGACCGTTAACCCTCGGTATGGCTACATTCTTTTTAAATCTGCAACGGGATCAGAATCCGATCATTGAAAACCTATTCGATGGCTTTAAGGCTTTTTCTCCGGCACTGGTTTTACAGCTTTGGATCGTCTTGTTTACTTTTTTATGGACCTTACTTTTCATTATTCCCGGAATCATAGCCGCATTACGGTATTCAATGTCTTTCTACATACTCCACGACCACCCGGAGATGAATCCCAAAGATGCGCTCAAACTCAGCAAACAAATGATGCTGGGCAGAAAAGGCAAATTGTTTCTCCTGGGATTAAGCTTTATCGGCTGGGCTTTACTTGCCTGTATTACCTTTGGAATCGGCTTTTTATGGTTGATCCCTTATATTAACGCATCCATCGCCATTTTCTATGAGGACATCAAAGATGCGCCCATGGCCAGCGACGCAACGGCTGCAACACCGACCACCGCTTAATGCAAAAGTGAAAACTCCTTGAATCATCTATTTGATAAAATCAATCCCCTGCACCGTAAAAGCAGGGGATTTTATTTTTCAAAAACGATTATATAAGTTCGAAGAATATTGCATTGATTTTAAAGTACTTTCAGGGAAGCTTCGGGTTAATTATGAAACAATCCGTAAAAATATTTTCTAAAATGGGTGCCGATCTTTTTCCAACGGAATGACATCCTCCGAAGACACGACATTAGTCTTTTTCTTCGTTTGATCGGTTAATAATTCGCTATGTTGTCTCTGCCCAGCCTTATCCATCGCCATCGGCTGAATATGATGTAAAGGATGAATTGGATGCCCGGCTTGTTCTCTATCCGCCTTTAAGGCTTCCGCCGTGCCACTGACCAACTGCGAAAGCTCCATTACAATTTTCTTCACACTATCTGCTTGAGCGGTTAATTCTTCAGCGGCTGAGGCGCTTTCTTCAGCGCTGGCAGCATTTTGTTGAGTCACACTCTCTATTTGGGTCATAGCCTTATTGACTTGTTCTATTCCCTGAGCTTGTTCCTGGCTGGCAGCGGCGAGTTCACTCATGAGTTCATTGACCTTTTTAGCCTGATCGGTTATATCCGCCAGAGCTTCCCGTACTCTTTGGGCAACAGACACACCTTCGATCGATAACTCAATGTTTGTTCCAATAATGGTAGTCGTGTCTTTGGCCGCTTGGGCGCTCCGCCCGGCGAGATTTCTTACTTCTTCGGCTACAACCGCAAACCCCATTCCGGCTTCTCCAGCACGAGCTGCTTCTATCGCAGCATTTAACGCCAGAATATTGGTCTGAAAAGCGATATCATCAATGACTTTAATAATCTTGGCAATCTCGTCGCTGGATTTTTTAATCTTCTCCATTGCGTTCATCATTGCCTGCATCTCCGCACTACCCTTGTCTGCGGATTCCTTGGCCTGTTCGGAAAATTGAGATGCTTGGTGGGTATTGACCGTATTTTGTTGAAACATTGAAGCCGCTTCCTGCAAAGTCGAGGAGGTTTCTTCGATTGCGGATGCTTGCTCGGCACTTCCCTGGGACAGTTGCTGGGCTGAGGCTGATAGTTGAATAGAAGCCGCCGCAACCTGCCCTCCTCCCTCGGCGAGAGAGTTGGTAATCTTTTGTATCGGTTTGGTGATACTCCGGGCAATCAGGTAAGCCAGGAATATGCTTAAGACGAGACAAACAATCCCTAATATCAGCAATAGACCATAAAAATTATAGTAACTTTGTAAAGCGCTCTGGTTGACTTCGACATTTCTCGCTTCGGCTAAAGTCACAATTCTTTGCATCATGGCCATTCCTTCCCTGCTCATGGGATCGGCTTTCTCGGCCAATAATGCAGCCGCTTCGGAATTTTTACGGGCATTGATAAAATCGGTTATTTGATTATTAACAGGCCGTACGCGGGCAACATTATCCGACAAACTCTGCAAGATCGCCTTTTCTTCCTCATTTAAAGAAAGTTTTGCCAACGCTTTAAGGGATTCATCCAACAAGGATCGGGCCGATGCTCTCTCATTATTTTCCAGTTCAAGAGTGGCGGAATCGAAAAATATTAAATCACCCCGTGTATTCAACCGAATCATCAACATTGATTTTTGAATGTCATTCACTAATTGGATCTTTTGGGCATTCACGGTTACTTCTTGCAATTTTGCGTGGATGGCGTTCATCCCAAACAGTGATGCTGCAATTAAGACAATCGAAATAGCCAACATACAACCAAAACCTAAGCGAATCCGGGTACCTAGTTTCATCTTCTGCTGCATAATGATTTTCCCCCTTTACCATCACCATCGGCAACATCAGAACATCGCTTGATAGATGTATTTTCGGCCGTTTTCCTTTCTCCCCGTTATCCCATAGTCCGCCAATTCTCTCTGGAGTCACATCAATGAATGCCGATCCTAATGATCCAAGGATTTCACCGGCTGAGAGATTTTTAAGCGGCAAAAGCCACCACGAAACCCATAGACGGACCCTCCTTTATTCAAGGTTTTTGAATACACGCATTGTGATGCGCGACGCCATATCGTGGCACTCTGTCTGGCAATTATATAAGGCTTCCGATGGCGACCCCTAATTTTCATCCGAGAAAATAAGTGGTCGCCTGTATTCTCCCCTAAAGACGGAAATCTTTTGAAAGGTACTAATTGGGGTCTATAAACAAAGCTACGACTTAACCGTATTTTATTTTCCCTTTTCTCTTTTAGAGATACACATGATTCTCCCGGCATCTTGAAGTCTAGAGATAAATAATATCATCCTGGCTGGGTTCGGATGATATTTTATTTACTTTTCCATTCTCGCCTTTACTCTGTGCCATAGGTGTTTCTCCAAGAAACTTCCCTCTACACTTTCCTCCATGTCCAGAAACATCTGGTAAGGAACAGATAATGACAGCATATCAGCTTCTACCATCGGACGTATTGTAATATCAATCAATCCCACTACTGCTCTGGGATTTTCCTTCTTAGACTCAGCATAGGGGAGCAGAAAAAGAGACTGGCATCCTGATGAAAAGGGTATCATTACATTTTCATATCCTGGTCTATAATAATTTGCAAGTACCGTAAGAGCTGATAACTGATTCGGATTAACGTAAAATATAATTATTTCAGGATTTTCTTTAGCAATATCAACTTGTGACAACGGTTTAAAGATCACATACCGATAAGGAATATCAGTTATTGGCAGACACTTCACAAAGTCTTCCCCTAGTTCCGGATTTTTCATATATCCTTCCCCTTCAAATTTACCTTCTTTACCAATAGTCAAAAAATATTCAATGCCACCCGGGTAATTAGGAAATTGCCCAAACCCAAATCCGCTTGTACCACCAGGACATACTACCGTTTTACGCTCAAAAACTGCTGTTTTTCCTTTTGTAGCCGCAATAAACAACGGAATGGTGCAACTTCTCTGTCCTTCTTTCCCCTGAAGCGCTCCTTCCGGCTTTTCATTGCTAAGTAAAACAGCTACCGCTTCACAATTTAAACCTAGACTCTTAACTAAAGCGCTTTCCATCTGATTGTCCTCTCTCTTTTACATATAATGTAATCGATAGCAACTTATCATTTTAATTGTCATGACAACTGAAATGATAAAAAATTATTTTAGATTATCATACATTTGATTTAATAGCTTTTTCATTTCCAGAATCTTACTTTCTGCTATTCCCATGGTTGTTTCCTTCAACAATTGCAAAACTATCGGAATTAATTTATCCTTTAATACCCGGCCACGTTCAGGATTTTGCCTTTTCCGCTGTAGAAGTGGATTTGTGAAACAATTCCTTGAAAAAACCGAAAGCGTTTTTGGGTGAGGGCATGAAATTTAATGTTCATCAAACCGATATAAGAAATGGCCCTGCCCTTTATAAGATAAAGGTTAGAGCCATTACACACCATTACTTGTGATACGATTCTCCGGTGAACTTTTCAACAAGTATCTCTATAAATGGAATATACATCCTCCTTAAGAGAATGCATTCGGTATTTTATTATATCTTATAATATTTATGTTGGGGTCTGCCTACTTTACCGTATTCCAACAATTTAGCTATTTTATTTTCTTTTTCCATGTATTCAAGATATCTTCGAACTGTTATTCTTGCCACACCTAGTTTTTCTGCCAATTCTTCTGCTGTAAAATCCTTACAATCCTCCTTGTCAATCTCTTCCCAAATAGCTTTATAAGTATATTTGTTAAGCCCTTTAATGAAATCATCTTCATTCTGAAAAACGCTGGAACTGGATTTTAACTCATCCAAGTCCTTTTGTTCAATGACATCATTTTTCTTAAATTTATGATACCGATTCTCAAACTGAAGAAGGGCCTCTTTAAATCTTTCAAAACTAAAAGGTTTTATAAGATAATCCACAACCCCATATCGAAAAGCTTCTTGAATTCTTTCAATGGATTTATCTGCCGTAATTAAAATAATATCCATATCAATCTCTTGAGTCCTGATCCACTTTAAAAGATCAATCCCATTTTCTTTCGGGAGGTATACATCCAGTAATATTAAATCAGGTTTTTTAGCGGATATAACTTTTTTAGCATCCTCAAGGCTAGCAACTGACTTATACAGCGCGAATCCCGCTACTCTTTTTAAAAACTTAGCATTGATTTCACTCACCATAGGGTCATCTTCAACAATCATTACTTCAATCAAAATTAGCGCTCCTTGTCATCGGTATGGTTATATTCCAAAGAACACCTTCATTCCCATCGAATTTGATTGTACCGCTCAACTCATCGATTATTTTCTTTACAATATACATACCTTGTCCGCGTTGTCCCTCTTTGGTTGAAAATCCTTGCTCATATATTTTCTCTCTATATTCTAATGGAATTCCGCCGCCATTGTCTTTGATTTCTATATGTAAAAGGTGTCCATCTTCAATTATTTTCAGATATATGAATCCGGTCCCGTCATTTTTGACTTCATCCAGGGAATTTTCAATTAGATTTCCGATCACGGATACAATTTCTTCAGAGGTCATATACTCCGGTAACTTTGTAAGTCTTGAAGTTTCATCTATCTTTAACTTAACTCTGCACTCCTCGGCTTTATTATACTTTGCCAGGAGTAGTGCCGATAAGGAATGATCTTTGATATTCTCGGTTAAAATAACGCTGATATTGCCCCTTACTTTTGCTACATCCGATATAAACTGCAGCGCTTCCTGATACTCCTCCAAATGGATAAGCCCTGCAATGGTATGAAGTTTATTCATAAATTCGTGGTTTTGGGCTCTCAAGGACCAGGCCATTTTTCTAACATCAGTAAGCTCTTCCGCCAATCGGGTCACCTCTGTTTTATCTCTGAAGCTGGCAATAGCTCCTACAACCTTCCCCCTATTCCGTATAGGAATTCTATTGGTCATGATGATGGTATTATTGATCCTTTGCTCTTTTTCGATTTCAGATTCTCCTGTTTCCAATACATTAATCAAACGGGTATTTGGAATAACCTCTTCGATATCCTTCCCTATGCTATACTCCTTATTAACCCGATTTTCAAAGTGTAAGATATTTATGGCCGAATCATTGATCAGAGTAATCCTTCCTCTATAATCAACAGCAATTAACCCTTCATGAATTGCATCCAGCATTCCGATCTTTTCATTATAAAGCTTCGTTATTTCCTCAGGCTCAAGTCCCAACAGAGTGTTTTTGATGTTATTGGCTAATAAAAATGCTCCGATGATACCTGCCGTCAGACCACCCAGACCAACCAAAATTATAAATAAAACAGCTGTATGCTTAGCGGCTTCAATACTGTGGGTCAGTGTGCCTACAGAAACAAAACCTATCTCCTTCTTATTTTCTCCATCATAGATTGGGGTAAAAGCCCGCAAAGATTTTCCCAACGTTCCCTTAGCCTCAGAGATATATGTTTCTCCCCTTTGCAATACCCGATACTCATCACCTCCCGCGAACCTTTTCCCTATCATCTCAGGGTTTGGATGGGAATATCGAATTCCGTCCATGTCCGCTACCGTGATATACTCAATCTGTTCCAAATTCTTAAGCTGCATACTAACATAAGGTTCAATTTTTCGACCGGGGTCCTTAAGTTCCAGCGCAGCAACTATCTCTCTCGAATGGGCTACCATCTCAGCCACATTCATAATATTCGTTCTAGCCTTGCTTTCAATATTTCCAGTCATCCACGAGGCGACAAAAAAAATAATTATCGATATCGCAACAAACACTATGGTGATAATCAATAGGGTCAGCTTTGTTTGCAGCTTCATCACTTTTTTTATATCCATCACCTCAACCTTAAATCGCTCAAAAACCACAAATTATAGAAAACCATGCTAGAAGGAATAAAAAGGATCAATCCTTCGATCCGATGAAACATTCTTCTAGTATGATTGTCTTCCATTTTTCGGTGTTTCATTTACCAACGAACGACTATTTTCATTATACTGCCTGTCGATGTAATAATCATCTTTTTTAAACTACGGCAGCTTCTTCGCTCATCTTTATTTTTTTATAATTGCCAAACAGTTTAAATCCATAAGAAACCACAAACGGACAGATGATGGCGGATACTACACATGCTGCTGCAACTTGTGCAGTAGCTATTGTTGCTACGGCAACTACTGTTGGATCGATGGCTGCAACAGCAGCCGGAGTCGCTACGGCATTCCCGGCAGTTGACCCTGTTGCCAAACCAATTATCGGCTCTTCTTTAAATAATTTCAGTAGTATATAGGCTCCTATTCCAGTAAAGGCTGCTATAATCCCCAATACGATTCCAGAACCGCCCGCCTTTACTATGGTTGTAAGATTCATACCTGCCCCTAACGGGAAGGAGAAAAAAGGAATCAATAACAATTTACTGCTACCAAGGAATTTTCGCATATCGGGATCAATATTTCCCAAAATCATTCCAATTACGATGGGAACCAATACTGCAGCAAGCGACATTAAAGGAATTTGCGCAAGTCCTGATGCTCCTAATGCCACCAATGTGAAAAATGGGCCATCTTTTAAAGATAATAAAGCATAAGCTCCTACATCCGTTTCATCCCCATACTGTGAAGCAAGGGATGCATACAATCCACCATTACAATTTGTTAATGCTGCAACAACCGCCAATGGCGACAAACCGATTACTCCGGCAGGGCCAAAGACTTTTCCCACCACGATACCAATACCGGCACCTACTATAAATTTTCCTGAAATCAACAAGGCGCCTTTTTTTAATGACTTCGGCGCTAATTTGAAATGAATTTGTGAGCCAATTAAAAACATAAAAAGAGCCAAGATTGTGGATGATGCCGTTGAACTGAATAATGCTGTTGTAAAACCACCGATTTTTAGGAATTGGGGGAAAAACGTATTCACCAATACTCCTAAAAAAAGGGGAACAACCATCATACCGCCGGGAATCTTATCAATCGTTTTCTTTATTGGAATTTGCATTTTTGACCCTCCCATTGATTTGTTTTTTAATCTTTAGGGTATCCCCTATTTAAAATGATTTTATTTTCCGGCTACTCCGCTTGATCTTGATGCCTTTTTTACCGCTTCGGCAACATTGGCTGCAACCGTCCTGTCTAGTACCTGGGGAATTATATTGTTCTCATTTAAGTCATGATCCTTAATTATCGAAGCTATAGCATAGGCTGCCGCTATTTTCATTGCTTCATTGATTTCTTTTGCTCTAACATCCAGCGCCCCTCTGAATATTCCCGGGAAAGCCAGTACATTATTAACTTGGTTTGGAAAATCCGAACGTCCTGTGCCTATTACTCTTGCTCCGGCAACTTTTGCTTCATCCGGCATTATTTCTGGCGTTGGATTTGCCATTGCAAAGAGGATCGAATCCTTATTCATCGACCGTACCATGTCTTGGTTTACAATTCCTGGTGCGGATACACCTATAAATACGTCTGCTCCCACTAACGCATCGGCTAAAGTACCCTTCAGGTTATCCGGATTGGTTACTTTGGCAAGTTCCTGCTTCGCCCCATCAACATTATCGATTCCCCTGTAGAGAATACCAACCTTATCACAGGCAATGAGCTTCTTTACTCCTGAAGAAAGTAGTAATTTGGCGATAGCTGTTCCTGCAGCTCCCGCTCCATTTATAACGACATTGATATCTTCTATCTGCTTATGAACTACCTTTAAACCATTGATTAGTGCTGCCAGAACAACGATGGCCGTTCCATGCTGGTCATCGTGGAATACCGGTATATCAAGTTCTTTTTTCAGTCTTTCTTCAACTTCAAAACATCTTGGCGCTCCAATATCCTCCAGGTTGATTCCACCAAAGCCTGGTGCGATTAGTTTTACAGTTTTCACGATTTCATCAACATTCTTGGTGTCCAGGCAGATTGGAAAGGCATCAATACCGGCAAATTCCTTAAATAAAATCGCCTTGCCTTCCATTACGGGTAATCCAGCCTTAGGACCTATATCTCCTAAGCCCAGTACTGCTGTTCCATCCGTAACGATTGCCACTAAATTGCCCTTTGAGGTATATTGATAAACATTCTCTGCATTCTCATAAATTTTTCTGCAGGGTTCGGCAACTCCAGGCGTATAGGCTAAACTTAAATCCTCCCGGGTGGCAATTTTCACCTTGGACTTAACTTCTATTTTTCCAGTGTACTTTTCATGTAATTTCAAGCTTTCTTCAAAATAATTCATTTTTTAAACCTTCTTTTCTGTTTTTATATGGATTTGGGGAGCGATTGGCTATGGAATGATAATAACATTAAACTTTGGTTACAAAAATGTTTTGAATTTATAAAACATATTTTGGTCATAAAGAATATTTCGTTAAATTTTTAACAACATTACCGCCCTCTACTGTTCTTAAAACTAAAATCATTTCACTTTCATTTCCATACAAAAAGGGGCCGTCTCCCAAATTACTTTTGGGGCAGCCCCTTTTATAGTTTATTTTATTAAAAGTTCACCGTAACTTGTGATACGGTTCTCCGTATCGGGTTTATCTCATGATCCGACAGTTCGATACGCATGATTTTCCCGGCATTCCGGAGTTTACGGGTAAGAAAAATATCTACTATTAATCAGTCGGAGTTAAAACCCATCCTTTGGCTTTCGAACATAAGGCTAGGATGGCATCCTTCATTTCCCCCGGAATATTGGATAGGGTGGAAAGTTGATAACTTCCATCATATAACGGGATTTTTTCAACTTTAAAGCCTAAGCTTTCATAAAATCCCGTTGCATCCGATTCATCCTCAAAGTCATTACCGGCAATGTTTCTTTCAACCAGCTTTGAAATATCGCCAAATGCTGATTCGAGTTCAGGACTTACTACTTTAAAGAATTGTTTTCTATCACCATACGCAATATCGGTTGTGACCCAGATACCCCCTTGATTGACCAGCAAATTCCGGACATTTTGAGCCAGGGTTTTTTGTTCTTCCCTTTTTAAGTACATTAAAAGACCTTCATTACAGATTCCAAATCTTTTCCCTTTAAAATGTGCAACTGCTTTTGCTAACTGTTCTTTATCCAAAGCGTTAGCAGGCTGTAAATGGAGCTTCTCGGTTGAAATACCCATTCTGGAAGCGATCCCCATAATAATCGGATAACTCTCGGTATGGTTTTCTGGTAAATCCGTTCCCACATAAGTTATGTTATTGGCAGCCAGTTCCAAGCCACGGGGTGATATTCCACAGGCCAGTTCCAATATATTGTCAATTCCGCTTTTCTTCAAAACATGATTGATGACCTTGTATCTGGCTTCGATAAACAAAGGAAAAAAACTGGCCATCCCTTTCATTTTGTCTCCCAAAATCTGCTTTGCTGTTTTTTCGGCTTCAAGCAATTCGGCAATTTCCACCGAGTAAGGGATATCCGATAAAGATCGAAAATAAGCCGCAATCTTAGCGGTCGGACTGATTTTATGATGATCGTTTCCTAAATTTGAATTTTCCATATCCATTCCCCCAAAAGAATATTTCGTTCTGGGATTATCTTAACTGATAGCCTTAAAATTTTTATAAATCAGTTTTAAAAATTTGATAAATTATACGATGAAGTATCAAAGCGTTCCATGTGAATGATTGTTATGATGCCTATTTCACTTACCCCCATCTCCAATGTCATCAAGCTATGCTGTAAAAGACCGGAAAATGATGTTTGATTCCATCTCCGCCCCAACGTGAACGATGGGGCTAGGTATATTAAAAACGTTCTAAAGGCCTTCCAGGCCTCGGTATCGTGTTTTTATACATGCAGCTTCAAAGCGTCGGAGTTTACGGGTAAGAAAAATATCATCCTGGCTGGAGGTAACTGAAGTTTGAAGTTTAAAAATTTAAACATTCCAATTGAGTGTTTTTATTCTTTGTTAAAACCCTTTGTCGCTAGAATAAAAAATGTTATAATTATTTGGCGAACAGTTAAAAGAAGGTCAACCTTTTCAACCACTCAAAAAGACTATTACTATAAATATTCTAGATTTCAGCTATATCAATATCCAGCAATATCATTCAGTTTTTCATTTATGGGAAGACTTTCATAAAGAATGTAAACTAACGGATATCTTGGAGATTCATTTTCTGGAATTACCGAAGTTCCGTAAAGCGAGACCCGATCTGAGTAAACCTCTGGATCGCTGGTTAATCTTTATTGAAGATTCACTGAAGGAGGTAACGCGCGTAAACGCGCGATCAAATGGCTATTAATAATGATCCTGCTATCGCTAAAGCTGAAGAATTATTAGAACGTCTTGGCAGCCTGGATGAAGTAAAACGGTACTACGAAGCGCGTGAAATGGCGATTCATGATGAAGTAACTCGCATTACGGGGGCAAAAGCGGAGGTTTTACATGAAACCGCATTAAAAATGCTTACCAAGCAAATGCCGGAAGAACTGATTATTGAGATTACCGGGATTTCTAAGGAAGAGTTAAGAAAGCTTAAAGACGAAGAGAAAAATTGAAGGTTGAAAGTTTGACATTTGGATGAGCCGGTTTTCTGGGGTTAAATGAATGAATAAACGGCGGATTCCATTTTTCCTTGATAGTGCGGAAAAGATTGTGTAAACCTCAGAATCCAGTTAAAATAAAACTGATTCGGAGGTTTTTATTTATGGTCAAAAAAGAGAAATCAAAATTACGGGAACTGATTGACGCTTATGGGATTAAA
>JAFABB010000015.1 GCA_023426245.1 Bacillota bacterium
CAAATCCCTCTTCATTTCTTTCAATTTTATATTCATCCAAAACAGCCGCCTTAAAGTCATTGAACATTTGAATCGCTTCGGCAAGCAACTGTTCGAGTTCTTCATCGTTTCGAAAGGCCGGACGGAACATATGCTTGTCCGAACCGGTATCCCATTTCACTAGGACTCCCAGGGGAGACCCCTCAATCAATTCTTGATCCTTCCAAACACACCAAATTAAATCCACTTCTCCGTACTTCAATGAGATATTCAACTGAAATTTATAGTTTTGTTCTCTAAAAACTATTTTGAAAAAATTTTCTTTCGTATCATGGGTTGCTTTGAAGCCTAATCCATCAATTATTTCTAGTACCCTCTTAATTTCATAATCTTCATATTGTTCATCGATTGCAACCTGGTATCTCTTTGAAAGTTGCATATACCTTTCCGTTGCGTTACTTTTTCTAAAAGCCGCCTGAACTTTTGGCTCCATCATAACTAAAACCTCCTAAGACCAGGTACCAATTACGCTTAAATGCTCAATCACTTCACAATCCCTTTCAATGCCTAAAAAAATTACTTTCAAGTCTATCTCTCGCCACCGAACCATGTTTTTTACCCTTATCCTTGAGCAAATATAGATTTGATAGACGCTGCCGGGGCATCAAACCGTCCCCAAAATTTTTTGAACGGTCCCGGGCCCCAGCAATCTACCTCAAAATTCTTACACTTTCGGCAATATGTAATTATTCCTGCTTAAACTTGCCATCCACGATCAACACCTTTTTATCGGTAGTGACGGTAATCTTCTCGCCAGTGGTCAGGTTGGTTATGACATAGCCTTTTTTCAATTTGTCGGAATAGGTGGAACTTGAAGCCACATCCATTTCCGTTCGAGTATAGGAGTCGGGTTTAATTTCTACCCGGTACTTTTTGGAGTCCTTATTGACCAGATCGGTGGCAAAGGCTTGGACAGACAATACCAACAGGCATAATACCGCTACGATGATTTTTTTCATGTTAATTGCTCCTTTATTTTTTTGATATTTTTTCCCGGCCTCGGTTACCCTTCATTTGCTGTCTGGGTCCGGTTCGCGCCATTTATCAAGGCGCATGGTAAAGCCCCTACCGCTTACTTAGTCCTCCTGGATTTTCCTGACAATCGCCCCCTTTCAAAAGGCTACAGATTATGCATAATTCCATTCTTTTTTCGCGGTAAAATCACCCCACGGATTCTCCCCATTGTACGCCCCTACATATAGTATCCAGTCGTTCCTGATGATCCATTGCATGCCGTGTTCTTCTTCCCAGTCGCAATTTAATTCCAAGTCAATTACCGGCGTATTTTCGTCTTTGGGCTTAGGAATACTTAAGCTATTGGGTTGGATAAGTTTGAGAACATCCCTAACGTTTTCGAACTTTTTCGGCTCTTCGCCAACCATATCGCAAGAATCTTTACAATACCGGATTGAAGCTTCACACAACCGGTCAATTACTTCATCGCTAAGGGAGTTTAAATAAGCGGCGCATTTTTCGATATAGCCCATTCCCGCGCCTTTCCAAGAATAAAGTGGAGTGTATTGATGAAAGAATTTACAATAAACCTCCCCTTCTTCACCAAATTCAACTCTGTGCATATTCCGCACGAAAGAAACCACGCTCTCATCCATTCCATTACACCTCGATTAACTTTTCCTTGCTGTAGTCATTATGAAATATTCACTCATTGACCCCCATACCCGAGACGTTCCTGAACAATTTGGATCAAATCAGACCGCTTTTCCTTCCACATCATTTGTAACTTTTCCGAGTATCCGGTAAAAGCCCAAGGCGCATTGGAACCTATCCGTTCTATGGCTTCTTCGCCCATTAATCCATTTTGGGCCCTTAGTTCATGGACTTCCTGATCCTTGGTATAGATAATCAACTCATAAGTTTTGCCTACCGGAAGAAAGTTGTACCGGTGTGAAGTTACTTTTTGATAAACCCACACAACATCCGATAACGCAATAAACTGAAGTTTAAGAAACCTTTTGTTAATAATCCAAGAATCGGTAACAAGCGGCGAAAACTTCTCAAACGCCGCTTCCGCTTTAATCATTTCATTATCAATATTATCAATGATTGTCTCCGCCGAACCAAACTTGGACAGATATTTGCAACTTGGGTGAAGCGTTGGGTCGGAATTTCTTTTAAGCACTACTATGACATTCCTAATGATGAGGGCCAGAAGAAGCACGAACAGCCAATAATCAGTATTTCTACGGGTTTGAAGTCTTCCTTCCTCAAGGAACACCGGATAAATCAACATCTTAGGATTTTGGCCCTCTCCACTCATTATGTTAAGAGCTTTGTTGAGCTTTTTTCGGTAATCATCCGAAAGATCTTTCAGTTCTCCACTGAATTCAAGGCTATCTTCATCGAGTTTTCCCTTGATCATTAAAAAGCTATGACCCAATTCCAATAAATAAAAATCATGATTTTTGGAAATTCGATAGAGTTTTTGACCCTTCACTGTAACATAATATTTTCTAAGGGAATCCACAGTTTGAATCCGGTTCAATTGACGAACCGTGATTTCAAAAGGACCCTTTTGAAGATTGTATCGGTATTTTATTAATTCGTTCCCCGATGTAACTGCCAGGCAAATCAGTATCGCAGTGATGATCAAAAGTCTACGATTATATTTTTGAATTTGTTTGAGAACAAAACCATCTCTCATCCGACGCCATTCCTCTCAATCCCAATGAATCACACAAAAAAGATCATTTGAAACAGGAAAAACCTTTTTGACATTTGGCTCAACTAAAGCGACTGTTTGTACTAAAGGCTTTTCCAATGACTTTCGCTCACTGCTCCATATGTTTCTCTATAAAACTGAGCGCATATTGGTATACTTCCGCTTTTTTCTTAACAGAATTGGGCACGGGAGCCAAAATATACACATTGTGACCGGCGCTGACTTTTTGGGGAAGCTTATCGCTTGGTCCCACGATTGTCCGATTGGTGGTCAACTCAAGGGTTCGGAATGGAAATTTACCGTTATATAATTTTTTAAGAACCGGACCCTCACCGGAAGCTCCGACGGATTTGGCGATTTGATTCGCCAGCGCCGAACCGGAATAAAGATAGTTAACGTTTATCAAAGCAAAATAATTGGCTCCGGTGGTATCAAGGTAAATCGGGTTATAATTATCCTTATGTTCAGGAAGTGCGATTTTTAAATTTTTAATACTCCGGAACTCTTCCGAATTATCATCAGTGACACTGCCGTCCCATACAATTATTTTGTATGTGCCGGCCGGATAAGCCTGATACTTGGTCTCGCCCGGTTTCACGGAAAGGTCGTCCAAGTAACCGCTGTATTTCTGATCTTTCTTCAGACGGTGGAACGTGACGCTAACTTCTTTATCCCCCGAATTATAAATGGCAAAAGATTGTTCCGGGCCGTTGGCCTTTTGGTCGATTGAGGAGATAATGACGCCAATTGCAATCACAGCCGCTAAAGCAATCACAACAATCAGCCATAACCTGAACTTAAAATTGCGAATTTTCTTTGCAACGTTTTCCATCGTATTAGTACCATCCTTATGATTAAATTGTCATGCCATAAAAAATGATTATTTCCCTCAAATCTCGCCTTTTCCAGTCCCGGTCTCTTCTGGCCGGGAAGATTCACCCCCTAACTGCGCATAGGCCACGGCGGCTGTCTCGCTTTCCCGTAAAGTCGGCGGTTCCAGGCGCAGACAGGTGCGGCCGACCCGGAAAACCTGGCCATAGGCAAGCGCAACCGGCTCACCGA
Source organism: Bacillota bacterium (assembly GCA_023426245.1). Taxonomy (GTDB): domain Bacteria; phylum Bacillota; class UBA4882; order UBA8346; family UBA8346; genus UBA8346. The sequence continues at coordinate 3,782 of JAFABB010000015.1, forward strand.
CCCTTCTTGCTTGCCGAAACTCTCCCAAATAAGTCCCATTGGTGCTGTTCAAATCCTCTAACCGCCAGGCAGAGGTTTGGCTGTTCCATATGAGCCGGGCGTGTTTCCGGGACAGCTCCGGATCTTCCGGGAAATTAACCGTACAATCCGCCGCCCGTCCCAAAATTGCTTCAGCCACAGTTTCCCGCAGTTGAACCTGTAAAGTTTCACCATCCCCCATACCACTGAGACGGCTTAGTTTAAGGGAGACCATCATCATTCTTCCTCCTTTAAAGTCCTTATTTTTTAATCCAAACAAAAGGCGGCTCATTACCGTACATTTCCTTTTCCCGCTCACTAAACCGGGAATACATCACTTGAAAAGTATAGCCTCCGGTACCGGCGCCGTTAATCACATAAAGCCAATCCGAAACCCGTGATGGTTCAATTTCAACCGTTTGTCCGGCTTTAACCGCATCCGTATACATTGGCTCACTTGCAATAATTCCGGATAAACGACTCCCGTTAACTTGTATATTAGAAAGAAACATATGCTCAACTTCAACTTCATTTTTTGTTGCAGGAAAAGCGTACTTGACAAGCGCGTCTTCAAAAACAGGTAGAATTCTCCTGCTTTCTTCTTCCATTGCCTTTAAAAATTGGGGGAAATTTGTCTGAGCCAGATGAATTGCTTCCAGCATTTCTTGGTCTTCGCCTGCAAACCAAGCAATCGTTTCTTTTTCCATATTTATCCTCCAAATTTATATTTTTTATTGAGCACGTCTCAGGTGTTTTTAATATCAGCAAATTTGGGATTAAATTCGATCATCTGTTGCGGTTCATTCCCATACTTCTTTTCATATAATTCTCTGTGTCTTCCTATCTCAGCAGCAATCCCAGTTGTATAAAACCTTGGTAAAATCCAACCGTTTTAAATCCGCGGCCTTGATAAAGAAATTGGCCACCCCGCAATCCCCCCACATGATATTAAGCTCGTCGTCGGTATCAATTTGGAGTAACAAAAGATCATAATCCGCATAATCCGATTCCCGGGGATCGGATTGGGTAAAATAGGCATAACCGGCCATTTTATGCCCGGTGCTGGAATAATGGTCGTGATACCAATCCCAGGCCTGATCGTCGAAAAAATTATGGGGCGCGGCATTCAAAAATTTTTCAAACTGAAAATCATCGGTCCCGACGGGCGCATGCTTCACTTCAAACTGCAATCCGCCTTCCGCTCCGATGGGGAAATAATCATCATTCTCACTTAAGAAACTAAAATCGGTCATGATTTTGGAGTAATCCTTGATTACCTCCGGAAGGTAGATTACTCTAAAATTCCCCTGGTCGGTCGGTTGATCAAAGTTGAGGCCGCAAACATCATCATTTGGCGAAATGTAGAATTGCAACATCCCTTGCCCGGGAAACACCCCAATATCGGGCAGCTCTGTCAAATTGATTTGCGCGAGCAACTTCATCGGGTTTCCTTGCAAATCTTTCGGGTATTCACAACCTAGCGGCAAATAAGGATTTCCACCGAATTTGCTTTCCCAGGCAAGTGTCTCTCCTCTACGGGTGGTAATCTTGATAAAAGGCTTGATTGACTTTTCAAATGGGTCCCGGTAATTTTCCAGCTCAGCGGACAGTTCTAATTTAAAACCATTATTCAATTCATCCGCCGCACCTTCTGCTTCCAGCTTATCGCTATCCGCTCCATTCCGGTGGCCTTCACCGGCAAAAGCGAGAGTTGCTTCATAATTTTCAAACTCCTCCTCGGTAAGGAAAACCATCCGGTTATCTTTGGCAACTGCCGTAAACGCCGTCGCCGTATTTTTTTCATTATAAATCACATCCACCAGGGGATGGATCAATACTTGCTCAATGGCGCGTTCCAGCGACCTGGCGCCCATCTTGGGGTCATACCCCAGGTCAAGGATGAGTTCCTTGGCTGAATCGTGAACCGTCAAATCAATCTGCATCTGCTGCGCCGCGCCGAATTCGGCGATTCTTTCCTGTAAGACGATCCCCATGATCGCCTTGAAGTCGTCACGCTGCAACGGTGGAAATTCAATGACTTCGGTCAAGCGGTTGACCAGTTCGGGACGGAGGAACTCCAGCGCTTTTTTACGAGTATCCTCACTTTTACGAACCACAGCCCTCATATCCTGTGACATCCCACCGTCGGAAAGCTCAAAACCGATCCGTCCTCCGGCCAGCCCGTAATTGGAAGTCATGATAAACAGGGCATTGGAACAGTCGACCTGGCGGCCCTGGTTATCGGCGAGACGTCCGTCATCGAAAATCGACAGGAAAAGATCGAGGATCTCCGGATGAGCTTTATCGATCTCATCCAACAACACCACACTATAAGGGCGTTTCCGTAAGGCTTCACAGAGCAAACCGCCTTGTTGGCTGCCGACATAGCCCTGGGGCGATCCAATTAAATTACTGATAGTATGGGATTCCTTATATTCATTCATGTCAAAACGCAATAACGCCTGAGGCGACTGAAAGAGAAAATTGGCCAGCTCCTTGGCCAGCTTGGTTTTACCGACACCGGTCGGCCCCAGGAAGAGGAAGACGCCGATGGGCCTGTGCGGAGCTTTCATGCCGGCCAAGGCCGACCGGATGGCCTGGCTTACCGCCGTCACTGCCTGTCGTTGTCCAATGACCCTGACATTCAGGACATCCTCCATTTGCGCATAACGCTGCTTTTCATCACTGGTCATCCGGGAGACTGGAATCCCGGTCCACTCCGACACCACATTGGCAATATCCTCGGCAGTTACCAAGTTATCGCTTTTGACGATATCCTTGGCACAGGCCAGATCGATGACATCAATGGATTTATCCGGTTGGTTGCGATCCCGGATATACTGATCCGTTAATTTCAGGGCCGTTATCAAAACATCGGGCGCCAGGGTTAAATTGTAACCGGCCTTGGCCTGTTTCTCCAGAATCCGTTCGGCTGCTTTTTCCAGAATCGTCAAGTTCACTTCAGCAGTAAGTTCCCGGATTAACACCGGGGAGAACCGCCGCTCCAGGGCGGGATCGCGCCGGATATAGCGGAAATATTCGTGCTGGGTGGTAGCTCCGATACATGAAAAATCGCCATGGGCCAACGCCGGTTTGAACATCTGGGCCGCGTCCAAGGCGGAATGCATGCTTTCTCCCGCCCCAACCAGGGTATGAATCTCATCGATAAACAAGATCACTTCCGGGGCTTCGCTGGCTTCCTTAATAATCTGCTTGACCCGCCGCTCAAACTGGCCCCGCAATTCGGTATCGGCGGTCAACTCGCCCATATCGATTTGGACGATTCGTTTGCCCTTCATAATTTCGGGCACTCTTCCTTCAGCAATCCGCCAGGCTAATCCTTCCACAATGGCGGTTTTGCCGACTCCCGGCTCTCCCAATAGTAAGGGATTGGCCTTTTGAGTCCGGGCCAGTATGGTAATGAGCTGTTCCAATTCCGCTTCGCGGCTGATCACCTCTGCCAGTTTCCCGAGCCGCGCCAGCCGGTTCAAGTCCCGGCCATACTTGTCCAAAGTAGGAGTGGCAATAGTAGAGGGAACCTGTAACGGGGTGATGGCGGGACCCGCTTGGATACCCGACTCATGAGAATTCGGTTGAAATGGATTCAAAGGAAACGCCGCCGTGGTCAGCCTGGTTCCATCCGCATCGCCAGATTGAGCAAGACATGTCTCCTGAGCGGCCCCTGAAGATAACCGGCCGACCCAAACCCCGCAGTCCACTCCCAATGTCCGTAAATATCTGACGGCGATATTTTCCCCCTCAATAAGCAACGCCCCCAATAAATGCCGTTCAAGAATAAACTTACCGAGACCGGCTTGCTCCTCTGCCATCCGCAAAATCTTAGTTAATCTAGGTGTGCAAGGCGGAAATCCGGGTAATGCCTCTTTTCCTCTTCCCACTTCCCGGCGCATCTCTTCACGGGCCTGAGCCGGATCGACTCCGGCCGCTGCCAATATCCCGACGGTTGCTCCGTCCGAAATGCGCGTTAGGGCAATCCATAAATGTTCCACCCCAAGATACGGATGTTGCAAGGCGCGCGCCTCACCGGCGGCCGATTCCAGCAATTGATTGCAAAGGGATCTAATTCTTTGAATCTCAATACTCTCCATTTTAGCTTCCTCCAAACGGTCTTGCGCCGTATTATAAAGTTATATTCTCGGAAAAGTCATCCCAGATATCCAGATCCGGGTCAAGTTGCAATAGCTTTTTCAGGCAAGATGTTCCTTCCGAAGTGCGATTCAGCTTTATCAAACATTTCCCTTTATACTCAAGTCCCCATGTGTTCTCTGGGTTGATGACTAGTGCACGCTCACAACAAGCCACCGCCTCTTCATATCTTCCCAAATGATATAAGGAACGGCCTTGACTGCTGGGAAATGCGGCTTCCTCCGGATCAATTTTCTCCGAGTGTTCAAAGGCTTCCACCGCTTCGCAATAGCGGTGTAGCCTATCCAAAATCAGTCCCTTGTAATACCAAGATACATCATTTTGGGGATTATACTCCAAAGCTCTCGTGTAACAGCTTAAAGATTCTTCATACCGTTTCAAGTGGTAGAAGGCGATTGCCTTACAAATCAAGGCAGGATAATGGTCCGAGTTGATTTCCAGAGTGCGGTCAAAATAGGGCAGCGCCTCTTCATACCGTTTCAAGTCGTTCAATAGCCGTCCTTTTTCCTTCCAAAGCTCCGCAGCGTTGGGGCAGTTCTCAAGGGCCTCGTCGAAATGGGCCAATGCCTCTTCCGATCCGGCCAATTCACTCAATGCTTTTAGTTTATATAGCCAAGCATCCCTATTTTGTGGATTGATATCCAAAGCCCAGTCACAAGCAGGAATAACTTCCTTATACCTTTCCAGGTAATATAAGGCGCATCCTCTTACACTCCAAGCTTTATCATCCGCCGGATTTAATTCCACGGCGCGGTCAAGACAATCCAACGCCTCCTGGTAGCGTTCCAAATCATTCAAACTTTCCGCCTTTTCCCGCCAGGCTTTGCATTTATCAGGTTCCAAAGCAATGACCTTGTCGAAACAGTCCACCGCTTCTTCATAGCGTTTCAAAATTTGTAGGGTAATTCCTTTATTAAGCCAACCTGTGGAGTAATCCGGATTGATTGTAAGGCCGCGATTTAAATAAGCCAACGCTTCATCAAAACGCTGTAAATGAATTAGTATAAATCCCTGTTCAGCCCAGCCGTCATAATCCCTGGGTTTGGCCTCCACATATTTTTCGCACCATGTCAAGGCCTCTGCATATTCATCAAGTTCTCCCAAAGTCCTCGCTTTTCTCAGCCAAAATTCATGATTATCAGGAGATTTCACCAAAATTTGATCGTAACAATCCAGCCCTTCTCGAAAACGGTTTAATCTCTCTAAGGCAATCCCTTTATCTCCCAAAACCGTTTCATCATCGGGCCTCATCTCCAGCAGTCGGTCAAAATAAATCAATGCCTCTTGATATCTTTTTAAGGCATTGAATTGAATTGCCTTGGCCAAGGGTAGATAATAATCATCCGGATCAGAATTAGAATTAAGCCAATCCAGTGCTTCCTGATTGCGACCCAACTGATTAAGGATAAGCGACTTCATATACCAGGCAATGGTCCAAGCCGGATCAATTTCAAATACTCTTTCGCAAACAGCCAAAGCTTCCGGATATTTTTTGAGAGTGAAAAAGGAAATACTTGCCAGAAGCAACTCTCTGGCGTCCAGTTTGTATGTACTAAAATCTAAAACCGGCCGTTCCCCGGTAAGCTGATAACAGCAGCCTGCCAAGGCATCAACAATCTCATCCCAATCACGTGGACGGCGCGCCGGATCTTTTTCCAGGCACTTCAGGACAAGCTCTTCCAATCCGGCGGGAATCCCTGACTTTAACTGGCGCGGCGTCATTGGAAACTGCATCAGGTGCATATACCGCCATTCATCTACCGCGGAAGCGGTAAACATTCGGTGTCCGGTCAGTATCTCATAGAGAATGCATCCGAAAGCGTAAATATCGCTTCGAATGGTTACCGTTTCCTTTCGCCACTGCTCCGGAGCCATATAGGCCGGAGTTCCCGCATCGGAACCGGCGGCATGAACCAGGCCGAAATCGGTGATATAGGGTTGAGCGTATTGATCCACCAGGATATTGGCTGGCTTTAAATCCCGATGGATGAATCCTGCCACTTTATTGTAGGCATATTGCATACCCTGGGCAATCTTCAGCGCCATCTCCACCCCGACCGCCAGGGTTAACTTGGAACTCCCCAGCCAGCTTCGTAAGTCATTGCCCCCGGGATTATTAATATATTCCGTGATCACAAAGGGTTGTTCATCAAAATTATCAACCCGGTAAGCCCGGACAATATAAGGATGTTTTTCCAGCCGGACCCAGAGCGCCGCTTCTTCCTTAAACAGTTCCAGCAGATTCTTGTCAAACCGGTACTTTTTTTGAATGGTCTTTAAGGCCCGGGGCAAATTCTGCTCATGATCATAGGTTCCATAGACCACTCCCCAGGCGCCCTGATGGATCGCCAATACTTCATAACGGTCGTCGATATAGTCGCCGATCCGGTAAAGTTCCTGATCGTCTTCAGCTGCCGCTGCTTCAGACGGCATGGCCTGGGGTTGTGCTTCGAGTACCGTATGATAACCTTCCGTGGCAAGCTTGGTTTGATCCGCATCCAGTTTAGTTTGGTAGGCATCCCTTGCCAGACAGGTCTGCTCCCCAGAAGAGGCGGCAGTATCGTTCTTTAGCTGCATCGCGATTCTCCTACTTAAAAATACTTTTGCCTAAACTCTTTTACCCTTCTTCCCCGGAACAGGGAATTGGCTGAAATCTTGAGCCTATTGTTATCGACTGGCTTCAGAGCTTAAACGATAAAAACCCCAAAGGAACGCTGGTTCCCTTTAAGGGATAGGGTCCGAAATTAGCTTATTTTCTTCCTTTTCCGCTAGAATCCTTACTTTTCACGTTACATTAAGCCACACTATTACGTATCATTCGAAATTATCATCAGTCATAATAACCCTTCTCAAACACAATAACGCCTTCTACCGGTTCATCAGGATCTTTTTCCGCTGAAGGTGCATAAACACCGATACCCAAATTAAATGAGGTTAAACCGGCATCATCAAATTGGACCAAACTATCCAGCTTCAAGAAAAGCCCTTTAACTTCAGTGTACGGTCTACCAATCAGTCTTTCACCACCCAGCAAGGGGACGGCCGGTTCAAAAAATTCGATGGCTTCACAGACGCCCGGGCTTTTATAGTAAACAAAACACCATTCATACATATCGGTTTCAAACTCATCCGACACCGATTTATTAACTTTTTCAAAATCATTCCCCAAAATCGCATGAACTTCTTGTTCCGTCATTCCTAATAAAATATCCCCTGCTCCCAAATTCGGTTTGAGATCAAATTTCATCTGTCTCCCTCCAATTGATTCGCCCGGTAATATTCTTCAGCTATCGCTTTAGCTTTCGCGTATCGCTCGGCCTTTTCTTCCTCTTGCTCGACCAATACTTCCAAAAGATCGGATAATGAATCCAATGTGTATTCCAACAGCCAAAGCCAGCCGGGGGAGCGCTTCATTTCATCTTTGTAATGCTGCAGATATTTTTGTAAAAACAACTGAAAAATAAAATCATCCATAAGCCCGTGGTTGCAAAGGAACTCTTTCAATTTGCTTTCCGTAGCTAATTTTTCAAATTGTTCCATTCCTTTCTGTCCGCAAGCTATACCGGCGCGTAAAGCGGCCAACTCAAGAGTTTCCTCACACCAGCCGTATTTACCCATGATTTCATCAATGTCCTGATGTTCATAGACTTCGTGATCCATGTCGTGCCATTCCAGATACTCCGTATATCTTGGTACATAATCTTTCGAGTAAAGGGCTAGATTGAGAGCCACATTCCGGGCGGCGGGATTTTCCTCGTCCAGCCAAACCGGCCTGCCCTGTTTTGCGATTTGGATCAGTCCGGATAAATATTGGATAGCCAAATCCAACAAACCATATTGAAAAATAGCTTTTTCCCAAAAAAAACCATCCGGAATCCGGCCATCATGGAAACGGATGATGATTTCATGCGTACAAAAACCTTCCTGGTTATTGCGCACATGAGGAAGATATTCCTGAAGGAGCGCTTCAATGGCAAAGGCGTATGATTCGGTACTTTCGACATCATTCATGTTTAATTCACCGATATAGGTTGCGGTATTTTTATTGGAATGAAAATTTATCAAAAATATCAACTCCTATTACCCATTTAAGCGCATATCAGCCACTTCTTCTCTTTCAAAATCTATTTCTAAAATATGATCCGAAATTATTGGGTCCCCGCAAGAAATAGTTGCTCCATAATCATCTGCACGATTAAACGTAATACTGGCATGATATTGACCCCAAGCATGGAGCAACACCTCATCGCCCCTATAATCCTATTTATATTGAAGAACTATCGATTCCCCAAACTTCAAAAATATCATTTTCAAAATGGGTAAATAAAGTCACATCTAAACCCAGATAATCATCTTCTCCATCCGGTGTAGGTTCTGTCAACTTTATATTCACTAAAATTCGAAATCCTATGGGGTTAACATGCTTCATATATGAAACACAATCAATATAATAATGACCTGTTATCCTGCTACGTACCGGGAATAAATTGTCATGATCATGAAAGCACACATCATCATCATTTACGTATTTTTCAATCTCTTGATGAACAATTGAAAGAATTTCCTTCCATCGTTCCAATAGTTTTTTAAACTCAGTTAAGCAAATTCCATCGTAAAATTTAATTTCGGGTTCTACATTCTTTTTAATTTGTTCTATTTTCATATCTTGAACGCCTTACTTAATAACAATCCCAATGCAAATACCATTGGTTGTCCGCTTTGGATTTCAAAATATAAAGATTGCCGTTGTCTCCAACCATAAATCGCGGTTTTTCTTCGGAGGATATCTGAAAAACGTATTCATAATCCCCGCATGGAGACTGAATAAAAGATGCATAACCGCCTATTTTAGTACGATAATATCGCTCAAACTCTTCAAAAAAACGGTCACTCAGTTCCTCGGACTCATTGATCTCCGTCATATCAAAATAAGCCCAAGATTCTTCCCAGCAGGGATAATCCGGCTGCTCCGCCAAGCTCCACTTAATTTGAAACGGTTTATAGATTTGAACTGCCTTTGGTGTCTCCACCACGGTCAAATCCTCAATGGAATCATATTCTAGCAACCGCCAACCTTCACCGTTTTTAGCGACGGTTGTTGGTAATTCTCGCGCATTGAGATAGACTTGAAGCAACTTGATATCGCCAAAAAAGTCTCTGCCATTGGGAATTTCTGCAGTCATGATCTGAATCACGGGCAGCATCAAGCCATCAGCATCACTGGGCCAGTCCATAGCGTTATTTAAAACAAAATTTCCCCCAAACCAACTCTTTAAACCGTCTTCAGGCCGAAAACCTCCGATTTGCGCCATCACCGGCCTTTTGCCAATGCGCTTTATTTCAGCGAACAGACTCATTTGCTTCACCCCAAATTCTTTTACACCAAGAACTCAAAAAAATTGATTCTAAATATTAACACGATGGTTGAGCAATGAATTATTGATAATGAACCACAGCATTTACATGAATTTAAGAGGCCAACAATTTTCATAAACAATCAAGAAATTAATCAATTTGGTCATACTTTACTGACCCGAGATATTTTAAATAAATGCCTGGGGAGGTAATTTCCTTAATCCGGCCATGGTACGCAAAATCATACAGTAAAAAACCGGCGTTAAAGTCCGCTTTGGCATCTAGCCGGAAATTTTTCGTAAATTCAGGGATAACTGATTTTGCATAGGAACAACCGGCCAACAGTTGTTCAAAATCATGCGCAGTAAAATCCCTACAAAAAGCATCACGGAAATCCTCATCAAACCAGTCAATCTTAAAATCCGTTTCAAAACTGGATTTGATGTAATCCCCATCATCCGTATAACTTCCTGAAAGATAACTATCCAGCTCCTCATAAGTAGAGCATTTTCCCAACCATAATGAGACGTATCCTTGTTTTTCCATTCTAATCCCCCTTTCGAATTGGTTCCTGCAAGCCTTTCAAGAAAGGAATTCTTTATCCTACCGGGCCAAATTGTACTCCAAAAGCTGCTCATCCCAGACCAAATCATGATCATCAGCATGTACATGCCACTTTGCATCAGGTATGATGCGTCGAATCTGCGACAACAAGGCTGCCCAATGCTGCATAGCCTCCCATAACTCTTCCGGAGAGTGGTCCGGCAGCTTGGTGGCGCCTTCAAAAATAATATCTGGCCCAGTTGGATTTTGTGGATCATAGACGCAGAACAGTTCCCCATTTGAGCCGGCTGCTTCTGTCATTTGCCTAAATTCCTCCGCATACCGGGAAATCAAACTATCAATCGTTTCCTGTTCTTGATTATTGAGTTTCCGGCTCCGTCTAGCGGTGTAATAAAGCGAGATACTCAAGGTCTCTCTCCTTTCACCCGTTAATATTCGCTCGCTCCGGTTGGCCGTTTCGGTTGACGGATATGGTAATACTATGTCCCCAAAACAGATCGCCGTCCCCGTACCAAATCTCGTATTCGCCATCCTCGTTAAAAGAGATAGTCTCAATCGCCATCCGGGTTGTGAAATCAGTCTTGGTTAGCTCCGCTTCGCCTTCATCCAACCAACTCTCATTCTTCAACTCCAGCAATTGCGCGGCGGCAAACTCCCGCATAGCGCCATCGATGGTTGCCAGCCGGCTAAGCACCGCCCGGACCAGCGGTAATATTTCTAATGTAGCGGCCCGATTATCGATATCGATATAAATTTCAAAAGCGTTGCCTTGAGCCTGATACTTCGTTTCAAACCACTGGTACCGTTCATTAAAGGTGAGTGTACCGATGATTTCATCCTGGATGGACGGACTTTCGGCGGCAGTCTTTTGGGGCGGCGGGGGATTCTCCACTGTCGTAGGAATACTCATAAAAGCTTTTTTAATTTCGGTTTCAGCCACACCAGCCACATTGAAAGCGACTTCAAGCATGCCTTTACCTAATTGTCCGCTTGTCCCGGAGATAATGCGTTGATCAGCGGAGATAAAGCTAAACAGACTGCCGGCATATTTCATTTCCCGCACTACAAAACTGTCGGGTATCGGAAAGCTGCTCCAAGATTTACTTTCGTGATCGCAATGGTACCAATCAGCCACTTGTTTGCGGCCGCCGTTCTCCTTGGGCGGCATGTTAAGGGTTTTTACCAACCCTTTATCATTGATTGCAGCGTGCTTCTCCTGAACAATTATCAGGACGGAATAATCATTTGTCACCGCAAACGGCAGATTGATTCCTTGAATTGCAGCCCTGGCTTGCTCATCACCTTCATAAGCGCGGCCAAGATTATCCAGCATTTGATCCGTATCATAATATGCCATGGGTTGCCTCCATACCGATTACTCTTGAATCATTTTACTCCGCAAATAATCCGCCAATTCATCCTGTTCATATTCCGTTGCATAATCCAGGGCACTTTCTCCTTCGTTATCCTGCGCGTTAAGGTCAGCACCATTTTCTATCAAGTAGCGGGCAATCTCCAAATGGCCGAAACGGACCGCCTGCATTAAGGGAGTCGTTCCAAAATGATCGGGAGTTTGAATCGATGCCCCTTTATCTACCAGGAATCGGACGATCTCCAATTGCCGGTTAAATATGGCAAATACAACAGGAGTGGTCCCCTCGCTATCGGACCCCTCGATAGCGGCGCCTTTTTCAACCAAATATTTCACAATCTCCGGATAGCCGTTATTCGCAGCAAAAATTAACGGAGTCATCCCGTTCACGTCGGCTGCGCCAACGTGGGCTCCCTTTTCCACCAGATATTGTACAGTCTCCAGGTGGCCGTTTTTTGCCGCCAGTATTAACGGAGTCATTCCCTGATCGTTTGGGGTCTCCCGGTCCACTCCGGCCTCAAGCAGTTGCCGGACCCGTTCAGTCAAACCGACCTTACTTGCCCGGATGATATCCAGTTGTCCGATATCCGCCCCTTTTTCCAGCAGATATTGAACAGTATCCGTTTGACACTCATCGGCCGCCAACATTAATGCGGTTTGGCCATTTGCTGCGGTTGACTCCAGAGCCGCGCCGTTTTCCACCAAACAACGCACAATGTCCAAGTTATCATCCGCTGCGGCGCACATCAAAGCCGTCCGCCACTGATCATCCCGGGCATCGACATTGGCCCCTTGAACAATGAGGTATTGCAATATCTCTATCTGCCAACGATCCGCGGCCAGCCGCAGGGCAGTTTCTTTGCCGGCGGTATAGCTTTCCAAATCCGCCCCTTTTTCCACCAAGTACTGGACCATTGCCAGATTGCCGTTGATTACGGCGATCATCAGGGGAGTCATGCCGTCTTCATCGGTCTCCCGCAGGGTGGAACCATTATCCAATAAAAATTTTACTGTTTCCAAACGGCCATTACTCACGGCCAGCAGTAGTGGAGTCATACCTTCATCGTTTTTAGCCTGGAGGTTGATCTTTCCGGCGACCAACTGTTGCAGCCGCCCCAGCAATCCACTGGCGCTTGCTGTAAAAATATCCAATTTGCCGGTATTGGCACCCTTGACAATCAACAACTCAACAATTTCGGTTTGCTCTTTCTCTATAGCCAGCATTAATGCGGTGTTTCCTCTGTTATCTTCCTCTTCAAGATCGACGCCTTGCTCAATTAAATATTCGACGATTGCTCTATTGCCTTTTTTGGTTGCCAGCATTAATGCATTCCAACCGTCAATATCTTTGGCGGTAATATCGGCTCCCTTTTGAATCAGATACTCCAGAACATCCCGGCAATTATTATAAGCGGCCAGCATCGCTGTAGTGAGCCCGTATTTATTTTTACGTTCAATATTCGCATTTTTTTCAAACAGATACTTCACAACCTCAAGCTGGTCAAAGCAGGCTGCGATCATGATGGGGGTCATTTTCAGCCCATCGGTGGCTTCAAGTCTAGCGCCATTCTCCAACAAATATTTTACGAGGGCCAAATGGCCGTTACTTGCAGCGATCATCAGAGGAGTCATGCCGTCTTCATCGGTTGTTTCAATGTCCGTTCCGGCTTCAATCCCTTTTTTGACATTATCCAGGTCGCCTTGGGTGAGATATTCAGTGAAATTCATATTGCCATCGCTCTCCTTTGCATTTTTATTAAAATGCGGCTGCCAACCTTCCGGAAAGCGCCTTCTCCAGATAATCGTCAAAATCGGTGGCCAAACCATATTTTTTCCCCTGAATTACTATCTTTTCTTTATTTCGTCAAAAATTAGCTTTTTCATCCTCAATGAAAGGGTGAACTTTTTCACCCTTAAGAATGCTTTTTGTTGAAAACTGGTTTTTTTAAAACGAGTAGGAGGTAGATGATGATTCATCTGGCACTATCTACCCACACTCGGAACTTCCACCCATTCGATAGCGCCCATGCCGGGCGCACCCATAACAAAGCTCTTCCGGTTAAAGCCGGAAGAGCTTTGTTTCAAAACATTAATCCCTTTGGGTTCATTTTTTATCCCATCCCGACTTACCTCGGAATTGTGGGGGTCAGGGTTATATTATTGCCAATGCAATATGCAGTAGCCATGGAATCATTCTCCCCCTGTTAGAGTGCAAAGATTTTGACTTCCCCTTTACCAACTTCCCCACCATCCGTAGCGACAGCCATAAGCTTGTTATCAGGGCTGAAGGCAATGCCTGTAACCGCACTGGGAAGCGAATATTGTCCTTCGGTCTGAAAGGTTTTCAGCAAAGTACCATCTTTCGAATATAAGGCCAGGCCGCTTTCTTCGAAAGCCACCGCAAATAAATTACCGTCCCGGCTGGATCGAATCAAGGTGTAACTGGAATCGGCCGCTTTTTTGAGAGTTTTAATTAGTTTTCCGTCACTGGACCAAAACGTCAAGTCCGCTTTAACCACTACAATGGTACCATCGCTTAAGATAGCGACATCTTTACCGTTATAACTGGAAGTCAGCGGGTCACCGGTATCAATGGCCGTCACCAAAGTTCCTTTTGCCAGATCCCATACTTTTACTTGTTCATCCCTGGATATGGTAACGAATTTACTGCCATCCACGCTAAAGCTGCAACCATAGACCGATGTATCGTCATACCCTTTGAAAAGTTTTACCTTCCCGGTAGCCAGATCCCTCGATTTAACTCCACCGAAATTATCTGTTTTCGTTACATTCACCAAACTCTTTCCATCCCGGGAGAATAATAAGCGGTAACTTTTAGAGGTTTCAATTTCAGAGTTAACCGAAGCCTCATCGGCATTTTTAGCGATTGCACCAAGCTTTTTGATATTCGTTCCGTTTTCATCCCAAAGATAGATTTGAGCGGGATTGGTATATGCAAATGTGGCAATGGTATTATTGGCGTAATCCATAACATTGATATCCGGCCCGTCTTTAACTCCAAATCGTTTGATGACGGTCCCGTCGGTTTTGCAAACATTAATAACATTTTTGTAGGCAAAGACAATTTTTGATCCATCGGAACTAAAGCAAACATCTACAACCGGGCCATCAGCTGCTATTGTAACATTGGCCGAACTTTGTTCTGATTGCTTCTGGGAAGGTTCTTGGGCGGGTTGGTCTTTTTTTTCTTTCATGGGGTTGTTCCCTATCGGAAGACGAAGCCCCCCTGCAAACACTGTAACAGATAAACATAACAACGAAATCATACCCATGAATAGAAATAATTTTTTGTTCATTTTCTTGCTCCTTAATTTAAGAAATTTTTGTATAATTACTCCTTCTATACTATAATACCGGCTTTCATCCGTTTAAAGATGAACATTATCATCCCAAGACAACAGCAGGGGTGAAGATTTTCACCCCTGCTGTTGCTCACAAACGCCCTCTATCCATTTTAGTTCTGGGTTAAAAAAGCTACCGCAAAAGCTTATTTCCCCTCTTTAAAAACGGTATCAATCGCCAATCCTGCCGCCAATAACAGAGCTACCCGGTTTGGATCAAGTTCTGCGGCTTCCTCCAGGGAAACCACATAATTATCCGCACTGGTAAATATCTCTTTGACCGCTCCGGCCCATTTCTTGGTGATAGTCCCTATAACCCGGTTGTCTGTGCCGACAAATTGGAAGTTCCAACCTTTCCAATCGCCCTTGATCTCCGCCACCTTGTTCTCTGCCGGATCAAAGACCCAAAATCCTCCCCCGATTGTAAACACTTTACTCTTGAAAAAACCCAGGCACTCACCGGTTTGATTAAATACCGATACCTTCGATCGAAGCAAGGAAAACGGTTTACTGATCGAAATTGCAACCCCTTGCCCTTCGTTATCATAAATATTAATTTTATTGGGCAGCATTTGTTTCTTGATCAGCAACCTTAAAAATTTAATCATACCGCCGGGTTCTTCTTTAGCCGCAGCAATCTGTTTACCGGTTTCAGGATCAAAAATATCGTAGGTACCCGCTAATTTCATGAATTCAACTTGCTCTTTGATTAAAAATACTTTTCTGTCAAGCAACATTTTTTTCTCCTCCAAAATATATGTTTGCTAAAACAACTTCACTCTTAATGATTATCTCTTTAGCCGTTTTGCTTCGGCAGGAAAGGCGCAATCATCCGAGCCAAAGCGGGCAGGTTCCGGGTTTGAATCCAAATGGAACCGGGTCCCTTATACTCACAAACGATTCCTTCTCCAGAAGCAACCGTGTTAAACAAACCTTTAGCCGCTTTTTTAATCTGGTATTGTACCGAGGCCTCAAAAGCAACGATATGCCCGGTATCCACAATAAAGCTTTCACCCCCGGCCAATTTTTTCTCGATAATCGCTCCATAGGAATTGAGAAAAACTGTTCCGTTTCCGGAGATTTTCTGTAAAAACAATCCCTCGCCGCTAATCATCCCCTTCAGAGATCCTTGCGTAGAAAGTTCCAACTCCGGACTCCCTCCTAAGTAAGTTCCACTTTGTGCAAAAAGTGTCTCTCCGGCCAAGTTGAAGCGAACAATATCCCCGGGGATGGAAGGCGCCAATATCAATTCCCCATCGCCGCCGGTTGCTTTATATAAGGTAGCAAATAGCGACTCACCGCCTACTGCGGCTTTAAGAGTTCCCAATAATCCTTTTCCGGCAGATTTGGCCTCCAGTTCGATGGTGGGGGACATGGCAATCATCGCTCCGGACTCGGCGCGAAACGTTTCCCCGGGAGCCATTTTAACCTGTAATGTTGTAAAAACCGGCCCGTTTTCAATTTGATAATCCATTCCTATCAACTCCTTTCTTTTGTAAATAAGCAATTTTCCCTGATTTACTATCTTTTCTTTATTTCGTCAAAAATTAGTTTTTTCATCCTAAATGATAGGGTGAACTTTTTCACCCTTAAGAGTGTTTTTTTCTTTAAAAACCGGTCTATCAATATAAAAAAGAGGCTGTTGCAAAAGGTAAAATCAATGAGAAATACAATATATCATCAACAATGGGTAGGGTTTTACATATATTGTATTTCTCTATCGATAAATCTTATTTTACAACAGACCCTTAATTTTTGTCTTTGAAACTTGTTGAATATTTTTAATAAAACCGGTAATTCCTTTATATGCTTTTACTTCTCCGCTATTCCCTTTAAGCTAACTTTTTCAACCGCTTCTTTGGTATTTTTGACTTTTAATTTTTTCAGAATGCTTTTAATCTGGGTTTTAATGGTATTTTGAGTTTTATAGAGCTTCAGTCCAATCTCAGCTTGGGTATAGCCTTGTTCAATAAGCTTAAATATCTCCTTTTCAGGGCCGGACAATTCCTGAAGCTGCTCTTCTTTTTTTAGCCGGGAGAATTCGCTGATTAACAATTTAAACGGCATCTCGTTTTTATAAAGCAACCGGATAGTATTGGGAATTTCCAGGTAATTCTCTTTCAGTATGTAATGCAAGGCGCCGGCCGTAAAAGAATCCACAATGGTTGAGGCGTCATCGATACCGGTCAGCATGATTATTTTGGCGTTACGGAATTTTACTATTTCAATTGCAGCGACGATACCGTCACTTTCATTTCCGTTTAAATTAATATCCATCAAAATGAGATCAATTTCCAATGATTTTGCCAGACCGATAGCTTCATCTTTATTGGATGCTATCCCAACAACCATCATATCGGGTTGTTTATTGATAAAATTGGTGATAGCCTTTTGAAAGATTAAATCATCCTCTACTATGGCTACTCTGATATTTTCCATGACGCCTACTCCTCACAAGCCAAAAAACAATCCGGGACGAGTTCTTTGCCAGGGGTTACCACCTTATTCTTGGGAAAAAACAGATGAACTGTAGTACCGATATGCTTCTCGCTTTTGACTTCAAGCGAAGCCCCATGCTCTTTCAGGATATTATAGCAATACGATAAACCCAATCCAAAATTGTTTCGTGTCTCTTTGGTCGTGAAGAAAGGTTCTATTACATGCGGAAGATCCTCTTTATTTATGCCGATGCCGTTATCCTTCACCACAACAGTCAAACCTCCCGTTGTCAAAACGGCTTCAATGATTAATTTACCTCCGCCATCCATCGCTTCAACGGCGTTCTGAAATAAATTCACAAACACTTCCTGTAAATATACGTTATCGCTTAGGATTGTGATGTTATCGTTGACATTTTTCTCGATAACAATATTTTTGGATTTGAATGGAACCGCAACATATTTCAGTCCAACCCCAATGATTTCCGACAGATTGTTTTGGGTTAATTTAAATTTACCCGGGTCAACGGAGTTTTTTTGCAATTTTTTCATCATATTGGATAAATGTTCCAGAGATGCCGATACCATTTGAAAGTTCTCATCAATCTCACGGGCACAGGCGCCATCATACTTATCCCGGCTAGCCAACGAAAGTTTCATATTGGTCATACAGATCGAGATATTGGTAATCTCATTCTTTAAGGAATGGTTCAATATTTTTATGCCACTATCCATAATATTCATGATATTGCTTAGATTTTGCTTTTCAATCCGTAACTTAATACCCAGTACTCCATTCTTGATCAGAAAATATGAAAATAAAACAAACATATACAGGATAACGTAAATATTGTAATCCCAATATCTCCAGGATTTATCGGCCGGAAGGCCCGCCAGCAGGTAAGAAGTTATTGAAGTCAAAGCAATGCCCGGGACGGCTATCAAACAAAAAATAAGCCGTTGTCTTTTGAGGCTGGGAATATCCTCTTTTACATATGCATAAATCTGCAGCGCACAGCTGATGAAGGAATAGGGGACCGCCCAAATCGAAAAAAACCTATAATAAATAACGCATTGATAAGTTTTTTTTATACCATAGTCGTGGAGAGGGTAATTCAGAAAAGTAATGAACATGGGAACGAGCAGCAGCAGCTTGACGATTTTTTTATATTTCGGAGCCAAGACGCCGGAGTAGCTAAGTCCAAACATTAAAGCAAAGTAAGGTGTGAAATAATGGGCTATCGCCGACATAATCACTTCAATGATCTCTTGGGTTTCACCGGATAGCCCAAGGTAATTTTGAATTAAGGTTGTATTCCCGGACCAAAATAGGCAAAATCCCCCTAAGCCCGCCAGAAATGCCAACCCCATTACCCAACGGGTCGATTCGGTTTTATAATCAGCAATCCTAAATATAATTGCCATCGTCCACATGGTTAAGGCAATAATCATTGAATAAAACGTCTCTTTCGTACTTATACTTTTTGATTATTTTCCAAAATTAATGATTCATTGGTTATTATAACAATATTATGGTATTTATGCAACAAAATAAGCCTTATACAGGCACGAACGTGCAAATGTCCATCCGCCTCCGGATAAAACCATTTTCAATTTCCCTTGCCACGGAGCAAGCCGGCTGAAGCAACAAACTTCAAAGCATCCTCGGCAGAAACCTCTACCGGCTCCACCCAACATTGGGGAACCAAAACCAAATTTCCGGCCCATTGCATCGATTGCATCAGATAAACCGCCACATATCCTTCGGGAATAAACAGGCTCACTTCATCATTGGTCAGGAAACCTAAAAATTTCAGGCCACCGGGCATGTTGACCCTCACCAGGCGGGAAAAACTATTTTTGTTTCCCGCAAAAGAATTTACCGTATCCTTGATGATCCCATAGATACTGCCGAGCAAAGGAACTCTCAACAACACCCGGTCGAACTGACGGAATAATTTATTGGTTAACCAGTAGGAAGCCAGCAATCCGGCGAGAAATATGATGATGATGGTAGCCAGGAAACCGATGCCGGGGAAGTAAACTCCAACCCGCCGCAATAACCCTTCAAATATTCCATCGGTCAATTGATAGAGCAAGTACAAGATATACAGTGTCAAAGCAATGGGAGCCAAGGTGAAAATTCCTTGTACAAAAATCCCGAGCAATTTTTTCAAGGTTACACTCCTTTTTACTAAATGCGATATACCACTATATCACCGTGATTCCAGAGATCCCTTTACTTTTTTATCCATGGGATTTAGCCCGAGGTTACCCTGAAACCATATTTTGATGCTTCCTATTATGCCCCATTTACCGTTTCATCTTCCCAATCAACGCCTTGGTTTCCTCATCGATACACAACGACTCTCTGATTTTCTGGAGCGCTTTATTAAAAGTAAAGGTATCCCAATGGTTCTCTTGTAAATAGGGCATGGTTTTTTCAGGGAATTTCACAAAACAAATCGAAACCACCCAGGCTACCGCCATTTTAGCATAATAACCATCATGGTTTACATGGTTTAAACTCACCAGCACTCTGTCAATGTACTCTTGATTCAGGTAAAAATTCAGCAGCATGACCACAGCAAAACGGATTTCAAATTCTCTATCAGAACGCAAATAGGGCTGTAAAAATTCCCAGACCCGTATCATATGGCCCTGGGTAATTTTTAGATTGCTGCAAAAACTGTCGCAAACTCCCCAATTATTAATTTTAGGTATAAAATCGGCGGTATAATGCAGAATTTCCTCAATATCCCCTTTGGCATAGCCAATGACCAAACCCTGTAACATGATTTCTTCATAATAATCGTCTTGTGCTGCCGATAAAAAGCCCTGCCAGTCCCCTTTGGCGACTTCTTTGGCCAGCTTCCTGATGGCCGGGAGTCTGACTCCCAAAATATTATCGATTCCGGGGAGCAATCCGCTCTGAAACTTCCGGTAGGGTTCGTCCGCCAACTCAAAAATGCGTTCCCTTAAGGTTTTTCCCATGATGTAACCACTCTTCTTTTTAATACTCCCAAAACATCCGTTGGATGGTAGCTGGATCAGCCGTCTTGGTAAGGGCCATGGCTAAAAGGATGCTTGCTTTTTGAGGATTGAGGGTGTCGGAAACGATAAAATTACTCAAATCATCATTGATGGCCCCATTCCGGGTAACAATCCCGCTACTGACCCGGGTGCTCCGAACCACTACCACTCCTTGGGCCTGAATATCCATAAAAATATTTTTCATCATCTTCGACATATTGCCGTTTCCCAGACCGGCATAGACCAGTCCTTTAACTCCGGCGGCAACGGCGGCCTGTGCCAGTACGCCAAGATTGCCCACATGTCCGTAAATAATTTCAACCGGAGGAAGTTCGCTAAGGCCGTCAATGACGAATTCACTCATATCGGTGTGTTTACGGGTAGGTTGCCGGTAAAAATGGGGCTCCCCTTCCATGAGATATCCGATATAACCAAGCTCCGGAGCTTTAAAGCTATCTTGAAGGGAGGTATTGGTCTTGGTGACTTCCCGGCTGGAATTGATGGTATTGTTCAACGTCACCAAAACCCCTTTGCCGGATGCTTCTTTACTAGCCGCCAGAATAATGGCGTTATAAAGATTCATGGGTCCGTCGGAGCTAAGCGCGGAAGCCGGGCGCATCGCCCCCACTACAACGACCGGCTTATTGCTTTTTACTACCAAATTGAGAAAATAAGCGGTTTCTTCCAAAGTATCGGTCCCATGGGTAACAACCACGCCGTCAATCTCCGGCGAGGAGAGCAAAACATTGATGCGACCGGCAAGAGTAAGCCAGATTTGATGGGTCATTTCCGCACTGTCAATCTGAGCGATCTGCTCGCTGGAAATACGGGCGATGCTGCGGAGAGGCTCGGAAATATCTTTCGTAATCGCTTCAATCGGCAAAATAGCCGGCTGATAGCAGGCCGTATCGGTAATCGAATTGGAAACCCCGGCAATTGTTCCACCGGTTGCGAGTATAACAATGTTTTTCATAGAGAATTTCCCTTTTCATAATGATGCAACATATAAAAAACACTTCTAAAATTATATCATATTCCAACATTCTTTTCGTCATTCAGCGCACTCATCCCCAGTACGAAAATCATTTATTCCGTCACAGAAATAATTCTTTCTGTCGTTCAATGAATTCATTCTGTCATAGAAATAATTCTTTCTGTCGTTCAATGTATCGATTCTGTTCGAAAATCATTCTTTTTTATCATCCAATCAATTCATTCCGTCACAAAACCCACTATGATCGGTATATTGGCTCAAACGATACGATAAAAAAATAAGTTCCAAACGGGACTTACTTTTTTTGGCTTTCCTATTTTAATAAGATGAGTCGATTGACACTTGGGCGTCGGCGGCTTAAAGTGCCATTAGCATGCAGTGCAAAAACATTACCTTGCGAAAATATAAAGTTTGAATCCCTTTCTCAGCAGTTACCCGGCAGAAAGCTGGTTCGGCCCTTTTTTATTGCCCAGATAGGCCTCTTTGACCCGGCTATCCTGAGCCAGATTAGCGGCCGACCCTTCCAGGGCAATCCGTCCATTCTCCAATACATAGCCGCGGTGGGCAATTTTCAAAGCCATATTGGCGTTTTGTTCCACTAAAAGAATGGTCGTTCCTTTGGCGTTAATTTCCTGGATCGCTTTAAAAACTTCTTTCACTAAAATCGGCGAAAGTCCCATCGAAGGTTCATCGAGTAACATCACCCGGCAGTCACTCATCATGGCCCGGCCGAGGGCCAGCATCTGCTGCTCGCCGCCGCTTAAAGTCCCGGCAATTTGGGATTGCCTTTCCTCCAACCGGGGGAACAGTTCAAAAACTCCCCGGTATAATTTATTCAGGGTGTTGGAACCCGGTGCTTTCTTTACAGTCCAGGTCGCTAATTTCAGGTTCTCCTGTACCGTCAGGCTTGGAAAAATCCCCCGTCCTTCGGGTACGTGCGCAATTCCCAAAGCGACCACCTGATGAGCCAGACGGTTGTTTAGACTACTTCCTTGATAAATAATTTCCCCTTCGGTCATCGGCAACATTCTGGAGATTGCCCGAAGCGTGGTGGTTTTTCCGGCTCCATTGGCCCCTAGCAAAGAAACGATTTCCCCCTCGTTAATTTGAAGCGTAATATGGTGCAAAGCCTTAATAGCCCCATAGGCTACCGATAACTGTTTGATTTCCAAAAGACCCGGCGTGGCGTTCATCCCGCAGCCTCCTCTTCTCCCAAGTAAGCCTTGATGACCATGGGATTGTTGGTTACCTCATCCGGCTTACCGGCCGCAATCGTCCGTCCGAAATCCATCACCTGAATATATTGACAAAGTTCCATAACCACCGGCATTTGATGCTCTATCAGTAAAATCGACAAATTGAAATCCTGGTGAACCCGGTGAATCAGGTCAATTAATTCCCGCACTTCGGTCGGGTTCATCCCGGCCGCCGGTTCGTCCAATAACAACACTCTCGGCTGTGTCGCCAGGGCTCTGGCAATTTCCAGCCTTCGTTGTTCCCCATAGGGCAAATTTTTAGCCAGTTCATTTCTACGGTCCACCAACCCAAACCGGTTTAGATACTCCAAACTTTCTTCCCGGATCTGCCTTTCTCTGCTACGGAAATGAGGGGAAGCGCAAATCGCATCCCAGAGATGATAACCGATCCGGTTATGCATCGCCATTTTGATATTATCCAACACCGACATCTGGTCAAAGAGACGGATATTTTGAAAAGTGCGGGAAATGCCGGCCCGGGCCAGGGCATCTGAGGAGAGTCCGGTGATCTCTTTTTCTTCGAGCCACATTTTGCCCGCATCCGGTTTATAAACTCCGGTGATCAAATTAAAAACCGTCGTTTTGCCGGCCCCGTTGGGTCCGATGATCCCATGAATCGCCCTTTCACCGAGTTCTAACGTAAAATCAAGCGTGGCGGTAAGCCCACCGAAGGATTTGGAGAGTTTTTCCGTCTTAAGCACGTGTTTCAATGACCGGTTCCTCCTCTCGAGAACTGAGCCACCGCCACTCGCGATTACCCATTAACCCATATTGCCTGGTCAACATGATGATGATTAGTACCAAAGGACTGACTATCATCCGCCACTCAGCCAGGCGGGGAGAAATCATGCTGAGCACATTGCGGAGAATTTCCATCATCAAGGTATAAAAAACGGCTCCCAGGATAGAGCCGGAAAGGCTGCCCATCCCCCCCAGATAGAGCATGACCAAAATTTCAGTGGTTTTAATGTAATCAAAACTTTTCGGGGTAATAAATTGCTGATACTGGGCCCACAGGCCTCCGGCCAAACCCGCAAAAGTGGCGGCTACGGTAAAGGCGATATTTTTAACCCGGTTAATATTGACACCCATGAGTTCACTGGCAATGGTATTTTCCCGGATCGAAACCCAAAGCCGTCCGTAGTTCGAATTCACCAGATTTCGCAGAATTGCATAAGTCAAAACGACGCAGAGCCCCACGACGATCAAATTGGTTCCCTTGGGTATTCCAACCAATCCCCGGGGACCGCCAACATAATCAATATTCTGGATGGCATTGACGATAATCATGTTAAAACCCAGGGTAATAATGGCCAAATAATCCCCAATGGTTTTAAAGGTAACGAGCCCGATCAAATACCCGATCAATCCGGCGGCAATTGCGCCTCCGCTTAAGGAAAGCATTAACCGAAATACCAACGGCAGATTGAAATGAATGGCTATCAAGGAAGCCGTATAGGCGCCGATGGCCATAAAACCGGCGTGTCCGAGGGTAAACTCTCCCAAATAGCCGTTAACAATATTTAAACTTGATACCAATATGATATTCATCCCAATAATCGTCAGGACATGGATGTAATACTGGTTAAACAAGTCGCATTCACCGAGAAAAAAGAGCACCATGATTACAATTAAGAAAACGAGTGCAACCGGCCAAAAACTAAACAAGGTCGATTGGAATAAGGCCTTTGGCTTTAATAACGGTTCAGACATTCTCTCACACCTTCTTTATCATTGGCTTACCCATAATTCCGCTAGGCCAAATCAGTAATAAGATAATCAGCAGCCCAAAGGCTATTCCATTTTTTAGATTGGAAGAAAGATAGGCCACTGTCAAAACTTCCACGCCCGCCAGGAGGAATGATCCTAAAACTGCGCCTTCGATCGAACCAATCCCGCCGATAACAGCGGCTATAAAAGCCTTCCACCCGAGATCGATTCCCATATACGGATCAATGGAATAAGCCTGCCCGTAAAAAACTCCGCCCGCAGCAGCCAGGGCCGATCCAATTGCAAAGGTAACCATGATAATCCAATTTAAATTGATCCCCATCAACGGGACTACATCCTGATTGTCGGCAACAGCCCGCATGGCCGTGCCAACCATCGTCTTATTGACCACGAACCACAAAATACCCATCAAAAATAACGATACTACAATAATTAAGATCTTGTCTTCCGTAACCACAATACCGTTAAACAACTTTAAAACATTATTCGGCAACTGCGCCGGCAACTGTCGGGTTTCGGGTCCGACCAGCAGCCGGACGATATTCTCCAAAAAATAACCGACTCCCAGCGCCGTAATAACCAATGACATCCTTTGGGCCTTGCGAAGTTTACGATAAGCGACTCTTTCAATGGTGACTCCCGCCAAAGCCGTAAGCAACATAGCCAGGGGCATCATAATAACCAGCGGCATACCGCTGATACAAGTAACCAGCAAAAACCCGATAAATCCTCCCAGCATAAAAATATCGCCGTGGGCAAAGTTTATCAGGCGAATTATCCCGTAAACCATGCTATATCCAAGGGCTATCAGAGCATAAACCGCCCCTAACTGGGCTGCATTCAATATTTGTTGAATGACAATCTCCAAGGGTTAACTCCCCCCGCCTTTTTAAATAAAAATATTGATAGTCTTTAACGTTCCAAGTCCAGCATCCAGCACTCTCTCACTTGCGGCAATAGCTCCCTCAGCCAAGGCAATCAAAGGATGAAAACGGCCTAAACCCGGACCCTATCCCTTAAAAGGAATCAGTATTCTTTTGGGGTTTTAATCATTTAGGCTCCGAAATAAGGGGCTGTTGCAAAATAAGATTTGTCGATAGAGAAATACGATATATGGAAAACTTTACCCATTATTGATGTCTCATTGATTTTAATCACTTTTGCAACAGCCTCTCAAGATTCAGCCAATTCCCTTGCAGGGAAAGGGTAAAGCATTTAGGCAAAAATAGTCCGCTTTCTTTTAGACCTTTATTAGGGATTTACCGCACTGTCGAGCACAAATTTACCATTATCAATCCGGATTACCACAGCGCCTTTTACCGGATCGCCTGAACCCTCGTAAGTGATGTCCCCGGTTACTCCCTTGAAACCTTTGGTAGCGGCAATCGCATTACGAATCGCCTTGGAATCGGCTTTCCCTGCTTTGGCAATGGCTTTGAACAGAATATAAGCCGAGTCATAGGTTAAAGCTGCGGCGGCATCGGGTTTCAGCCCGTATTTCTTTTCATAGGCGGTAATAAAATGTTGAGCAGCCGGACGTTTGATATCGGGAGAATAATGGTTGGTGAAATAGGTCCCGTCCATATCCTTGCCCCCTAATTTCAGCAATTGGGGATCATCCCAGCCATCACTGCCGATCACTGTGCAGGTGAGTCCGAGTTTCCGGGCTTGTTGGATTTGCAGCGGCACTTCATTGAAATAATTGGGTAAGAAAAGGATAGCCGGATTGGCGCCTTTAATTTTGCTGAGTTGAGCGGAAAAGTCCTTGTCATTGGTATTATAAGTTTCAAAACCTACGATTTTTCCGCCGGCTTTGGTATATTCAGTGCGGAAAACCTCGGCAATCCCTTTGTTATAGTCACTGGCAACGTCATAGAGCACGGCAGCGGTTTTCTTTTTAAGATTTTTCAGAGCGTATTCCGCTACGACCCGGCCCTGGAAAGGATCAATAAAGCAAGCCCGGAAAATATAAGAACGTCCTTTCGTCACGTTGGGATTGGTCGACCAAGGAGTAATTTGAGGAACTTGCGCGCTCTCCGCGATTGGAGCGCCGGCATTTGAACACTTACTGGCCTGGGAACCGATAATGGCCAGGACTCTGTCTTGATTGATTAACTTTTGAAAGACCGTAGCGGTTGATTCCGGTTTATTCTCATCATCTTCAATAATAAATTTCACTTTCCGTTTGGAAGAACCTACTTTGATTCCTCCGGCGGCATT
The DNA here is from genome assembly GCA_023426245.1 of Bacillota bacterium. Lineage (GTDB taxonomy): Bacteria > Bacillota > UBA4882 > UBA8346 > UBA8346 > UBA8346. The sequence goes on from JAFABB010000015.1 coordinate 30,292, forward strand.
GATTTCCGATTCCGCCATTAATACGGCATTTTGGGTCGATTGACCCAGCGTTGAAATATCACCGGTCAACGGCGCCGACACACCGATTTTCAATTCATCAGCAGCATAACTTATAATTCCCAAACAAATGACAAACATTACGGCAAGGAAAAAGACAACCCATTTTTTCATATTGAAAGTCCTCCTTTTTGAAATGATACGTCAGGTACCACAGTCACAGTCATAAAGCGAATAACAAGTCTATCCGAGAGCGCTTTGTGATTACCTCCTTTTGTTTTTAAATTTACAAAAATTGTGAACAATACCGTCTTTTCAGAAACCTATGGGTCAACTCAATGTGATGTTTATGTTATAAATAGTAGCAAAACCCAACCTGATAATCAAGAGTTTTTAAAACTTCTTTACACAACATTTAAGATGATCCATTACATGCGCCTTCTTCATTATGTCTCCGATGATACGAACGAACAATAGTCTTCTTTCCCCTTTTCAAACTGGATCTTTTTAGAAACACGGGAGTAAAAATAAGCGACTGCCCTGAAAGTAAGTAAATCCGAGAAGAAAAATACAATATATCATATTAAAAAGCGATATATTGCATTTCTGATGGATTTACCAACTCTTTTTCAGGACAGCCGCTTCTAATTCCAGAATGAGAATAATAAAAAAAACCCCGGTATTAGCCGGGGTTTTGGGTTTTTCGAATTGATATTAAGCTTTGGTAACATTAGCCGCTTGCGGCCCACGTTCGCCTTCAACGATATCGAATTCAACCATTTGGCCTTCTTCTAAGGTTTTGAAACCATCCATTTGGATAGCTGAGAAATGAACAAAAACGTCTTTGCCGCCGTCTCTCTCAATAAAGCCAAAACCCTTCTCTGCGTTAAACCATTTTACTTTACCTTGCATAAACCATTCCTCCTAAAAAAAATCTCTGTGGGGAACCCAAACTCTGGGCCAAAACCACAATACCTACTATAACACAGGAAAATATCAATGTCAAACAAAAGAAGTTGTGGAATCCAGTACCAAGGCAAATATTGCAAATTTTACTCCATCGGTCGTGTGATAACGACGAGACCCTAAAAATGACATACTTCTTGGATAATGAATTTTTAATTATGAATTATTAAACTATTTTAACGCTATTTAATTTTTGAACCGACATGCAAAGCAGAACGGATGATTCTTTAGCCGGGGATACTCGTTTTATTCAGTGCCTGTTCCTTAGTTTTCTTCATTGCTTGAGCCCAGGCATCCCGCAATTCAGTTGAATATCCCAGAATTTCGGATACAATTTTACCGTCTTTCTGTAAATTGGCCTCAACTAATCTCCGATACATATAATCATACAAAGGGCTTAGGGACTTGGAAATTTCAAATTCCGGCTTCAGAGTCGCCTTAAATTCCATAATAATATTTTGCGACTTAATCAAGTTATCATGGGCTTTTTGAATGTTTTTTTCGTCAATTCCCTTTTGAGCCTGAATCAAAAACTTCACCAGTCCGTTGTAAAGCATCAGAGTGAGTTCTTCCGGCTTTGATGTCAGAATTGAGTTGGTTTGATAAACTGCTTGTCCGTTTGCTAATGCCATCGTTAAAACCTCCTTAGTTTTTGGTGATCATGTCCAGGATTGTCCGTTATTTACGGCTATCCGTATAAACACCGGCCGTGCTAATCCGCTGACCCGCCTGATATCCATTGATCCCCTTCCGTCCACAATTTAATGCGCCAATCCGTATCCTTAGATTTTGCAATTCATTTGAAATGGCGTTCTTAATTTGTTCATCCAAAACTAAAATTTCCTGGATAAGCAGTTTGGATCGAGCGGCCAAAGTTGCAATTGCCGTATTATTCTCCATTTGGGCTTCGTCACTTAATTGAAATTCGCTTTTTAGCGCATCCTCAATGCTATTTAACGTTTCAACACACCGTTCCCGTGTTTCCAAAAGGCTATCATATTCAATCTCATGGTTTTCATAAGTCAAACCGGTAAGCATTTTTGAACAAGCAAGCAATTCCTCTAAAAAATGAATCTTGTTCTCCAACAGCCCCCGAATGTGATTGCCTTCCATAGAATCCACCATTGATACTCCTTCCGGACGGTTTCGATCTAGCCCCATATTTGGGGGTTCAATCATTTTACATTCCCATCATATTGGCAACCGCACTGGCCTGATTGGCAATTTTATTAAGGGATGTCTCCATTCCGTTAAAAACTTTCCACAACCGTTTTTCCTCGGCATCGACCCGCCTTTGAACCGTATCGATGTAACTATTCTTTTTCATGATATCCTTGCCAATCTTTGAATTGGCATCGCCGCCGCCGGGAAGACCGGCCTCCTCGGTAAGCCGTTTCACGTTCATATTTAATGAATTATAAAAATTCGTAAAAATCCCCTGACTTTCGGATGTTCGTTCAGCGGCTTTGGCTTTTTCGCTGACGCTGTCCGAAAGGGCAGCGACCTGTCGATTATTGGTAAGCAACCGGATGACCCCGTCCGGATCATTTTGCAAAGCACTCGTTAATTTGGCGGTATCTAAATGGAGTTTGCCGTTTTCACTGTAATCTCCGGTCTGAATACCGATTTGGCTTAATGTATTATAAGAAGAATCTTTTTTATCACCATTCATAAAACCCAATTGGCTTAAAATGTCATTTTGGGCGCCACTATTGATTTTCATCGGAACATTTTCAGTGGCAAACGAAATTTTGCTGTCGCTTATCGATACCCTGACCCGGTTAACACCGAAAGATTCATCCAATTTTTCTTGTAAGGCACTTTTCAAAGTGGTCACCGAGTAAACTTGAGGATCAAGTTTAATCACTCTGGTAGTATCCCCCAAGGTGAAATTGAATTGATTGGAAGTTGGGGTTGCATTAACGGATCCTCCCAAAGAACCCCCGTTTAAAGTTAGCGGTGTTGAGACTACCCGGGACATCTTCGAACGCAGATCGTTCACTATCGAGATCATCAGGCGGTCGTTATTTAGTAAACCTTCTTGGGCTAATTTTTCCCATTTCTTAATCTGTTCCTCGGACATCTGCTCTTTTTGTTCATCCGTTAACGGATCATAAACCTTTTTGCCTTTAGTAGGCCGGGTCTTGCTTATCTGTTCGTTCATTCCGCTCATCGTTTTATTGTACGAAGTGATAAAATCATTAATCTTTTCAACAATTTCCGTGGGATCCGTGGAGACATTAACCGTCGCGGAACCGGTTCCGGCTAAATTTAAAGTCACTCCGTTAAGGGTAAAAGAATTGGTCGCTTGTTTGAATGGGGTCCCGTTAACCGTAAATTCATTATTTCCCCCAATCGTACTATTGGCCTGGTCAATCTTAAAAAGCGATTTTAAAACCCCATCCGTATCGTCAATCACAATGCCCGGCCGGCCGTGATTATAATCACCGGACTGTGTTGCGGTTAAAATCAGCTTATTGCTTTCGACATCAAAGAACGCCTTGACTCCCGCTGTCGCTGAGGAATTAATTTGTTCGATCACCTTGTCAATGGAATCGTTATTGGTGAACTTAAATACCTGGCCGTTGATAGTAAAACTGAAGGAATCCGTCGGCGAACTTTTGCCGGTAAAATAGTCCTTGGCATTGACAAACTGATCCCGCAGGTTATACAAAGAGGTCGAAGTATCTACAGTTGATATGCTTGCGCCATCCTTAAATCCCAAATCGGTCAGGATCGAATTATTGGGGACACTATTCATGGTGATGTTATGCCTTATTCCATCATCGGTATACAGTTCCAATTGATTGTTGGAAGTAACTTTTACCTTCAGCGAAATATCATCGATATCTTCTTTGTGAAACGCCTTTTTAATTTCCCGTTCAATGTTTTCCGCCAAACGAGTTAAACTTTTGGTGCGGCCCAACACGGGCGTCAAAACCTTGCCGTTATCGTGATCTTCTCCGGCTATACTGTATTTGCCGGACAACTTTGAGAGATTAATCGTTACCCGCTCGCCATCCACGGTAAGATCAAAGGAATGTTTACCCTTGTCGATCGTGATCAAACTTTTCGGAGTGCCGATCACCTGAGAAGAAAGAAACACTCCCTTGGCCTTGCTCTTGGGATCATCAACGCTGCTATTGGAGGAGAAGGTGGCCAATTTTTCGACTTTCACCGCATAACTGCCATTGATGGCATCTTTACCGGCGGTGGCATTGACCACCTCAGGATCAGTCGTATCAATCTTCCGAGTCTCGTAGGAAGTCTCCATTTTCAAATCAAAAACAGAATCTCGCAATTCGGAAAGGGCCGTGTTTTGAGTACGAATAGCCTCTTCTTTCCACTGCAATAACTGAATTTGTTGGTTGGTCCGATCAATCGGTTTCCTGTCATATTTCATGATTTTCTTGATCGTGCCTGCCGTATCCATACCGGAATTGAGTCCGACAATTCCTAAACCGTTAACTCCAGCGGTAGTAATTGAAGAGCTCGAGTTCGATTCGGCCATGATTTCACCTCCTTACATTTACCTAAATTAGACTTTCTTATCCAGCAGGATCCCATACATATCATACATTCTGGTAATCATATTCAAAATTTCTTCAGGCGGATATTGCTTTATCGTTTCACCGGTCTCGGAGTTGACAAATTTAACAACCTCGGTCTTGGTCCGTTCATCGACGGAGTACTTGCATTCAATGTTGACTTCCTTATAAGCCATGTTGACAATCTTAAGAGCCTTCTCGATCTTTTCTTTATCCTTGGTGGTAGATGGCGATTCATCGTGGCTTGATGCTTTCACCGCCGAGTTATCAGCCGATATTCTGGTAGAGCCTATATTGGCATTAACTGTATTAATTGAAGCTCCTGCTCCCACTTTCATAAAACTACCTCCTTGTAAATTGCTATATCCTCCCGATGACTATAAATCTCCTGATTATGGTTTCGGAAACTTGCATTGAAAAATGAATAGTTCTTTTGGCCTATTTCGTTAAATTCTTGTCAAAAGAAATTCCGCAAATTTCAAATCCAACTCCGTATCAATGTCCACCGATCTTTCCTGGGGCATCATGTAGGCATAAGTCTTGGGTCCAAAAAAGCCGTTATTTTCTTTGAGATAAGAAACATTGGCCAGATAAACCGCGCCATTTAACCGGTAGTATTGTTGCAATGATTGTCTTCCTTCACCGGCGGCGCTTTTAGGCAAAAAACCGGCCATCGACAAATCTTCGCCAATGGTACTCATCCATAACGGTGAATGTTCGCTTGGGCATACCGATACTACCGCGCACTCACGGGAAAGCGCTTTTTTCTCCCGAAAGACTTTGAACGCTCCCTTAATATCGACGGCGTTCCGAAGGGGACTGGTCGGCTGCAGCAAAGCCAATTCTTGAAAACTTACCCCCTGTTGCCCGAACCATTCGATTGCATGGAGAATTACATCGATACTTTTGGCCGTATCACCGGCTAATTCCGGTGGCCTTTGAAATGGCACTTCCGCCCCAAAGTCTTTTGCGATGGCGGCAATTTCCGGATCATCCGTACTCACCACGACATGCGTAAAGCAAGCACTTTGGATTGCCGCCTCGATGGTCCAGGCAATCAAAGATTTGCCTCCAAGCAGTCTAATATTTTTCTGCGGCAAGCCCTTTGAACCCCCCCTGGCCGGTATCAGGGCTAATCTGCTTTTCTGGTCAGCCACTGTAGCTTGTCCCCTCAGCTTTCTTGAAATATTCCAAAGTATTCTGATATTCCTCCCATTGACCGATATCAAACCACTTATTGCTGACGGGAAAAACCCCGATTTTATGACCCAGATCTTTCGCTTTCAATAATAAATCCGGCATATTGGCAGCCTCATTTTCAGGAATCAAATCAATGATTTCCGGCTCCAGGACATAAACACCGGAGTTGATTACAAAATCATATTCGGGTTTTTCAGTCATCTGATGCAACTTGTTGTCTTTTACTTCAATCACTCCGTAAGGAATTTGCATATGTTTCACCACTCCCACCACAGTGGCGAAATTTTTATTGCGCTCGTGGAAATCCAGGAGTTTATCGAAGTCTACATCAATGATGACATCACAATTGCTGACAATAAACGTCTCCTTCAAGCGGTCTTTGGCAAGCCTGAGAGCACCGGCCGTTCCCAACGGAATATCTTCATGCGTATAACTGACGTTATAACCGTTGGCATTTTCCAGAAAATACAATTTAATGATTTCAGCCTTGTAATTTAAAGAAATAATGAAATTATTGAAACCGTATTTGTTGAAACTATTCATGATAATTTCAATAATGGGTTTATCGCCTACCGGGATTAACGGTTTGGGAAGAATCTTGGTGAATGGATCAAGTCTGGAGCCTTTTCCGCCAGCCATGATCAAAACTTGGTTGTCTTTAGGGCGAATTTTTTCCTTGGTTTCAAGAATATCCTCAATCAAAACCAAGTCCACAACTGTCCTTGCTTCATCAACAACCGGGATATTTTTCAATTTATATTTGAGCATCAAGTCGCGGGCTTTTTGAGTCTCCCCTTCATAAATGAATTTGGGGTTCTTATTCATGATTCGGACGATCGGCTTATCCAATGAAATATTGTTTAAAATCGAACGACGAATATCACCGTCGGTTACAGTGCCCAATAAAACTTTGTCACTACTAACCACCAGCAGGATTTGGAGCCGGTTTTCATTTAATTGTTCGATAGCCTGGCGAATTGTCTTTTCTTCCGTAATCAAAGCATGTTTTGCTTGTTGGCACATGGTTAGACGTTATCCTTCCCTATACTTTATAATCCTGGCGGGTACCCCTACCGCAACTGCGGCTTCCGGTATGTCGCTGATAACAACCGCCCCCGCCCCGATGACGGAACGTTTGCCGATAGAAATTCCCTGAATAACCGTGGCGCCCGCTCCAACATGAACCCCGTCACCAACTTCAGTTCCACCGCAAAGAATTGCGCCGGATGCGATATGAACATGGGCGCCAATCGTACAATCATGTTCTACCGTTGATTTGGTATTAATAATCGAATTGTTTTCAATGGTAACTCCTGTTTGTACAATGGCTCCAGCCATCACTTGAGTTCCCTCACCGAGCCCGGCCCGGGGAGAAACCACCGCGGCAGAGTGAATGAGAGTGGCAAATTTGTAACCGCTATTTTTAAAGTATTCATATACCTGCTGCCTTTTTCCGGTATCCCCCACAGAACCCAGGCCGTTAACCAGCAAAAGCTCAGTGGGTGAATATTTTAAAACGTCCCGGTCATCAATCAATGGAATATTATTGAAAGATGACATCCTTTTATACTCGGGATCGGCAATGGCCAGCACTTCATAAGATTGCTGAAGTAAAATATCCAATAAAACCCGGCCGTGACCGCCGGCGCCTAGTAGAACAATCGGTAGCTTCATGTTTCAATCAACTCATCTTGTTTAAAATCCCGCTGTGCTTTTTTACCCATAATCTCCCAATACGCCACCGGTGAAATACCCGTGCCCGGCCTTTTCATCCCGACATTTTGCTCAGTAAAAACAGTTCCTTGCGAAATATCGCAGGCCGCTACCAAGCTTTTTCTGGCAACTGCCCAGTTTTTCAATTCGCTAGGAGCGGGACATTTCCTGAAATCACCCAGAGCCGCTTCTACCTGGCGAATTGCCTGGATCATTGATTTCAGCTCATCCGGTTCCAGTGACGCCCGATGGTCAGGACCCGGTAAATTACGATTCATCGTAAAATGTTTTTCAATCACCACGGCGCCGCGAGCGACCGCCGCAATACTAACGGCAATACCGGGAGTATGATCGGATAAACCTACCGGCAAACCGAATGCCGCCTTTAGAGTATCCATCGCTTTTAAATTGACTTCTTGAAAAGGGGCCGGATACTCCGTCGTGCAATGCAGCAAGGTCACTTTTTCTGCCAAAGCCTCTTGGCCTTCCGGAGAATTGAAAATATCTTGAAAAGCATGAGTAGACGGTCTTCCCGATCCTTTATAACCAAATGCCAAAGTCGCTAACGCCAATTCAATCTCTCCAAGCGAGCTCATTCCGGTTGACAAAATCACTGGTTTTTTCGTTTCGGCTATTCTCAGCAGAAACGGTAGATTCGTAATTTCTCCGGAGGGAATTTTTATTTGAGGAATGTGAAACCTCTTGTCCAGCATCTCTAAACTTGCTCCATCAAAAGGAGTGGATAGAAATTGAATATTTTTATCCCTGCAATGGATGATCAAACTTTGGTGGGCCCTTTCATCCAACTCGAGTCGTTTTAACATTTCCAGCTGGGATTCTTCGCCGGGATTATTCTGCTTCTGGTATTCCGCTTTGGGGGCGGAATGATTACTGATGGCTTCAGCCTTAAAAGTCTGAAATTTAACAATATCGGCCCCGGAATCTTTGGCAATATCAATCAATTGCAATGCTTTTTCCAAAGAACCGTCATGGTTAACACCGGCTTCGGCGATAATCCGTACTCTTTGGTTCCCTGTCATTCCTTAATCCACCTCATAAAAATGTTTTTTCAATAATTCCTGAAAATCGGGGACTTGTTTTAGAATACCATGGATTCTTTGGGCCGACTCACCATCACCATACGGATTTATAACTCCCGAACAGTCTTTATGGAAAGCTTCCTCAATCGCCTGGACAATCGCCTTTCGCTCTACCGGGCAATTTATCACTGACCCGGCCTGTAAACGTCCTTTTTGGCGGTCGCCAATGTTGACAGTGGGTTTTCTCAATGATGGCGCTTCATAGAGTCCACTGGAAGAATTTCCGACTACCGCATCCATTTGTGCCATCACACTCAGATAAAAACGGCCCAAAGAAGTATAAACCATAGCATTGCCATGTTCGCTCCCATATTGATCAATCATTTGAAATAAAACCCGTCCACCCGGATCAGAATTAGGTTTGGTGAAAATCAAACCCACATCCGGTCCCAGATCCGTCAAAGCATCCAAAAGAATCTGAAACTGCTGGCCGGCTTTTTCCCATTCTAACGTTGCCGGATGAAATGTAATGAGTAAATTCCGCTTTAAAAATTTTATATTCAGCTCACTGGCCAATTGTTCCCTGGTCAGCAAGGAACCTTTTTTGATATAATCCAGTCCGGGACTACCGACATTATATATAAAATCCGGGTTTTCCCCCAATTGCCGAACTCTCCTCCAGGACTCGGCGTTGGTTACAAAGTGAAGATGAGCCATTTTCGTGACGGCGTGCCGGATCGAGTCATCGAAAGCCCCTTCGGTAATATCGCCACCAGCGATGTGAGCAATGGGAATCTTGGCAATCAATGCGGCTTCCGCTGCAGTCAGGATCTCATAACGATCGCCAAGAATCACCAATAAATCGGGAGTAAGCCTTTCCAAGGCATCCGCCAGGCCAATTAAAGCCAGACCCATTGATTTGATCGTATCGTTTGTGGTATTACCGGATACCAACATGGAGACTTTTTCCCGGATCACAAATCCATCTTTTTCAATCTCCCGATAAGTGAGGCCATATTCAGGCGCCAGATGAGCTCCTGTCACAACCAGTTGGAGTTCCATATCCGGATCTTGCTGAATCTCTTTCAAAAGCCAGTATAATAAACCATAATCGGCTCTAGTTCCAGTCACTACAGCGATTTTTCTCAATCATCAACAACTCCGCAATCTAAAATTAATTCCCACCGGTGTCCTCGGTGGCTAAATTACTTACGACCCAGGATTTCCATTAAAGTGTCAGCCGTATAGCGGATATCCACCACAGAATTTAATGTCGAACTGGGCAAATTAATGCCATTATCAAATAACTCATAGCTGTTGGGATAATCACCGGTTTTATATTTTTGATAAGGCGGTGATTCAAACAAGGGTTGAAAAATACGCCGGCAGGGAATCCCTTTTTCTTTTAATTTCACCATAAGTTCCGGGACTTTCAATCCTGTTTTTAAACTATTGAAGCGTACTGAAGACATCCATACCGATGAAACGGCTCCGGGTAACTCCCGTTGCAGGCTAAGGCGTTCATCCCCCTCAAAGACCCGCTGGTATTCCCTAAAGAAATCCCGCTTCTTCAATAAAAACTCGCTTACTCTTTGAAATTGAGCCAAACCCAGCGCAGCTTCCAGATTGGTCATCCGGTTGTTAAAACCGATTTCCGGATGGTAGTAATAATCCCGATTACCATCCCGCGCCTGATTGACTAGGAATTTAATATGCTCGGCCCTTTCCGGATTGGCGGTGGTAACCATGCCTCCACCACCCGTAGTAATCACCTTATTACCGTTAAAGCTAAAACATCCCATATCCCCGAAAGTTCCGGTAGCTTTACCCCCCAAAGTCGCCCCCAAACTTTCGGTGGCATCTTCAATGACGTTTAAACCATGTTCCCTGGCAATATCCATAATCTCCCCCATATCGCACGGGTTCCCGTACAAATGAACCGGAATAATCGCCTTTGTCCTTGGAGTAATTGCCTTTCGGATCTCGCTGGGATCAATATTCCAGCTATTTCTATCAATATCCACAAAAACAGGGGTAGCCCCTACATAAATAATCGGGTTTACCGTTGCAATAAAAGTGACGGCCGGTATGATGACTTCATCGCCGGCTTTGATGCCTAACTCATAAAGGGACATGTGGATGGCGGCTGTACCGCTTTGAACGGCAACCGCTCCGCCTGTATTCAGATAAGAGGAGAATTTCTCTTCAAACTCCGGTACAAACGGGCCCGCTGTCGAAACGTAATTGCTATCCAGCGCTTGATTCAAATATGTTTTTTCTAAGGCGCCCAGATTGGGTGCATCAAGAAAGATCGATTTAGACATTGTATTGCTCCGGCTTATAGATTTGTAAGTTCCCTTTGAGCCATTCTATCGTGAGTTTCAAGCCTTCTTCCAGTGAATGTTGAGGCTGCCAGTGGGTAATACGCTTTATTTTGGTATTATCACAAACCAGTCTTTCAACCTCGCTGTTCCCCGGCCTGATTCGCTCAGGATCCTGCTTGATAATGACTTTACTCTGGAGCAGATCTGCAATAAGCTTTGCCAGATCACCGATAGCGATCTCGGTTCCCGAACCGACATTAACTACCTCACCTAAGATATCGTCAGTTTCTGCTATTTTAATAAATCCTTTTACAGTATCCAGAACGAAATTTAAATCCCGGGTGGGAGTCAAATTCCCCAAAGTAATTTCTTTTTGTCCGTTTAGAATCTGGGTAATAATTGTGGGAATCACCGCTCTTGCAGATTGTCTGGGCCCATATGTATTAAAAGGTCTGGCCACAACGACCGGTAGGTTGAAAGCATGATAGAAACTCAAGGCAATGTTGTCGGCTCCTATCTTTGAAGCCGAATAGGGCGACTGGGGCTGCAGCGGGTGTTCTTCGTGGATAGGTACAAAACGGGCGGTACCGTAAACTTCACTGGTTGAAGTCTGGACGACCTTTTCCACTCCCAGCTCCCGGGCTGCCTGCAAAATATTGTAACTTCCCTCAACATTGGTTTTGATATAGGCCAGTGGAGACTGATAAGAATAAGGAATTCCAATCAAAGCCGCCAGGTGAAAAATTACCTGAACATCCTTCACTGCGCCTTTCACACTGTCATAGTCCCGGATATCCCCTGAAATCACGGTAATATCCTTCTTTACCGACGAGCTTTCCAGCCAGCCCCAATTTCCTTTTGAGTTATATCGGACAAAAGCGCTTACCTCAGCCCCAGCTGCAACCAGCTGTTCCGTTAAATGAGAACCGATAAAGCCGCCAGCCCCGGTCACTAAAACCTTTTTCCCTTGTATATTCATGGAAGCCTCCAGAATTTCTCAATAAGATTTCCGACATTAAAATGATTCCGAATGTAGTTTTGCAATTCTTGAGCCTGTTTTAGCCTTTGCTCCGGATGAAGCAAAAAGTAGTTTATTTTTTCCTGTAACTCTATCTTTGAACCGAAAGATTCCAGCAATCCTCCGTAAGGTCTAGTGGCGGCTTCCTCTTTATCTTTATCCATGAATTTACTCACCATAAAAAATCCTCCGGCCGCGATTCCCTCGATCAAGTCCGGTTGCATATAAGATGAATTTTTCAAACGTTCTCCCAGCCAAAGGTTGATTTTATTGTTTCGTACCAAATTACCATAGCCCTGAGAATTGGTCATCGGATTCAACTCACCCCTATACAAAGCCGTATAAGTCGGATCTTGCTCCCAGCCGGATCCATAGATAGCCACTCCGGCATCGCCAAATGCATCAACAATCCACTTCACCTGTAAACGTTTAAAAATAAAATTTTCAAAAGCATTTTTTACAAACCCCGAAACTATTTTTTGTTCATCCGCCGAAAGTACCCATTGATATCGGTGCATATTTTCAGCCAGAATTTTTTGATACTCCGATAAATCGAGTGGAACCAACTTCTCTTGATTTAAACGGGCATACACTTGAAAATAAATCGTTCGTAAAGACGCCATGATGCTCGTCATTGGGGCCGTTTGGGCTTTCTGGAGTAAGATCCCGTAGAGAACGGTCCTTAAGTCATAAATAACCGCATCCAGACTTTCCAAGTCGCTTAATACGGCAATCGATTGCTCCATCATAGCATCCTGATCCGTTTTTGCAGCCCGTGAGGAAAATACCGGCAAAAAAGACGACTGGATGTGTTCTTTCGGAAAACCCTTCTGTAATAAAAGTGCGTTAAGATTTTCATTGCCCGCGAGAAAGATTTGCTGATTCGTAGCAGTTGCCGTGAATTCTCGGGGTAATTGTTTCTCCTTTATCAGCCAGCTGATAAAGGAAACCTCAAGTGTATTCAATACTTCAGATTCCTCTTTAAGCCCAAATAGATGAATAATCACGTCGGGCCGAATTTCATCCAAAGTCTTGGCCTCGCTGTAAATCGTATAAGATCCATATACCGGACTTTCAGTATACTCAAAACATTCAAATCCCCGCTCCTGTAAATAAGTTTGAATCATCCGCCCGTAATAGCATTGAATTTCATCCCGGACACTGAAGACCATCAATATTTTCCGATACTCTTTCGATGAAACCTGCATGTGGTGGTAATATTCCTGCAATCCCTGGAGGCGCCGGAGAAAAACTTGATCTTTCTCCTGTTTAATCTTGGAAAGCGACTCGGTAAATTCTTGGGGAGCAGTGCCATATAAGAAATTGGGCCAGGGAATATCTTCCGCCATAAAGATTTCAGAGATACCGCCGAGGGACGCAATAAAATAATGGAGATTTTGCCAGCGCCCCAGTTTCCGGAAGTCAAATAACTGGGCCATTAAGCACCAATTCTCTAAATTATCTTCAATGATATGAATCGGAATTTTCCTAAGTTGCCTGCCCGCGCCCTCATCCGGAGTCTGTTCCAAAACCGTCTCCAGATATTCAAAGATTTTCGAGTTATCCGTGTTGTAAATCGCCAGGCAATCTTCTGGAGATAATTTGATATTGATTTCCGCCGTATGATTAATACCCGACAAAATATAATCCGTACTGTTATCGTAAGCGTATTCTCCACTCAAAAAACGGCATACTTTATATTGGATACCCTCATATTCCGGCAAATTGAATCCTAAAGTCCCGGCGAAAAAATCCCGGTTTTTCTGATAGCATTGCCGATATTCCATAAGGCCCTTACCCTTTAATAACTCTTGGAGCAGTTGCTTAATTTTGGAATCGATTTTATATTGAGTCAGGTATTGTTGATAGAGCTTTTGAGCCTCATCCATAAGCCCCAACCGGCAAAAGCATTCAATTTTGATCAATTTTAATACTCGGCTCCCGGAAAATAAATCTTTCCTCCCATAATCCGTAGCCAAATTCCCTGCAGCCACCCAATTTTGCGTTTGGTAGTGAATTTTCAGTTGCATTTTGCTGCAATAATATGTTTTAAAATTAAGTTCTATGCAATGGCTTAATGATTCCAGCGCTTTACTATAATTACGATTCCAATAGTATATTTTATACAATATAAAATAGGCCTTAACCTGCTCCGGATCAACTTTGACGGCTTCCTCAAGAATATCAACGGCTCGATAAGTCTGTCCTATACGATGTAAAAGTGCTCCATATAAATATAAGTAAATTCCGCGTCTCGATGATTTCTCTTTCAGCAGAAGATTTTCCAAATTTCGCTCTAATTGGTGCAATCCCGTTCGCTGTTTGATTTGTTTTTCCGTTACCCCGATATCAATATCGGATATCCATTCATCATTCCTAACCAAGGAAAGTCTTTCCGGGGTATTCTTCGTATTGAGAACTTTCGTAATACATTCCATGACAAACTCCAAAGCTTTTTGCGTATCGGCAATGATATTCAGGTAAATCTGCAGTTTATGATCGTATTCTTCTTGATTGGTAATCTCACTCATCTCGCCCAAACGGGCTTTATTCACTGAAAGCGATGTTGCTTGGATGTCCTTCAATAGAACATGATACTCTTTGTAATTTAAGGCTTGATCATAGGCAGCGGTGATTTTATCAAGCAGCGGATCCAATTCACCCGGAACAAACTTACTGTTGAAATTGCGTTTCCGTAAAGCCTGTAATTCATCAATCAGCTCAGCCATTTTAATAATGGCGCGGTTGGTGATGGTTTGCAGTTTTGAACAATAGTCCAACGGATCGATCTTATGAGCCCTGATTTCTTTTAAGCCGGATTCATAGCAAGTGTTTAAACGTAAAGATATGTGTTGATCCTTGCGGCAGCATTCATCGATAACTTCAGCCAATTTCCGATCGGTAGTGCCTTTAATGTGGATACCACCTTCCGTGGCATTGATGATATCGACCTTTCCCTGATATGAAGTTTCGATCATCCGTTCCAGCAACATCCGGAAACTATCCAATTCGTAGTCGGTTAAAATATCCTGTCCATGAATATCCTTGGTATAAAAGCAGTTGGGGGGTATCTCCCCTTCCTTGAAATGTTTCTGGGAAGATGAAATTTGTCCATCGGCATATCGTTTGGTAGGGGCGTAGGCCAAATCCTGTCCGATAAGGATAATTGGATTGCATCCAAGTTGATACGCCAGATGTAATGCGGTATGGGATACTGAAAAGCCGCTTTTTAAAGAACCAATTTCGTACCCGCCATTTTGCGTAATGAAAAGTTCCGGCAAACTTTCGGCGTCGACTTTCATCAAAATTTTTCGCCCTTGAAAATTACTGGCCGTTTCGTGCCAAAAACGGAAATTGTAGACCAAATAAACATCGGATAAATCCAAATCGCCATAAACTTTATTATTGATTTGATGTCCATCAATTGCTACCAAAAAATGAGGTGAAACTTCGTTATGTTTCATCGCCCGGATACTGGAACCGGCGCAGATCACGACCGCATTCTCCTTAATTCCATTCACGAAGTGAATGTTTTTCTCCAGAGACGGTCCAGCTGATATTACAACCGCCGGAATATTTTTAAATTGCCCGAAGTAATGGCGGATTACCGGCGAATTGACTGCGTTGGGAAGCGTAGCAAACGCATTCGACAGCCATTGTTTGGCATAAGCGTCAGTGGTTGATAAGTTCATTTGAACCAAACGCAGATATTCCCGTACTTTCTCTTGAAAAAAGTGGATTTCAGCCCCAAAGAGTTCATGATAAGCTGTCAAGGTTTTAAATTGAATATCGGTCGTGGTATAAACCATGCCATTGTTGAAAAAACCCAGCGCCGCCGGAATCATCTCATTGTAGTCCATACCCGTCAGCAAAAGGAAATTATCATATCCAAAGAGCGGGGCCAGATCAATTTCATGCATCGCAGTTTCGAGTATAAGGGGACTCGGTTCATAGATCACTAGCTTTTGGATAAGTCCTGAATCCAATAATGTCTTGGCATGATAAAAAAAACCCGCACCGCAGAGAATGAGGTGACCGGCCTTGGAATTCAAATTATGCTGGATCCAGCGCTTGGCATCCAGCTCCGGATCATAGGAACTATTCAAAAAGACCCGGTGGTTATTCCGGGTCACTTGAGCAACGGGCAATCCTGTTTTACTCTGACTGACGGTAACGTCGATGTCCGTTCCTAAAGACTGATTTTTATCGTCCAACTTTAGGTATGGAAATCTTGCTTTTACCCGATCTTTATTTTTTCGATACATAATAAGATCACCCTTTAGTTTAATTCTGCCCCGGAAATACGTATTCGTTCTAAGAGGGACAACAACTCAAACTCACACAAGTCATGAACCAAAACATAGTCTTTATTTTGCAGGGCCTCATAAAGATTTTTAAGGAACTCACGAAACGCATTCATTTCTTCCTGCCCAATATATTCCAGCTTCACAAACTTTTCCGCACTTTCGTTAATCCAAGCCAATCCCTCAACCAGTGCCGGTAAGACACCGCTGATTTCCTGATAATTACTTTCCACTAAATCTTCACAGAAATGTTCAGCCGCTGAAGACATCCGCTGTAAATATTGATCATATGTAGCTATCGTTTGATCCAACTCTTCCTGTGTCATTTTACTTTCCTCCTCTGTTATTACCCGGTAGCAAAGCAAATTACCTTGGAAAGTCTCTTCAAATTTAAATTCCGGCAATGCTGTTGCTGGTATTTAATATTGTAATCGGCAATTCTCCATTATCCTTTAGGGGTGGATTCTTTTTACGATAAAAAAGCATATCAAAAAAGCCCTTCCGAAGAAGGGCTTTTGGTGAACCTATTACCGTAATAATTGCAGAACTTGTTGCGGGGTCTGGTTGGATTGAGCCAACATAGCGTTTGCAGTCTGTGTAAGAATACCCAGTTTGCTGTAGTTGGTCATCTCTGCTGCCATATCGACATCCTTGATCTGGGATTGTGATGCCGTCAAGTTCTCTTGTGTTACTCCCAAGTTGGTAATCGTATGGGACAAGCGGTTCTGATAAGCACCGAGTGCTGCGCGTTGAGCGGAAATACGGCTGTTTGCCGAATCAAGAGTGGTAATCGCTTTACCTGCCGATGAAATATCGGTAAGTAAAATTTTATCAACTCCCAATGAAGAAGCGCGCATATCGCCAATAGCTGCAGTCATGTTTTGTAATTCATTGGCGCCAATCTGGAACACCTGGGTGTTATCAACCAAGTGCACGTAAGTGGATTGGGTATCGCCGGAGCCGACGGTAAATTTACCTTCGGATTCATTATATATGGCTTTTTGAGCAGTACTACCACCGATTTGAACATCAACATTCTTGTGTACCAAACCGATGATGTTGTTGCCTTCAACAGCCACTCCTGTTGCAAGTCCGGAACCGGTTGCAGCATTGGTAACTGATACTGAATAGACAACATCATTGACTTCACCGAACTGATTAAAACCAAAGGCTTTAACGAGTTGGGCATCGCCGACCGCGCTAATCTTACCGTCTTCACCAGCTTTGGCGCTGCTTAATACGAATACGCCGGAAACGGCTCTTACACCGGAACCTTTGGTCGTATTATACTGTCCCATATTTGCTGCATTACTGGATACACCGTCGATTACATCCTGGCCGAGGCCTTTGGAAATAGCGCCTGCAAATTTGGTGGCAACTTCGTTCAAAGTATCGTCACCGTTGAGGGTAATCGTGGTGCCTTTGCCGTCGCCTTCAACCAATGAAATGTTTTGCGGATTTTCTACTAAGAATTTTCCGCCGGCATCATAGAAGTTGGCGACATCTTTCAATTGAGTGTTACCGGTGGCGGTGAGCCCGGTATTTTTATTGGTCATGATGTTGGACTGTTGAACTTGGGCAGTACCAGCCGCTCTCACGCTGACATCGATTTTGTAGGTACCGGCTGAAGAGACACCCTTTTCCTGAATGGCGCCCCGCATAAAGATCTTCGTGTTGGCATCATTTGACGATGATACGGCAGCTGAAGAACCATCAAGCAAAACCTTGTTGTTGAATGCAGTCGTATTACCGATACGGTCCAATTCATCCTTTAACTGATTAACTTCCTGTTGCATGGAAGTACGGTCATTATCAGTGTAGGTCGAGTTCGCAGCCTGTACTGCCAAGTCTCTCATACGGATCAGGATGGATTGAGATTCGTTTAAAGCACCATCAGCGGTCTGAATTAACGAAGTCGCATCTTGCGCATTCCGGGTGGCTTGATCCAAACCTTCGATTTGGCTCTGCATGCTTTGGGATATAGCCAGACCTGCGGCGTCATCAGCGGCCCGGTTAATCCGGAGACCTGAAGACAGTTTTTCTGCTGCTGTTGAATGGAGTTTGTCGTTTCCGTTCAAGTTACGCAGCGCGTTTAAAGCGGGTAAATTGTGATTAATAATCATAAATTTTTGTCCTCCTTGAAATTTTTTAGGGTATCCATACCCTTTTATCCCCTATTGCCTCTAAGTCGGCCGTCCCCTAGAAGCGTAAGGGTCGATGGCTGTTAAACCATCGCCGGTGATATTAACTGCATAACCTAAAATTTTTAATATCGCGGGTGATGATTTAAAAGCACCCATATTGATTTCTACATTAAATATCGAAATAAAGCCCTAAAAACTTTAGCGAAAATTTTCTAAAGGACTATTTTTTTAGTAATTTTTCCAAGTTATCAAGATTGGGTTTCCCACTGGTCGCAAGCTGGTTTTCTTTTTGGATTTCCCGGTATACTTCCTCGCGATGAACCGTTATCTGCCTTGGAGCTGTGATCCCCAACTTTACTTGATCACCCTTGACATCAACGATTGTTATTTTAACATCATCGCCTACCATTATGCTTTCATTAAGCTTTCTGGTCAAAACGAGCATCGGGATCCTCCTTGAACCTTCGTAATCAAACGACGCCTCTTGTAGAAATCAACATCGCAAACACACATTTTAATTTCTCCGAAAGTCAAAAAATCCCTTTTATTTTGTGAAAAGAATGATCATTTTACTCATGCTCTTAAGGCGCTGCTTGCAGGACCTCCTTTTCGCCATTAGCTGCGAACATGGGATGTTTTAAACTATATTCCGGGTTGTTCAAAATAATTTGTTTGGCCAGACCGGTTTTAAAATTGATCACGATCGGAGCCGCCAGATTGACGGTGGCCTGCCGAACATCCTCCGGTAAAGTGACAATAACCCGGACCACTGCGTCTTCAGGGGTGGACAATTTTAATTCTTCCACAATATCATCACTTAAATCGATGGCATACCCCGGTACGATTTGCTCCAACTCAATCAAAACAAAAGCCAAATCCGCCTTTTCCACGGATTGCAACACCAAAAACGGAGATTGGTCGGTATACTTTCGAATCATATAGCGATGAAATTTTTCAAATCCCGGAATACCGTGGCCAAAGGTAATGAAATCTTTTTCATCAACTTCAATCGATCCAAAAAACTTTGTCGCGATTTTCATCCCGTCAATCCTTTCCCAGACGACTTTTTTTCAACTGTAATTCCTGCATTCGCACTCCTTAGCGCCTACCGGCGCGCACTACTCTCCAACCATTTCATCTTGATTATTTCAGGTAATTTAATAGAGAGATTGGTAAAACCTGACCTCCTACCTGCAATGCTGCCTGATAAGCCGTTTTTTGCATTGTAAACTGGCTAATCATCCTGGAAATATCGACATCCTCAATATCACTTTGGAGTTTGGTAATATTATCCGATAAACCGTTAAAGCGATCAATACTATGAGTCAAACGGTTCACCTTGGCCCCGATTTCTCCCTGGGTGATTAAAATATTATCAATATCGTCTGTAATATGAGTCAAATCCTTTTCAGACAGTGATTTGGTATTAGCTCCTCTTAGATTGATACTGGTTTCCGATAGATGTTGAAAAATCGGATCAAACAAACTATCCCCGGAAATGTTGACCCGGATTTTAACGCCAAAATTCACTTCATAATTGATTTCACTGCAATTACCCTCAAAATTGGGTTCGGTCGACTCGGAATAAGTCCCGTCCGAAAAGCCCATATCCGGTAAAATGTCCGCTTTTGAACCGGAATTCAGTTTGATCGAAAGCGGTGAATCGCTGTCATTCAAATCCGGATCATGATAAACAAATTTTAAACGTTTATCGGAAGTCAAGCCCACCCGGACATTGGCATAATGTCCGCCCCGCTCATTGATACGGTCCTGAATGTTCCGGGCCAACTGGGCCGGGGTGAAATCACCACCATCCAAACTAATTTCCTGAGGCTTATCAATCCCGACCGTGATAATGAATTTACTATCGCCGGCGACATCGGAAGCATCATCAACGGCGTAGGACGAACTCATATCCGGCAAGGGGTTTTCCCAATCCCTATCTAAAGTGACCATTTTGGTAACCGGATCATAACTTTCAATGGTCCGAGTTTGTCCTGCTCCCTTACCTCCGGTGATCGTTACCGTCATCCCTTTATAAAAATCTTTGATTGCGCTGGAATTACCGGCCAACTGCAGATTTGGGGGTGGCCCGTTGCTTGCCGCTGCATTTACCCCACCAATCAAGGGCGGCCGAATGGCATATTTCGAATTCTCAGCCAGGGGCGGATCCCATGGCCCGCCGACAGTGACAACATTCTGATTGGAAGAGGTAATTACCTGGCTTTGCCCGGCGCCCGGTCCTTCCGTTATCGTCATGACCCAATTTTTGTAAAAGTCAGCCTGATCATTGTTATCCAGCGGGTTCAAAGTAACTGCCGCCCCATTGACCGCAGCAACATCATTCCGTACCGGATAACGCCCGAGTACTTTGGTCATTTCCGCAATGGGATTGCCGATAATTCCCCGGGTCGTGTCCTGATTTTGAAAACCCATCTGGGTCAAAGTCGTGTCTGAAATCGAATATCGGGCCCAC
The DNA here is from genome assembly GCA_023426245.1 of Bacillota bacterium. Classification (GTDB taxonomy): domain Bacteria; phylum Bacillota; class UBA4882; order UBA8346; family UBA8346; genus UBA8346. The sequence goes on from JAFABB010000015.1 coordinate 51,022, forward strand.
CTGTCAAATGTCTTCCCCCACGGATGATCGACCACGGCAATCTTACTGACTTCGTCATAGCCGGTAATTTGGCGTGTTTCCGTTGATCCGTCCAAAAATGTAACCGTAATGGAGGAGCCTTTATAAAAATCCTTAAACTGACTGGAATCACTTGCCAGCTGAATCGAGGAACCGGAAGGATCGTGCGTAATCGCATCCCCCTTGCTTGCCGGCAAAATAGTATAAGTCACCGGACCTGTCAAGGTAAAGGCCTCAGGTTCAACCGTAATTTCCCCGGTGGCATTGGAATAACCGGTAATTTTATGAGACTCGGTACGCCCGATGCTATCTTCAATATTGATGGTCATGCCGGTATAAAAATTATCCAGCGGCGCAGTTTGACCATGGGCCGGCAAAGTAATTTTCCCTCCGGGAACGGCATCCGCTTGCCCTTTCAAGGGTGGAATCAACTCGTAAGTGGACGTTCTATCGGGGTCTTTTAGCCATGGAATCGCCACTTCGGCAATTTGTTTTTCCGGATTGTAGGAGGTGATGGTATTGATTTCGCCAACCCCGGTACCACCGGCAATTCGAATCATCCATCCCTGGTAATAATCAGGCACAACACTCTCCAAAGCGGTATCCATCTGAACTTTGGTCGGAGTCGCGCTTTTAATTTTACCAATATTCTTAATGGCAGGTCCGTCTTTCAGTACAACGGTATGAGCAACCCCATCATCGGGTTTTACACCGGAATAAAAAGATATTTGATTATTGGTATTGATTTTTACGTAAACCGGAGGCTTAAAGCCCGCATTATTCAACTGTGCTTGGATATCATTGGCAAGATCGTTCAATTGATGGCCGATGGATCCATCATAAGTTTGTGGCGATAAAGTAAGCGTCTGGGTTGGATTTTCGTCCAACTTAATCTTAAATTGATTGTTTTGCGCGTCGATCACGATGGGATTCATCGTTAAATTTCTGATGTTTCCAGCAACATTGGCCCTCAATGTATAAGCCCTATCGGTATATTTTTCACCTGCGAAAATATATCGATCCCCCATCGAAGTATTGGCGAGATCCATCAGTCCGGCTTTAATCTGATCAACCTCGGTAGCCATTGCCTCCCAGTCCAAATCATTATTGGTACTGTTGGCGCCTTCGACAATAAGTTCCCTCACCCGCTGCAAATTATCAACCACGGCATTGCACGCAGTATCCGCAGCACCGAGTAAGCTGGAAGCCGCATTCACATTGTCCGTATATTTCAGGATTTCCGTGTTTTGGGTACGGTATTTCATAGCCCTGGTTGTACCAATCGGATCATCCGAGGGCTTTAGGATTCTTTTACCCGAACTGGCTTGATCGGTTGAATTATTGATTGCATCTTCCAAATTCATAATATTATAAGTCAAGCTGGTATAAACCATCTTACTGGAAACACGCATCATAATTGTTTCCCTCCTTGGTCAAAACGGTTCTTTTAAGGGTTTAGCTTCAAGCCGTTGATGATAATATCGAGCATCGCGTCATTGGTATTGATTACCTTGGCTGCCGCATTATAACCATGCTGGAATTTAATCATATTCGCAGCCTCTTCATCCAGATTGACTCCGGACACAGATTGCCGGCGATTGTCCAAACTGGTCAGCAAAGTGGTTTGATGAGCTGAATTCGTCTGGGCTGCCAACGATTTTTCCGCAAGATCGCCGATGACATTTCCCAAGAATCCATTCATCGTGGTGGTTTCATCAAGCATTAGAAATTTATGTTGTAAATCAGCCATTTTTTGGGCATTGACATTATTGCCCGGAAGGCCAATCACATCACTGGAAGCGGCGATCCTGTTTAAACCTTTTTCTGTATCTTTGATTGCATCCGATAAATCAATATCCGCCGCACCGCTGCCTTGGAAAAAATCAATGCCGGTACTTTTATCTAAACCAAAACCTTTCTCATGAATCCGGTTGGTTTCAGTAATCAGGGTTTTGGTAAGACTGTCATAACTATCCATCAATTTCGGCAAATCCTCATCCCGTAACTGCAAAAGTCCGGCTAAATTGCCGTTGGTAACCACTACATTCTGGTGTTTGGGAATGCTCCATTCTAAAGCGACCATCCCTTTTTTATTTTCCGATATTGCCAAAATTGGATCGGCAGTATCCCCGTTTACCAAAGGAATTCCGTTAATCTGAATGGTAATTCGATTCAGTTCATCAAAAGAAGTATTGATGTTGACATCTTTCGACAACTGTTCCACCAATAAATCCCGTTTATCCATTAAATCGTTGGGATGATCGCCCAGTGCCGTTACCTGCCCTATTCTTTTATTTAACTGGGCAATTTCTTCGGCATAACGATTAATTTCAGCGACAGTACTGACAATTTTATCATTGGTATCCGAACGCAGCTCTCTTAAGTCCGTATAATTTTCCCGGATATTTTGGGCCAACGTCAACGCCGTCTGACGCAGAGTCGAACGGGTGGGTTGACTCTCCGGTGTCTTTGTGAGCTCCTGCAAAGCCACCCAATAAGCATCAATTTCCGAGCGAATATTGGAATCGGCAGGCTCATTAATAATCCGTTCGGCTTGTCCCAATACATCCTGACGAGTATCCCAATAACCTTGGGACGTAGTTTGTTTTTGAATTTGCTGATCGATGATTTGATCCCGAATCCGCTTGACCTCGGTTACTTCTGAACCGGTACCCATTTGGCCGGCTACTTTCAGGCGGGTAAAAGCCGGCTCCGTATAAGGCTCTGTCGCCGTAATCTCTACCCGTTGCCTGGAATAACCAGGAGTACTGGCATTTGACATGTTTTGTCCGGTAGTTTCAAGAGCTTGCTGATGAGTCAACAGTCCCCGGACACCGGTTTCCAAACCAAAAAATGTTGATGCCATTTATCCTCACCCCTTTACATCCAACATATGGATTGCTTTTTGATGAACCCGGCCGGATGATCCATACAAGTTTGGAGAATCGCCACTCATAATGGAACGGAAGGAGTTCAGCGTAAATTGGACCAATGCCAGTGAATCCTGAATTAACTTTTGATTTAAATCATTGTTTTTCCTAAATTGGAGGGCCGTTTTTCGGACCCGTCCTAAGATTGCGTCTAATTCAGCCGGAAGATTTTTCTCTTCCAAAAAAAATTGCACTTGAGGAAGGCACTCATCACTAACGGCTTTAAGTTTAACCGATAACACCTTTTCTTTGTGGACGATGGATCCCAATGTCTCCATGTCCTCGTTCATAAGTGCTTCCTTTTTTATTAAACTTAAATCGTTGAGCTCTTCTAAAAGCGCAAGTTCTTGTTCCAACAACTGTTGGAGTATTTGATTGTCTTGCATTGGACTACCTCCCGGCGATCTCGTCTACCAGGCTTCTCCCAACCATCTTTTGTGCGATGTCTGATGAAGAAACTTGATAGGTGCCATCCTGAATTCTATTTTTCAATTCAGTTATTTTTTCGGCACGAACCTCCGGAGACTTTAGTACCTGTTCGGTAGCAAATTGTAATCCTTGGGCGCGATCCGATAAAACCAGCGAATCTGCTTTATTTACCGAATTCGGATTATTGACGGCATTCCCTTTTTTCTTGGAGCCGCTTACTTGATCCATGGAAAGAATACTTTGCACTTGTTTATTGGAGATGATCATCGTTTATCACCTGCCTTTGCGATTTGTGTAAAATTTTTGTTACTATGATAACCACCAGCTGACCCACGTTCCTCCTTATCTAGTTGTAAAGGCATTCAATCTTTCTTTTTCAAAATATGGTCATACGTATGAACCTTCGCTTGCGCCCAAACGGTTCCCGGATTGCCCGGCAAAGGTCCGGATGGCGAAGAGGAACTACCCTGGGATGGTCTAGCAACCCGTTTAAGCTCCGACTGCATTTCTTGAAGACACTTCTCACAAAACCTGCCGGAGGAGATCGAATCTCCACATTTCTCGCAGGTAATCATCGAGTCGGAATTGCCGCCCTCCATTTTCAAACGCCCTTCCTTTAAAAAGCGGGTAATCACCTTCACTTCCACTCCGGTTTCGTGATTAATTTCCGAAGCCGGTGAATTGGGATGTTCAAATAGATAATCCCGCACTTTATCAAAATCTTGCTGGTCTGCCTCCGCACAATGATTGCATACGGAATCACCGTTATAGTGGAACATGTTGCCACATCTTTTGCAATTTCTGATGTCCATAACTCCACCTCCGTTTTAAGCTTTTATGAAATAAACCATTCCGGATCCAAAATCCCCCCCGCTAAAGTTAAAACTTTAACTTCGAGGGCCCCGGCTCTTATTAAGGCCCTGGCAGCCTCGGAAACTGTCGCGCCAGTCGTAAAAATGTCATCAACCAATAAAATTTTGGCCCTCTCAAGGGGTTTCGCATTGACAACCCGAAAAGCCTGATTAATGTTGATAAAACGCTGTTCCTTATGGAGCGCATTCTGCGATAGAGTGATTTTGTCCCTTATTATTATATCATTTCTGATTGGAATTCCCAAATATTTTTGTAACGGATTTGCTAATATTTCCGCCTGATTATAACCTCTCGCCATCAATTTCAGGTGATGGATAGGAATCGGAATGATGAAATCCATTTTTTGAAATTCGGGATGATTTTTAATCCATTCCACCAGTAGCACGCCCAATGCTTTGCCCAAATCGGGACGATACCGGTATTTTAACTCCGCTAGATACTCACGCATAGCGCCTTCATAAACTGCAACGGACCTGGCTTTTGAAAAATAATATCGGGTTTGATTACATTGCCTGCAAATTTCTCTGCCAAAACCAATACCTTCGACCCTTAGGGTTCGACCGCATTTTTCACAAATAGGCGGTGTTATCATAGCAATTTTGCGGAGGCAATTCTTTCCGAGTCCATGATGGAAACAATCTTCCTGCCAGCAAACTGGGCAACGCTCCTGAGGCGGGAAAAATAATTCCATTAAACCCAGGCCAATTTCCCGAAACCAACTTGCAATTTCAAAATTACCTATTCTCATCATCGGCACTTTCTTTAGAATTTTTATAAGACCTTAGACCTAATTTATATGGAAACCATTGGAAAACCCTAGCTTTTATCTAAAAATCCCAATTCCTGTCCTTCCCGATTCATTTCCTCAATGATTTGTATCGCCGTATCCATTGAACGGGATTTCGACTTTGAAACCCATAAAACCCGTCCACTTTCACCCAAGCGACCGGTCCGGCCGGCGATTTGAATCAAGGTTTGATGGTCGAAAATATTCTCATTATCTGCATGGAGGACCATCACATCCAAATTGGGAATGGTGATTCCCCGTTCATAAATGGTCGAAGTCACTGCAAAATGAATCCGGCCTCCTAATAGGTTTTCTTTTGTCTCCATCCGGTTGGTGGATTTTGAATGAGTAATTGTGCCAATAACTCCGCGCATTTCGGCCCATCTCACCAAACTGCTCCCCAGTGATTCGATTTGCTGAATCGTCGGCAAAAAAATCAGGCCGGGATGGTGATTTTGCTTCAAATTCATTAAAAATTCACGAATGATCGCAGGAGGCTCCCACTTGGTTTTCCAATCGACAGCTAAAGGCAAATTACATTTCGCCCATTCAGGAACAATTAACGGTTTGCGATGATGGCGCGCGGGTATCGAAACATAGGACAATTCATCCTGTCGTATCTGCTTTAACATGTTTTGATTCGGAGTTGCCGTCATAATCACCAAATGTCCACCCGGTTTTAAAGAGCGTAAGACAGCATCATGTAGCATTGCACATCCTTGATAAGGATAAGCATCCGCTTCATCCAGTATCACCAAATCAAAACTTTGATAAAACCGTAAACACTGGTGAGTGGTGGCAACTGTGAGCGGAACATCAAGAAAACGCTCACCGCTCCCACCATATAATGCTGAAACGGCTATTTCCGGAAAAGCCTCTTTCAGTCGCGGAACTAATTCGATGACCACATCTTTACGGGGAATCGCAAACAATACCCGTTGACCCCCGGACAACGCCTTAGCCAAACCTCCAAAACTTACTTCCGTTTTTCCGGCTCCGCAAACGGCCCAGACTAAAAACTGTCTTTCCTTACTCTCCAGAAAACGGGCAACTGCTTCGGACGCCCGTTGTTGCGGCTGAGTTAACTCGAACTTCAAACGGGGGCGTATGGTTGTTATCTGAACGCCGTGGTGCATTGGATAACTCTGAAAGTATAATGGAATACAACTTTTTGCGACGCCCATGGCCTGGCAATTCATACATGTCAAGCAACGGGAATGGCCACAGAATATACAATCATCCTCCATGATGGTTTTTCGTTCGCCACATCGCCTGCAATAGGGTAAACCCAACTTATCAAGGCTAACCGCCGCTTCCCGTTGTACCTTGGACTGAAGATACAAATACTGCATCCAATCCTCCGGATCCCAGGGAAGTTCAATACCATTTGCGCGAAACAATTCAGGAATTTCAGTTTCCAGCAAGGCTCTGCCCCAAAATAGCCTTTCAATATCGGGAAGATTAAATTCCTCCAGCTTTAATTCATGGGTTTCATATTGTCGAACCGATAATCGGGTATGCGGAAAGATTTCTTTTACAATTCTGGCTGCAGTTTTTAATAATTGATTGGGGCTGAGGATTTGACCTATCGCATGATCAATCCGTAATTTTCGGAGCAAAATTTCGGCAGCCCAAATAGGATAAGGAGGTTGAAAAACATAAATCATCCTGTAATTGAACTCGTTTAAATAATAAGCATCCACACGGGGATTGCTGCTGATATCGATTTTATTCTTTCCTTCCGGACTTATCGCAAGATATAGAAAGTATTTGGGAGATAGCAGCTTTTTCACCTGCCGATGAGAATAATTTTTGCCTAACTCTGTTTGTATAATTCCATATTTTAGAAATTATTCCTTCATTTTGCTCGGATTATTTCAAAAAATTATAAATTGTTCCTCCAAAGGGTAGATCCATCCTAAAAATTTTATCGGTAAAAAAACGAAGCCCAACTTTTTGGTTAGGCTTCATTCCTGGACTTGGGTGATATTTTCTACATTAAATCTTTTATTGACGATTACCGTTCTCACCGCTTTGGTTGTTATCTCGATTCAATTGATCGATAATCTTGTGAACGATGATTCCCGGTACCGAGACCGGAGACATATCTTGCCACTGGGGACTCGGAAATTGATAGGACACCAATAACTCTCCAGAATCCGAATAGATAAAATAAGATAATAATTTAAACTGCGATACGTCAAATTGGATACGCTGCAACACATACCAGCCGCTATAATAATAGAGCTTTGGATATTGCCGGACCAGATTTCTCATAAACATTTCCGAACCGACGATTTTAACCCACACTTCCAAAGGAGAGCTGTTTAAGGAAACGGAATCACGAAGGGCTATTTTATCGACATAAAAACCCCCATCGTTATTGGATGTAATATACACATACCGCTCTTCATTCCGGGCTAAGACTGCCGAAGACAGTACTGTAATGAGGATGATGCCCGTAAAAAGGAACAATTTTTTTTTCATTTCCCATCTCTGCCTTTACCAATATAGGCTTTGGGTTCCAGGTTCGACCATTCGAATCCCAAATTTAATCTTCACTAAAATAATTCCCTTTTTTGACCCAATTTCCTGCAGTTGCCAAACAAAAAACGATCCCTGCCAATTGCATTCGGCAAGTTAGAGATGGGATGATTCAAATTCCCTATCAACTTGCCGAATGAAACCTCGGATATTCATAAGCATCCAATGTTCTTTTGATCTCCAAATCTTAAACTTGAATCCGGCAAGTAACCCCAAAAACCTCAGTCGCATTTAAACTTGCCGGATTCAAACAATGAACCCGATCCGGCCAATTTTTCTGCGTCATCGCAGAAAAATTGTCACTTACTTGCCGGATCGAGGTTAAATATCACTTAAACCCTTTCCGTTGCCTGAACCGGTGCAATTGCTCATCGATATGCTGGCAGTATTGCCATTTCGGGTAAATCCCCATCCTTTGTTGTTATATGCCGAGCAATTGGTGAGCTTATGGGAATAATTGCCCGGTCCTAATTTGAATCCATTACCATCGCCATCGCCGCCTTTTCCGTTACTGGAAGCGCTGCAGCCGCTAAATGTCACCGCGCCGGCGGCATCATACAAATCATAGCCGTCATCGGAATTACTGTTTGCGGTGCAATTGGTAAATGAATTCCCCGTGCTGGAAGATAGTTTGCAGGCAAAACCGTCCGCATTCTCTCCATCGGTTTCCACATCATAATTGTTGGTGCTGGTACATCCGGAGATTACATTGCTTTTGGCGGTGCTTTTGTAAATTTGGATACCGGAATCAGCGCAACCGCTGATATTACAGCTAGAAACCGTATTGTTCCGTCCGGTAATACAAATACCGTTATCCCCCGCATTTTTAATGGTTACACCGGAGATGACCCAATAATTGCCGCTGATAAGAATCCCCCGGTTGCTAGAGCTGACATCCATGTTGGAAAAGTCAAGAGTACCGCCTTTAATGGTAATCGCCGCACTGGAAGTGCCGCTGCCCGAACATTTCACCGTTTCATCAATGGAGATAGTACCGCTGATCGTAATCACATCTCCCGCCTCGGCGTCCTCCACGGCGCTTATTAAGGCACTCTCCGTTGTAACAGTTGTCGATGTCGCTAAAACCTTCGAAATTCCTCCATTAAAAAAGACCAAGCCCACCAAAGCCAAAACCATCATGACCATTACCAGAAATTTTTTTGAATCCATTTTTTCATACCCCTTTCCTTTTTTTATTTTTAAGCATTGAAAAATAATATAAACCCCTTCCTCCTTTCCATTTAATTTCAAATACAATATAAGATTGCTTTTTATTGCATTTGATCATTTTTTAAAACCATTCTATCTGGTCACTAATTTTGAGAGACCCATGCAAAATATGACTTTTCCATGCTGTCCGATTGAGGGCTTGTCCAATTCGACGGAACATCCAAGGAGAAATGGTCTGGAATTTAAATTTGCGTACAACAAAGATGCATATTCCGAAGTAGAATTTATCGTGGGTTTATTGAAAATGAATCGATTGATGATTCATTCCATACTCATTGTACTTTATATGGAATAATTTTACAGTACATATTTTGCCAATTTTGTAAATTTTATGATGTATTTTGCACATGAGCATCTTATCCCCTGCATATTGTCACAAAACCAATACCTTCAGCGAACGGCCATGATTTTTGAAACCAGCCTGAAACCAAAATACCTTGAAAAAAGACATATAAAATGGTAGGATAATTTCGAATAGACATAATAGAATATAATTTCGGAGCGGTTATGAATATTCAGCAGACAAAAAGGTTCTTGATACCGGTTTTCGTCCTATTGGTCGGCCATATTCTATCCTCATGTTCTGGCGGAGAATCGGATAACTTGATGTCGGCCATCGCCAACCATAACATCCGTAACGTGGAATCCCTTTTAAAAAAAGGGGCCGATATTGACCAAAGGAACTCCACAGGGAGCACGCCGTTAATGCTAGCCGCAAACCTCGGCCATACCGGCATCGTGAAACTGCTTCTAAAAAGTAAGGCCGACGTAAACGCCGAAGATCCGGAAGGTGAGACCGCCTTGTCCTATGCGGCGATGAAAGGCCATGCGGATATAGCCGCCATACTCATCAAGAATCATGCCGATATTAACCATAAAACCAAAAAAGACCATCTGACTCCTTTAATGGTAAGTTGCGCTTATGGGTATTTGGAGACCGCCAGACTGCTTGTGAAACATCACGCCGATGTCAATGGGGAAAGCCGGGATGGTTTAACGCCTTTGTTTTATGCTTTCACAAAGGAAAACATGGCGATCGTCAAACTACTCATCCAAAACGGCGCCAATGTTAATCATCGCGATCCCGGGGACGGCACTACCCCCTTAATGACCGTAACCAGTGCCGGTAATCGTCAACTCGCGGCCTTATTGATTGCTAACGGTGCTTTGGTAAATGCACAGGATTTATATGGTGACACAGCCCTGATGATAGCCTGTCGCAACCGCGATCTGAACATGGTGCGATTCCTTTTACAAAAGAAGGCCAATCTCAATATCAAAGACCAACGCGGGAATACCGCTTTGATTCACGCGAAACGAACCAGGGTGAAAGCAGTCATTGAGCTGCTAAAAAGGACCGGCGCCCGGTAAGCAGGCTCCTCCTTTTCTTCCTCCTCCCTTGAGTCTGTCAATAACTTTCTGCTTTTAGCCAAAAACATCAAGATAGATGGGGTTTAACTTTGTCGGGAAAACAGATTGATAACTGTAGCAAGACTTGACCCCAGCTCGGAATCCGGCCAGTCCATTTAATTAATACATCCTGAGTTGCCAGGTAAAGCATTTTCAGTAAGGCTTCATCGGTAGGAAATATGCTCTTGCTTTTAGTGACTTTACGTAATTGGCGATGAAAACTCTCAATGATATTTGTAGTATAGATAATCCTGCGAATACTTGGCGGAT